>NZ_JAHYBW010000003.1:0-628290 GCF_032027985.1 Haloarcula sp. 1CSR25-25
ACGCCTGTGGAGACTGCGCTCCCTGTGGATACACCCGTATCTGCAAAGCGCGTCGTGGAAGCAGGAAGCCCTACCCTCAAGGAGCGAACGGCGCAAGCCGTGAGCGAGTAGGGTAGGGTAGTTCACTAGCCTGCCTGCAATTGCCGGTTAGGACACTGATAAGCGAGCAGTCCGGCGACTCACGGCACCAGCTCGTACAACAGGATAGCAAACAGAAACCGACCGGAGACAGGCTTACGAGATGAACTCGTTGTCGCGCCAGTTGACGCCCTCTTCCTCCTCGCCGTCGCGGGGCTCCTCTGCAACGTTTATCGCAGCGGGTCGCTCTTCCCCATCGACGATGCGGACGGCTTCGAGTTCCTCGTCGACCGCTGCAATCGCCGTCAGCGTCCCCTTTTCGGCGACTTTCGCGATGTCACACAGGACTTCGAACATCGCGTACTGGAGCGCGGTGTTCTGGAGCACGGTCTCGCGGTCGCCCTTGAAACAGGCGTATTCGACGAGTTCGGACTCGATTTCTTCCTCCTCCTCTTCGAGCGCGCCCCACTGGGGCCCGCCGCCGGAGCTGCCGGTACTCGCGGCTCCGGGCGGCCCCATCTCGTCGGGGTCCTCCTCGTACACCCGGTTCTCCGTGACGCTGGCTTTGAGCTGTGCCGTCGGGGTGTACTTGCTCATGGAGTCGTCCTTGGCGACAGCGCTGACGATGAGCGTATTGTTCCGACGGGTGATGTCGATGTCAGCGATCTCGGGTGGAAGATCCGGATCCTCGAAGAAATCGTAGGCGTCTTCCAGTGGCAGTTCAAGTGTCGAGTGAAGTCTGTATACGCGGCTGGTCATGGTTGGGGAAGCGTGTATCAGTCGTCGAAGGCCGTCCGCTGACGCTGTAGTCACTACTACATAGGGGCCACTTGCTTATATGACCTGTCCTTCATTCGCGGTTTCACCGCTCTCTATCAGGCACCATCTGAGGCACATATTAAAGGTATTTACAGACCTTCTAGCAGGACATATGTTAGCGGTATTCACTGCCTACTAGTCGTCCGCAGGTGTGGGCTCGCCGTCCTGCGGGCTGACATCCCCCTCGATACTGGGCGGGTACTTGCCGCGGTCGAGTGTCAGGTCCGACTGCGGCCGCGCCATGCAGGTCAGTGCGTACGTCTCCCGCTCCCGGTCGGTCAGTCCGCGGGCGGCGGGTTGTGTGACCGACCCCTCGACGATCTCCGCCGAACAGGCCAGGCACATCCCCACGCGGCAGGAGTACTCCTGGGCGATACCCTCCTCGATACACCGCGAGAGAATCGTCTCTTTCTCGGAGACGGTGATTTCCTCGCCCGTCCCCACGAACGTCACCGTGTACTCGGTCATGTTCGGCCCTTTGACACCCCCCAGCAAAACTCTTTATCACCGCTGTCCCGGAGTGAGACGGACTGCTGGAACTCACTGCCCCACCGGTCGCCCCCCGTCTGCCGGTCGTCGCGGGAAACAGGGACAGCAGTCCGCATGAAACCGATAGTCGGAATAATTTTCTCTCTCCGGGCAGGATGGGAGTGCATGACCACACACCAGGACGGCAACGCCGGCGGAGCGTCGGCGAACGCACGGACCGTGTCCGTGGACGTTGTCGTCGTCGGGGCCGGGACATCCGGCTGTTACGCCGCCGCGACCATCGCGGACGCGGGCTACGACGTCGTCGTCGTGGAGCGCAAAAACGAGACCGAGGCCGGCCACATCGCCTGCGGGGACGCGCTGAAAGGAGCCAGCGACTTCCCCGACGCGATTCCGAAGTCCCAGCTCGAACCGGCGTTTACCAACACGGACGTCGACCACGGTCGGTTCGAGATACCGCAGGAGGACACCGTCCTCGAAATCCCGGTCCCGGGCGAGCTCGCCGTCATCGACCGCTGGGAGTACGGTCGCTGTCTCATCGAGGGGGCAGTCGACAGCGGCGTCACGTTCCATTACGATACGGTCGTCCAGGACGTGCTCCAGGACGACAGCGGCCGCGTGACTGGCGTACAAGCCATGCGGAAGGGCGACCCGGTCACCTACGAGGGTGACATCGTCATCGACGGGGCCGGCGCGCTGTCGCTCCTGCAGGACAAGACCGACCTCGAAGACGCGACCTTCGATACGAACGTCCGGTACTCGCAATTCTGCTCGGCCTACCGGGAGATTATCGAGGTGGACGAGCCCGTCGAGTGGGACGACGCGCTCGTGTTCAAGCCGACCGAGCGCTCCGCCGGCTACCTCTGGTACTTCCCGCGCACGGACACGGAGATCAACGCCGGCCTCGGCTTCCAGATGAACGAGGAGCCGATGGAACTGGTCGACGACCTCAAACGCGACCTCCGTGGCCGAAGCGAGTTCGAGGGCGCGGAGGTACAGGACAAACTCGGCGCCGCGCTGCCGACCCGCCGGCCGTACGACTCCGCCGTCGCGCCCGGATTCATGGCTGTCGGCGACGCCGCCGGACACGTCAACCCGACGACCGGCGGCGGTATCGCCGGTGCGGCCTACGCCGGGACATACGCCGCCGAACAGGCCATCGAGGCCATCGAATCCGGCCGAACGGACGACGAAGCCGCGCTCTGGGAGTACAACGAGCGCGTGATGGACCACTTCGGGGCCCGCTACGCGGCGCTTGACGTGTACAACATCTTCACCACCGCCTACGACGTCGACGACCTGATGGCCCTGCTGGCCGCGCTCCCCGGCGAGAAGCTCGCCGAGGCGCTGTACGGCGGTTCGACCAGCATCGGGCTCGGCCTCAAACTCAAGATGGCCGTCAAGAGCATCGGCCACCTCGGGACCATCCGGGACCTCTACCAGACGAAGAAGGCCGCCGACCGACTGCTGGAACACTACGAGTCCTACCCCAGTGACCGCAGCGGCTTCGAGGCCTGGCAGCGCGAGCGCGACTCGATTATGGACGACATCTACGAGGTCACCGGCGCAGAGCCGAAGTACTGATTCGACGGGTCAATGTGTTTTCGGTCGGTGTCGCCGTCTGGTTCGGTTTTTTTCCGGCGGCTGGTACAGCGGTGTTACTCGCTGTCTGGATAGTAACCGAGTACAATGTAAACCATACGCTTGAACAACAAGTTTTATTATTTGACAATATGATATCTAAATGAGGTCACTCTAGGGTCGGTTGACCGGGGGGTCACCGAGACGGAGACAGCGTGTCTGCCGTCGCCCGAGTGGGGGTAGATTATGCCAGGGAACGCGTTCCGATCCGACGACAGCGCAGTCTCACCAGTTGTGGGTGTTATCCTGATGGTCGCAATAACGGTGCTGCTGGCGGCGACAGCAGCGACCTTCTTTCTCGATCTCGGCTCCGCCGGCCTCGGCGAAAGCGCGCCGCAAGCCGCGTTTACGTTCGACTACGACGCCGGGAGTCCCGACAGTCTGGCAATCGAGCACCGGAGCGGCGACCCGGTCCGGGCCGGGGACCTGTACATCGCCGTCAGCGGGGCTTCGACTGCCAACGGACAGCACGGGTTCACGAGCCTCGGCGGCGCACCGGCGGCCGGCTCGGAAATCACTGCCGGATCACGAGTCACGTTTTCGAGAGGGTCACTGGACCTCTCAGATGCGACGGTCACGCTGAACTGGAAACCGCCGGACCGTGACCAGTCAATCCGGCTCGCCAGGTGGGAAGCGCCATAGCTCACTCGCTCAGCCGGCGGATGGCCTCGCTGACGACGTCGATACCGATAGTCAGCGAGTCCTCGTCGACATCGAACGTGGGTGTGTGGTGACCGCCGGGATGGTCGGTCCCGATGCCGACGAAGGTCGCCGTTCCGCCGTGGGCCTGCACGCGGTCCATTAGGTAGGTCGCGTCCTCGCTCCCGCCGAGGTCGTCGGTCCGGAGGCGGCTGGTGACGCCGGTAACGGATTCCGCCGCGTCGTACACCACGCCCGCGAGCGCGTCGTCGCTGACCGCGCTCGGCGCTTCTGCGGACGTCTCGATGGTGACTTCGCAGTCGTGCATCTCGGCTGCGGAGGACATGACGGTGTCGGCGCGCTCGCTCATGTACTCCTTGAGCGGGGTCGTCTCACCGCGGACCTCTCCCTGCAGTGTCGCTTCTTCGGGGACGATGTTCGTCGCCGTGCCGCCCTCGACGACCCCGGCGTTGACCCGCGTCGCGCCGTCGCCGTGCCGGCGGATCGCGTGGAGGTTCTGTACGGCGGTCGCAAGCGCCTGGACGGCGTCCCGTCCCTGTGCCGGATGCCCTCCGGCGTGGGCCGTCTCACCGGTGAACGTCGCTTCGAACTGCCGCACCGCGAGGAAGCCGCCGACGCCGGCGACGATTTCGCCGGTCGGGTGGTCGAGGCCGATGTGTATCGCTAGCAAGTGGTCCACGTCGTCGAGGTGGCCGCTCTCGGCGACGGCCTTTCCGCCGCCGATGACCTCCTCGGCGGGCTGGAAGACGAGTTTGAACGTTCCACGGAAATCGCTCCCTTTCACGGCCTCCAGCACGCCGAGACCGATAGTTGCGTGGGCGTCGTGCCCGCAGGCGTGCATGTATCCGTCGTTCCCCGAGCGGAACCCCGCTGCTGTCGGGGCGTGGGCCGCGCTGTCTGACTCCCGTATCGGAAGCGCGTCGATGTCGACCCGGAGCGCGACGGTCGGTCCCTCGCCCTGTTCAAGCACGGCCAGCGCACCAGTGAACCCGCCGTCGGCGGCCTCCAGCACGTCCTCGCGGGCACCGGCCTCGCGGGCCTTCCTCTGCCAGTCTCCGAGTTCGTCGTCGTCGGGCACTGCCATCCGTGCGCCGCCGTCTACGACGTCCTGACCGAGATACAACTCGTCGACGCCGATGCGCTCGAGTTCGTCGACGATGCGACTGGTGGTGTAGAACTCCCGCCACGCGGGTTCCGGGTAGCTATGCAGGTCACGTCGGACGGACCTGAGCCGCTCCTGTTGGGCCTCGTTCATGCCGGCGAAACGGGACACAGTTACTTATAAGAATCCACGGAAGCGGACGGCGGCTCTACGACCCGCTGCCGACCTGCGTCCGCTGTTCGACGCCGGCCTCGACGTGGATGGCGCTCGGGAAGGTCCGCTGAGTGACTGTACGTGCGAACTCCTCGTAGCCGACAATCTCTATCGTCCGGGTGTAGACGGTGTGGTTCCAGGACTGGAACCGGCCGCCGCTCGGTCCCAGGGACTTCGACTGCGGAATCCGCAACTCCCGTGGCTGCTTCGGGTGCGGGCCTTTCAACTCGACTCCTTTCTGCTCGGCGTTCTCTTTGATCTCTGTGACAACGTCGTCGAGGCGGTGTCGGTCCCCGCTCGTGAACGTCAGCGTCGTGACGAAGGGCATCTATAGCCAAAGACTCAGCCGCGAGTGACAAAAGGTCATCTGTTTTCGCTGTGTCTCCGATATTCTCTTAAGTAGCGGTGTCATAAAATCCGATAATGATAGAGGCCACGAGCGCGGGAGCCATCCTCTTTCGCGATACGCGTGGCCGGCGGGAGTACCTCCTGCTCAAGAGCCGACCCGGCGATTGGGAGTTCCCCAAGGGCGGCGTCGAGGGCGAGGAAGAGCTCCAGCAGACCGCCATACGCGAAGTGAAAGAGGAGGCCGGAATCGGTGATTTCCGGCTTTTAGACGGGTTCCGCGAAGACTACGACTACGTGTTCGAGGCGAACGGCAACACCATCCACAAGACGGTCCACCTGTTCGTCGCGAAGTCGTTCGAAGCGTCAGCCGAACTGTCCACAGAACACCGCGACCTGCAGTGGCGCGACTACGAACAGGCCATCAACACTGTCACGCAGGACGGCCCGCGCGAGATACTCGAACAGGCACACGAGTTCCTCGACGACCGGGAGGACGAAGAGGAGTAGGTGAGTACGGGCGGCACTCGGCCGTATCGGTACAGCAGCCCGGGTGGGGTACTCTGGATAGCTCTGGCTTTGGCCGGTAAGCCACTGCACCGAGCGCTCCGAAGGGCCTGCCAACGTAGAACCGTAGATACCAATCCAATACAGAATTTGTCATTTTGAGAGTGTTTCTCGGGATGGCAAATTCAGCTGAGCGTGGATATGATGGATAAACAATACTTCGGCTGCGGACAGCGCTCGAGACGGGTGCTTGCGGTTTAAAACGTTTATACGCAACGTACACGTCGATTCTAACAGTATTTTTAAATAAGATAAGATTGCACTTTGCAAAGAGGCGTTCAAAATGTTAGAAGATGGACTATCGTATCCTATGCAAGGCGACAGTTGGATAGCACAGATGCTTATCGGCGGCGTACTGCTGACGTTCTTCTTTCTCCTGATACCACTGCTCGCGTTCAACGGGTACCTGCTTCGCGTGATCGGAACGACCGTCCGGGGGGAGTCCCAGCCACCTGCCTGGGACGACTGGGGAGAGCTCATCGTCGACGGAATCAAGTTCACTATTGTCGGGCTAGTGTACTCTATCGTTCCCATGGTCGTCATCTTCGGTGTCGGCGGCGCACTCATCGGACTGGGCGGAGCAGCCGGGAACTCGGGTGGTGGACTCATCGCCGGATTCGGGCTGATGGCGTTTCTCCTACTGATTCCGGTGTTGTTCCTGATCTACTACATCGTCCCCGCAGCACTGGCGAACATGGCGGTCGAGGGGAGCCTCGGCGCGGCGTTCGACTTCTCGTTGCTGAAAAACGTCGTCCTCACGACCGACTACTTCATTGCAGTTCTCATGCCCATCGTCGTCGGCATCATCACGAACATCATCAGCAATATTCTGGCGTTTACCGTCATCGGCCTGATTCTCGTCCCGTTCGTCTCCTACTACGGGCAGGTCGCCGTCTTCCGGATGTTCGGTACGGCTTTCGCCAATCAGACTAACCAGAACGCACAGCAGGTGACCGGGCCGACCACGTCAATCTAACCCATCAGTTCTTACGCGCCCGGCTGTTTTTTCGAGATACGTGACTTCGAGTGGTGGAGCCGATTCGGACTCCGAGTTCGCCTTCGAGCTGTCTGTCTGTCAGTGGGCCGAGCGAGCGTGGTCGCCGGCCGACGACGCCGCGGTGCTGGTCGCCAGACAGTTCGGGACGAAACACCGCCGCTGGGACACCATCGTCCTGGAGTGTGACCCCGAGGGACTCCGGGAACGGGCGAAGTTCGGCGGAGACTCGTTCGATTTTGACCTCCTGCACGTCCTCCGGCACGCCCCGACCGACTGGGCGTACTACCGCGACGCGCTGCCCGACCCGGGATACCCGTGGCGATACGTCCGGGAGTCGATCCACGAGGCGGCCGACCGGGGCGCCCTGGAAACGCGCAAGCGGGGCAACCGAATCCAGATTCGTCGGGTGCGTCCCTATCCGGACTGGCTCCGGCGGGTCGTCGCCATCGAGAACAAGCCCGACCTCACTGCCAGCGCCGCCAGGAACCTCGTCCCGCAGCTACAGCGGGACATCGCGCTGTCGCTGGCCGACGAAGTGTGGGTCGCGACGGCGGCGACCGACGAGCGCGTGGAGCCGGTCCTGCTGGCGGACCTGCCCGCGGCCGCCGGGGTGCTGACCGTCGACCCCGAGTCCGGCACGGCCGAGGCGGTCTGGCAGCCGCGGTCGCTGTCGGTCGACGACCCCGGAACGCGCATCCTCGACCGACCGGCTGACGACACCAGCGCGGCGCGGTTCGAGTACGTCGACACCGAGTGGAAACGGGAACGGCGGCTCGCAATCGCCGAGCGAGCCTACGCCCGCGGGTGGCGCGCCTACGCGGACACGATGCGCCCCGACTGCCGACACTTCCAGCTCACTGCGGACGAGACCGGCGTGTATCCCCACTGCGCGGCCAAAGAGTGTCTGCCGACGGCGGCGGAGTGTCGGGGGCAATGTCCCGCCTACGAACCGGAGCCACCGGCCTGGCGGTCGGTTGACTGGCCGCTCGACGGCGGGCCGGGGAACGCAATAAAGCGGTTGTTAGCGCGGCGACGACGCCGTCAGCGGCCGGGGCTGCCGGAGTGACGGCGTTACACCGCGGTCCGGACTCACTCTTCGGACAGCTCGATGTCCAACTCGTCGCGCGGAACCGCCAGTCTGAACGTCGGCACGGTCTTTTCGACTGTCTCCACGATACCCTTGTCCGCGAGGCTGCGAAGCGCGGAGCGAACCTCGTCGGTGTCGCGGTCCTCGCCGACCTCGCGGAGGGCGTGTAACACGGCGACGACGCTCTGGCTCTCCTCGTCGGGGCCGGCGATAACGTCCACGATAGCCTGCTGGAGCGGGGTGACTGTCACCGTCTGAATCCGGTCGGAGTCCTCCCCGTCGATGAGCGTCGTCGCCTCCGGCGTCGCACAGATGAGGCTGTTGTCGTTGCGGTAGTAGTACTCCTTGAGTTCGGATTCGAGGTACTGGTGTACCTCGCTCCCGCTGTCCATGTCCCAGCGCTCCTGTAACTCGCCGTTTTTGGTCGGCTGGAGTTCGACGATGTCGGCGAGCCGTTCGCGGGCCTCCTCCGAGAGGGTCATCGGACGGCGGTACGGCGACCACGTATTTCGGTGTTTCTGAATCCCGCTCACTCGTGTCTCAGCGCGTCGATAGGGTCGACCCGCGCCGCACGCCACGCCGGGTAGAGGCCGGCGACGACGCCGACGAGTACGCCGACGCCGACAGCCAGTCCCATCCACAGCGGCGCAAGCGAGAACGTGACCTCGGCGTAGCGGGTCGCACCGTAGCCGACAGCGAGCCCGAGCGGGACGCCGAGCAGCGAGCCGAACGTCCCCAGCAGTGCGGCCTCGACGAGGAACACCTGCATCACGTCGCGGTTGCGCGCCCCGACGGCTTTCATGATGCCGATCTCGCGGGTCCGCTCGGTGACGCTGACGAGCATCACGTTGGCGATGCCGATAGCGCCGACGACGAGCGCGATGACGGCGATACCGGTGACAAAGCGCGTGATGCGCTCGATGACGTCGCTGATCTCCTCGACGAAGTCGTTGCCCGACCGGGCGACCAGTTCCGTGTCGTCGGCCGACAGCGACCGCGCGTCCGCGTCGCCGGAGATGTACGTCTGAATCGCCGACTGCGTCTCCGGAATCTCCCGCGGGTCGACGACCAGGGTCACCTGCGGGTACGCGCGCTGTCGCACGCCCGCTGACGGGCTCTCGACGACGGAGTCGTAGAACGGGTCGATGGGGACGTACACCCGCGGCTGGCGGGCGAACTCGCTGACCGGGACTTCGCCACGCGTCCCGTTGACCACGCCGACGACGGTGACGTTACGCTCGCCACCGTCGGGCATCGTCATCGTGAGGCGCTCGCCGGTCGTGAGGTTCTCGGAGAACGACCCGGCCATGCGCTCGTTGACGACGACGGCCTCCTCGTCGGCCTCGAAGGAGCGCCCCTCGACGAGGACGCCGTCGTTGATACTGGCCGGTCTCGTCGCCGTGACCTGCTGCCTGGCGAGCGTCTGGTTCCCGTGTCGTACCGACTGCGTCTGGACGATACCCCGCGGGAGCACCGCTTGTACCCCCGGAATCCCCTCTAGCTGCTGAATGTCGTACTCCGTAAACACCGGCTGGAGCGTCCGGTCGAAGTCGTCGTCGCCCGACGGCGTCCCGAACACGTAGATGTTGCCCGCGTTCGACGTCTCGATGTCGCCGACGATTTCGGCCTCGACGCTGGCCCCGAACGTGGCGAAGGTGATGACCGAGGCGATGCCGATGACGACGCCGACGACCGTCAGCGCCGACCGGAGCTTGTGGGCCCTGATCGACCGGAGCGTGATGCGCACGCTCTCGCCCGTGTCCATCAGTGCTCGCCTCCGGAGACGTCCTCGACGGACTGGATGTGCCCGTCCTCGACGTGGACGATTCGTTCCGCCCGCTCGGCGACGTGGCGCTCGTGGGTCACCAGCAGGAACGTGTTGCCCGCCGCGTGCAGGTCGTCGAACAGGTCGAGTATCTGTGCGCCGGTGTCGGTGTCGACGTTACCGGTCGGCTCGTCGGCCAGAATCAGCGCCGGGTCGGTCGACAGCGCGCGGGCGATGGCGACCCGCTGGCGCTGGCCGCCGCTGAGCTCCGCGGGGACGTGGCCGGTGCGGTCGGCGAGGCCCACCTCGGAGAGCAGCGACGCCGCCCGCTCGCGGCGGCGGTCCCGGTCCCAGCCGTCGAAGACGAGCGGCAAGGCGACGTTCTCCACCGCGCTCAGTCGCGGCATGAGGTTGAACGTCTGGAAGACGAACCCGACCTCCGTCCCGCGGATGTCGGCCCGCTCGGCCTCGCTGGCCGCCGAGACGTCCTGTCCGTTGACGACGACCCGCCCCGACGACGGCGTGTCCAGCCCGCCGATGAGGTTCAACAGGGTGCTCTTGCCGGAGCCGCTCGGGCCCATCACCGCGGTGTAGGACCCGGCCGACAGGTCCAGGCTCACGTCGTCCAGCGCCGTCACCGTCCCGCCGAGGTCGTACTCCTTGCTGACGCCGTCGACGCGGACGGTCGTGTTCGCTGACTCGCTCACGGTCCCGCGTACGGACTCGACGGCAATGAGGGGTTCGACCGCAGGAACGCTCGGGGATAGTAGTTCGCGTTGTGAGAGGAGCAACCCACTTACCACTCCAGTCCTAAGGCCAGACAATGACAGCCGATACCGGACGGAGACTGGCAATCGTCGCGGTGTTTGTCACCGTTGGACTACTGGCTGCCGGGGCGGTCGCCGGCGTGTCCGGCCTCAGCGAGATGGGACAGCCGTCCGGCGACGACGTGCTCGAGCAAACCGAGCAGCGCTACGACGCAGCTGAGACGATTACCGGAACCGCGACGGTGACCGTCGCGAACGATTCGGCGTCAAGGACTGCCACGGTCGAGTACGCCGCTGCCGAACCGAACAAGGCGTGGGCCGCCGTCACGAGCGAGGACCGGTCCTACGAGATGGGGACGAACGGGACCGTCGTCTGGGCCGTCGGAGAGAACCAGTCGTACGCCCGCGAGCTGTCCGAGAAATCGGTGGCCATGAACGACACTACGGACCCGGTTCCAGAGGAGAACGTCACCGCGACGCTTCGCGGGACCGCTGAAGTCGACGGCGAGTCGACGTACGTGCTGGACCTCGAACCGGCAAACGAGAGCATCGACGCGCCGGACACCACGCTGTGGGTCGACACAGACGACTACCGCGTCCACAAGCTGACCACCGACGACGGGACGAACCGGACGGAGGTCACCGTCGAGGAGACGACGTTCAACGTCAGCATCGACGACAGCCAGTTCGCCCCGCCGGCTGACCGGGTCGCCGTCACGACCACCGAGACGTACGACTCCTACGACGCGGCCCAGTCCGCGACGGACCTGGACCTGCCGGCATACGAAGACGGGACCTTCCAGGAAGCCCGGTACATCAGCCGGCCCGAGAGTACGGCCGTGGCCCAGCAGTACGACGCCGACGGGGAGAACGTGACGGTCTTGACCGCCACCGGCGCATCGAGCTATCTGGACGACGTGGAGAACGGGACGGCGGTACAGGTGAACGGGCAGGACGCCACCGCAATCGAGCGCGAGGACAGGGCCGTCGTCTACTGGACCGAAGACGGCGTCACGACTGGTGTGGTCGTCGAGGGGACGACCGAGGAGGCCGTCGCTGTGGCCGAAGAACTGTAGCGACGTCCGAGGGTTTTCTGCGTTCTACAGGCCGCCCAGCGTCGCCTGGACTGACGCCCAGTGGCTCCCTTTCCAGAAGTGCTGCCCGCAGTCGGTACAGCGCCAGACCGGCTCGTCGCTCGCACTCGGCGCGTACTCCGGCGTCGGTTCTACCGGGTCGACCTGTTCGACCGGCCCGTTGCAGACGCCACAGTGGGCCGGCTCGGAGGCGAGCGAGAGGTGGAAGCCGGCGTCGGCGAGTTCCCGCAACTGGTCCTCGACCGCCCGCTCGCTGAGTAACAGACTGTCGGACGCGCGGGCGGCGAGGTCCTGGTCCCGAGTAATCACTAACCGGTCTTCGTGTTCCGCCAGGGCGAGGAGGTCGTCGTCGGCCTCGGCGTCCCGGTCCAGCGCGTAGGCCGTGTCGTAGCCACACATCCGCAGATAGGTGGCGAGTTTGCCGAGCATCGCATCGAGGGCGAGCCGGTCGCTGGGGGTGTCCTCAGACATCGAGGAACTCGCGGAGCCCCTCGGCGTCGCGGGTGTTCAACACGTCGTCCGTTTCGGCCCATCCCCGCCGGGCCGTGTGGACGCCGTAGCGCAGGAGGTCGAAGTTGCCCGGGCTGTGTGCGTCCGTGTTGATGGCGATTGTCGCGCCGGCCTCGATTGCCTGCTTGACCGCCCCGCCGCGGAGGTCCAGCCGGGTGGGGTTGGCGTTTATCTCCAGCGCGGTGTCGCTGTCTGCGGCGACCGCCGCGAGGCGTTCGATGTCGACGTCCAGGCCTTCCCGGCGGTTCAGATAGCGGCCCGTCGGATGCCCGATGACGTTCACGTCGGGGTGTTCCGCGGCGGCGACGAGGCGGTCCGTGCCGTCCCCGTCCAGCGCGGCGTGTGGCGAGGCGACGACCACGTCCAGTTCCGCCAGCAAGTCGTCAGCGACCGAGATCCCCCCGTCTGCGGCGATGTTGGCCTCGACGCCGGTGAACACGTCGATGTCGGCGTCCGCCGCGACCGACTCGACTTCTGCTATCTGCTCGCGGAGCTTCTCGTCGGGGACGCCGACGCCGCCGACCATCCCCGGTCCGGTCGCGTGGTCCGTGACGGCGAGGTAGTCGTGGCCGAACGCGGCTGCGCCCTCCACCATCTCCGCGATGGTGTTGCGGCCGTCCGACCAGTTCGTGTGGATGTGGATGTCGCCCCGGAGCTCGCCCTCGGCGAGGAGGTCCGGGAGCGCCCCTTCGGCGGCAGCCTCAACCTCGCCGCGGTTCTCGCGGAGTTCCGGCGGCACCCAGTCCATGCCCAGCGCGTCGTACACTGCGTCCTCGGTTTCGCTGGCCACCAGTTCGCCGGCCCGCTGGCCGTCGTCCTCGACGCCTTCGACATCAAACACGCCGTACTCGTTGACTTTCAGGTCCCGCTCGATGGCGCGGTTGCGGACCGCCACGTTGTGGTCCTTGCTCCCGGTGAAATACTGGAGCGCCGCGCCGAACTCCGACGGGTCGACGATGCGCAAATCGACCCGAACGTCGTCCGCGTAGGCGCTCGCTTTCGTCTCGCCTGACTCGATGACCCGGTCCAGTCCCTCCCAGTCGGCGAACCGCTTGCGGACGGCCTCGGGGTCGGTGCTCCCGACGAGCACGTCCACGTCGCCGATGGTCGGTCGCCAGCGCCGGATTGACCCGCCGAGCGCGCACTCGTCTACGGCGTCGCCGGCGGCCATGTAGCTCCGGATCCGGTCACCGCGTGGCCGGGCCTCGCCCAGCAGCGACCGCTCGTGGGCCTCGCGGGCGAAGTCGATGTTGTCGAGGATGTTCTGCTCCGTTTTGGCGCCGAAGCCCGAGACCTCCTGTATCTCGCCGGCCTCGGCAGCCGCCTCCAGTTCGTCGAGAGTAGTGATGCCCAGCGCCTCGTACAGCGTGCCGACGGATTTCGGCCCCACGCCCTCGACCGCCGTGAGGGCGTCCATCTCGACGGGAAGCTCCTCCCGGAGCTCGGTCAGTTCCTCGATTTCGCCGGTTTCGAAGTACTCGACGACCTTCGCGGAGATAGCGTCGCCGACGCCGTCTATCTCACCGACGCTGTCCTCGCCCTCGGCGGCCAGCCCCTCGATTGCTCCGGGGAAGTCCCTGATGTTCTCGGCCGCCCGGCGGTAGGCTCGGGGCTTGTACTCCACGCCTCTCGCGTCCAGCAGGTCGGCGAACTCCTCGAGCAGTGTCGCGACTTCGTCGTTCCGACTCATGTTAGTAGCTCCGACCGGCACGACCAGTGCCGGAGTCCGCGTCCTCGTGTCCCAGTGCCTTCTGGAGGAACTTCATCCAGCGCTTCCTGTCGGCGGCCTCCTGTGCCTGCGCTTCCTGTTCGATGTTCGCCGCACCGAGCTGTTCGAGGGCGTTAAGCGCCCGGTCGATGCCGATGATGGCCGTAGCGAGTTCCTCGCCGCGCTCGTAGCTCACTTCGTTGTCCTCGATGCGTTGCTTGCGCTGGAGGCGCTCGCGACGCAGGTTCTTCTTGGCCTGCTTTACGCGTTCGCGTTCACCACGCGGCACCGTCTCCCGACGCTTTATCTCGAAGACGAACGACCGGAGTTCGATCTCCTCGCCCTGGATGTTGATCTCGTCGGGGATGTCCGCACCGACGGTCGCGCTGTCGCGTTCGATGCGCTCCAGCAACTGTTTGCGCTCGAACTCTTTCACTACGCCAGTGTTAGAGCGGGTCGCCCTTACTCGCTTCGCCCACAGACACAACTCGATTTGCTCAAAGCGGCCCGCTTGGCCCCACTCCCGTGTCCCTGTCCCGCCTCTCTGTCTCGTTGCGCTGTGAACAGTCCTGACCGGGACGGAACGGCGTCGGCGATATCTTTTTTATTCTCTCTCTCCTTCTCACTGTACAAGAGTAACACCGTCCCGCTCGTTTACTACATGACTCTAACTTTCGAACCGCTCGAGGACTGTCCCGGGCTCGCGGTCATAGACCAGATCGAGCGCCAGCGGTACCGGATACACACGCCGACACCCATCGCGCTCAGGGAGGCGGCGACCGACGTGTTCCAGTATCCGGTCGGGGACGCTGTGCGGATACAGACACGCGCTATCGAACTGCCGACAGTCGTCATGGTGTACGTCCGTGACGACGACGGGGCGATAGCTGCAGAGGTCGCGCAGTTCGAGTCGGAGACGCTCCCGGCGGATGACTACGTGCTGGACCCGCTGACACAGATCAAGACGTACATGCGAGTCGAGGACGCGGCGATGGAGGTCACCGTCGACTCGGACCGGACCCGGATCGAGTTCGACGCCCCGACAGAGGTGCTCATCGGCGCTCGGTCCCAGCACGACCGGCCGGCAGCCACGGTCACGACGACCGAGCGCCCGGCTGACGTGATGGCCGCCGTCGAGACGTTCGGGTCGGCGCTCAAGGCCCACGACCCCGAGCGCTCCTACCCGACGCTCCGCGGCCATCCTCCGGCGATCGAAATCGGAGACAGTCTGGACATCCCCGGGGATATCGAAAAGCCGGACACCGGTGTCACGCTCGAACTGCCGCCCGACCTCGCGTCGGTCTTCGTCGCCGCACCGCTTTCGTACTATCTCGGCGCCTCGATCGTCCCCGCGTCCACCCCGCGGCTCACGACCGATACGGGGTTTACCTACTCGCTCGATACCGCCCGAGGCTTCGAATCAGAGGTCGGCCGCACGCTCAAACGCCTGTTCTTCCTCGATTGTGTCACGCGCACAGAGGGGTTCCACCAGATCGACCTGCACGAGCGAGCGGCGATAGAGCCGTACGTGGACCTCGACTTCGAATCGCTGTATCAGCAACCGCTGGCGGAGCAGGTCGCCGCCTACCTGCAGGTCCCGTACGACGTTATCGAAGACCACATCCCGAAGTGGCGGCTGACGACGCATATCGACCCTGTGTCCGCAAACGCGGAACAACTGCCGTACGTCGTCGACGACCTGGCTATTGTCCGCACACACCAGCAACAGCGGCTGAACCAGGCGAGCGTTCCGGCGGAGGTCGAAGCCGAGTTCACCCGAGACGACGTCATCACCCGCGCCGCGAGTTCCGACACTGCCACCGCCCCACCCGAGACGGACTACGTCGAACCGCAGGCCGAGGACTCGCTCGAACAGGCCTGGATCGGGGACAGCATCCCGATCGGCGCGAGCAAGCTGACCAAAGCGGCGTTCGAACACCGCCTCGACCGCGACACGAACGCCGAGGACATCACCATCCGCGTCGTCCAGAACGACGCCCGGATGGACGAGGAGCGCCAGCTCGTCGACGAGGTGTACGGCACCCGCGACGACCTGCCGTTCGACGTCACAGTCCACGACGACCTGACGACGGCGGAACTCAGGACCGTGCTCACGACAGACGCGGAGTTCTTCCACTACATCGGCCACACCGAACACGACGGCTTCGTCTGCCGCGACGGTAAGCTCGACGTGACGACGCTCGATTCGGTCGGCGTCGACACGTTCCTGCTGAACGCCTGCAACTCCTACAATCAGGGACTCGGTCTCGTCGAAAAGGGCGCGATCGGCGGCATCGTCACGCTCAACGAAGTCCTGAACGACGGCGCGGTCCGAATCGGTGAGTCTGTCGCACGACTGTTGAACTGCGGGTTCCCGCTTCGAGCGGCGCTTACCATCGCCCGTGGCGAGAGTATCCTCGGTGGACAGTACATTGTCGTCGGTGACGGTGGGGTGACTGTTACCCAAGCAGGAAGTGGAACACCGAACATGCTTGAAATCGAACCTGAGAGCGGATATTGTAATATGGAGATACATACATATTCTACAGATGACAAAGGAATTGGAAGCATATTTATGCCATATATTGAGGATAACAACGAACATTTCTTAACTTCTGGAAAAATAGGGCCGTTTAAATTATCAGAACAGCAATTAACTCAATTTCTTAATATGGAGGAAGTTCCTATTAGACTTAATGGGGACTTGACTTGGAGTTCGTCCATTAGCGTAAGCAATCTCTATTAAATTGGATTACAACTTGTGGGGTCAACTCTTGACCTCCAGTCCTTCTAATAGACGATTCAGAAAAGCTCTTCGTTTATTACTTCTGTTTACGGTCCAAAGTAAGTTGAGCCGTTCCCGGCTGCTGCAGTCCCTGCCTGAGACAGTAGCATCAGGAGGGTGAACAGTGCGCCGGCCATTTTCGGGTGCTCTGCGAGGTATTCGCGCATGGTGGTATCGGACATGATACAGATTAGATGATGGGAGGGAGATAATTAAATTTATTTGAAAAGTACCTACATATTATATATTGTATTAAGCATAGAATTAAAAGATAAATCCAGCAACCAACAGACCAGGCTCTATCCGCGTTTCTGGGGGGCAGATTGCGCGCCTGACCCGTGTACTCACAGGGGAGGTTCGGCGATACCCCCATCAGTAGCATTTAGTAGACTGGTACGTAACTAGTGAGCAGGATTGGGTATTGATGTTCGAAAGGAAATTGCCTGGCGTCCATCCGGGATATACCATCCCCGCTGGCTACCGCCACGGCACGGACGTAGGGGGTCCGACGACGTGTGCCACGAGCGCTGCCAGTGTGACTGGACGGACGAGTGCTTTCGAGTTCAGTGCTATCGACAGCACCGGGGGGAACGATGAATACTGAGAAGCAGTGGCAGCTCGGAGAAGCGACAGTGGAACTCTCCAGTGGGGCCATCAGCGGAAGCCGTCGTGCGGCGACGCGACGCGAGCCGCTTCTCCGAACCGAATCAGCGGGTCGCCGCGACGAGATGCGGGCGGAGGTGCCGATTCCGCTGGCGAAAGTCGAGCAGTCCCAGCAGTGCACCGTGTTGCACGTCGACGACGACCCACAGGTGGGTGAGCTGGTCGCGGTGTATCTCGAACGTATCAACGACGATTTCGAGGTCGTGACGAGGACGAGCGCCGTCGGGGCGCTCGATGTCCTCCGGACGGAGCAGGTCGACTGTATCGTCAGCGATTACGACATGCCAAACACCGATGGGCTGGAGCTTCTGGAGCTCGTCCGCGAGCAGTACCAGGACATCCCGTTTATTCTGTTCACTGGCAAAGGCAGCGAGGAGATCGCCAGTGAGGCGATTGCGTCGGGCGTGACGGACTACATGCAGAAGGGAGCCGGGTCGGATACGTACGACGTCCTCGCCAACCGAATCCAGAACGCCGTCGAGCAACATCGCACCGAACAGCGGTTCTGGAACGCGCTCTCGTGGTACCAACGGCTCGTCGAACAGGAGCTCGCGGGCGTCTGTATCATTCAGGACGGGAGGTTTGTCTACGTGAACCAGAAGCTTGCGGACATTTTCGGGTACGACCAGAGCGACCTCATCGACGAATCCCCGGCAATCCTCACAACGGAGGGCGAGGGTGACCGGTTCCCCGACACGCTCCGACCGGCAGAGTCAGACGAGCTTGACACGTTCCACTCGGAGTTCGAGGGGCAACAGGCCGACGGCGATACGCGGACCATCGAGGTGTCAGGCGGGTCGATAGAGTACGATGGCGACCCGGCGTGGATCGGCGTGCTTCGGGACGCAGAAAACGAGCCCGAAAGCGGCGAGTAAGCCACTGCGTTGCTAACGTGTGCCGCCTTCTGACTTGTGTGACTCTCGTGTCCCGGTATCGTCCCGACCGCTCGGCGGCTGGTCCACTGTAAGCACAATCCCTTTCCACGGCCCTCTCCTACTGTAGCGCAATGTCGGAGTGCGATGCCTGTGGAAAGCAGGAGAACATGCCGTACCAGTGTGGGCACTGTGGCGGGACCTACTGTGCGGAACACAGACTGCCCGAGGCCCACGATTGCCCCGGGCTGGACAACTGGAGCGATCCGGGCGGCGTGTTCGACAGCGGGTTCGACGAGAGCGTAAACACCGGCCAGACAGCAGGGGGCGGCGGCGTCGCCGACCGGCTCGGCATCGACACCGGGCCCGGCGGGCCGCTGGCGTACTTCCGGGGGAACGTCACGTACCTGTTCCTGGCGATTATGGGGATCGTCTTCATCCTCGAACACGTCGTCATCCTCTCTCTGGGCAGCGACGCGTTCCAGACGCTGTTCGTCCTCCATCCGGACAATCCCGAATACGTCTGGACCTGGGTCACGTCGGTGTTCTCACACGCCCCCTTCGGGTTCTATCACATCCTCGGCAACGGGATTATCATCTACTTCTTCGGCCGGCTCGTCGAGCAACAGATCGGGTCGAAGAAGTTCGCGGTCTTCTTCCTCGTCTCCGGCGCGCTGGCGGGCCTCGGACAGATCGCTATTCAGACGGTACAGGGAACGTCCGCCGGCGTTCTCGGAGCCAGCGGCGCGGCGCTGGCTATCATGGCGTTCCTGACCGTCCTGAAACCCGACCTCCGGGTGTACCTGTACTTCCTGATTCCCGTCCCGATATGGGCGATCACCGGCTTTTACTTCCTGTTGAGCATCTTCGGGTCGCTCAATCCGATGGGGGCCGGACTGCTCGGCGGGAACATCGCGCACCTCGCCCACCTCATCGGCCTCGTCATCGGGCTCTGGTACGGCCAGAAGGTAAAGGGCCGGGCCCGGATACCCGGCCAGATACAGTTCGGCGGTGGCGGCGGCCCCGGCGGTCCAGGTGGACCGGGCGGCCCCGGCCGGCGTCGCCCGTGACGATGCACCCGGTTCGCCCCGAGTTCGTCCCCGACCCGTCCCTTTCACGGCCGGAGATGGAAGCACTGCAACGGGATATCGCCGCTGTCGCGCGGTTCGAGGACGACCTGGATTTTTCGCCCAAAACAATCACGCGCACCGGAGACGCCCTTGACGGCGACCAGACGACGCTGAGTGCTGGCGACGAGACAACGGAAACGGACCCGCCGGTCGTCGCCGGCGTCGACCAGGCGTTCGTCGACGACAGGGCCGTCTCCGCCGTCGTCGTGTTCCGAAACGGCGAGGTAATCGAGCGGGTCAGCGCTGTCGAGCGAACCGAGATTCCGTACATTCCCGGTCTGCTGTCGTTCCGCGAGGGCGGCGCAATCCTGGCCGCGTTCGCGGAGCTGGAGACCGACCCCGACGTGGTACTCGTCGACGGTAGCGGCCGCATCCACTTCCGGGAAGCCGGGCTGGCGACACACATCGGGGTCACGCTCGACGTGCCGGCCGTCGGCGTCGCCAAGAGCCTCCTCTGTGGTACGCCGGAGCGGTCCCTCGAGGAGAGGTACCCGGAAGGGACGCGGATTCCGATTACGGCCAACGACGCCGTCGAAACCTGTCCGAACGGGACACTCATCGGGCACGCGGTCCAGACCCGCCAGTACGACTCGCCGAACCGGTCCATCAATCCGCTCATCGTCAGCCCCGGCCATCGCGTCAGTGCAGGTACTGCGGCGGACGTCGTCGAGGCCACCGCCGACGGCTACAAGCTCCCCGAGCCGACCCGGCTGGCCGACAGCTACGCCGACGAGGCGAAGGCAGGGGTCGAGTAACTCGTCCGGATAACCGACAGTTAACTTCCCGGGGTGTGTTCTCCCGGCCAACACATGGCGAAGACGGTGCTGATTACCGGAGCGTCCTCGGGTATCGGGCGGGCGAGTGCCGAGGCGTTCCTGGCCGACGACTGGACTGTCTGGGCGACCGCCCGCGAGGAATCGGACATCGACGACCTCGCCGAGAGCGGCTGTGAGACCGCCGAGCTCGACGTGACGAACCCGCGCGAATGCGAGCGGGTCGTCGAGGCGCTCGTCGATTCCGAGGGGCGGCTCGACTGCCTGGTGAACAACGCCGGCTACCCGCAGTTCGGCGCGGTCGAGGACGTGTCGACGGCGGCGCTGCACGAGCAGTTCGACGTCAACCTCTACGGTCCGCATCGACTCATCCGCGAGGCGCTCCCGCACATGCGGGCCCGCGAGAACGGGACCATCGTCAACGTCTCCAGCGTCGCGGGCCGTATCGCGTTCCCGAACCAGGGCAGCTACGCCGCCTCGAAGTTCGCCCTGGAGGGGCTCAGCGACGCGCTCCGGATGGAAGTCGAGGAGTTCGGCATCGACGTGGTGCTCGTCGAACCCGGCCCGGTCGAGACCAACTTCGACGACCGCGCAGACGAGGAACTCAACAACCTCGAGAAGTCCGGCGCGTACGACTGGCTGTATCAGGCCCACGAGGATTCCAGCCTCGTCGGCATTCAGGACGCGCTGTCTGTCACACCCGGGACGGTCGCGCTGACCATCCGCGACGCCGCCAGCGCCAGCGACCCCGAGCCGCGGTATCCCGTCGGGCAGGGCGCGCAACTGCTGCTCATGCTCGACTACTTGCCGGCGCGGTGGCGCGACGCGGCCTTTGGCGTCATTCGGAAGCTGACGAGCTAACCTACGACTGTGGCCGATATCAGTCCAGACAGGCCGCAACGACCGACAGCAGTCGCTCGCCCCGCACTTCCTCCGCGAACAGCGGCACGCGGCGCACGTCGTGGCCGCGGAACATGTCCTGTGACCGGGCCAGCGCGTCCTGCTGGACCTGCCAGCGCCGCGCACAGAACTCGCAGTCGGCGTGGTTCGGGCCGGCGATGTCCACGTCTTCGCCCAGGACTTCGCTGGGGTCCTGCATCACCCGATTGACCACGACCGTGCTGACGGGGATGTTGAACTCGCCGAGCTGGGCGAGCAAGCGCTCGGACTCGACGACCGAAAGCTCCTCTGGCACCATCACGATACGGAAGTCAGTCTTCCGTGGGTCCTGCAGGATCGACCGCAAGTGCTCGATTCGGGCGGACAGTTCCTGCAGGTCCTCGATACCGGCTTCGGCGTCGACGTCCTGGTCGTCACCGAACATCCCGGTGAGGTTGTCCATCATCCCGGAGAAGCGCTCGCGGAGCTGCAGCACCTTCCCGACCATCGAATCCATCGTCTCGGGGAGCTCCAGCAGGCGGAGGGTGTGGCCGGTCGGGGCGGTGTCGATGACGACGCGGTCGAACCGGTCGTCGTCGACGTAATCCAGCAGGAGCCGGAGCGCCGCGGCCTCGTCGGCCCCGGGCATCGACCCGCCGAGCAGTCCCTCCTCGCCGCCGATGGGGTCCTGGGCCTGGCCCCCGCCTGCCCCGCCCCCGCCGAACATCCCGTCGCCGCCGAGGAGTTCGCCCACGCCGCCCAGTGCGTCCTCCTCGACGCCGAGCGGCCCCTCGCCGACGGCGGCCTCCGGGTCGATCTCCGCGGCGTACAGCGGGACGTCCTCGCGGATGCGCGTCGGCGTCGCCGGGATGTCCGCCTCCAGCGTGTCCGACAGGGAGTGTGCGGGGTCCGTGGAGACAACGAGTGTCGTTGTGTCGTCACGCGCGGAGGCAAGCGCCGTGGCCGCGGCACACGTCGTCTTGCCGACGCCGCCTTTCCCGCCGTAGAGGACGTACTCCGCCGCGTCGATTCCCGCGGGTGCGTCGATGTCGTCGACCGCCTCGACGTCGAGTTCGCTCATGACAGGAGCTACGCTCCTCCGGACTTGAGTACTTCCCGAAAAGGAGGTGTCCTACTGCCTCGAGGACCGCGCTTCACGGACGTCCGCGCCGTCCCGGAGTTTGTCCTCACAGTTCGGACAGACCCGGGGGCCATGGCCTTCGACGGCTTCTGGTGTAAAAACCCGTACGTACTGCTCGGTAACGAACTCGCCGCAGTTCTGACACTCGGGCATCTATAGGTACACTCGTTCCACGATGTATATGCCTTCCGCTGCCAACGATATGTTCCGGTTAATCAACACGGGGCGCTACTGGTGGTCGGCCCAGAACGAATCCAGTTGACCCGCGAGGAAGTCCGGTGTCATCCGGGTGAACTCCTCGCGCTCGCCAGCGGGCAGGTATGGGTACACCGAATGCCGTGCGTCCGGCGTGTACCGGCGGCCGACCAGCGCTCGCACCCCGACCTCGTCGACACCGCGGATGACGCGGCCGATGGCCTGGCGCGCGCGCCGGACGGCCGGAACTGTCAGGGCGTACTCGAAGGCGTTGTCCGCCCCGAACGCGTCGCCGTACGCGCGCTGGACGCCCCGGACGCGGGGCGACCCGATGTTGACGAGCGGAACCCCGACGACTGCGCAGGTCGACAGTTTCTCGCCGTCGTAGTCGACGCCTTCAGTCAGGGTCCCCCGCGTCGACGTGACCATGACCGTTCCGCCGCCGCTGAAGAACTCGCGTTTCAGCCGTTCGGTCTCCTCGTTGCTGGACGACTCGTCCACGAGGACCGGCTTCTCGACGGCTTCTTGCAGGTATGCGCCGGCCCAACGGGCCTCCCGGTAGTTCGGCATCGCCACCATGACGTTGCCCGGCGAGCGGGCCAGCGCGCGCAGGGCCTGTGCGTACTCGTCGCGGGTGGGGTTCCAGCCCTCGCCGAGCGGCCGCATCGTCCCGGGGTCGCCGCGGTTGCGCGCGGTAAACGGCGTCGCGTCGACGAGGTACGACGCCCGGTTCTCCGCCGGGAACGGCAGGTCGTACGTGGTCGTGCGGACCGGCCGCCCGTCGCCGGACTCCCCGTCGGGGGCCGTCGACCCCGTTTCGGCCATCGAGTCCAGCCCCGACACCCGGGTGAACACGTCGAGTGGCTCCAGGGTCGCGCTCATCAGGATTCCGCCGCCGAGGTCGTCGAAGACGTTCCGCAGGGCCGTCGCGGGCATGCAGTTGTAACACAGCAGGCCCGGCGTGTAGACGGCCTGGTAATCGGCGTCGAGGCTCTGTCCGTGATTCGGCGAGTGTTCCAGTTCGATCTCCCGGAGGAACGTCGCGTGGTCGCGTTCCCACCACTGCCTGGCCAGCACGCCGACGGCGGCACACACCGGCTGCCGGGTCAGCCCGAGCTGGTCAATCGCGTCCTCGACGGCGGCCCCGACCTTCGACAGCGACCGCCAGAGCGAGCCGTCATAGCCCTTCCGCTCGGCCCACTCGGTCAGTTCGTCCTGCTCGACCGTGTCGGGGTCCCGGAGCGGGATTTCGCGGTCGTGGTCGGGCAGGACTGCCGGGTCCGCGCGCCAGCCCTCGTGTTCGGCGTCCAGAAACGTCTCGATGCGGTCGTCGAGCCACCGAACCAGGTCGTCGTAGAACTTCCGGGCCTGGTCGACCGCGTCCAGCGGGACCTCCCGGGCGGACAGCACCTCGCGGACCTGGGCCTTGTGGTCGGCGCTCTGCTGGGCGCGCTGGATGAGCGTCGTGCAGTCGTTTCGCGCCTGCACGATGGTCTGGCGGCCGAGACGGTCCGACAGGAGGTCCCGGACGCGCTCTTCGAGGCGGTGGGCCTCGTCCACGACGACCAGCGTCTGGTCGTCGAGCACGTCCGCCAGCAGCGGGCGGGAGCCGGGGTCGAACAGGTGGTTGTAGTTTCCGACGATGACGTCGGCCTCGGAGAGCATCACGCTCATCACCCGGTGGGGACAGGTCCCGCGTTCCGTCGCCGCCGGGAGGTAGTCGTCCATCGTCACCACGTGCCCCTCTCCAGCCGAGAAGTCGACGGGCGAGCCCTTGTTGCGGGCGTACCAGTCGGCCTCGAACGGGCAGTAAAGCGGCGGGTCCGACCCTTCCGCCATCGACTCC
This sequence comes from Haloarcula sp. 1CSR25-25, assembly GCF_032027985.1. NCBI lineage: Archaea > Methanobacteriati > Methanobacteriota > Halobacteria > Halobacteriales > Haloarculaceae > Haloarcula > Haloarcula sp. 1CSR25-25. The sequence goes on from NZ_JAHYBW010000003.1 coordinate 24,127, forward strand.
GGAGCCGTTGGCTGGGCCTGCCGGTACGGCGAGGCCGCGCCCGCGGTCGAGAGCCTGTCCTCGCCCAGCGTCGCCTGCTCGGCGGCGTCGGGGCGAGCAGCGGCCGCCAGGTCCTGGCCCTTCCGCGGGTCCCACCACTGGTCGTCGTCGGTCTCACCGGCGATTGCGGCGTCCGCGACGGCCGCCCCGTCCGAGCGGCCGTCGTCCTCGACCAGCCGCGCCGTCGCCTCCCTGAGGTCCTCACAGCGGTCGTGTGTCCCCACGTCGTCCGGGAACTGCCCCTCACGGCCGTACGGGCAGAGGTCGCGCTTGCCGACGAGCGAGATGCCGTCGAAGGGCTCCTCGATGCCCGCGTTGAGTGTTCGCAGGTCGTCGACGAACTGCTGGAGCTGCTGTTTGACCGGGGTGACGACGACCATCCGCTCGTACAGGTCCGTATCGCGGACTAGCGTCGCGCCGGCGGTGAGCGCGGCCATCGTCTTCCCGGTCCCGCAGGGGCCCTCCATCGCGAGAAAGCCGCGTGCCTTGCCCGCCTCGATAGCTCGCTCGACCGCGTCGGCCTGGTTCTCGTAGGGCTCGTCGAAGCCGAAGTACGTGCGCCAGGACTCCGTGCCCGTCGAGGCGGGGTCTGCCATCGAGACGGGATTAGTCGTCCCGGTATTTGAACCGCGGGGTTCCTGTCCATCGCAATCGCTCTGTGGGAACAGCGTCGGGACCGCAGTGAACCGAAAAACGGGCTGTGACTGACCGCCGCCCAGTCACTGGCACCGCGCCGTCAGTCCAGCAGGCCGAGGTCGCTGAGTCGCTCGACGATGGTGTCGACGGCTTCCTCCGCGTCCTCCTTTCGCTTCCCGCCGGTGACGACGAGTTTGCCCGACCCGAACAGCAGCGCGACCACATCGGGTTCGTCGAGTCGGTAGACGAGGCCCGGGAACTGCTCGGGCTCGTACTCGATGTTCTCGAGTCCGAGGCCGATGGCGATGGCGTTGAGGTTGAGCGAACTCCCGAGGTCCGCGGAGCTCACGATGTTCTGGACGACGATCTCCGGGTCGTCGTCGACCTGGATGTTCAGGTCGCGGAGCTTGTCGAAGACGATACGCAGGCTCTGGTGGACGTCGTCCGTCGACTTCGCACCTGTGCAGACGATCTTGCCCGACCGGAAGATGAGCGCGGCGGATTTGGGGTCCTGTGTCCGATAGACCAGGCCCGGAAACTGTTCGGGGTCGTAGTCGGCCCCCTCCAGGTCCATCGCGACGCTCTCAAGGTCGAGTTCTTGTCCGATACCGGTCGAAGCAACGACATTTTCGATGTCAATGCTCTCTTTTGGGTCGACCATGTAGTGTTTTAAATACCGGATTTAAATCATATAAACGTTTGTGATGCTGTGATTACTAGTCGTTCTTAGACCTCTACTGCGTCCGACAAATTCCATTCAAGTGGGGGTAAATCGTACGAGCGACCCTGCTGTGGCTGTTTGGTCCGGAACCCCACCGATTGGAATCCGACCACGGTAGCCACAGAAAACGCGGCAGAACCCTACGCGGTCCGGCCGTCGTTGTCGACGACGCTCGCGAACGCGACGTTTTCCTGTACGGTCTCTATCTCGACGGTCGGCGAGTCACCCGGTTCGCCGTCGGGGACGATGACGACGTATCCCCGTTCGACCTTGGCGATGCCGTCGCCCTGGTCGCCGAGCGATTCGATGGTCACGTTTCTGATTTCGCCTTCGTCGACCGGCGGTTGCGGGACGCCGGTGTCGGCCCGCGCCGGGTCGGTGTCCTGTTCGGGCTCCTGTGGCTGGGCCGGCGTCGACGAACCGGTAGTGACCTGCGAGAGCAGGCCTACGCGGTAGGTATCGCCCGGTGAAATCGCGCCGTGGGACACTTCGCTTTTCGGAACCTCGACGATATATCGGTCGCCGTCTGTCTCTACTCGCGCACTGAACAGTGAACTGAGCGCATCTGGAACTTCGACCATAGCCTATTCTACGGCTCATGATAGATAATGGTCCTGCCCTGTTGTGGTGAAATTTGCCGGCAGTTGCCGGTCAGTCGTCGCTTTCGACGCGGTTGGTCTCCGCGCCGACCCCGGCCTCATCGAGCAGTTCCGCCCTGTGCTCGTCCAGGAGCGGCGCACGACCGCCCGGCGAGGGCATCGTCTCGGTCATCTTTATCGGACTGCCGGCGATGGTCATCCGCTCGTCGGCCCCGGGCTGATCGACGTCCGCGAGCATCTCCCGACTGCGGACGTGTGGGTCCTCGAAGATGTCGGCGGTGTTCTGGACCGGTGCGGCCGGCACGCGCCCCTCGAGCAGGTCGAGAATCGTCTCGGAGTCGACGGAAGCCGTCCAGTCGGCGATTTCTCGACGCAGGGACTCGCGGTTCGAGATCCGGCTGCCGGCGTCGGGGTAGTCCGCGGCGAGGTCCGGGCGGTCCATCGCGTCACACAGCGCCTCCCAGTGGCCGTCGGAGAACGCCGCGATGACGACGTGGCCGTCGGCGGCCTCGAAGGAGTCGTAGGGGAACAGCGTGGGGTGGGAGTTGCCCTGTCGGGTCGGCGACTCGCCGTCACAGGAGTACTGGTACACGGTTCGCTCACAGAGCGACACCATCGAGTCGTACATCGCCGTGTCCACGTACTGGCCCTCACCCGTGCGCTCGCGGTGATGCACGGCCGCGAGGATGCCGACGGCGTTCAGCGCGGCGGTGAAGATGTCGCCGACGCCGGGACCGACCTTCGTCGGCGGGCCGTCGGGCTGACCGGTTATCTCCATCACGCCGCCCAGTGCCTGCGCGATGAGGTCGAAGGAGGGCTGTCCCTGCCGGTGGGTTTCGCCCGTCCGCGGGTCGCCAAAGCCCCGGATCGAGGAGTAGATGAGTTCCTGGTTGTGCTCCCGGAGCGTCTCGTAGCCACAGTCGAACTTCTCCATCGTGCCGGCCTTGAAGTTCTCCACCACCACGTCCGCGCGCTCGACGAGCGAGAGGAACGCCTCGCGGTCCTCCACCGTTCCGAGGTCGAGTTCGAGCGAGCGTTTCCCGCGGTTGACGCTCTGGAAGTAGCCGCCGTAGGCCTCCCTGTCCCCGTCGGCCACGAACGGCGGGTTCGACCTGATAAGGTCGCCGCCGGGGCGCTCGACCTTTACCACGTCCGCGCCCATGTCCGCGAGCAACATCGTACAGTACGGTCCGGCGAGGACCTGTGTCAGGTCGAGCACACGCAAGTCGTCAAGCGCACCCATGAGAAAACCACGATGGGGCGGCCGCATAAACCTTCCTGAACGACCATTATAAATTGTTTAAGGGCATATTATCATGAAAGACCATTAGGTTTATCAGTACCCGCCGATGACGAGGTAGTACATGCCCCGGACCGTTATCCTCGGCGTGATTGGCTCCGACGCGCACGTCGTCGGCATCACGATTCTAGAGCAGGCGCTCTCGGCCGCTGGCTTCGAGGTCATCAACCTCGGTGTCCAGACGTCACAGGACGAGTTCGTCTCCGCCGCGAAATCTCACGACGCCGAGGCAGTACTGGTATCCTCGCTGTACGGGCACGCCCGCCAGGACTGCGAGGGGCTTCACGACGAGCTCGACGACGCCGGGCTCGACGTGCTCACCTACGTCGGCGGAAACCTCGCCGTCGGACAGTCCGACTTCGAGGAGACGCGGACCACCTTCCGGCAGATGGGTTTCGACCGCGTCTTCGACGCGGAGACCGACCCGGAAGAGGCCATCAGGACGCTCCGCGAAGACCTGCAGCTGTCGACAACAGAGGCGGAGCAGATCAGGGTTGACGGGTGACCATGCCAACTGACGAGCGACTCAGCGACGACCAGCTACAGCGCATCGCAAACGACCTCAGGGACAACTGGCACACGGGCCGGGAAGTCGACTTCGAGGAGGCCATCGCCTTCCACGAATCGCTGCCGGACACAAAGCAGTTCGCCACGGTGTTGGAGTCGAGCGACCAGCCGCTCCTCCAGCCGCGAGCGGGCGTCCCCTGTCTCGAAGAACAGATCGACCTGCTGCGGTATCTACAGGACGAAGGCGATGCGGACCTCCTGCCGACGACCATCGACTCGTACACGCGCGACAACGAGTACGAGAAAGCCGAGGAGGGACTGGCCGCCTCCCGCGGCAGCGACGAGAACGAACTGAACGGCTTTCCGGCGGTCAATCACGGCGTGGAGGACTGCCGCCGCCTGGTCCGGGCGCTGGACGCGCCAGTCGAGGTCCGGCACGGGACGCCGGACGCCAGACTGCTGGCGATGGTCACACTCGCCGGCGGCTTCCAGAGCTTCGAGGGCGGGCCGATTTCCTACAACATTCCCTATACGAAACGGCACGACCTCGCGACGACCATCGAGCACTGGCAGTTCGTCGACCGGCTCTGTGGGGCCTACACCGAGCGCGGCGTGACCATCAACCGCGAGCCCTTCGGCCCGCTGACCGGCACGCTCGTCCCGCCCAGCATCGCAATCGCGGTGATGCTCGTCGAGGGCGAGCTAGCCGCGACACAGGGGGTTCGGTCGCTCACGCTGGGCTACGGGCAGGTCGGGAATCTCGTGCAGGACGTGGCGGCGCTGCGCGCGCTGCGGAAGCTCGGCAACGAGTACCTCCGCGACGAGGTGACGGTCACGACCGTCTTCCACGAGTGGATGGGCGGCTTCCCGCCCGACGAGGCGCGGGCAAACGGCGTCATCAGTCTCGGCGGCGCGACGGCGGCCGTCGCCCGGCCGGACAAAGTCATCACGAAGTCCGCACAGGAGTTCCAGGGCGTGCCGACGAAGGAGGCTAACGCGGCCGGACTGCGAACGACGAGACAGCTTATCGATATGATGATCGAACAGGATATCGACCTCGGGGGTATCGAAGAGGAACAGGCGCTCATCGAGCGGGAGACGCGCCACCTGATGGACGCTATCTACGAGGCCGGCGACGGCGACGTTGCACAGGGGGTCATCAACGCCTTCGACAGCGGCGCGCTGGACGTGCCGTTCGCGCCGAGCGACGCCGCCGAGGGCGCGGTGCTGCCGGCCAGAGACGACGACGGGCGGGTCCGCATCTTCGAGTTCGCGGACCTCGCGCTCCCGGACGATATCAAGGAGATCCACGCCGCGCGGCTGGGCGAACGGGCCGAGACCGAGGGCCGCGACCAGTCGTTCCGGATGGTCGCCGACGACGTGGACGCCATCAGCGACGGGAAGCTCATCGGGCGTCCGACCGGCGACAACAGGCCCGCAGGGGGTGCCAGCGATGCGGATTGAGGACGTTCGAACGGTTCCCGGCCTCTCCGGGTTCTTCTTCGACGACCAGCAGGCCATCAAGGACGGGGCGACCCAGACCGGGTTCGCCTACGACGGCCAGCCGGTCACGGAGGGGTTCGACCGCATCCGCGAGGCCGGCGAGGCGCTCATCGTGGAGCTCGAACTCGCCGACGGCTCCGTCGCGACCGGCGACTGCGCCGCGGTTCAGTACTCCGGGGCCGGCGGCCGCGACCCGCTGTTCCGGGCTGAGAAGTACCGTCCCGTCGTCGAGGGACCCGTCGCCGACGCGCTCCGCGGGCAGGACGCGACCCGGTTCGGGGCCAACGCGACGCTGCTGGAGGAGATGGACGCTGTCCGCTCGGGCGGCGACCGGCTCCACACCGCGGTCCGCTACGGCGTCTCGCAGGCACTGCTGAACGCCGCCGCACAGGCGAGGGGAGTGACGCCGACGGACGTGCTCGCGGACACCTACGACACCGAGCCGGCGACCTCGCCGGTCCCGGTGTTCGGCCAGTCGGGCGACGAGCGCCGCATCAACGCCGAGAAGATGCTCATCAAGGGCGTCCCGGTCCTGCCCCACGGCCTGTTCAACAGCGTCGAGAAGGTCGGCGAGAACGGCGAGGGGCTGCGTGACTACCTGGCCTGGCTCTCCGACCGGGCGACGGCGCTCGGGCCGGAGCCGTACTCGCCGCGCTTCCACGTCGACGTGTACGGCATCCTCGGGAAGGTGTTCGGCCCGCCGTACGACCGGACCGAGGTGACGGACTACTTCGAGACGCTCCGAAGAGCCGCCGCGCCGTACCCCCTCCAGGTCGAGGGGCCGATGGACGCCGGCGGTCGCACGGCGCAGATATCACGGATGGCCGAACTCCGCGAGGGGCTGGCCGACGCCGGCGTCGACGTGGACATCGTCGCCGACGAGTGGTGCAACACCTTCGAGGACGTGCAGGCGTTCGTCGACGCGGAGGCCGCCGACTTGGTCCAGATAAAGACGCCGGACCTCGGCGGCATCCAGCGGTCGGCCGAGGCGGTGCTGTACTGCGATGGGACGGATACCCGTGCCTACGTCGGCGGGACGTGCAACGAGACCGTGACCTCGGCGCGGGCCTGTGCCCACGTCGCGCTGGCGACCGACGCCGCGCAGGTGCTGGCGAAACCAGGGATGGGCTTCGACGAGGGGTTCATGGTGGTCACGAACGAGATGCGGCGGGCGCTTGCGCGCCGGGCAGCCACACGGGAGGTGCCGGCCGATGACTGACTGGGCCGACCCCGACGCCATGGACCTCTCGGACGCCGAGACGTTCGACAGACTGCTCGACCGGGCCGACACCCGGGAGAAGGGCCACTTCTTCGAGTTCTTCGGGGAGGGCGACGAGCTCGTCCACGACCCCGGCCTGCGGCTCTCCCAGCACGGCAGCGAGCAGTGGATGGGCCAGACGCTCAACCACGACCCGGCGTACTGGCGGGCCGACACCGCCCGCGAACGCGGCTTCGCGGAGCGCCCGGTCCACCCGGACTACCTGCTCGCCTGCGTCATGGGCATCACCGTCGAGGACCTCTCGGAGAAGGGCGGGTACTTCCTCGGGCGCGACGACGTGGTATTCCACCAGCCGGCGACGGCCGGGACGCCGCTGTCGGTCACCTCGACCGTCGTCGACACCCGAACCTCCTCCTCCCGACCGGCGTACGGCATCGTCACGTGGGAGACGGAGGGCCGGAACCGCAGGACCGGCGAGACGCTGGTGTCGTATCGGCGGACGAACATGATACCGCGCCGCGAACCGGCGGCCACCGACGGCGGTGCGATGGGTGAGCAGGACGAGGGTGGGCCGGCGCTCCCTGACACCCTCCTCTCGCCCGACGGCGAATACTTCGAGGACTTCCGGCGGGCCCTGGACACCGCCCGCGAGGAACACGCCGCCGTGGCCTACCGCCACGAACGCGGCCGGACGATGGACGACCAGCTCGTCGCCGGGCTGCCGCTGGCGACGCTCAACACCGCCCGCCAACACCACAACCGCGACGGGATGGCCGACTCGCCGTCGGGTGACATCGTGGCCTACGGCGACGTGACCCGCTCTATCGCGCTGGCCCACGCCCGCTCCGACGAGGCGACCTACCGCGAGCAGCGGTTCGCCGACGAGCGCTTCCACGACTTCGTCACGCTGGGTGACACCGTCTACGGCTTCACCCGCGTCCTCGACTGCGACCCCGATGCCGGACCGGAGCGGGCCGGCGCGGTCACGTTCGAACACGTCGCGTTCAACCAGGAGCAGACCCCGGTCTACTCGGGCCGGCGAACCGCACTCATCCAGCGAGATACATGACACGACTCTGTCGCACATTCCAGACCGCACCGGCCGCGATACCGAACGACAACAGCGCGAAGTTCCTCGTCTCGGGACTCACGAGCGAGGGGTTCCAGACCCCGGACTGGCTCGTCCCCGACATCGAGGACGGCACCGCGCCGTCGATGAAAGACGAGGCCGTCGACAACATCGTCGAGCACGTCCCCGACCACGCTGACGAGTTCGCCGGGGAAATCCTCCCACGGGTCGAGTGGGCCTACGACGACGCCGACGCCCGCGAGCGCGGTATCGAGCAGGTGACCCGGCTGGCCGATGCGGTCGGCGCGGAACTGGACGGCTTCGTCTTCCCGAAGGTCGGCCGCATAGACGACGTGCGCGACGCCGCGGGCGTCATCGCCGACGCGGAGCGCGATGCCGGGCTCCCCGAGGGGACACTGGAGATGGCCATCATCTTAGAGACGGCCCCCGGCCGCTCGGACCTCCGTGAGATCTGCCAGTACGCGGCCGACTCCCGGCTCTCCGGGCTCGTGTTCGGTCCGGTCGATTACACTGCGGAACTCGGCGGCCGCGCGCTCGACGGCGAGCGGCCCCGCTGGGACGGCCTGCTCGAAGCGCTCTCGAACGAGACGAGCGCCGCCGGTGCCGTCGCCATCGGCGGCCCCTTCGACCAGTTGTTCCACGAGCGCGCCGGGGTCACCTACTACAACGCCGAGGGGTACGCCGACCAGGTGGAGTACGAGGCGACCATCGGCATCGACGGCTCGTGGTCGCTCCACCCCAAGCAGACCGAACAGGCCAACCGCATCCACATGCCCACGACCGAGGAACTGGAGGGGGACCTCCACAAGATAGAGTCGTTCAACGAGGCCAAACGCGAGGGGACCGGCGCGGTCGTCGTCGACGGCCAGATGGTCGACGAGGCGACGTACAAGAACTTCGCGAACACGGTCAAAACGGTGCGGGCTATCGACGAGACCCACCCGGCCCAGACCGGGGAGTACTACGACGACGACCTGCTGGCGCGGGCGAGAGATGTCGAACTGATCTTCGGCTGAGTCGGCGACCGCTTCTTATTCGAAATAGCTCGCCAGTCGCTCGGCCGCCTCGTCGACGCGTGGTGTCACGAGCGCGAACCGGACCCAGTCGCTCCGTGAGTCGCCGAAGGCTTCGCCGGGCATCCCGGCGACGCCGGCCTCGTCGATGAGTTCGTAGACGTTCTCGAAGGACCCGGGGAAGCCGGGGAACCGCGCCATCACGTAGAAGCCGCCGTCGGGACGGTTGTACTCGGCACCGGCTTCGGCCAGTGCGGCACAAAAGTCGTCGACGCGCTCTTCGAGTCGCCGTCGGCAGGCGGCGTAGTAATCGGGGCTCGTCGTCTCCAGCGCCCGCAGGACGGCGTATTGGGCCGGTCGGCTCCCGGTGACGTTCGTGAGCATGTGCTGGGTGCGAGCGCGCTCCAAGAGTGAGCCGGTGGGGCCGTCCTCCGGCGGAAAGACAGCGTAGCCGACCCGGAAACCGGTGATCGCCATCGTCTTCGAGAAGGAGTTGGTGGCGACGACGTGGTCGGAGTCGGCGTGTAGCGCCGAGCTGAACCGACCCGCGTAGTCGAAGTGGTCGTACACCTCGTCGCTGAGCAGCAAGGCGTCGTGCTCCTCGGCGATGGCTGCGAACTCGGCCATCGCGTCGGCGTCGTACACCGCGCCGGTGGGGTTGTTCGGCGAGTTGACGACGATGACGGCCGTCTCCTCGCTCGCGGCCGCCCGAACCTCCGCGGGGTCCAGTCGGTTGGTCCCGTCGACCGGGACGAAAGAGACGTCCGCGCCGATGAAGTTGGCCCGGCCGGCGTAGTAGGGGTAGACGGGGTCCGTCAGGATGATTTCGTTGCCGTCGAAGTGGTGGAGGCCGCCCGTCATCGCGAGGTGGTTCGCCTCGCCGGCGCCGTTCGTGACGACCACTCTGTCCCGGTCCACGTCCCGGCGGGCGGCGATTTCGTCGCGGAGGGGCGTGAGCCCCACGCTGGGCGGATACTGGTAGTCGTCGGCCGGGGCCTCGGCGTAGTCTCTGAGCCCGTCGCGAAGCCCTTCGGGCGGGTCCCAGTCGGGGTTGCCCGACACCATGTCCACCACGTCCCGGTCGGCCCGAGCCGCGTACTGCATGACCCTGAAGAACTGGGGTTCCGTGTAGTCCATACGGGCCCTCTGGCTGCCGGCCCCGTCTGCTTTTCTGTCTACTGGCGGATGTACAGCGTCACCCCGCCGAGGACCAGCAACAGCACCCCCCACAGGAGGTCCGACCCCGGCAGGACCCAGAGGAGTAGCGTCACGATACCCGAGGTAACGAGTGACCAGCCGAGCGTCGTCTGATAGGTCATACGCACCGTTGTGTCTCTGAACTGAAAGCATCCCCGCTCCCCTGAACGCTTATTCGCCCGTCCCGCCAACGACCGGCAATGGCAGACGATACAACGGACCCGGTCGAGAAGCGTGTCGGGGAGGACCTCCGAGCGGTCGACCAGACGGTCGCTATTGCGGAGTCCTGTACCGGCGGGCTCGTCGGGTCGAAGATAACGGACGTGCCCGGCTCCAGCGACTACTTCGACCGCTCGCTGGTCACCTACTCGTACGAGGCCAAGCGAGAACTGCTGGCCGTCTCGCGGGAATCGCTGGACGCCCACGGCGCGGTCTCCGAACCGGTCGCGGCGGAGATGGCCCAGGGCGTCCGCGATACGGCCAGAACCGACTGGGGCGTCGCCACGACGGGCGTGGCCGGGCCGAGCGGCGGTTCGCCAGAGACGCCCGTCGGGACGGTCTACATCGCCGTCGCCGAGGCCGCGCCCTGGGGGACCAACGAGTCCGGCGTGACTGTGTCCCGCTACCAGTTCGACGGCGACCGTCGCGAGGTCAAAGCGGCCATCGCGACACGGGCGCTCCGGGACCTGGAAACCGCCTTACAGGAGTAGTAAGCTCTTTCAGTCGGGACACGGACGGTCCGGTAGATGAACAAACGCGGGCACGTCCTGAACGCCGTCCTTCTGAGCATCGGACTGGGATACGTTCTCGATCCATCGGGCGACGTGACGACCTTTGCGACAATCACGGAAGTGTTCCTTCCGGTCGTCCTGGGCGCGCTGTTCCCCGACGTCGACACCGCTTTCGGCAAACATCGCAAGACCCTGCACAACATCCCGGTCCTCGTAATCTTCCTCGCCCATCCGCTGTATCACGGCGGCAATCTCCAGTGGGTGTGGCTCGGGGTCCTCACGCATTACGTGCTTGACTACTTCGGCTCCCGCCGGGGTATCGCGCTGTTTTATCCTTTCTCGGACAGGGAGTACGGCTCACCGACGGGCGTGACGACCACCAGCGAGCACGCCGAAGTCGTCACCGTCGCGATTACCATCCTCGAACTGGCCGCGGTCGGGCTGTTGATACACGTTCTGCCGCAGTACCTGCCGCCGTCGGTCAGGACCTTCGTCGTCGAGAACAGCGCGTTCCTGGTTTAGTACACCCGCACGTCGTCGAACCGGCCGCCGTACGCGACGTGGTCCGGATGGGTCGGCTCGGTCCCCTGTAACATCAGTCGGTCGAACTTGCCCCAGGTGTTTTCCAGCCCCAGGTGCGCCCACTCGACCGCCCGGCGGAAGTCGTGTGAGGCGCCGTCGCGGTGGAACAGCGACCGTTCCAAGTCGTTCTGCAGCCCCGCACTGAGCGCCGCGACGTCCTCGAACGCCTCGGCGAAGGTCACGTACGCCTCGCCGACGGTGCCGCGGACGTGGGCATACGACGATGCGAACGGCTCGTGGCCGGTCTCCGACGCGAACGACTGTGCGCGGTCCCGGTGGTGTGACAGCTGCTTGGGATTGTACACTTCCAGCGCATCAATTACATTCTCGTACGCTTTGATGTCGTCAAGTCCCAGGCTCACGTTGAGAAAGCCGGGATGGGGGACGAGCACGGCCGCGTCCTGGCGGTCGAGCTCCCGCATCGCGCCGTCGAAGGTGATGAAATCCGGAATCGGTTCATCGAGGCCGAGCGCCAGCACGTGCCGGCGCTGGTGCCAGGTTCCGGTGAATATCTCTCTGCCCGGGAACACAGTCAGCTCTTCGTCGGAAAACGCCGCAGCTTGCCGCCGTATCTCCGGCAGCCGCGTGAAATGCGGCGCGTACACCAGCGCGTCGAGTCCACGTGCCTTCGCCCGCTCGACGACCCCGTCGTCGAGCACCTTCACGTGTAGGTCGACGGCGTACCCCTCGGGTTGCACGATGAACGCTATCTCCGTACTGGCATTAGGGGTTTCCGTTTCGGCAGCCTGGGAGATAGGCAGCTGACAGATGTCAGCCAAGGTTTTTACCCCCGCGTCGCATGCCACTGAGCAAATGCCACGCTGGGAGTGCGACATCGAAGGGGACGACAGGCAGTTCGACCGCGTCGAGGAGCTCATCATCCACCAGTCGGTCGAACACGACCGCATCGAGTGCAAGGTCTGCGGTGCCGTCGTCCCCGACGGCTACTTCGCTATCAAGCACGCGTTCGACGAACACTCCCGCGCCGAGTACGTCCGCGCCTACGACGCCTCCGCCGCCGAGGTGCGCCGCCGCGAACAGATCAAGGAGTCCGTCGAGGCCGCGGCCAACATGAGCGAAGTCATCGACCGACTGGAAGGCGGCGAAGCGTAGCGACTGGCACTTTTTTGATGGGGAGGCGCGGTATCGACTGTTCTGTCCCTGAAGCGGGACTGTGCTGCCCTCTCACCGGGCGCAAAGCGACCCGTTCGAGTAGAACGAGGGGCGGTGCTCACTGCGGTGAAAAACGCGGGCGAAAAGGCGACGACTCGCTGCACTCGCGGGTGGCTTCGCCGCCGGACGCTGCTTACCGCTCCTCGGAGTCGAGAACCCGGATCTGGTCACCGCGCACGGTAACCGGAATCGGGACCGTCGCCTCGTACAGCTCGACGGTGACCTGGTCCTTGCTCTCGTCGATGCGCTGGACCTGCGCCTTCTCGCCCTTGAACGGGCCGGCGATGAGTTCGACGATGTCGCCTTCCGCGATGCCTTCCACGTCCGGCTTCGGGGAGAGGAAGTGCTCGACCTCCGCCATCGAGGACTCCCCCTGCACGACGCCGTTGGCGTGGGGAATCTCGTCTAAGATGCGGTCGAACACCGCGGCGTCGTCCGCTTCGACCATCACGTAACTCGTCAGCGAATCGGGCGCGAGCGCGGCGTGAATCTCGTCCTCTTCGCGGGAGATGATCATGTCCGCGACGGTGCGTTCCTGGCTGGCCGTGGTTTTGACTGCGTAGATCCCCATCTGTTTACACCGGCTTGCTGCCAGGGATGAAGGTCATGACGGCGAAGATGATGAACCCGAGCAGTCCGACCAGCGCGATGCCCGCGCCGGCGATTTTCGCGATCTGGGAGAACTCCTCCCACGACGGCGTACTCGCCAGCTTGAGTACGCGGATGTAGGAGGTGAGGTCGTATGGAACGTCCATAGCGGGTCGTACCCACTGGTGGCTTTTCTATATTGTGGTGCACGATTCCGCGTGTCTCTCGGATACGGGCTGTGGAGGCGCCGAGCCCAACCGGCCGTGTACCCGCACGGCACGGGTGGGCAACGCCGACTAACCGCGACAAACAAGACAGCGGAGCCGGTGAAAGCTCCGAAAGAGTGGGTCGGGAGAACCCGGCGTCAGTCGACGTAGTCGATGTCTTCGCCGAGCTGCTGGGCGGCCTTCTCCTGTTCGGCCTCGCTCTGGCCGTAGATCTGTGGGCTCTCGACGCCGGTGACGACGATCATCGTCTCCATCTTGCCCTCGAACTCGTTGTTGACCGACGCGCCCCAGATGATGCGGGCGTCGGGGTCGATGCGGTCGTATATCTCCTCGACGACGCCCTCGGCCTCCTCGATGCTCATGTCGGGGCCGCCGACGACGTTGACCAGCGCGGAGTTCGCGCCGTCGAACTCCACGTCGAGCAACGGCGAGCGAAGTGCCGAGCGGATGGAGTCCTGGGCCTTGTTCTCGGAGTCTGACTCGCCGAGGCCGATCATCGCGACGCCGCCGTTCTCCATGATGGTCCGAACGTCGGCGAAGTCCACGTTGACGAGTCCGGGCTTGGTGATCAGTTCGGTCATGCCCTTGACCGAGCGCATCAGCACGCGGTCGCAGATCTTGAACGCGTCCTGCAGCGGCATCGAGGGCGCGTAGTCCAGCAGGCGGTCGTTCGGGACGACGATGACCGTATCGGAGACCGAACGGAGCCGTTCGAGGCCGGCGTCGGCGTTGGCACGGCGGCGCTCACCCTCCGCGGTAAAGGGAATAGTGACGATAGAGATGGTGAGCGCGCCCGCTTCCTGAGCGGCCTGTGCGACGACCGGTGCCGCGCCGGTCCCGGTCCCGCCGCCGAGACCCGCAGTGACGAACACCATGTCGGAGCCGTCGATGGACTGCTGGATGTCCTCAATATCCTCCTGTGCGGCCTCCTCGCCGATCTTCGGGACGGAACCCGCGCCGCGGCCGCCGGTGCGCTTGCGACCGATGAGGATCTTGGTGTCGGCGGCCACCTCGTCGGCGAGGTGCTGTGCGTCGGTGTTTGCGGCGACGAGTTTGGCCCCGTGGATGCCCTCCTCCATCATCCGGGTGACCGTGTTCCCGCCAGCGCCGCCACAGCCGACGACTGTGATCTTCGTCTCGAGGTCTTTGACGACGCTTGCCAGTTCTTCGTCGGACATCGTCCCCGACGTGGACACGTCCTGTGACGGCGATGATGTCGTTCCGTTGTCAGTTCCGCCGGCCGCGTCCTCCCCGTCTTGTTCTGCCTCGTCGATAGCGTCGTCAATTATCGAATCCATAATTTAAAGCGTCCTTGCAGACGAATAGTTATTAGTTTTCCCCCTGTGTCTGACGCTCGTCTGACGTGTTCGGTCCCGGTGTCGGCGGCTGACACGCCAGTGTTCACAGCGTGTATCGACGTATACGCTCGCGCTGGAACCGCTCCGGGTCGATCTCTTCTCCGTCGACCTCGATGGACTGTCCCGAGGCGAGTTTCCCGAACTTCGGTCCTTCAGGGATGTCAGCAGTCCGCGCGAGGTCCGGGTCGAACGCCGTCTCCCGGGCGACGAGTTCGCCCGCGGTCCGCTCGACGCTGTCGAAGCGTCGTTCGAGAATCCCGACGAGCGAGTCGACGACCGCTGTCAGGTCCGTCGTCGCCGGACAGACTATCGGCCCGGTGAGAACAGTCCCGTTCTGCTCGGTCGCGTACGCGATGGACTGGCGGTCGATCGTCTCACGCAGTGCCTCGCTGTCGATGCCCTGCGCGTCCGACAGGAGGTCGTCCGGAAGGTCGACCACCGTCCACTCGCCGTCGTATCCGGGCGCGAAGGCGCCGAACCTGAGCCCGTCGTCGACCGGTTGGACAGCGTCTTCGAGCGCCTCGACGAGGCCGAGGTCGACACCGGTGGTCTCCTGAACGAACGTCTCGCTGACGACCCGGTAGCCGAGCGACTCGATAGCCGCCTGGATGGCCGGCCGGTCGCCCTCCATGAGCGCGTAGTCGGCCGCACTGGCCCGGAGGGCGCGTTCGAGGACGGCGTCGCGCTCCGCGTCGCTGTCGGCCCACTCGGCAAGCGCATCCAGCGACCAGTCGGCGGCGATGTGGCCGACCGCCCAGTCCGTCTCCCGGACGACTCGCTCGAACCGCGGGGCGTAGTGGCCGCCGCCGACGCCGAGGAGGTGGCGGCGCGTCCCGTTCTCTCGGGGTTTGTCCGCTGGCTCATCAGCGAGGTCCAGTATCGCCCTGGCGACGGCCTCGGCGGCCTCGGGGTCCTTCCACTGGGCCTCCGCGCTGCCGACCTCGACGAACATCGACGGGACGCCGACGGCCGTCGGCCCGTGATGGGTACACTCCATGCCGACCTCGTACACCGGCGGGGCGTGGCGCCGGAGCGCCGAAACCACGGTCGCGTGCGCGCCGGGGCAGGCGCGTGCGAACTGCCCGTCCTCGCCGCCGAACTCCGCGACGCCGAAGTTCCCGGTGTGGTGGGCCGTCAGGAGTTCGTCGGTCTCGCCGGCGTGTTTCGAGGCGAACACGAGCAGGTCCGGGTCGGGGAAGGCCGCCGCAGCGTCCTCGATGTCCAGATGCAAGGCCTCGAACTCGCGGAGCTCCACGCCGTCAGTCCGGTACACCGTTCCACCGCCCTCGGCATCGGGTCGCGTCTCGTCGACGCTTTCGTCCCAGTCCCGCAGGGAACGCAGCCGCTCGCCGATATGTGTCGACGCCGCGTCCGCGTGCGAGACAACGACACCGAGCATCAGTCGGCGTTCTCCGGGTTGGCCGGCTCACGACCCATCGCGGTCCGGACGGCGTCACCGGCCAGCCCGAACAGGTGTTTCAGCGCCTCCCGGCGCAGGACGAACAGACCGACCCCGACAGCGAGGTACAGCCCTGTGTACGCCAGCAGGAGGTCGTGACTCGTTATCGGCAGGGCGATGAGGTCCCTGATGAGCGCGAACTCCAGGATCACCTGCGAGATGAACAGCGCGAACAGCGCGATCGCTTCGCGGATACTGATCTCGAAGTTGACCAGAATGGCGAGCGCGAAGAACGACTGGGCCGCTGTGATCCATATCTCTGCCCCCTGTCTGGCGTCGAACGGCAGGACGCCGTACCCGCCGAGGGCGATGGAGTACACCACTGCGATGGTACCGATGAGCAGCGTCCACTGGTTGAGCTTCGAGGAGATGAGCGCGTTGAACCCCGCCGTGGACCGGGCCTTGTTGACGAGCACGGCGACGACGATGAGTTCCGGTGACTCGCTGGCCAGCGGGGCGACCCACTGGATCATGAAGAACTCGGGAATCCCGTTCGCGACGCCGATCTCTTCGAGGCCGTGTGCGAACGGTTCGACGGCCGTGAAAATCATCGCCCCGGAGTAGCTAAACAGCGCGAGGACGACCAGCGGCCGCCAGGGCAGTGACCACTCCTGGAAGTACTTCGGCACGCCGACGGTGTGTTCACTGTGCTCGATGTCGGATTTGAGCACGAGACCGATGTACGTGACGTAGAGGCCGACCAGGAACAGCGTATCGAGGATGCCGATACCGCCGCCGAAGGGGACGAGAAACGCCCACATCGTCGCCAGGAAGAGAAAGGAGATCTCGGTCGCGATGTCGGTGTCCAGTTGGACGGTGTCTTTCAGGAACCCGTCGCGCTTCTGGACTGCCGGGTCCCGCGTTTTCGCGGCACGCCAGACGGTGAAGACGGCGATGCCAGCCCAGCCGAGACCGATGAGGATGCGGTTCGCGCCGGTCATGTTGGCGATGGCCAGATTTGCGTCGTGGCAGGCCCGAGCCAGCGATGTCTCGCTTGCCTCGATGGCCTGTGCGGAGAGCTGGCTACAGGCCTCTGTCGTCGCGCCACCCGCCCCGGCGTTCCAGGCATACAGCGCGTCGACCGCGTACTCCGGAGCCACGGCGAGGATGGCGAGGACGGCGATAGCGAACGCCCTCGGAACGTCTTTCTCGGCCGTTTCAGCGCCCCAGGCCAGGAGGAACGACGCCCCGAGGACGGCGAGCCCGCTGACCGCGACAGTGGTCACGTTCCCGACTTCGGTCCCGGAAAGAAACAGATAGATCCAGCCGACAGTCAGGGCGAGCGCGACTGCGACCTGCATCAGTGGATGGCGAAAACGACTCACTACCAGAGATGAGACTGGGTTCGGCTGAAAAGCTTGCGAAAGCGTCGACTGTGCGCCGCGCGAAAGAGCGTGGCGTTCATACTCCCGGGGCGCGCTGGCGTTGATATGGACGTCTACGGTCTCATCGGGAACCCGGTCGGCCACTCGCTGTCGCCGCCGATGCACGAGGCGGGCTACGAGGCACTGGGACTCGACGCGCGCTATGTCACGTTCGAGCCGCCGGCTGACGCCGGCGCCGAAGCCATCGACGCGGCAGCGACGCTCGGCATCGCCGGCCTCAACGTCACCATCCCGTTCAAGCAGGACGTGCTGGCCGCCGTCGACCCCGCCCCGCTCGCCGAGCGCATCGGCGCCGTCAACACCGTCGACTTCGCCGGCGGGACACCGACGGGCTACAACACCGATGCCGTCGGCGCGGTCCGGGCGCTGGAGCACCACGACGTGTCGCTGTCCGGCACGGCGGTCGTCGTCGGTGCCGGCGGCGCGGGACGAGCGGTCGCCTTCGGCCTCGCCGACGAGGGCCTGTCGGTCCGGGTCGCGAACCGCACCGAATCGAAGGCCCTCGGGCTCGCGGATGAGGTCCCGGGCGCGACTGGCCACGGGCTCGGCTCGCTGGCTGACCTGCTTTCGGACGCCGACATCCTCGTCAACTGCACCAGCGTCGGGATGGAAGCAGACGAGACGCCGGTCCCCGCTGGCGCGTTGCACGGCGACCTCGCGGTGCTCGATGCGGTGTATACGCCGATCGAGACCCGTCTGCTACGGGACGCGGCGGCCGCGGGCGCGACGACCGTTGACGGCGCGTGGATGCTCCTGTATCAGGGGGTCGAAGCGTTTGAACGCTGGACCGGCGAAGACGCGCCTGTAGACCGTATGAACGGACGATTACGCGAGCGGTTGTAGCGAAACGGCCACCAGCAAGAGATTTGTGTTGGGGATAAATACGTTCATGTATGGGTCTGCTTCAGAAATTGAAATCCGCCCTCGGGCTTGACGGGAGTGGGTCATCCGCGTCGGGGACTACTCGCGACGTGGACGTGACCGTCGAGCGAGAGCCCTCTACTGAAGACGAAGACGCTGTCAAGGGGACGAACACCGCGGCGACTACCGAGACACACACGCCCGACACTGCGGGCGAGGTCGCCTCCGAATCGGGGGGCGGGGGCGACACACCCGCTCACGCGGACGAGGTGGAGACTGCGGCGCCACCGACCACGACCGACGACGAATCGGCGGCGGAGACGGAAGATGCGACCACGGAGACCGAACCGGAAACGGCGGTCACCGACGAAGACACCGAATCGGACGCCGCCGACGAGGAACCGGTCGAGGCTGACGACGGGGAGTCGGCAGGGACCGACGCCGGGGAGTCTGCCGAGACCGACGCCGAGGGGAGCACCGCCCCCGTCACGGACATCAAGGGTATCGGACCCGCCTACGCCGACCGGCTCGCCGATGTCGGTATCGAGACGGTGGGTGAGCTGGCCGCCGCGGATGCGGCCGACATCGCCGCGGACACCGACCTTTCCGAGAGCCGCGTTTCGGGCTGGATAGGGCAGGCCGAGGACTACTGACGGCTGCCAGTCACTCTTTCTTTCCCGGACCGGCGATGGGCGACGGTTCGGCGGACTCGCCGAACCGCAAGGGAATTAGTCGCCGCAGTGCTTTCGTCCTGTAATGCCATCGGTCGAAACCGACCGGACCGCGTTCACGGACCTCGCAGCCGACGCGCCCTCGGCGGCGCGCGTCCCCGTCGAGGTCCAGGTGGCCGTTGACGACCCGTTTCTCGCGTACCGCCGGGCACGCGACGAGACTGGCGGCGTGTATCTGGCGACCACCGGCGGCCAGTCCGGCTGGGGCTACTTCGGGACGGCTCCGGCGGAGTTCCGCGAGGTCGACCCGGATGCGGGTGGGACGCTCGCCGCACTGACCGAGTTCCTCGACGGCGAGCGACTGGTCCGCGGTGACTGTGACGTGCCGTATCCCTGCGGGGCCGTTGGGTGGCTCTCCTACGACGTGGCGCGGGAGTTGGAGTCACTGCCCGACAGCGCCGACGCCGACCGCGCACTCCCGAACCTGCAGGTGGCCCGCTACGACCGCTTTGCCGCCTGGACCGAACCCCGCGGTGAGTCGGTGACGCTGCGCGTGACGGCCTGCCCGCGGGTCGGCGACTTCGAGACGCCCGAACTGGCCTACGAGTTCGGCAAGCAGCACGCGCTGGACCTGGCCCGGGCGGCCCTGCAGGGCGACCCGGCCGTCGGGGACCCACCGGTCGAGGCCGACGAAGCGACCTTCGAGAGCGACTGCACGCGCGAGGCCTTCGCCGACCGGGTCCGGACGGTCAAGCAGTACATCCGCGACGGCGACACGTTCCAGGCGAACGTCTCACAGCGCCTCCGTGCCCCCGCCGCAGTCCACCCGGTCGAGGCGTTCGACGCGCTTCGAACTGTGAACCCGGCGCCGTACTCCGCCCTGCTTGAGTTCCCCGGCGTCGACCTCGTCAGCGCCAGCCCCGAACTCCTCTTGCACCGGGACGGCGACAGACTCGTGACTGAACCCATCGCCGGCACCCGCCCACGGGGCGAGACGTCCGGGGCCGACGACCGACTGGAGGCGGACCTGCTCGAGGACGGGAAGGAGCGGGCCGAGCACGCGATGCTCGTCGACCTGGAGCGCAACGACCTCGGGAAAGTCAGTCGGTTCGGGAGCGTCGAGGTGTCCGATTACCGCCGCGTCGACCGCTACTCCGAGGTGATGCATCTCGTTTCGGTCGTCGAGGGCCGACTCCGCGAGGGCGCGACCCTGCAGGACGCCATCGCGGCGGTGTTCCCCGGTGGGACCATCACCGGCGCGCCCAAACCCCGGACGATGGAGATAATCGACGAGGTCGAGGCCACGCGACGGGGGCCCTACACCGGCTCCATCGGCCTGTTCGGCTTCGACGGCCGGGCGACACTGAATATCGTCATCAGGACCCTCGTCCGGTACGCCGAGGAGTACCACCTCCGGGTCGGGGCCGGCGTCGTCCACGATTCGGACCCCGAAAGCGAGTACCAGGAGACGCTGGACAAGGGCCGCGCGCTCGTCACCGCCGTCGACGAGGCGCTGGGGAGACGGTTGGACCTGGCGATGGAGGACGAGGGATGAGCGGTCCCCAGGGCGGCGGCAGTGGCTCGACAGTAGACTCGCTCGCCCCCACAGTGCTGGTCGTCGACAACTACGATTCGTTCGCCTACAACCTCGTCCAGTACGTCGGCGAGGTGGTCCTTCGGCTCGGCGGGACCGAAGACGACGTCCTCGTCCGACGCAACGACGCCGTCGATGTCGATGGAATCCGCGACCTGGACCCCGACGGCATCGTCGTCTCGCCGGGGCCGGGGACGCCCGAGGAGGCCGGCGTGTCGATGCCGATATTCGAGGACCTGGAATATCCGACGCTCGGGGTCTGTCTGGGTCACCAGGCGCTGTGTGCGGCCAACGGCGCGCCCGTCGGCCATGCCGAGGCCGTCGTCCACGGCAAGTCCTCGTCGGTTACCCACGACGGCACCGGCGTGTTCGAGGACCTGCCGGACCCGGTCGAAGTCGGCCGGTACCACTCGCTTGCGGTCGACCGCGAGACCCTCCCCGACGTGCTGACCGAGACAGCGTACACTGTCAGCGACGATTCCGTGGGACCAGAGACGACGCCGGACACAGCCGATTCTGGCGCCGAAAACGGCACGGACGAGTCCGAGGTGGTCATGGGCGTCCGCCACAGCAACCGACCGCACATCGGCGTCCAGTTCCATCCCGAGAGCATTCTGACCGACCACGGCAAGACCATGATCGAGAACTTCTGCATGCTATGCAATACCACGTAGACGGGACGCTCGTCCCCGAGGACGAGGCGACGGTGTCGGTGCACGACCGCGGGTTCATGTACGGCGACGCGGCGTTCGAGACGCTCCGGGCCTACGGGGGCGACCCGTTCCAGTGGGACGCCCACCGCGAGCGCCTCGGGCGGACGGCCGAGACGCTGGGCTTCGCCGACGCCGTGCCCGAGGACCTCCGCGAGCGCGTCGACGAGACGCTCGCGGCCAACGACCTGGAGGAGGCCTACGTCCGGCTGTCGGTCACGCGGGGCGTCCAGCCCGGGAAGCTCACCCCCGGACCCGACGTCGACCCGACGGTTGTCGTCATCTGCAAGGGACTTCAGCGGGGCGGGCTCGACGGGGAGCCCGTCTGGGACGAGCCGGCGTCGGTCCAGACGGTCCGGACCCGGCGGATTCCGAGCGAGGCCGTCCCGGCGGACGCGAAGACACACAACTACCTCAACGGGATTCTCGGCCGGCTGGAACTCCGGACGGCCGCCGCCGCCGGCGGCGAGCCGGCCGACGAGTGTCTCATCCGGGACATGGACGGCAATCTGGCCGAAGGGGCGACGAGCAACCTCTTTTTCGTCACGGACAACGGCCTCCGGACGCCGAGTACGGATCTGGACCTGCTGCCGGGGGTCACCCGCGACGTAGTGATGGACATCGCCCGGGGCGAGGAGTTCCCCGTCGAGACCGGCCACTACTCGCTCGACGCCCTGCGCGACGCCGACGAGGCGTTTCTCACCAACTCGACGTGGGAGATCCGCCCCATCTCGACCGTCGACGGTATCTCGGTGGGGACCGGGCCGATGACGAAGCTCCTCCAGCGGCTGTTCGACGAGCGCATCGAGGCGCGACACTACTAATCGGACACCCCTGATTCGAGCAAAGCCACGCTGAAAACGCGGGTTTGAAACGCCTGACACCCATACGGCTGTGTAGCATGGACGAGGACAGCCGTATCGTCGCGCTGGACGAGGTGCCCGACGACGGAACCTTTCTGTTCACTGTTCGCGACGGCTTCGACACGAAAGAAGCGATCATCGTCGAGTTGGCCGACGCCGTCGTCGCGTTCGAGAACTACTGTCCCCACTGGACGGACGTCCGGCTCGACAAGGGCAGCGGGGCGACGGTCCGCAACGGGGAACTGGTGTGTGAGAAACACGGGGCGACGTTCGAATCGGAATCGGGACTGTGCAGCTACGGCCCCTGCGAGGGGGCCGTTCTGGAAGAGGTCGCCGTCACCACAGCGGACGGCGCCGTCTACCTGACCGACGAGCGCTACGAGTTCGAGAACCAGGGGCCCTCGGGCGACCACGACCTCTCCTCGCGCGGTCGTATCGGCTTCTCCGGGAACTGAACGGTCGGAATCGGCACCGCCGGAAATCGCTCCCGCGTCAGCTGATTCGGTACGCCGGCTCCGAGACGGCCTCGCATTTACACTCCGGGCACCGACTCGGTCGGTTCGTCAGGTCGTCGAAGTCCGTGAAGCCACACTCCTCACACTCCGGTGGCGCGACGAGGAGCTGTTCGTCAGTCGATTCCAGGGACTTCGCGATGTGCTCTACGTGCGTGAGCGCGTCGCTGGTCTGTATTTCGAACGCGTTGGCGATTGTCCCGGCGGCCATCGCTTCGTCGCGCAGTTGGTCAGCGATGCGCTGGCGCGTCGTCCGACTTGCCTCGCGCATGGGAGACATTCGCATCCGACCGTTATAGGCTTTGTTCTGCTCTCGTCCCGCCGCAGTCTCGCTCTCTCGCCCTGTTCCTGTCTCCGCCACGATACTTTATCACCATCGGCGGTGAACAGCGACACCGACCGATGTTCGATACCATCCTCGTTCCGACCGACGGAAGCCCCGGTTCCGAGCGGGCCTTCGAGGTCGCCGCGACGCTTGCTAGCACCCACGACGCCACCGTCCACGTCCTCTCGGTCGTAGACGACCACGGGCCCACGGACGACGACTGGGACTACGACGGCGACTCTCCAGCGGCGGCCTTCATCGAGTCCCAGGCCGACCACGTCGATACGGATGGCCTGTCTCTCACCCCCGTCGTCCGCGAGGGGGTCGTCCACGACGAAGTCCTGGACTACGCCGACGACGCCGACATCGACCTCATCGTCATGGGGACCCACGGTCGAACCGGCGTCCGGCGGTTCCTCCTCGGCAGCGTCACCGAGAAGGTCGTCCGCCTCGCCGAGGTGCCTGTCCTCTCGGTCAAAGCCGACGCGGAGCCGGGTACCGTCTCGTTCGACGACATCCTGCTACCGACTGACGGCAGTAGCGGCGCGGCGGCAGCCATCGAACCGGCGGGCGCGCTCGCCAGCGAGACCGGCGCGACGGTCCATCTCGTCTCGGTCGTGGACACCCGGTCACTCGGCATCGATGTCGGGTCCACCGTTATCGTCGACGAACTGGAGTCGGTCGCGACCGACGCCGTCGAGACTGCCTCCGACCGCCTCTCCGAGATGGGGGTCGAGACAATCGAGACAGCAATCTCTCACGGCATCCCCTACCGGGCTATCCTCGCCGCCATCGACGAGGCCGATGCCGACCTCGTCGTCGTCGGAACTCACGGCCGCACCGGTATCGACCGCTATCTCCTCGGCAGCGTCGCGGAGAAACTCGTCCGGACCTCGCCGGTTCCGGTGATGACCGTTCGGGCGCCGGAGGCAGGTGACGGGCGCTAGCGCCGCCGGCGGCGACAAACCCCGTCTTCGAGACGACGCCGGACGGCGCTCGGGCCGGCCTATCCGAAGTTCTCGACCTTCGCGTCGTCGGTACTGACACCCGTGGCTTCGAGCGCTTCCGTGGCGGCATCGAGGAAGTCCGCGAAGCCGTAGACGAACACCTGACCGCCGTCCGCGACGGCTTCGGCGACCGGGTCGGTCAGCGGCTCTCCACTGGCGAGGACCGTAACGAGCGCCCCTGACTCGGCGAGTGCGTCAAGTCGGTCCTCGTGGACCGGCGCGTCGTCCTGATACACGACGGCAGCCTCGTTGCCGTCGTCCAGCGCACGCTCGGCGATGCCGACCGCCGGGCCGACGCCGGGACCGCCGGCGAGGACGACGACGCGACTCTCGCCTTCGTAGTAATCCGAGCCGAACGGCCCGGCGATGCGGACGCCGTCGCCCGGTTCGAGCGCGCCAAGCTGGGGAGCCAACTCGCCGTCGGGGTCGATGCCGACGGTTATCTCGAACGACTCCTCGACTGTCGGCGAAGAGATAGTGTAGAACCGCGAGACGTCCTCCCCGTCGACGGTCAGTGTCAGCTTGACGAACTGGCCCGGCTGTGCGTCGAACCCGTCCGGTGTCTCGAAGTCGATCGCCACGGTGTCTGGTCCGACGTCCCGGACGCCTACCACGTCGAGCACGCGTTCATCCATACCTGGGAGTTGCCGTGGCCGGCCAAGGGGGTTACGGTCGCTACGCGCTCACAGCGGTAGCACATCAGTTGCTGTTTTCGAGCAAACGGGGACGGAGAGCGGGTAACACACGAAATATACCGGTTTTCACTCGATAACGAGTTGCCTGCATGCGGGCGGTTACGGAAGGTTTTTCCTACCACGCTGGCTACCCGTGGGATATAATGCCAGAGGACCTGAACTGGGCCATCGGCGGCGAAGCCGGCGATGGAATCGACTCCACTGGGAAGATTTTCGCGCAGGCACTCTCCCGGGCTGGTCGACACGTCTTCACCTCAAAGGACTTCGCCTCCCGCATCCGCGGCGGGTACACTGCCTACAAGGTACGGACGTCAGTCGACCGGGTCGAGAGTGTCGTCGACCGCCTTGACATCCTGATCGCGCTCACCGAGCGCACCATCCACGAGAACGAGGACGAGCTCCACGAGGACTCCGTCATCATCTACGACGGCGAGCGCTCGACGATGCAGGACGTAGAGGTTCCCGGCGACGCGACGGCACTCGAAGTGCCGCTGAAACGGCTCGCGGAGGACGCGGGTGGGGCCATCATGCTCAACGTCGTCGCGCTGGGCGCGGCGTGTGAGGTTACCGGATTCCCCATCGAGAACCTCGACGAAAGCCTCGAGAAGCGCTTCGGCGACAAGGGCGAGGCCATCGTCGAAAACAACAAGGAAGCCGCCCGGAAGGGACAGCACTACGTCCAGGAGGAGTACGGCGAGTTCGACTACGACATGGAGACGACCGACGAGGACTACGTGCTCCTCAACGGCGACGAGGCCATCGGCATGGGCGCTATCGCCGCCGGCTGTCGCTTCTACGCCGGCTATCCCATCACCCCGGCGACGGACGTGATGGAGTACATGACCGGCCGCGTCGACCAGTTCGGTGGGAAAGTCGTCCAGGCCGAGGACGAACTGTCCGCCATCAACATGGCGCTGGGCGCGGCCCGCGCCGGTGCCCGAGCCATGACCGCCACGTCCGGACCGGGCATCGACCTGATGACCGAAACGTTCGGGCTGGTCGCCACGAGCGAGACGCCGCTGGTCATCTGTGACGTGATGCGCTCCGGTCCCTCGACCGGGATGCCGACCAAACAGGAGCAGGGCGACCTCAACATGACGCTGTACGGCGGTCACGGCGAGATTCCGCGGTTCGTCGTCGCCCCGACGACCGTCTCGGAGTGCTTCTGGAAGACCGTCGAGGCGTTCAACCTCGCCGAGAAGTACCAGACGCCCGTGTTCCTCGTCTCGGACCTCGCGATGGCCGTGACGGAACAGACCTTCTCCCCCGAGACCTTCGACATGGACGCAGTCGAGATCGACCGCGGGAAGGTCGTCGACGAGAACGACATCGACGCCTGGCTGGACGAGAAGGGCCGTTTCAAGGCCCACTTCGCGGCCGCCGACGGCGTCTCGCCGCGCGCGTTCCCCGGGACGACCGACGGCGCGCACATGACGACTGGTCTCGAACACGACGAACTCGGCCGCCGAACCGAGGACACTGACGTGCGCATCGAGCAGGTCGACAAGCGCCAGCGGAAAGTCGAGACCGCCCGCGAACAGGAGGACTTCGACTACCGCGAGTTCGGCGACCCCGACGCAGACACGGTCGTCATCTCCTGGGGCTCCAACGAAGGCGCCCTGCGTGAGGGGCTGACACTGCTGGCGGACGACGGCTACGACGTGCGGTTCATTTCGGTGCCGTACATCTTCCCGCGGCCGGACCTCACAGAGGAAATCGAATCGGCCGACGACGTCATCGTCGTCGAGTGTAACGCGACTGGACAGTTCGCTGATATCATCGAACACGACGTCCTCGAACGGGTACAGCGCATCAACAAGTACAACGGCGTTCGGTTCAAAGCAGACGAACTGGCGACCGAGATCAAGCAAACGCTTGACACACCCACGGAGGCAACACAATGAGTTCCGACGTTCGCTTCACAGACTTCAAATCCGACAAGCAACCGACATGGTGTCCCGGCTGCGGTGACTTCGGGACGATGAACGGCATGATGAAGGCGCTCGCGGAGACGGGCAACGACCCCGACAACACCTTCATCGTCGCCGGTATCGGCTGTTCCGGCAAGATCGGGACGTACATGCACAGCTACGCGCTCCACGGCGTCCACGGCCGCGCCCTGCCGGTGGGCATCGGCGTGAAGATGGCCAACCCGGACCTCGAAGTGATGGTCTCGGGCGGCGACGGCGACGGCTACTCCATCGGTGCCGGCCACTTCATCCACGCCGTCCGCCGGAACGTCGACATGAGCTACGTCGTGATGGACAACCGCATCTACGGCCTCACCAAGGGCCAGGCCTCGCCGACCTCGCGCGAGGACTTCGAGACCTCGACGTCGCCGGACGGCCCGAACCAGCCGCCGGTCAACCCGAAGGCGCTCGCGCTGGCCTCCGGTGCGACCTTTATCGCCCAGTCCTTTTCCTCGAACGCACAGCGCCACGCCGAGATCGTCAAGCAGGCCGTCGAGCACGACGGCTTCGGCTTCGTCAACGTCTACTCGCCGTGTGTGACGTTCAACGATGTCGACACCTACGACTACTTCCGCGACGCCATCGTGGACCTCGACGAGACCGACCACGACCCGGCGGACCGCGACCAGGCCAAAGACAAGATTCTCGAAAGCGAGAAGGAGTACATGGGCGTCCTCTACCAGGACGACAGCTCGGTTCCGTTCGAGGAACGCGAAGGCGTCGACGGCTCGATGGCCGAGATTCCCGACGGCGCCCCCGAGGGCGCGATGGACCTCGTCCGCGAGTTCTACTAGACCACCTTTTTTCGTCAGGTTCGTACGCCGCGACGCGGCGTGCGTACCACTTCTCGAAAAACGTGGTCTTGCTGAGCGAAGCGAAGCAAGGCTCGGGAGAGCTCTGCTCTCCCGGTGGCGAAAAAGGCGACTTCGCGGCGTCGCCGCGAAGTCGTGAAACGTCGGCCTGCGGCCGCCGTACGCTGTTCGAAATCCCCCGTCTCTTACTGCTCGCCCAATCCTGCGTCACAGAAGCCATCCGTACACAATAGTATCGGGTCCGAACCCATATGCGGGTATCCCTAACAAAGGGTATGCACGTCTTCTGGCACCAGCGGGACCTCCGGATACCGGACAACCGGGGGCTGACTGCCGCCGCCGCAGACGACGAGGTGTTGCCGGTGTACGTCGTCGACACGGACCTGCTCTCGAAGGTCGGGAAGCGCCAGCGGGCGTTCCTGCTGGCCGGTGTGCGAGCGCTGAAAGGGGCCTACCGAGACAGTGGCGGGGACCTGCTCGTCAGGACCGGTACTGCCGTCGATGTGCTCTCGGACGTCGTCGAGGAGTACGACGCCGACCGGGTGTACTACAACGAGCACTACCGGCCCGCACGGCGGAACCGACAGCGCCGCGTCGACGAGGCGCTCCCGACGAAATCGCTGACCGACCTCGTGCTCGTCGACCCGGCAGGGCTCGATAGCCGGTACGAGAACCACAGTCGCTTCTACGACGACTGGCAGGCCCACCACAAGCTACCGCCCGTGGGCCGGCCGGAGGCGGACTCGCTCGTCGACGCCTCGGACTCGACGACGGCCCCGAGTATCGAGACGGACATCGACCTGCCCACGCCCGGCTACGAGGGCGCACGGCAGCGGTACGACGGCTTTCTCGATGCGGGTATCGAGACGTACAGCGATACCCGCGACGACATGCGGGCCGCCGTCGAGCGGCCGACCAGCGCTGTCTCGCGCATGTCGCCGTATCTCGCCGCGGGGATGATCGGCATCCGCGAGATGTGGGGCGACGCGTCCGACCGACACACGAGAGCCATCGGCGACGCCCAGCGGAACGTCCAGAAGTACCGCTACGAACTCTCCTGGCGCGAGCAGAACTACCACCTGCTGTACTACAACCCCACGCTGCTGTCGGAGAACTACAAGACGTTCCCGAACCCTATCGAGTGGGAGAACGAGGAGTCCCACGTCGACGCCTGGAAGCGCGGCGAGACCGGCTATCCGCTGGTCGACGCGGGGATGCGCCAGCTCGAACAGGAGGGGTACATCCACAACCGCCCGCGCCAGAACGTCGCCTCGTTTCTCACGAAGCACCTGCTCGTCGACTGGCGGACGGGGGCGCGCTATTTCCGTCGGCAGCTCGTCGACCACGACCCCGCCAGCAACGCCGCGAACTGGCAGTGGACGGCCTCGACCGGGACCGACTCCGTGGACGTGCGTATCTTCGACCCGGTCGCACAGATGAGCAAGTACGACAGCGGGGCCGACTACGTCACCGAGTACGTGCCGGAGCTTCGCGACGTTCCGGCAAACAAGATCGTCGACTGGCCGACCCTCTCGGATAGCGAACGCGAGGAGCTGGCACCTGAGTACCCACGTCCAATCGTCGACCGGAACGCCGCCTACGAGCGGGCCCAGCGCGTGTTCGAGACGGCGCTCGGGAAGCGGTAGTCCGGCCGGTCGCGTCGTCGAGGCCGTTCTCAGTCCTTCTCGACCATCACTTCGCTGGCCTTGATCACCGCCGCCACCTCGTCGCCTTCGGAGAGGTCGAGCCGGTCGGCGGACCCGCGGGTGATTGTCGACGTGACCGTCTCGCCGCCGTCCAGTTCGATGACGACCTCGGCCATCACTTCGTCCGTCGTCACTGAGCGAACCGTCCCGCTAAGATTGTTCCGAGCACTGAGTGCCATGGGAACTAATTGGAATGTTAACAGTAATACAGTTCGTGTCCCGGGAAGTGTGACCGGAAGGCTGACAGACTGGGGACTCCCGCGTAGTCACGACCTGGAAGTGACCAGCCACGTCGACACCGCGACGGCCCCGGTGACGCCGGTGAGCCAGATATCCGTGCTCAGATACAGCCCCGGCGATGGGGGGTGGTACTGCGTCAGCGGCCACAGCACTTCGTAAGACCGCCCAGCGGCCTTCAGCAGGAGTGCATCGGCAAACAGGTGGCTGGCGGCCCCGAGCGACAGGAGACCGAACACGCGCAGTCGGTCGGAGCGGTTCACGACCACCGCGCCCACGAGGACGGCGACGAACGCGCCGCCGAGCGTGTGGACGCCCAGCCAGTCGAAGGGTACGCCCAGTGCCGCCTCGACGGTCGCGGAATCGACGAGAAGCTTGATCTTCGCCATATCCGGGATGAACGCGCCGGCCATCCCCACGGTGACGTACTCGCCGGTGAGCCAGTCGTACCGGTGTGACAGGATAGTACAGATAGTGAAGGCGATGAAGGCGTGTGACAGCAGGTCCGGCATCAGGAACCCACCTCCCGGACCCTGCCGAGGAGTGCCTGTGCCGGCTGGAGTGGCTCGTCACGCCGACATAGCGCGCCAGTCTGCGGGTCCAGCCGCCAGCCACAGACCACTCGTGTGAGGGTCCACAGGCCGGCGAGCGCGGACACGAGGTACATCGCGGTGTAGTTCACCGCCGGCACGCTCACGCTGTTCTCCGCGGAGATGGTCAGGTCCGGGCCGAGCGTGCCATACACCTGCAGCGACTGGCCCTCGGCGACGGGTGTGTCGACGTTCCGGACCGTGACCGTGAACGTGCCGCCGTGGCGCTCGCCGCCGGCAACGTACTCGTATTCGACGGCAATCTCGACGGGCTCAGTCGCAGTCACCGTGCCGGTCACCTGGACGGAATCGCCGACGTACCTGTCGCGGTCCTCGGCCAGCGCGTCCCCGCCGGGGTAGTCTCCCAGTTCGGGGTCCGGCGTGGCCGCCCCGAACCCGACCATGAGCGCGAACAGCACAGCCAGCAAGCCACAGATTGCTGCGACCCTGCCCACCCACGAGTGAAGCATTCAAATCTCGGTGCGGGCGGCGGGATATAAACTCTGGCGCTTGGGTCGAGTCGCTGTCGCTCGCCGGTCTACTCGGGCTTGCCGGGCAGGACGCCCGGGTCGCCGGAGCGGTAGATGTACTCGACAGCGACGCCGGTCAGCGGCGAGTCGGCGGCCGTCGCGTAGGTCTTTGCCAGGTCGAGGTACTGCTCAGTCACGTCGACGACGCGCCGGTAGGCGGCCTCGTCATCGGGCGCGAGCAGGTACTCGGCGGTGACGGGCGTCAGTTGCCCCTCCGCGCGGTCGTCGTCGTAGTCGTCCACGTCATCGAGCCACACCTGTGCGCCGATGATGGCGAGGACGATGGCCTTCGCGAACTCGTCGTCGATGTCCAGGCCGGCGAGCCGGTAGAGGTCGAGCATGCCGTCGTAGAGGACGCCGACGCGTGCGTACTGGGTCTTGCTGTAGGGGAGTTCCTTCTCCGCCTCGGTGAACGTCGCCGGTTCCTCGTCGTACGCCGCGAGCTTGTACTCCTCGCGGATGGCGTCCAGCGCGTCCTCGTCGCCGTCCGCTGCCGCGGTCATCAGCTCCCGGAAGTGGTCGTCCCGGTCCTGGTGGGCCTCGCTGTAGTCGACGGCCCACTGATAGGCGTCCTCTACGACGGGCGGCATGTCCGCCAACAGGCCGTCGAGGTGGGACTGCAACGCGGACTGGGCGACCTCGGCGACCCGGCGGCGGTCCGCTTCGTTCCCACTCCACGGCTCGCTCCGCTCACCGTGTCGCTTCGAGGGGGCGCCCTCGCTGAACTCGACCTCGAAGTCCTCGAACTCGTCGTCGTTGATAGCGTCGCGCATGTCGCCGTCGATGAGCGCCTCGATGGAGAGGCGGGTCATCTGCTCGGCGCGGACGACCATCTCGCGGGGCGCGAGGTCCTGGGCCGGGCCCTGTTCCAGCGCCGTCTCGTCGACGGTCGGAACGCCGTCGGCGATGGCGTCGATGACGGGGTCACCGGGAGCCTTCTGGCGGGCCTTGCGGTAGACGTAGCCGAGCGTCAACTGTGCGGGCAGAATCAGTTTCGTATCGTAGGAGAACTCGACCGGACGGCCGAACTCGTCTTCGAGGGCGTCTTCGATACGGTCGGTCACGTCGTCGACCATCGCCTCGGTGCGGTCGTCGATCTCGGACTTCAGCGAGAGGCTGGCGGCGTCGAACACGCCGGTGTCCGCGTAGTAGCCCAGCACTGCCCGTAGCGCCGTGGGAAGCCGTCGCCTGTCCGCGAGCACGCCCGCGCCTGTCTTGAGAACCATTGTATGTCGCCCCGGGTGTTCCCGTCATGGTAGTGGGGCCGTCTTTACCCTTTCGAGAGCGGCCGTCGGTGTATTCGGAAAGACTGATTACCGACAGGCAACACCCACAACCATGCGCGAGCGCTTTGACGTGGTGATAGCCGGAGCCGGGCCTGCGGGGGCGCAGTGTGCCCGTGATCTAGCGGAACGAAACTACGAGGTGCTCGTTCTCGAGACGGAGTCCGAAGACGGGTTCCCGCGTCAGAGCAACAAGTCCACCGCCGGGACCTTCATGTCGGCGATGACGGGCTTTGCGATTCCCGATGACGTGGTGATGAACTACACCGACGACGTCGTGCTCGAGTCCCCCAACGACCACTACGTCCGCAACCAGACCGGAGCCGTACTGGAGTTCGCGGAGTTCAAACAGTGGCTGGTCTCGGCAGGCCGGGACAACGGCGCGACCTACCGCTTTGACTCACGCGTCTCGGCCCCCATCATGGAGAACGGTGAGATCGTCGGCGTCCGCTACGACGGCGACGAGGAGGTGTACGCGGACATCGTCATCGACGCCACGGGTCCCGCCGCACCGCTGGCGAAGAAACTCGACGTGTGTGACCTCCAGCGGGACCACCAGGCTATCGGCGTCGAGTACGAGTTCGAGGGGATCGATATCGACCACGACGACTACGCCGACCTCCGGGACGCGATGATGCTCCGCCTGGACCACGACCTCGCCCCGGGCGGGTACTCCTGGATTTTCCACACTGGCGAGGACACGGCGAAGGTCGGGCTCTGCTACATCCAGAACGAATCACACAGCAAGTACGCGAAAGACGGGATGGGCATCGACGACTACCTGGAGTACTGGCTCGATTCCGACCCGAGATTCGACGATGCCGAGCGAATCGAGGGCACGCAGGCCCACCGCGGGTCGGCCCACATCCAGCCCCCCGATTCAATGAGCACGGACAACTTCATGGCCATCGGCGACACCGTCCCGACCATCGACCCGCTGTGGGGCGAGGGCATTCACAAGGGGATGAAGTCAGCCCGCGCCGCTGCTGCGACGGCCGATTCCGCACTGACGCCTGATGAACCTGACACGTCCGCCGAGAGCCTGTCCGTCTACGACCAACTCTGGCACAGCGACGTGGCACCGAAACACAACGCCCGTCTGATGATGACGGAACTGCTGTATCTCGCCCCGAACGAGCGGTACGACCAGCTGATGGACGACCTCCAGAGCACCGGGCAGGACACGCTCAGGCAGATCAACAGCGGCGACCGGCGGGCGATTGCGAAGCTCACTCATCTCTCCGACGTCCCGATCCTCGTCGAATACGCGCGCCGTCGCCTCGATATCTGAGAGCGAAGTGCGGCAGGTTTTTTTCCGCCGGCCCGGAGTGTCAGGTGATGGGAACCCCCGTTGGTGTAGTCGGTGACGACGCCCTGACAGACATGCTTCGAGACGCCGGCGTGGCTGTCGAGCGAGGGAGTGACGGTGCAGTCCCGAAGACCGACCGGGTCGTCGCCGTCGGCGAGGACGCCGTCGCCGCTGTGGCACGGGCAGGTGGCGACCCGCTCGTGTTGCCGGTCGCGGCTGGTCGGGGTGTGCGGTCAGTAGCACGCGACGACGCTGTCGCCGCTGTGTCGGGGCTGGCGGACGCCCGCGTCGAGACGCATCCGGTGCTCCGTGTGACGATGCCTGACGGCACGGTCGAACAGGCGTTCTGGGACGTGACTCTCGTCACTGCCGACGCCGCCCGCATCTCCGAGTTCACTATCGCGTCGACGGCCGACCGAATCGGCCAGTTCCGGGCCGACGGCGTCGTCATCGCCACAGCCGCCGGCTCGCCGGGCTACGCCCACCGCGTCGGCGGTCCGATTCTGGCGCCGTCGGTCCAGGCGGTGGTTGCACCGATCGCTCCGTTTGCGACGGACCCGGACCACTGGGTGTTGCCGGTCGCCGGACTCAGTGCCTCAATCGAGCGCGACGAGGCGACTGTCGAGTTACTGGTCGACGACAGGGTATCGCGGACCGTCAGCTATCAGGAGGCTATCACGATTTCGCTCGGGTCCTCTGTTCGGACCGCCGTCGTCGACGAGAGCCAGTCCAGATTCGAGTGAGATTGGAAAGACACTAATGGACGGTGGACGGAGCGTTGGGTATGCAGCCATCCGTAACGCTCTTTGGGCCACTTGATACCATTCTGGGGAGTCCCACAGTCGGTGGCGCGCTCCTCATCGAATACATCATCTTCGCAGTGGTGGTTGTCAACTTCCTGACTCGGCAGCTCGCCCACAGAAGCCACGTCAAACAGTACGAGAACGACGGCGCGGACGCGATCAGCCGCCATCCGGCACACACGTTCACCAACATCGCACTGGTCGTGCTGTCGTTTTTCTACATGACGCTTCACCATCACGGTGGGATGGTCCTGTCCGTGCTCGTCCTCGGCGCAGTCGTCACTGACTTCTTCGAGTTCGAGTCCCGAAAAGTCGAAGCACGCCGTGACATGCCGCTGGAACGGCCGAAGGGAGCCATCGTCGCCGCCCTCGTGGTGTTCATGTACGCGGGCTATCAGAGCCTGTTCTGGGTCATCAAGGGGCCCTGGAGCGCCATCGTCTGAACACGGCCTCTCATTTTGCCGACCCCTGAGTAGCTGAGTCGTTGGCCACGCCTACCGGCAGCCTTGGGTCTCCAGTCGGCTAGTCGCTACGCCAGGATTTAGATATTGTTTAATTCTAAGACAGATATTAGAACTTCTATTCAGTTCTATCCGAATCAGTCGACTGATTGATCTAGAAATAGCCGAAATAGTTTAGTACCTACACCGTGTCCGTCTCGGTGTAGACGAAGATGTCACACAGGTCCCTCACAACGGCACTGACACTGTATCGCGGGAAAACACTCACACTCGAAGAGGCGGCGACCTACGGCGGGGTGTCACCGACAAAATTCGCTTCGGCGCTGCGCTCGCGCGGAATCCAGGTTCGCGAGGAAGACCCCGCACCGGTTGAGCGGACTGCGAACTGAGAACGGCACCGGTCTCACTTCAAAAACGCGGCTGCGACGGACTCTTATGCCGACCGCTCGTCGAGGTACGTCTGGAACTCACTGATCAGTGGGAGCACGACCCAGAAGGTCAGCGCGCCCAGCACGGCAAACCAGAAGAACGCGTCGCCCATAAACAGGGCAATCTGGTCGAACGTGGTCGGTTCCTCGATGGTGAGTGCACCGGTGAGCTGTGCCCCCTCGAAACTCGGCGTGTTGTACCAGCCCTTGATGGTCATCCAGCCCAGTCCGCCGACCATGAGGCACGCGAACCCCTTCATGAACTCGTCAGCCATTATCCGAACGTTAGGTAGCGTCGTCTTTAGACTTTCCCATTTCCTCGGTACGGAAGCGCGTCGAGAACGCGTAGACGACTGTGCCAGCGAGGATGCACGCGATTCCGGCGATGCCCACCGGAACATCGATCTCCGAGGCGGGCGCTGACGCCCGCTGTGTCGCGACGTCGACGAGGATGAATCCGGCGACGACGCTGACGACCGCAAACAGCGTCGAAAACACCGTCACGGCCTTGTACACGCGCAGCGGCACCACGACGTCCCGCCGCTCCGAACCGCTTTCAGTCCCCGCTGACTGGTCCTCTGTCATCGTCACTAGTAGGGGCGGGAGCCACTTTACTGCGGCGAGACGCGGTCACGAGTAGCGGCCACAGTGAGCGGACGACGGAGAAAAGCGACGGCGAAACCTACGGTCGGGTTACTTCGGCGGCCGCAGCCGGTAGTACCGTCGGTTGAGGTCGAACATGTAGCCCTCGCGCATCGTCTTGAGCACCGCGTAGGTGATGGTGGCGCTGACGATGGGGACGAGGAACGTCAGGTCAAACAGCAGGTGCGAATCCATCGGGACGAGGTTCTTGATGGACAGTGCGGCGATGGTCAGGCTGAAGATGACGCCGGACATCCCGACCGCAGCCCAGAACGGCTGCTCGACAGGACGGCGGGCCGACCCCTTGTTCAGGAAGGGGACGATGGCGACGAAGCCGACGACCACGACGTTTGCAAGCACACCGTAGGTCCGGTCGGCCATGAGCTTCGAGCCGCCGAGGATGCTCAGGTCCGGATTCAACGGACCGAGCTTGAGCAGGCCAAAGGACCAGTAGAGATACCAGTCCGGCAGGATAATCGCCGGCGTCACGCTGGAGTTGGCCGGGTTCGGCATCTCCGGGGGCAGCGTCGCCGAGACGAACAGGATCATGCCCACGAAGAAAGACGTCAGCGCGATGTTGCGCATCATCTCGTGGGGCCAGGCCGGGAACGCGAGCACGTCACGCTCGATGTAGTCGGACTCCTGGCGGAGGTCCTGGTCCTCGCGGCGCGCCCGCTCGAAGTACTCGTAGGTCAGCCGGGAGAGCCCCTGTGTCCGTTCCTTGCGTTCGGACCATGCGGGGGTCTCGTCGTCCGGCGAGACGATACCGGTGCCGGAACCGTCCGTGCGAACGTCGTCTGTGTCGTTGTCGCTCATAGTATCAGTGTGGTTCAGCGATCCCCTGCATCCAGACGATGCCGATGTGGACCGCGATGATGGCAGTCGTGATGAACGGCAGGAAGAACACGTGCAGGATGTACATCCGCTGTAACGTGGCCTGCGAGAGCGTGAACCCGCCGAACATCAGCTGTGCGACCCACTCACCGATGAGCGGGATAGAGAGGGACATCTCGACGCCGATCTGGCCGGCCCAGAAGGATAGCTGGCTCCACGGCAGCAGGTAGCCGGTGTATCCGAACACCAGCGTCAGCGAGATCAGGACGATGCCGATGAGCCAGTTCAGCTCGCGCGGTTCCTTGTACGCTCCGGTGAAGTACACGCGGAGCATGTGGAGGAACACGGCGGCGACCATGATCTGCGCGGACCAGCGGTGGACCGAACGCAGGAAGTAGCCGAGGTTGAGCTGGCCCATGATGAGCAGCACCGAGTCGTACGCGACCGTCGGCGACCCGTCGGCAGCCGCTGCGGCCGGTGCGTAGTAGAAGCCAAGTAGCGCGCCGGATATCGCGGCGACGATGTACGCGACCGTCGAGAACGACCCCAGCGCGTACAGCGGGTACCAGTACCAGAACTTGTTGTCGAGGTTGTACTGTTCCGTGTGGCTCTTGGGCATCTGCATGTTGACCTTGTAGTAGAGGTCCTCGAGGACCTCCAGGTAGTCAACGACGCGCAGCCGCCTGTCGAGCCAGACGAGCACGGTCAGGTACACCGATTCGATCGGCGTCAGCTCGCGCGATTCCATCCAGCCTTTGTGGTCGTGTTCGTCTTTGCGTTCGAGACTCATTTATTACTCCGTCTGTGGTGGGCGTGGCAGCGCCACGAACGTCGATTGCACGGGACTGAACGGGTCGTACACTGATTGGTGGCACTGACAGTAAATAGCGTTTGCGCCGCCGAAGTTCGCACTCCCTTCCTGGGTCTTGAACCCGGGCACACAGCAGAAGTGCGTGCACTTGTTCAGCCAGGCGATGAAGCCCTGGTCGGTAGCTTCGGAGACGAACGACTGAACGCTTCCCGGAAGGTCCGCGTACTTGCCCTCGCCGTTGGCCATCTTCTCGACTTCGACCGACCTGATTATCTGGACCGGAGCGCCGTTCTTCCCCTCGCTGTTGGTCCGCCAGACGACGCTTGCGGGCTTTCCGACGCCGGGGTTGCCGATGCCGTTGCCCCACTCCTCGTAGTCGTCGAACATGTCGACTGTGATCGGTGCGCCGGACTCGTACTCACCCTGCCAGGTGAAGGTCCCAGTGTCGTTGAGGAACGCGTTGTTCCGCTCTGATTGCGGGTAGATAGCTGCGGTGCTCTGGATACCGCAGTACTGGAACCACTGCGAGGAGTAGTCGATACCGCTCCCGCCGAAGTCCGGCGCGACGGCTGCGCCGGCCGCCTCGTCGTACTCGGGCCAGAGGCCGCTTATCTCGCCGCCGTTGATTTCGATGGGGATGATCGGCATCCCCCGCGGGGCCGGTCCATCAGTGTTCTCGACGGCGACGAACGGGGTCGTCCCGCCACCTTCGCCGGCGGCGTCTGTCGTCGCGTCGACGGCTGCAGCGCCGCCGACGCCGACGCCGGAGAGGGCAGCACTCCCGACGACGCCCTTTACGAAGCGACGACGGCCTGTTTCAGCCGGATATTTGTCTTCATCAAGTGGCATCTTATTTCTTGTAGTATGGGTACACAGCGCGTTTGAATGTCTCTGCGAACTCCTCGCCGTCCGCCATCGTCGTACCGTCGACGTCTTCCTGACGGATGTAGAGGTCCTCCCACTTCCGGCGGCGTTTCTTGACGATCATCACGTCGGGGAGGAACTCCTTGCGGTACAGCAGCATAATGAACGCCAGGTCGATGAAAATCGCCGTCAGGACGCCACCGAGGAACATGTTGGCCTCGATGAGCCGCACCGTCAGCGTCGTGCCGATTCCGGACGCCCAGCCGGCGATCATGCCGTAGGTGAAGAGACCGACGAGGCCGACCTGAATGATGGTCAGGAGCACGATGCCGACCGCCGCCGCCGTGCTCTCGCGTGGCGGTTCGTACCGGTGGATATCACCGTAGGTGGAGCCTTCGGATGCCATCAGTTGTTCCCTCCGCTGGTGTGGGGTGACTCACCGTACTTCAGCTGGAAGAAGGTGAAGATGAGCGGGATGATGACTGCGAGTCCAGCGCCGAACCCGACGAAGTGGGGCTGAATCGGGACGCCGGCGTAGTGCGGGTCCACTTCGACCGGGCCGCCGCCACCTATCGTCTGCGTCGGGTACTCCTCGCCGACGACGACAGCGCCCTTCATGTTGAGTCCTTCGTGGGGGACACAGACGTAGGGGTAGATACCGTCCTCCTCGAAGGTGTGCTCGTAGTTGACGCCGGCACTGGAGACGGCGCTCCCGGAGTCCAGCGGCCCCTCGCCGTCCGAGACGACGTTGTGGCCGCCGCCGTTGCCCGTCCATTCCCACTGGACGGTCGCGCCGTTGTCAACGTGGACGGCGGGCGGACCGAATCCGAACGCGCCGCCGTTGGCTTGCACGCCGACCTCGACAGTTACCGTGTCCTGTCCGGTCGCGTCGACGGTCGACCCGTCGAAGTTCCCGACCTGGTCCAGGAAACCGCCGTAGTCCGGGACGGTTTCGCCACCTCCGCCACCGTCCTCCTGTGCGGCGGCTGCGCCGGTGGCGCTGAGGGTCGCCGCAGCACCGGCGGCCCCCCCTGCTGTCCGGACGAACTCCCGTCTATTCATATACACTCTGGAATCAGGACTGAGTTTGTATAAACCCACCGAATACCACCCGCAGGAACCGTCATTACCCGGCTTCGTCAGTCTCGCTCGCCCCGTCTTCAGACCCCGAGTTCTGCGGGTCGAGCTCCGGCACGAACTCCGGTCGTTCGCCGTCCTCGAGGCCGATGGCCCGCAGTCTGTCCCGGTACTCCTCGGCGCGGAACGTGTCCGAGAGCCGCGCGTTCGCGACGGTGAAAAAGAGGACGAGTGACACGGCGATGAAGGCGACGCCGGCCACGACCAGCAGCGCAATGCTGGTTCCGGCGTTGCCGATGATGCCAGCGGCCGCAAGCACTGCGCCCCCGAGCAGCGCAACCCCGGCCAGAAACTGGGCCCCGGCGATGGCCTGTAGCATCCAGTTGCCGAGTTCGCCCCCGCCTTCGGGGACCTCTTCGGGGTCGGGCAGTGGCCTGTCGGGAACGTTCTCTGCCACCTCGTAGGAGTCCATAGAACACAGCGCGACCGTGGGTTTCACGTCACGCATGACAGTCCCTTCCCCTTCGAGGCTCCCATCGGGATAGACGACCGCGTAGCCTTCATCGGAGTACGCGAGGACCCGCGGCGGGTCCCGGTGGCGCTCGATGCGTGCGAACACGTCGCGGTTTGCGACGCGGTTCCGGAGGTCCCGCGCGACCCGGTCCAGTAGTTCGTCGCCGGTTATCCAGGAGTCCTCGTCGAAGGCGACGTCCCACTCCTCGGCGGTCATCTCGGCCATGTCCGCCGGGCCGAAGTTGTCGAAGTCGTACTTCTCCTCGACCTGCTTCCG
This sequence comes from Haloarcula sp. 1CSR25-25, assembly GCF_032027985.1. Taxonomy (NCBI): domain Archaea; kingdom Methanobacteriati; phylum Methanobacteriota; class Halobacteria; order Halobacteriales; family Haloarculaceae; genus Haloarcula; species Haloarcula sp. 1CSR25-25. The sequence continues at coordinate 63,839 of NZ_JAHYBW010000003.1, forward strand.
GAGTGCCTCTGTGTCGAGTTCCTCGCCCGACTCGCCGTCGTCCGTCTCACCGACGCCGCCCTCGGTCCCGGGTTCGGTTTCGGCAGCTACGGCGTCCGCAGGGGTGTTCCCGCGCTCGTCCTCCGTGGGAGACGTCGAGTCCGGGTCAGCCATTGCCCGGGTGTAGGGGCCGCGATGGCTTACAAGTTCTGACCTTCTGCATCCGGCAGTCTTTAGCGAACACTGCCCCTAGGTCGGTCCATGGTGTCGGACGGCCTCGTGGCCACAGTCGTGTTACTGTCGGTGACGCTTAGCCTCCCCTGTTTCCTGTACGGCGCGTACTACATCATCGAGACGGAGCCGGTCACCTGGGACGTGCTCGTGCATCACCTGAAGTTCGTCACGACCGGACTGGTGTTGACTACCGTCCCGATGGTGGCGTGGATGATGCCACGCCTCCCGGACCAGCTCGGTGGCCTGTCGGCCGTCCACGCGATGCTCGGCCTCCAGGCGTACGCGCTGCTTGCCTTCGGCGGGACGGGTATCGTGCGCATCTTCCGTGCGAAGCGGGAGCACGACCTCTACAACGAGTACGACGAAGACCTGTTGCTGGACGAGATCGGCGACGAGACGTTCAGTCACTGGCGCTCGCGGCTCCGTATCGGCGTGTTCGGATACGTCATCTTCTGGCTGCTGGCGTATCTGGTCGGCGTCACTCGGTACGCCCTCCGCTACGTGGCGTAAGCGCCGTCGAAAGCGGGTCTGATTCTCGGTTTCTGCGAACGGACTAGACGTTTCATTAGTATTGCATGTCCATGGCTAGCTGTGGTTCCAATGTACGAACACATCCTCTTTCCGACGGACGGTAGTGACGGAGCAGCGGCCGCACTGGCCCATGCACGCAACCTCGCCGAAACGAACGACGGGACGTTACACATCATGACCGTCCTCGATACGTCGTCACCGCACATCGGGATGACCTCCGCAGGCCCGGAGGGGGCGACCACTGGCATGATTGCCGAGGAGCACGACGCGTCAGAGCCGGGCATGGTCGGCGAGGAACACGATATCGAGTCGTCGCTTCAGGAGCGGTCACAGGCCATCGTCGACGCGGCGGCAGACGAGGTCGACGGAGTCGACACCGTCACCGCCGTCGAACGCGGCCCCCCGCACAGCGCGATCCTCGACTACGCCGCCGACAACGACATCGACCTCATCGTCATGGGGACCCACGGCCGAACGGGCGTCGAGCGGTATCTGCTCGGCAGCGTCGCCGAAAAAGTCGTCAGGACGTCCGACGTGCCCGTCCTCACCGTGCGTCTGGGAGACGAGGACAGCTGAACGACTCGCCGCGGACCTACCACGCCTCGCCGCTGGCGAGGTCGACCGCGCTGTCGCCCTTCTCCGAGGGACAGATGTCCGCGAGCACGCACGCCTCGCAGTCGGCCGAGCGCGCGCCACACACCGCTCGCCCGTGGTCGATGAGCAGATGCGTGAACTGTTGCCACTCGCCGCTGGGCACCACGTCGAGGAGGTCCTGCTCGATGGCCTCCGGCCGCTCTTCCTCGGTGAGCCCCAGTCGCCGCGAGAGCCGCTGGACGTGCGTATCGACGACGATGCCCTCGACGACGTCGTGGCCGTGCTGGAGGACGACGTTCGCCGTCTTGCGGCCGACGCCCGGGAGGTCGGTCAGCGCCGACATCGTGTCGGGGACCTCGCCGCCGTGTTCCTCGACCAGAATCTCGCCGATGCCCTTGAGGTACCCGCCCTTGTTGTTGTGGAACGTGATGCCGTAGATGTCCTCTGCGAGTTGCTCCTCGGTGGCCGCGGCGTAGTCCTCTGGGCCATGATATTTCTCGAACAGGTCCGCCGTGACCTCGTTGACCCGCTCGTCAGTACACTGCGCGGAGAGGACGACAGCGACCAGTAGTTCGAGACGGTCGCTGTAGTTCAGCGAGATAGCCGAATCGGGGTATTCCTCGTGCAGTCGGTCGACGACCTCCGTCGCCTGTTCCTCGCGTGAGTCCAGCGGCGTTCCCATACCCCAGGGCAGTGCTGAGTTCCCTTTGGCGTGTCGCTCTGGCCCGAGCACCAGCGCTGACGAACGATCTATGCGTGCTACCATTACCCACACCACGGCAACAGTCTTGTGTCGACTGTGTGTGCGTTCGGGTATGTCCGGCCCAGTGTTCCTCCGCGGCGAAACGGTGACGCTGCGGACGATAGCAGACGAGGACGTACCGTTCCTGCAGGAGACAGTCAACCACCCCGACGTGCGACACGGGCTCTCGGCGTCCCAGCCGAAGACGGAGCAGGCCGAGCGCGAGTGGCTCGAATCCGAGACCGCTCTCGATTCGGAGCACGTCCACTTGCTGGTCTGTGTCGACGGCGACCCGGTCGGAACGGTCGGCCTGATTTCCGTCTCGACCCAGGCAGGAACCGCCGAGATCGGATACTTCCTCGCACCGGACGCCTGGGGCAACGGCTACGCGACTGACGCCGCTCGAACGCTCGCCGCATACGGCTTTCAGGAGCGGCGGCTCCACCGGGTGTACGCGAAGGTCCTCGCCGGCAACGAGGGGTCACAGCGTGTGCTCGAAAAGGCGGGCTTCGAGCGGGAAGGGGCCCTGCGGGACCACTGGTTCCGCGACGGCCGCCACGAAGACGTGTACGTGTACGGGCTGTTGGCCGGTGAACTGGACCGCGGCGAGTAGCTACAGCTCGGCGAGGCCGTGCAGAATCGTCTCGAGGTCCGGTTCGGTCCCGCCCGAATCCTCGAACGCCGTCGCCGTCTGAACGCGGCACCGCCGGTCGACGACGAACGCCGCCCGCTGGACGCTCCCGTCCCGTCTCCGGACGCCGAACTGCTCGGCGACGCCGGCCGTGTCAGACAACAGCGGGTACGGCAGCGACAGCGACGCGGCGAGCGCCTGACAGTCGTCGATATGCGCCTGAAAGATGCCGAAGACTGCCACGGCGTCCGATACGCTCGCCCAGTCTGTCTCGGCTAGCTCGCCGAGGAGGGCCCGCGAATAGGGGTCATCGCCGGGAACGAAGGCCACGACCGCCGGTGCGCGGTTCGTCGCAGCGGATAGCCGATAGGCACCGACACCGCTGTCTGCGGTCCCTTGCAGGTCGAAGTCCGGGGCGGGGTCGCCAGAGTCGAGCATACCGAGCGAACGGGGAAGCGGACTAAAAGTCCCGCGGCCCGTGCAATTGACTGCTGCCCATGCGAGGACGGCGATACCACGGGATAGAGTTGACCCAGCAGTCGCTGCCCGGGTGCACCACGTGGCGCACACTCCCCGAAACCCGGCCGCTTAGTGGCAAAGAAGCTTTATAAGCCGTCCGACCAACCACCGTCGTATGGGAATGGAGAATCTGCCACAGGAGATCACAGCCCTCGTGGGTCGTGAGGTATACTCGAAAAACGGTGTGTTCGTCGGCGAGGTAGAGGACCTCCGGCTGGAACTCGACCGTAAGGAAGTGACGGGGCTTGCACTCCACCAGCTCAATTCGGAACTGTTCGACGAAGACGTGAACGCGGCACGGGGCGTCATCATTCCGTACCGGTGGGTCCAGGCCGTCGGCGACGTCGTCATCGTCAGCGACATCGTGGAACGGCTTCGCCAGCCCGAGGCCGGCGACGAGGAAGAGGAAGTCCCGGCCTAGTTTCCGTTCGAACCCTCGCTACCGATACTGTCGACGCCCATCGCCTCGAACAGTTTCCGTTTGACCGCTTCTTCGGTGAGTTCCAGCAGGGTATCTCTGTTGTCGTCGCTCGTATCCAGACCGGTGAAGATTCCGAGCGGTATCTCCACGCTGGCGTCGGTGGAGTGGCCCGCTGTCTCGCCCATTCCGCCGAACGCGTCCGACAGCACCTTGCCGATGTTCATCCGGATGTCCTTCGACCGCGCGGCGAGGTAGATGGTGTCGTCGGCGATGGCGAACACCGCTGTGGTCGTGATTCCTTCGAGATTGAGGAGGTGCTGGGCCGCCTGCGCCAGGGCGTCGCGGTCCCGGATGAACCCGGCGTTGGAGACGAGGTGGCTCCCCTGTACTTCGCGGTTCCGGATGGCTTCGGCGAGGACGTCCAGCGTCTCCGGGCTCATCGACGGTGATTCGACCTGTTCGAGCGTGTCGTGGTCCGCGAAGGGATACAGGTACGCCGCGGCGGTCAGGTCCGCCGGCGTCGTGTCCCGCTTGAAATCCAGCGTCTCGGCGCGGATACCGTACAGCAGCGCCGTGGCGACGCTCTGGTCGAGATTGAGGTCCAGTTCCTGGATGTACTTCGTGAGAATCGTCGACGTGGCCGAGATGTTCGGCCGGATGTCGGAGAAGGCGGCGTCGTGTTCCAGTTCGTGTTCGTGCTCGTAGTGGTCGACGACGATATCGACCGAATCGACAGCCGGTTCGCCGCCCTTGGCGACGTCCACCAGCGCGAACGTGTCGTACTCCCCGAGGTCGACCTCTTCGTTCGAGGTCAGTTCGATGCCGAGGAGGTTGACGAACGCGCGGTTCTCCTGGTGACCGATCTCGCCCTCGTAGATGATGTCGGCTTCCACGTCGCGGCTCGCGGCGATGGCCCGCAGCGCGGCCGCCGAGGCGATGGAGTCCGGGTCCGGCGACCGGTGAATAAGTATCGCCATGCGCTCTTCGGTCCCGTCGATGACATCGCCGAGCTGGGAGGCCCTGTACTCCAGTTCACCGGTCTCAAGCGCCCGAAGCGCCGAGTCCGCGATGACTGCGGAGGGGTTGATGACCACGTCCGCACCGAGGTCAGTGAGTTCGTCGGCCGACACGGGGTCGTCGGCGCGGGCGACGATGAACTGCTCGCCGCCGGCCCCACGGATGTTCCGGACCGCCTCGGCGTTGGCACCGACGTCCGAGGACATGATGAGCACCACGTCCCGGTCGGCGACTGTCTCCACGATGTCTGTCTCGGAGATGTCCGCATGCTGTGCGTTGAGGTCCTGGTCACGGAGCGCCTCTACCCGCCCCTCGTCCGCGTCGAGGATGAGAACGTCTTTCCCCTCCTCGACGAGTTCTTCCGCCACGGCGTGGCCAACACTCCCACACCCGAGGATGGCGTAGGTCGACATAGAGGCCATCGTGATGCCGCTGGCTGTACTCATTAGTGTCTGTATCGCTTGGCGTCAAGCCTCTTTAATGCCAGCTATTTCTCCAAACGACTGTAGAGACTCTCGTATACAGGTTGTTCGAAGCTCCGTCAGACGCCGACGAGCGCGGGAACAGCCGACTCCCGCAAAACCCCTGTGACTGTCAGCCGTGCTAACTGGCGTGGTGTGTGCAAGCAACGTGAGACCGACCGACACGAGGCGTCCGAATGAAAACCTATTTTACCGGGCCGTCCAGAGGAACGAGTGCACTGGGCCGGTAGCTCAGTCTGGTAGAGCGACGGCCTCTTAAGCCGTCGGTCGAGGGTTCAAATCCCTTCCGGCCCGCTTCTGTGACGAACGGTTCGTGAAGGAGCAAAGCGGCTGTTGAGCGGAGTGTACACAGCGAAGCGGTCACGTCCGACCGTCGTTCAAATCGTCCCTGTTACAGCCACAATCGTAGTAGCAAACAGCGAGAGACGTCTCGGTAAAACGGCGCTGTCGACGGGCTCACCGGCGGGTCGGGATTCCGATACCGTCCGACAGTATCAGCCGCTCACGTCGTACAACTCGTCCGTGTCGGTGGCGAGCACCGCGTTGACGACGACACCGAGCATCAGGACAACCGCGGCCACGTATGTACTCGTGAGGATGAGGATGAGCCCGCTCAGGACGCCGTAAATCGCGTACTGGCTGGCGTTCGCGACAAAAAACTGTATCGCCGCATGGAGAACCGTCCAACCGATAGCGGTCGTTATCGCCCCGGGGAGAGCATCCTGCGGCGAGGTCGCGACCCGCGACGGGACGAAATACAGTGGGAGTAGCGTCACGGTCAGAGCGACGAACAGGACCCCGAACCCGGCGACGACGCTCAACAGACCGGTCGAAAAGAGGGCCAGGAACACGCTCTGGGTGATAACCACGAAAATTGTGGCCGAGAGCGTCACGAGGACGACCACGGCCTCGTACACCTGCCGCCCGAGGGGCTGTTCCGTCGCCGCCTCGATACGCTCGACGACGGTCAGGAAGCCGACACCGACGTTCGCACCGCTCCAGGCGAGGACGACCACGGAGAGGACAGTCGCTGCCGTCCGCCCCGTGGCTGTCGTCAGGCTCTCGTACACCAGTCGTTGCGTGTCGGGGGTGAGAAACTGCGCCTCCGAGGCCGAGATGATGCCGGCGAGTTGCCGGCCGAAGACGACGAAGAAGAGCAACATGACCGGCATGAGCGAGATGAACGCGTAGTAGGCAAGCGACGTCGCGATGTACCTGATATCGCTCTCGTAGGCGATACTGGCGACTGCCTTCGCGCTTGCGACCCACTCGGCTCGTCGCGCCATACCTCGACCAGGGTGGACGCAGGGAAACATGTTTGTGCCGAGATACCTGGCGACCGGCGCACGGTGCTACTGGATGACTGCGAGGGTCCGACGGAGTCAGTATCTCACTAGCGGGAAGCGTCGAGACGGCGCCGGCTCAGCTGAATCGGCTTCCCCGGATTAGCCCTTGATGTTGCACACCGGATACGTCCGGGCCACCGTGTCGCCGATGCCCAGTGCCTCGGAGACCCGAACCACCTCGTCGACGTCCTTGTAGACCCCGGGGGCCTCCTCGGCGACGGTCGCCCCGCTCCGGGCCTTGACGTACACCTGCTGGCTCCGGAGGGCGTCCTGGACGTCGCCGCCCCGGAACTCGTTTTTCGCCTGCGTGCGACTCATCACGCGACCGGCGCCGTGGGCCGTCGAGCCGAACGACAGGTCCATCGAGCGGGCACCGCCCCGGAGGACGTAACTACTGGCCCCCATGCTGCCGGGAATGATGACCGGCTGGCCGACCTCCCGGTACGCCGCTGGGACTTCGGGGTGGCCGGCCGGGAAGGCCCGCGTCGCGCCTTTGCGATGGACGTACAGCTCTCGGTTCTCGCCGTCGACAGTATGGGCTTCCTTCTTGGCGATGTTGTGGGCCACGTCGTACAGCAGGTCCATCCCGAGGTCCTCCCAGGGCCGGCCGAACACGTCCGCGAACACCTGCCGAGTCTGGTGCATGACCAGCTGGCGGTTCACCCACGCGAAGTTTATCGCCGCGCACATCGCGCCGTAGTACTCCTCGGCGAGTTCCGACCCGGCCGGGGCCGCGGCCAGCTCTCTGTCGGGCAGGCGCTGTAGGAGAGACTGGTGGCGCTGCTCGATTCGCCGGAGGTAGTCGTTGCAGGTCTGGTGACCCAGCCCCCGGGAGCCGCAGTGAATAAGGACGACCACCTGGTCAGGTTCGAGGCCGAACGCCTCGGCCACGTCCTGGCGGTAGACGTCGGTGACGCGCTGGACTTCCAGGAAGTGGTTGCCGCTGCCGAGGCTCCCGACCTGGCTCTTCCCGCGGTCCTTGGCGTCAGCTGTAATCGCCGTCGGGTCCGCATCCGGTCTGCGGCCCTCGTCTTCACAGTGGCGCAGGTCGTCCGGGACGCCGTAGCCGTTCTCGACGGCCCACTCGACGCCGCGGTCGAGGATTTCGTCGATGGTTTCCCTGTCGGTCTCGACGACGCCACCGCCGCCCAGACCCGACGGGACGGCATCGAACAGCCGGGCTACCAGTTCGTCCTCCCGGCCGCGCAAGTCATCGTACGTGAGGTTCGTCCGCACCATCCGGACGCCGCAGTTGATGTCGTACCCGACTGCGCCCGGCGAGATACAGCCGTCTTCGGCGTCCGTCGCCCCGACGCCGCCGACGGGGAAGCCGTAGCCCTGGTGGCCGTCCGGCATGCAGATGGCCGGCTCGACAATCCCGGGGAGGTGCGTCGTGTTCCGCAACTGCTGGAGCGTCTTGTCCTCGGCGATCTCTTCGAGCAGGACCTCGCTTGCGAACACCCGGCCGGCGACGCGCATCTCCCCCTCGCGTGGCAACTCCCAGACGTTCTCGCTGACCTGTTCCAGCGTGATGCCGTTCGCCTGGAACGTTGACATGCGTCTAGCTGGACCGCACAGGGGAGTAATCCTTTCGCCGAGCCAGCCGGCCGGTCGACGGTAGCGGTGGTCTCCCCGAACCGAGCGGCCGTCACACGTCGAAGACGACGTACACCCGCCAGCCAGCGCCCATCTCCTCGACCGCCATATCCGAGTACGTGACAGCCTTTATCTCGCGGGCGGTCACCTGCGCCAGTGGAACGCCCCGTGCCGTGGCGTCGACGGTCCACTCCCCGTCGAGTTCCGAGACGGTCGCCTCGTTGTCGACCGGGAGCTGGTTTCGCAGGTCCCGCTCGAGGATGAGCTCGTCCAGATACTCGAGTAGAGCCGCCTCTACCCGTTCCGCGGTGACCGATAGCGAGAACCGCTCACCAGCGTCGGGGATGTCGTCACACTGTGCTGCGGCCATCCCGTCGGCAGCGGCGGCGAACGCGTCACCGAGGGTCTCGCCCGTGGCTTCGACGGCCACGTCTGCGGTGTGGGCCTGTAGCTCGTAGCTCATATCCGGTTCTCTCGTCTGGGGCCGACTTTGCTGTTCGGTCCGTCTATCGCCCTGAACAGCTCAGCCGTCCAGTCGCTTTCGCATCTCGACGTGTGGGATGCCGGCCTCCTCGAACTCGTCGCTGACCGTCTCGTAGCCGAGGTGCCGATAAAACGCCTCGACCTGAGTCTGTGCATGGAGCGTGAGTTCCGTCGCCCCGTCCTCGCGAGCGGCCGCCTCGACGGCCCGCATCAGCGCCGAGCCGACGCCAGTGCCCCGATAGGGCTCGCGGACCGCGACCCGTTCGACCTTTCCCACTGCGGACTCGGGGAACCGGAGTCTGGCGGTCCCGACCGGGTACTCGCCGTCACGGGCCAGAAACTGGACGGCGTCCGGGTCCTTGCCGTCGAGTTCCTCGTCCTCGGAGACGCCCTGTTCCTCGACGAACACCGCGGTTCGGACGGCCGTTGCCGCGTCTGCGAACTCGTCCCAGGTCCCGACCTCGACAGCGTAGTCGCTCATGCCCGCGGCTTCGGGCGGGTCCCCTGTATGTGCTGTTACTGGGACCTGCCGAAACCATCAACACGGATGCGGGTGTAGCGAGCATGCATGACCTACGACTACGCTCGCGACCACGAGCACGAACTCTCGGCGGAGTATCTGTACGCCTCTGACGCGGAGGTTCTGGGTATCTACGAGTCCGACGACACGCTACAGGTCGACGTGGCTGTCATCTGTCCCGAATGCAGCGAGACACTCCGTTTAGAAACCACCGTGGATAAAGTCACGTCCTCTGGGACGGAGCTGCCGCTGGACGAGGACTACTACGACTGACGGCCCCGCAATAATTTTTTCCGCGGCGCGAGTACGACTGCCCGCGATGTCCGACTTCGATACGTTCGAGTGTTCGAACTGTGGCGAGTCGTTCAAAGCGTATCCCGACGCGAACGCGGCGGAGAAAGAGGCGTGTAGCCCGGCCTGCGAAACCGCGTTGTAACCGGGTGCGGTTTTCTGTCTTCTGGCGGCCGTCAGCGCTAGCTGTCGGGGCTGTAGTTGGGCGCTTCGTCGGTAATCATCACGTCGTGGGGGTGACTCTCCTGTTGCCCGGCCGCGGAGACCCGCACGAACTCGGCGCGTTGTTTGAACTCGGGAATCGTCTCGGCCCCGACATAGCCCATGCCGGACTGCATTCCGCCGACGAGCTGGTGGAGTTCGGAGGCCAGCGAGCCCTTGTACGGCGTCGCGGCTTCGACGCCTTCGGGGACGAACTCCTCGCCCTCCTCGTCGTCTTTGAGGTAGCGTTCGCCGCCACCCTCGTTCATCGCGCCGACGCTGCCCATCCCGCGGTACTGCTTGTACTTCTTGCCGTTCATCGTGATGACGCGGCCCGGGGCCTCGTCGGTTCCGGCGAAGTACGAGCCCAGCATCACCGCGTCCGCACCGGCGGCGATAGCCTTGATGGCGTCGCCGGAGTACCGGATGCCGCCGTCGGCGATGACCGGCACGTCGTGCTGGCTCGCCACGTCGGCGACCTGCGCGACGGCGGTGATCTGTGGCATGCCGGCGCCGGTGACCACGCGGGTCGTACAGATGGAGCCGGGACCGATACCGACCTTGACGCCGTCGGCGAAGTCGATGACGGCCTCGGCGGCCTCCCGGGTCCCGACGTTGCCGACGACCACGTCGGCGTCTACCTCGGCCTTGATCTCGCGGGCGCTCTCGATGACGTTCGCGTTGTGGGCGTGCGCACAGTCGATGAACAGGATGTCGGCGCCGGCCTCGTCCGCGACCTGCGCGCGGTCCATCTCGAAGGGACCGACGGCGGCACCACAGCGAAGCGAGCCGTCGTCCGCGCGAGCGGCCTGGTCGTACTCGCGGCGCTGGAGGATGCCCTGCATCGTGACCAGTCCGACGAGCCGGTTCTCGGCGTCGACGATGGGGACGCGCTCGATCTTGTGGTCGTACATCAGTTCCAGGGCCTCTCGGGGCGTCACGTCCTCGGGGGCAGTGACGACTTCGTCGGTCATCGCGTCTGTGACGGCGTCGTCCTCGCCGACCTCCAGATACGGGCGGATGTCAGTCCCGGAGATGATGCCAAGCACTTCGCCGTTGTCGTCGTCGACGACCGGCGCGCCGGAGACGCCCTCGCGTTCCATCAGCTCGTCGACCTCGCGGACGGTCTGGGTCGGGCTGGCCGTCACGACGTCGCGGATGATGAGTTCGTCGGCGCGTTTGACACGCTCGATCTCGGTCGCCATCTGGTCGGCGTTCATGTTGCGGTGGAGGACGCCGATACCGCCCTGTCGCGCCATCGCGATGGCCATGTCGCTCTCTGTGACGGTGTCCATCGCCGCGGAGACGACGGGAACGGTCAGTTCGACCGACTTCGAGACCCGCGTCGTCGTGTCTGCCTCGTCTGGTTCGACGCGGGACTCCTTCGGTCTGAGGAGGACGTCGTCGAAGGTCAGCGCCTCCGGCACTCGGAGCTTCTCTGAGAAAGGCTCGGAATCGTTCGCCATGTAAATCGTCCACGACGGCCCGGCAAAAGCGTTGCGAGACTCGGCGCTACGTGGGGTTCGGTGCCACACTCGCACCAGCCACCCCTTCCAGAAATCTCCCCCTGGTGCCTCACTTGTCAGGTCTTTCCCTCGAGGGCGAGACATTCGTCCACAAACGGCGCTCGATTCCGGAGAAACGGTGGCGCGTGTGCCCAGTTCTCACGCAACGGTTATGTGGGAATGAAGGATAATTAAAAACATGCGACTCACCGAACCCGCCCGGAACGGCACTGCCCGTCAGACGACGCCTATAGCGTCGGGCAACACAACGTTCACGCGGTTCGGTAAACAGTTCTGGCAGTGCTGTCGTGTCCGTCAGGACCGAGCGAGAACCCCCCGACGGGAGTTGGGTCACGCTCGACCGTAACACGACATGAGTATCTCCAGACACCCGATCGCACTCGACATCGAGCAGCAGGTCGGCCGCGGCGGCCGGCTTCTGGCGACTGTCATGGGCCTCCCGCTCGTCGACGGCATCTTCCCGGTGCTCGTCCTCGCGGGGGCACTTTCGACCTGGACCGGCGTCCTCGAGGTCGGCTTGCTCGTCTTCGGCGGGTCGGCTACCGTCGCTGTCGTGCTGGCCGAACTCGAGGGCGGCCCCCGACAGCAGGCCCGGTCCGTGTTGCTCATCGGAGCCGTGTTGCTGCCGATTGCGCTCATCGAAGCGGCGCTCGCGCCGACGATTGCCGAGGTCGTCAACCTGGGAACCCTTCAGCGGTTCGCCGGCCTCGTCATCCTCGCCATCGCGGCACAGACCGCAAGCGCTCGGATCGGCGAGTACCTGCCGCGACCGGCCATCATCGTCGTGCTCGGCCTACTGGCGAGTCTCGACCCCGCCGGCGCGAGGCTCGTCACGAACATCGACATGGGAATGCTGCTGCGGGCCGCCGCCACCACCGGCGTCGGCATCGGCTTCGCCCTTGCCGTCGCGCTGGCGAGTCCGTGGCTCCGCAACGCCGTCGACATCGACCGCTTCCGCTTTGGCAGCGCTGTCGCGCTCGGCGTGCTCGCCCTCTCGGTCCTCGGCCTGATGCCGACTGATGCCCCGGTGGCGCTTGCCGTCCTCGCGGTCACGGCGCTGCTGTCGTTCGACCCGGAGAACGTCCGCACGCGCCACACGGAGTACCGCCCCGACGCCGTGGACCTCACCGCTGCTTTCTCCGACGGCGGCGCGTCCCAGGGTGTCGCCGCCGACGAGCAGACCGACGACGGGGCCGCGGTCGAGTACGAGCCCGACCAGGAACGCGCCCCGTGGCTGTGACGAGGGAGAACTTTTAGGCCCGTCAGGCCCGGCTGTCAGGTATGAGCGACAACCGCGTGGTCCAGGGACGGATGCAAACTCCCGAGAGCCTGGCCGAACTCATCGAAGGCGAGAGCGTCATGGACGCAGAGCCCATCGAAGACGCCGCCGACGACTGCCCGGAGTGCGGCGAGAACGTCATCTCTGTGGGGTACATGCCCTCTGCACTAGAATTCGTGACGGGCTACAAATGCCAGGAGTGCGACTGGGCCGACACCGACCGCGACTGAGCGCCGTCTGCCAATCGAAATCCCTTTAATGCGAGTCGGCTTACGCCGGAGTGCGGGGTCGTGGCCTAGTCCGGGAAGGCGGCTGACTCCAGAGGCCACGCGCCTGGGACGACACTTCGAGGGCTGATATACTGAGCGGCCGGCTGATCACCGGTTCGCGACGATGACCCTCTGGAGTTCCGAGGCGCAGGACGGAGATATCAGCCGATCGGGGGTTCAAATCCCTCCGACCCCATACTGTTACTCGTTCAGAACTATCTGTTTGTGGGTTTCTACCGCAGTGTATGCCTGAAAGGTATAAACTGCTCTTAGAGGAATCACATAGCTCGTCCAGAGCTTTCCGTGGGCTGACCAGAGTGTAGTCGCTGTTGAGTTGGGCCGCTTGCCGCTTATCACCCAAGCCCAATGAGTTTACTTCGTGGCGGCTATCTCCCCACGCATGAGCCAACTACTGCAGGAATTACTCGCCGGGAACGCCGACCACGCGGCGGAGTTCCGGGACCGGTTCGACAGCGTCCAGAACTCCCAAACGCCAGATGCTGTCACGGTGTGTTGCTCGGACTCGCGGGTCCTCCAGGACCACATGTGGGACAACAGCGAGCCGGGGCACCTCTTTACGTGTAGCAACATCGGGAACAGAGTCATCCAGCGGACCGCGTCCGGCGAGGCGGTGTCCGGTGACGTGTTGTACCCCATCGAACACACGATGACCGAAACCGCAGTCGTCGTCGGACACACCGGCTGTGGTGCGGTGACAGCGACGTACGACGACCTGACGAAGGGGCTCGACGAACCGGCGGGTATCGAACACTGTCTCGGTGTCCTCAAGCCCCACCTCGAACCGGCGCTGGACCACCTCCCCGAGGACATCGAGCGGGCGGTGGCTATCAACCGACTCGTCGAGTACAACGTCGACAGGCAAGTCGAGTTCCTCCGGGACAGCGACGACGTTCCCGACGCTGTCGACGTGTTCGGTGTCGTCTACGATTTCCAGGACGTGTACGGCGGCCAACGGGGCGAAGTCCACGTTATCAACGCCGGCGGCGAAACCGACGTCGACGCACTCCGGGCGGCACATCCGGATATCGAATCACGGATCAACCGTCTCTGGGAGTACTAGTGCCGCTACTGTCTCGCCCGCTGTACGTCGCTGTTCAGGCAGCTGAAATCCGTAACACAACTCAGTGGGCCGAATCCACTTTCGAGCGTTCGGACTGTCGAGAAAGACGGTAGAGATGCGTTCATGAGCCCCCGGTAACCGAGCGTTCGGCACCGGTGGGAGAGAGTCGTCGAGTCCCTCTCAGAGCGATGTCGTCACAGTAGCACTGAGTAGACAGCGCGAACTTACAGGGTGAGGACCACTGCGATACCGACAGCTGAAACGATACCGAGGACACCCGTGACAAGTTTGCCGAGTTGGCGTGTTCCGAGAATCCACACGAGCGCGGCTTTCACCATCGTGTTCGCGATAGCACCGATGACAATCCCTGTCGTTGCAACCGCGGGAGATATCGACCCCTCCGCTGCGAGTGTGCTCAGCGTGATCGTTATTGCATCGACGTCGGCGAGACCAGAGACGAACGCAGTTGCGTACACGCCTGACACCCCAAACCACGTGTTGGCCGACTCAGAGACGAGAAGCACCACCGCGAAAACCACTCCGAAAAACAGTGCTGTCCGGAGTCGAAATGGATTTGTGAGTTCTGTCTCAACGGCGTTCTCGTCGGTCGATCGCCAGTAAAGGACAGCCCCAGCAAGTGCGCCCGTGGCCGTCATCGCGCCCAACGGAACGACCACCTGTGACAGAAGCGCCGGATTGAGGAACGCGACTTCGATCAGCGCCCGTGGAAACATGATCACCGAAGCGGAAACTATTGCGAAGGTCGACACAGGATAAAGCGACGGGGCATCCGCTGTCTGCTCGGCCACCGACACTGTGGTTGCTGTTGAGGAGATAAAGCCACCTACGATTCCAGTCAGCGCAATTCCCCGTTTTGAGCCGACAATCTGGCTAAGGATGTAGGCCGCGAAACTCAACCCTGTGACGAAAACGACCATGAGCCAGACGAACTGCGGATTGAGTCCCGCCAACACGTCGAGTTCCCGATCCGGTAACAGCGGGAGGATGACCACCACCACCAGAATAAATTTGCTCGTTGCACGGCGTTCGTCCTCTCCGATTCGGTCGACGAAGTCGTGAATCACTCCTTTGGCGGAGAGGAGGACTGTGACCGCCCCGCCAACGACGACGGCCAGCTCTGCACCCCGTTGTGAATGCGTCGTCAACGCCCCGAGGATGACAGTGAGAATCGAAGCCGTCAGGGTCGTCAGTCCGATATCCTGTTCAATCCAGATCTTTCCGCCGTACGCGACGGTCAACGGGACTGCGAGGGCACCCACTGCGACAGGTAACACTGCAGGGAAGAACGCGTAAACGAGCGCACCAATGACTGCAAACAGGGGGAACGTGCGACTGCCGGCAAATGTGCCGCCGGATTCCGCCTTTTCGCGTTCGAGGCCGATGAGTCCCCCGATAGCAAACGCAACGAAGACACGGAATGAGAGTGTCAAGAGCGAGCTGGTGGCCGGCTCGGTCATTCCGGTTAGAGTTTCTTCGTTCCCGTTGTCAAGTTTCGGGTTGGCATTCGTCGGAACTCAGTCAACTCGATAGACTCTCTCCCCCGGAGATTCCGAGAACATTGCACTCACTGACCTCGGTGCCTGGCACTCCTGTGTTGGCTGAAACACTCGAATACGACTCCTTGCTCTCTGGTTGCTCCACCTTGTTCAGGTAGCTGAAATCCATGATGGATTCTCGTGTAAATAGAGGTATTTCAGTTCCAGGGAAGCCTATATCATCCGCCATAGCTCTCGAAAGAGAATTGTATATAAAGAAACGGTGATAGTGAAAACGCGGCCTTGTTGAACCCCTCAATCAGTGATTGGTTTTAGTAGGCGTGCTGGATACACAGCGCGAATCGGTCAGTGACGTCCAGAAGATCAGTTCATCACGCTTCGCCGGAATATATTCTCTCAATTCACGGCTTCCAACAGCTTCCAACGGATATGATAGCACGTTTCTCTGCTAGTTTATATCAGTGAGGATATAATAATTACTGATGAGTTCACCAACCACATCCTCAGGAAAGTACGACGTTTCTCTCGGAAATCTCAGTGCACGACTGGACGTTTCTCGGACGGAGAACGAGGCGAACGTGGCCGTCGTTGAGCACACGCTACCGCCGCAGACGCTGGCGGCACCGCTCCACCGCCACAGCCATGAGGACGAGATTTCCTACGTGCTGGAGGGCGAGATGACAGTACTGGCGGACGAGGAACTGACGACCGTTCAAGCGGGGGAGTCGGTCGTGAAAGGCCGAGGAGTCTGGCACACATTCTGGAACGCTGGCGACGAACCGCTCCAGTTCCTCGAAATCATCGCCCCAGGTGAGTTCTCGGAGTACTTTGAGGAAGTCGCACGACTCGGGCCACCCGACCCGACGGACGAGGAATGGGTCTCGCAGTTCCTAGCGATCGGCGAACGCTACGGTTTCGAGGCCGACCTTGAGAGTGTCCCGGCACTCCTCGAAAAGTACGACCTCCAGATGTAGAACGGTCGATCAGCCGTCCTCCGAATCGTTGCTACATACACCCTCTCTATGCAGCTCGCGACGCCTGTTATCTGACAGACTACTGAACGATGATTATCTAGACGTATCGACCGAGTAGCGATTCTCGACAGTTAATTGCTTCGTGAGCAAGTGCCCTCACACATCTCGTCACTCGCCCCAAATTCTGTTTTGAATCCGTGTCCCTGACACCGACGAATCTATATCGTCGTTCACCGAGCCAGGAACGAAAGAACAACTACCGGAAGAGAATTTTGCAACCCGAACCGCAATAGAAGCATTGAAACGGTTAAATTCAGCTATCTAATCTCTTTGTTCAACTTTGTTCAGATAAATAAAATACACCATACACACTAGTGAAACGGTTTTGTGGTCACCATCAACTACACTCTATTGGTAAGATTCTTTGTCTATGGTATCATAGTCTTCTCTATGTCAGCAGAGACGGATGCACAGGGACGGCTGTACATCCCGAAGGAGGTGCGCGAGAAGTACGGCCAGAAGTATCATATCGTCATGTACGAGGATAGACTTGAGCTGATTCCGGTCGCGGACGACCCACTCGCCGCTGTCCGCGAAGCGGCAGGTGAGCTTCACGATGCATCCGTCGAAAAAATTCGAGAGGACATCGAGGCAGAAGCGAAAAACGAAGCTGAGGAAGCCGGCGGCGACAGATGACGGTGTACGTCGAGACGGATTTTGTGCTCGCACTCGCCAAAGATTCCGATTGGTTACAGGGCTCCACAGAAGACGCCCTCGTGGAGTACGACGTCGAAACGTCACCGTTCTCGTACCTCGAACTCCTCCTCGCTCGGGAACGTTACGAGTTCGACTACGTTCCGCTGGTGGCGAACCTGCTCGAACTCGTCCCCGTGCGGAACGAGGAAGAGAAACAGGTCGTGCTGAAAGCCGTCAACTACTACGACGAGGGAATGACGCCGTTCGAAGCGTTCCACGCAGCGACTGCGGAAACGCGGGGGATGGACGTCCTCTCCTCCGAGAAAGACTACGAAGACATCGAGGTAGAACGAGTCCCGCTTGAACCGACCGACGAGGAATAACTCGGACTGAGGAGAGAGCACCACCCGAACGAGGCGTGATGCTCGTAGCCATTGTCGTGACCCCGAGTGCGATAGATTTGGTCGGATCTTCCGGTTGCTCGTCGAGACCAAAAATTCCCAAGGTGCTCGAGAACTGACACCACACTACACCAGTACGTGGCTAGAACCGCTCTAACACCCGTCTTTTCCCCTACCGACTCTCCCGTTGCTCTACCTTGTTCAGTTCGATAAGCAACCGGAAAATGGCTTTCACGAGGTTCGCGTCGACGTCGAACTGCTTCGCGTTACCACCGGCCCGGTCCATCACGGCCTGTTCCTGCTGTTCGTCGGTGGTCGGCAGCCCCTTCTCGTCTTTGACCTGTGCGATGGTGTCGGCCACGTAGGTTCGCTGTGCGATCTTCTCGACGATCTCGCGGTCGATAGTCCGGATCTCGTCGCGCAGTTCGTCCAGCGACATGTCCTCTGGGTTCGGGTTCGTGCTCATACTATGTGTGTTCCCTCGGTCTGTGTCGTCGTCAGCCAGGTCTCGCCGGGTCGCTCGTCCCAGGCGTCCTGTACGGCTTCGAGTGCTGCCCGTTCGCCGACGGCGGTAAACGACGGGCCTGTCCCGGACAGCGAGACGCCCTCGACGTGCCCGAGCGCGTCGAGTACCGGGTCCGTCTCGAAGTCCAGTGCGGCCGAAAACGCGAGGCCGTTGACCGTCATGGCCCGCTGGTAGTCGCCGTCGAGCGCGAGGTCCTCGACGAGGCGGGCCATCGGCGCGATCTGGCGGCACCGGTCGACATCCGCGTCGGCGCTGAACGACTGCTCCGGCGGCGTCCAGACGAGTACGTCCCAGTCGATTTCCTCGCGGGCCAGGACCGTGTCGTCCTCGTTATCGGTGACAGTGACGCCGCCAAGCATCGACGCCGACGCGTCGTCGAAGGCCCCGGTGACAGTGACGCCGACGTCGCGGGCGGCCATGACGCCCAGGCGGGCCATGTCTTCGCGGCTCATCCGCTCGGTCGCATCGAGCGCGTCGAGCGTTGCCATGACAGCCGCGTTTGCGGCCGCGCTGGAGCTTTTGAGGCCCGACGCCATCGGGACCTCGCTCTCCGTGCGGACGTTTCCGCCGGAAACTGCCGGGACACCGACGTTCTGTGGGCCACCGTGGGCGTCGATGACGTACTCGACACACCGTTCGATGAGCCGCGTGTCGGCGTCCGGAGCGCCGGCGACCTCGCCGGTGACGCCGTCGGTCTCAGTCGAGAGCGTGACGGTTGCAGTCGTGTACTCGTCGATAGCAAACGCCGCACCGCGGCCGGTCGCGAGCGCGTTGAGGACCGTCCCTGCTGCCGGCGCTGCTGCCTTCCCTTCCATCGACGTGTACTCCCTCCCGGACCTATTTACTAACTGCGATACCCCTGTGGGTCGCGTGGGCTGTGGCTGCCACAGCGACTGCGTAGCATTCGATACGAGCCGGGTCAGGCGGTACTGGCTCCGCTCAGGCCGGGAACAGGAGGTACGGAACGACGAACAGAAGCAGGAACATAAACAGGAGGACGAGACCGTAGCCGGCCAGCGTCCCGGCGGCTGTCAGCCAGGCCGGATGTTCGAACTGTTCGGTGAGGTGTGTCATACCGAGAGAGTCAATCGGGGACGGTATAGTGGTTCGGGAGCGGCACGGGCACCTCCCGCCCTCACTCTTCGTCAGGATACACTTCGCCGAGGAACAGCCAGCGTACCTTCGTTCCGCCTTCAGGTCGGGACTCCTCTTTGACGTGGTAGAGATACGGGCCGTGTGGACAGTCATCACAGCCCTCGGCACAGGTAGTCCGCTTTACCACCTCAGTGTAGCCGTCGCGTTCGGTTGCCCGGATGATGTCTTCATTGGGACTTGGCTCCACCGGCGATTCCGTCTCGTCGTGGAACTGCAGCAGTTCCTGCGCGTAGAGTATCGTATTGCGGAGCTCATCCGGAGTCAACTGGGGCAGTTCCGCCGCCACGTGGTCCGGAACCCCCTCGGGTGGTGTCGGTCCGTTTTCAGGACTGGACATATCGACACCTCCGTCGGGGACCTACATAACTGAACTGGGGAATAGAACGACCGGCGCAGCGAGTGGCCCGCCGTTACTCGTTCCAGAACGCACCGGTGAAGATCACGAACACCGGAATAATCTCCAGGCGACCGATCCACATCAGGAATATCATCAGCAGTTTGCTGGTGTCCGGGAAGTCGAGGTAGCTCCCGAACGGCCCCAGGAACCCGAACCCGGGGCCGATGTTTCCGATTGTCGCCAGGCTCGCACTCACAGCCTCGAGGACAGTCAGTTCGAGCCCGACACGGCCTGCATCGAGGAGGAGAAGCACTGTCGCGGCACCGAGCGCGAGCAGGTACAGCAGTGTGAATCCGTATATGGCGTTGATAACGTCTTCCCCGATGACCTGCCCGCCGAGCCGAACCGGTTTGACGGCGCTTGGGTGGGCTGTCGTGAACAGCTGGCGTCGGATACCCTTGAGGACGACGAGCCACCGGACGACCTTGATGCCGCCACCGGTCGACCCTGCGGACCCGCCGATGAACATCGTGAAAAGCAGGAGTCCCTTCGCAGTGTTGCCCCAGTCGACGAAATTACTCGTCGCGTATCCAGTCGAGTTCAGCAGCGAGGCGACCTGGAAGGTCGCCTGCCGGAGCGAGTTCTCCACGGCCCCCTGGGTGACGCCGCCGAGCTCAAGCGGCGGAGCGGACCCGGTAAAGAGAAGCCCCCAGAGGATGACCGCCATGCCGGCGTTCGCGCCGAGGTACGCTTGGAGTTCGCGGTCCTGGAGGAAGGCAGCGTAGTCGTCCTCCAACAGCAGGTAAAACAGCGCGAAGTTCATCCCGGCGACGAGCATGAACGGAATGATGACCCACTGGACGGCCGGTGAGAACGCCGCGATGCTGGCAGCCTGTGGCGAGAATCCACCCGTCGGCAGCGTCGTGAAGCCGTGTGCGACGGCGTTGTAAGCGTTCATGTTCGGGGCGTATCCCGTGTAATGGAGACCGAGCAGAATGAGGACGAGCAGGACGGTAAAGCCCAGATAGAACAGCCAGAGCAGCCGCGCAGTCTCGGCTATCTTCGGGGTCAGCTTCTGGAGTTCGGGGCCGGGCGCTTCCGATTCAATCAACTGTGCGCCGTTGACAGCCGCTTCCGGAAGGATAGCGACCATCAGGACGATAATACCCATCCCGCCGAGCCACTGGGTGACCTGTCGCCACATCAACAGCGCGTGGGAGTGGCGGGCAAACGATATCTCCTCGGTGACCGTCGCTCCGGTGGTCGTGAACCCGGACATCGACTCGAACAGCGCGTTCACGGGCTGGCCGAGCGCCGATTCGGTCCCGTACCCGGCGATGACGTAGGGAATCGCGCCGATAACCGCGACGGCACCCCACGAGAGACCGACGAACAACAGCGCTTCACGTGGCCCGAGGTCGTGGCCGTCGCTGACTCGCTCCAGCGCCACGCCGAACGTGATGGCAATCGCGATAGAGATCAGGAAGACAACGGTATCGTCTCCGTACAGGAGACTGATCCCCAGCGGGACCAGCATTGCTACGGCGAGATACTTGATCACAGTGCCGGTCAAGGCGACGCTCTGTCGCCAGTCGACGCGAATCGACATCACTGAACACCGACCATTAACAGACGCTCACACTCCGGATATGAAAAAGCCTCACGTTCCGACAGCGCCGCTTCTGGCGAATTTTCCCGGGAACAGCGTTGGTTTGATGGGTTCCAAGTTCTCCTGACAGCGCACAGAGTACGCGTACGCAGTCGTGGCGTCTGGTGAGGCTCTTCCCTTCGGAATTCCTGGATTCAGTGAACGAGACACACCGTCCAGACGAGCTATCTTTACGCGGCGGCGCAAACAGAGTCGTCTCTCAGGCGTGGCCCTGTTCTCTCGCCCCGTCGCGGATCTTCTTCGACCGCTTGCGGACGCGTGCGACGTACCGCTCGATCTTCTCCGGTTTCTCGCCGTAGAACGACGCGGCCCAGTGGATGTCGACGCCGTCCTGTGTGAGGAAGTAGGCGACGAGCGTGTCCCGGCCGGCCTGGATAACCGTCGGCGGAACGCCGCGCTCGCCGGTTCCGGCTTCCTGGAACCCGTTCACGTCGAAGTACACGTCGGCGTACAGCGTCGCCATCTCGGGGTCATCGAACTCGATGCCCTGGTGGTCGGGGGCCTCGAACCGATACCGGCCCTCGCCGTCGGCCGTGGTTCGTTCGGTGATTCGCACGCCGAGGATGTACTCGCGATACGTCTCTAAATCAGTCACAGTGTTTGAATTGTCGGTCTGAGCCATGTATTGGTGGAAATATTTGTAGTCTGTGTCGCCCGAGCGGTGCTGCGTCGTCGACCCGCCTCCTTAGTTACCGTTGCTGTTGCCGTCGCTCTCGTTGCCGTCGGTACCGCTCTCAGTCTCGTCGGTTCCGTTCTCGGTCTGCTCGGTACCGTCCTCAGTCTGTTCGGTGCCGTCTTCGGTTTCTTCGGTACCGTCCTCGGTTTCTTCGGTACCGTCCTCAGTCTGTTCGGTGCCGTCTTCGGTTTCTTCGGTACCACCCTCAGTCCCGTCGGTTCCGTCCTCGGTCCCGTCGTCTCCACCTTCGGTCCCGTCGTCTCCGTCCTCGGTCTGCTCCTCTTCGGATGCCGGTGGCTCGTAGACGTACAGGCCGTCGTTGGGATAGGACCGCGCCGGGCCGCCGAAGCCGTCCTCACAGCAGAGCACGCGGCCGTCGTCCATCACGTAGACGTTGTCGACGTTGCGGAGCGCGTCGTCGGCGTCTTCCGGCTCGTCGGTGAAGTCCGGGCCGACGATGACCGGTTTGAGCGTCGAGATGTTGTAGTCCTCCTCCAGTTCGCCGCGGTAGACGATTCCGCCGTCGACGCGGTCCATCTGGATGTCGCCGGTGTCGTCCGCCAGGTCGTCGTTGAACTCGGAGATGCCAAAGTACACCGGGTCGCCCGGGCCGGCGCCGTCCTTGCTGTCGACGCCCTCTGCCTTGTTGAACTCGATGGTCGCGCCGATTTCCTTGGCGGCCGCGCGGGTCTCGAGGAACGGAACGCGGCGGAGCTCCTCGTCGACGTTGTCGGGGCCTTCGGAGTAGTACTGGTCGGCCCACTCGACTATCTCCTCGTTCGTGATGTAGTTCTGGTTCCCGTTCTCGACGACAGCCCGGTCGGCTTCTTCGAGGGCCGCTTCGAGGTCGTCCTCCCAGTCGGTTTCGGCGTGCGCTTCGAGGTAGTCGGCCTGCGTGACGTCGTCGTATTCGGCGATCCACTCCTCGATCTCCGCGTTGCTCGCGGAGCCAAGCGGCATCCACTCGACTTCCAGCGGATACTGCGCCGGTGACTTCCGCGTGCCGACCCTGGACGCGTTGGCCTGTGGGTTGGTGATCTTCGGGGCGTACAGCGTGCCCGACACCTCCATCGGGTCCTCGTAGCTCGGGATGGGCTCGTCGGCGACGAACTTGTAGATGCCCTTGCTGTCCCCGTCGGAACAGCCGTAGGCGGTCTGTTCGTCGGCCTGAATGTTCGGCGCTTCCCAGGACGCCCGCCCCATCACGTAGTACTTGACCGGCTGTGGCGGGTCAGCTGCTGGCTCTCGGAAGTCGACGTGGTAGCCGTAGCGGTACGGGTTCGGGTACACGTCGGCGATTGGCTCGATTGTGTTGAGGTAGTCGGTCTGGTCAGCCTGCTCAGCACCGAGATAGTACGCGAGGAACTCCACGCCGGTCAGCGCCCAGTACCCCTGGATACCCCAGGACTCGTCGCCGTAATAGTCATCGACGGCCCTCTGGATGCCGTTCGGGTTCGGTCGGTTCCAGAACTGCGCCCCGCCGACGATTCCCTTCCCAGTGCCCGCGTCGAGAATGTCGCCGACCTGATTGGTCAACGAGACGCGGGGGTGGGCGTAGTTCTCCTCTGAGGAGATCATCGTGTTCCACGGGCTGAGGTCGCCATAGCAGTTGATCCGCGTGCCGCCGAGCTCGCGGAGTGGTTCGGTGTTCGCCAGATTGATGGCGTTTACAAGGTCGGCCTCCCACTCGCCGTCCTCTGTCTGGCTCAGCGGGATTCGGCTGACGTTGCCCGGGCTGTTCTCCCAGTTGGTGAACAGGTAGCCTTCGGTCCCCGCCTCGTTTGTCGGGACGAACTGGTTGCAGTCGGGGTTCGTCGCGGCGGCTCCGTACTGTGTCCCCTCGAAATTGTCCAGCGTGATGTCGGTGCCGTCCGGCGTCTGTGTGACGCCCAGACGCTCCTCGCCGCCGTTGATCTCGTCCCGGCCCTGGGCGAAGACCGTGTAGTCGCCGTTGCCCGAGCGGACCCGGCGCTGTTCTGCCTCGGTCTGTGGCGTCGACAGCTCGTCGAAGTCGTCGTTGTTCCCGTCGAGTTCGAACTGGAAGCCGCTGAAATACCCGATTCCGGCGGTGCCGAACGGGTCCGGGTTCTCCTCTTCGGGGTGCTGGAGGCTGTACAGCAGTGACCCGTCCTGGAAGACGAACGGCCCCGTCACCTCGGCACCGAACGCCGTCGTGGAGAAGCGCTTGAGCTCCCCCTCGACACTCGGTGCGCCGGGAGTATCGGATTCTTCGACCTCTTCACCGCTTGCCACGCCGATGACGCTGGCCCCAAGCGCAGCCGCCACCGATTGCGAGAGTACCTGCCGTCGAGTAAAGTCGACCATGCAGACTCGACAAAGAAGGGGTATTTTAAAATTTTTTATACTAGTTCATTATATACTACTTACTTATATATAGCAGGTGTCACTGTTTGGAACGATATATAGTAACAAGAGACGCTAATACCCGTGAAAATTCATGGTTCTCATTCGATTTCCCTCGCCGGTAGAGGAGAAGGTTCACAGAGATTATATAAATAGTACCTGACAAAACAGGGGTCTGATTTGTCAATCAACACGTATCTGCCGGCGACCGGTGGCTACATTCCCATATCGGCCGCAGCATCGGGTACCGGAAGCGCGTTCGGGGACACGCCCAGCAACTCTGCCGCGTGGTCGAGTGCCATGTCGAAGCCGTAGTACCGCTCCAGTTCGTCGCCGTCAGCAGTCGGCCGGACCTTCAGCATGGCGTACCCCTCGATGTTCTGGGCGACCGCGGCGCTCCCGCTGTCGCTCTCGAAGATCAGTAGCCGTTCCTCGTCCGTCTCTCGGTAGGTGCCCGTGATACCGTCGGCCGACGCCTCGACGGGGAGTTCGGAGTCGGTCATCGGCGGCTCTAGGGAACGGGGGTATGCGAACCTGACGGTCCGACCGAAACCGCAAACGCGAAGCGACCGGAGTACCAGCGATGCCCATGGCGAAGTTGCTCCAGAGCGGCCGCCGGCGCGACATGTGCGTCCTGCTGGCTGCCGCCGAGGACGGGGAACTCTCCGGTCAGCGGCTGAAGACGCGGCTCGAAAGCCGCTACGGGACGCGAATCGAACCCAAGAGCTTTTACGGCGCGCTCGACGCGCTGGAGTCGGCCGGGTTCGTCGCACACCGCGAGGACGGCATCGCCGACAAGTACTCGCTGACCGACGCCGGCAAGCGACGGCTCCGGGACCAGTTCGAGTGGATGCGTGAGGCGCTCGACGAGGACGATTGACGCCACAGACTGTCGGTCCCTGATGGATTTCTCCCGGCGTGGGGATATTCTTTTTTAGCAGTCAGCCACAGAATACAGCCATGTCACTGTCTCGGTCACTCCTCCTGGCAGCTCTGGACGCCCTCCCGTTCGCGGTGCTCGCCGGTGTCGCAACGTACGTGTTCGCTCGCACGACCATCCAGCCGTCGGAAATCGTCGGAACGGTCGCCGGGACCGTCGGCGTGGTGGTGTTCCTCGCGCTCGGAACCGTCAGCGCGAACCGCCACCGTGCGAACGGAAAACCGTTCTACTTTACCCGTGCGGTCGTCGTCGAAGGGCTCCTCTCAGTACCCTAATCGAGGAGCTCGCTGGCAATCGTATTGCGCAGGACCTCGCTGGTCCCTTCGTAGATCTCGTTGAGCTTGGCGTCGCGGTAGAACCGCTCGGCCGGGAAGTCCTTCGTGTAGCCGTAGCCGCCGTGGACCTGGATGCCCTCGTTCGCCACTTCGCGGGACACCTCGGAGGCGTACAGCTTGGCCTGGGCGGCCTCCTTGACGAAGGACTCGCCGGCCATCTTCTTATCGGCCGCCTGGTGCATCAGCAGGCGGGCGGCCTGGGTCTTCGTGTCCATGTCGGCGAGCTTGTGCTGGATAGCCTGGAAGTCGCTGATGGGCTGGTCGAACTGCTCGCGGTCCTGGGCGTAGCGCAGGGCCTCGTCCAGCGCGGCCTGGGCGATACCGACGCCGCGGGCCGCGATGGTGATTCGCCCGCCGTTGAGCGTCTTGAGCGCGTGGACGAACCCACGGCCTTCCTCGCCGAGTCGGCGGTCCGCGGGAATCCGCATGTCGTCGAACCGCAGCTCCGCCGTCGGACACCCCTTGTCGCCGAGCTTGTGCTCGGTCCCTTCGACGATGAAGCCGTCGTCCTCTTCGGGGCGAACGATGAACGACGAGATGCCCTTGTTGCCGGCCTCGGGGTCGGTCTTGGCGAACAGGACGACGGTATCGGCGACGGACCCGTTGGATATCCAGAGCTTGCCGCCGTTGACCAGATAGGCGTCCCCGCCGTCGACCGGTCGGGCGGTGGTGTCCATCGCCGGCACGTCGCTGCCCGCGCCCGCCTCGGAGAGAGCGAACGCGCCGATTTCCTCGCCTGCGGCCAGCGGCGTGAGGAAGGTCTCTTTCTGTGTCTCGTCGCCGAACTCGTATATCATGTTGCAGGCCAGCGAGATGTGTGCGGCGACGATCGTGCCGAGCCCGCCACTGCCCCGGGAAATCTCTTCGAGGGCCATCGCGTAGCTGTGGTAGTCCAGTTCGGCCCCGCCGTAGGCTTCCGGAATCGGCATGCCCATCAGGCCCAGATCGGCCATCTCGTCGACGAGGTCCCACGGGAACTCGTCGGTCTCGTCTATCTCCGCCGCCCGCGGCTTGACCTCTTCGTCGACGAACTCCGCGACCATGTCCTGTATCTGGCGTTGTTCCTGTGTGGGGCTGAAATCCATGTCCGGCTCTAGCGTTGGTCGGGTCTTTACTGTTCGCCAACGCCCGGCCCGTTGCTGGGTATCGTACTCGACGCGCCGCTGTCACCGAACGCCGTCAGTCGTAGTCGTAGAAGCCACGGCCGGACTTCTTCCCGAGGTCGCCCGCCGCGACCTTCCGTTTGAGGAGATACGCCGGCTTGTAGCGGTCGCCCAGCTCCTCGTGGAGCGTTTCGGAGGCGTCGAGCACCACGTCGAGGCCGATGTGGTCGGCCAGTTCCAGCGGCCCCATCGGGACGTTTGTTCCGAGGGTGAGCCCGCGGTCGATGTCGGCCTTGTCGGCGACACCCTCGTCGTAGGCCCGGATGCCCTCGTTTATCCAGGGCATCAGCACGCGGTTCACGACGAAGCCGGGCTTGTCGTCGGCCGCCCAGGTCTCCTTGCCGATGTCGTGTGCGAACTCCCGGCCCAGCGTCACCGTCTCGTCGCTGGTCTTCTCACCGACGACGAGTTCCACGCCTTTCATCACCGGGACGGGGTTCATGAAGTGCAGTCCGAGGACCTGTCCGGGCCGGTCGGTGGCGCTGGCGATGGTCGTAATCGACAGCGTGCTCGTGTTGCTGGCAAGCACCGCATCCGGCCCGCAGACGGCGTCGAGCTCCTCGAACACCGACTGCTTGATCTCCATGTCCTCCGTCACGGCCTCGACGACGAGGTCGGCACCTGCGAGGTCGTCCATCTCGGTCGTTCCCGTGATACGGGCCCGTGCGGCCTCGGCCTCCTGTTCTGTCACTGTCTCGCGCGCGATGAGCGTCTCGAAGCTCGCCTGGATGTCATCGAACCCGGCGGCGACCAGCTCTTCTGACACGTCGCGCATGACGACGTCGTAGCCGGCCGTCGCCGCCACCTGGGCGATGCCGTTGCCCATCGTCCCGGCCCCCACGACGCCGACGGTATCGACTGCTTCGAGGTGCATGGTCCCACTTTCGTCCGGCGGTCGTGTAAGTCTGCCGACGGAAGCGGCCCGTCGCGGGTAGCGGGATTCCGCCGAGCGAGCCGGTCACACACTTAGCGGCAAACGACGCCTGCCAGGCCGAAGATTCACTCGAAATGTAGTAAATGTCAGCAAAAAGATACTTATGGTGTGCCGGAGAACGGACTGATGATGAAAGACCCTGCGGGCAGCAGGCTCGGAGACAAATTCGACTGGTCACCGAATGGCCAGTCTCTGCCCCTACATCTGACAAATGAGTAAGTCACTCGACATCTCGACCACAGAAGCCGAGCAGACAGTCACGGAAGTCATCGAAACCATCGCCGCGACGACACCGGACGTCCGCCGCGCTATCGCTGACCACCGTGGCCAGAGCGACTCCGTCAACCCCACCGGCGACGACCAGCTCGCGGCAGACCTGCGAGCCGACGAACTGTTCGAGCAGCGGCTGCTGGACGTCGATGGGGTTGCCAGCTACGCCAGCGAGGAACGCGCGGACGTGGAAACGACAGACGGTCGTCTCCACGTCGCGATGGACCCACTGGACGGGTCGAGCAACCTCGAGCCCAACAGCGGGATGGGGACGATTTTCGGCGTCTACAGCGAGCGACCGCCGACGGTCGGCACCAACCTGCTCGCCGCCGGTTTCGTCATCTACGGCCCGATCACCTCGATGGTCGTCGCCCGGAAGGGCCGCGTCCGCGAGTACATCCTCGAAGACGGTGACAAGCGGGTCGTCGACGACGAAGTGACGGTCCCGGACGACCCCACAGTGTTCGGGTTCGGCGGCGGCGTCGACTCCTGGACCGAGGAGTTCGAGTCCTACGCCGAGGAGATCCGCCACGAGCTGAAACTCCGCTACGGCGGGGCGATGGTCGCAGACATCAATCAGGTACTCACCTACGGCGGTATCTTTTCCTACCCCGCACTGGAGTCACGTCCCGAGGGGAAACTCCGGATCCAGTTCGAGGGCCAGCCGATGGCCTACATCCTCGAATCCGCCGGGGGCCGGTCCTCCAACGGCGACACGTCGCTACTCGAGGTCGAGCCCGACGAGCTACACGAGCGGACGCCGCTGTATCTCGGAAACGACGACCTCATCGACCGGCTCGAGGCGACTACCGACTGACGGCGCGGGGCTCAGTACCCGAGATAGATCGCCAGCGCTTTGAGAACGCCGTACAGCCCGATAGCGACGCCCAGTAACCCGCCCAGTACCGTTCCGACGATGCCGTCGGGCCACAGCGAGAGCGGGTTCGGAACCCCGACCGACGGCAGCGCCGGAATCGGAAGGCCGTCGTCGGCGGCCGTCACGTTCCCGACGCGTCGCCCGTCGACGGTCAGGTTCCCGGTGGCGGTCTCGGGCACCGAGCGCGCGAACTCCGTCGTTCGTGTCTCGCCGGCAGGGACCGTGACCGTTCGCGTCGCCAGTACCGACCTGTTGAGCGAGACGACGACCCGGTGGTCGCCGCTCGCGGTGCCCCTGTTTTCCAGTTCGACGGTGATGACGGTCCGTTCACCCGGGCCGAGCGCCGATGGGACGGCCGTGGCGTTCGTGACCACGATGTCCGGTTGCCCGGCCGCTTCCGTCGCCGTCTCGGGTTCGGGCGTCGGCGTCTCTGACTCGGTTGGTGTCTCCGTCTCCGTGTCCTCCGCCGTCTCCCGTTCGATTCCCACGACGAACGTCGAGAGGCCCGGCGAGTCGGCCCGGTAGACGATGTGTGAGTCGGTCCGACCGACCACGTCAGTCGCCAGTGGCGTCCACCCGCCGGCGTTCCGGAACAGTGTCACGGCGGCGGGCTCCACGCCGGCCGCTGCCAGCGTGGGCCGGTCCACGGTAAAAGTAAACGTCGCGTCCGTGGCCGGGACAGAGCCGTGGTCGACGTCGAACCGGCCGACGCCGGTGTGGCCGGTCGCAGCCGCGAACGACGGCGCGGGGCGGCGGAAGCGGACGGTGAGCGTAGCGGACTCGTTACGCGGGAACGCCGCCGCCATCCGGAGTAGCGTTCCGTTCTGACCGCTGACGAGCGCGCCCGAATCGAGCTGGATACGCTGTGGCTGGCCGGTCCCGTTGACCGACACGTTCGCCGTCGTCGCGTTCACCCGCCGCACGGTCACGTTCCCGCCGGCTCCCGGCCCGCCCACGGACACGATTCTGGTCACCTGCCCCGTGTTCCCGAACGGGTCCGTGGCCGTCGCCGTGACCTCGTGACTGCCGGGCGATGCGAAGGCCACGGTGATGTTCTCGCCGGTCAGAATCGTGTCGCCCCCCACCTGCCACTGGATAGATTCGACGCCCTGGTCGTCCGTCGTCCCCGCTGCGGAGAAGGTCACCTGCTCCCCGACGGTCGCGTTCCCCGGGCCGGCGACGGTGACGTTCGGGGCGGACCCGTCATAGAGGAACGTCCGCTGTCGGCTGAAGGAGTTGTTGTTCCCGTTCCTGTCGGTCACCGACATCAGCAGCAGCGAGTACTCCCCCTCCTCGGTGAACGTGTACTCCCGGGTGTAGGTGGCCGTGTTACCGGTTCGCTCCGTGAACCCGGAGATGTTGAGCGTGTCGAGTGATGGCCCGCCGACGGAGATACGAAGTTGGCCCAGCCGCTCGTGTGTCTCGACGACGATCTCGGCGGTCGAACTGTTGACCCGGGTGACGTTGAAATCCTTGTACTTCGGGGTGACGGCGTCCATCCCGGTCACGGTGACCGACTCGTCCGGGAGTTCGTTGCCCGCGCCATCCGTGATGTTGCCGGTGGCCCGGAGGCTGATGGTCACGTTGTTCTGGTCTATTTTGTCCGCGAGGAGAAGCGACACGCGCGCCCCGCTCTTGTTGCCTTCCGCTGCGCTGATAGAGCTGACAGAGACGTTCTCGACGCGTCCCGCAGTCAGCCGGAAGTCGTCCGCCTGAATTGAGTTCGTGTTTACCGAGGTGTCGTCGTACAGGGTGAGTTCGATGGTCGTGTCGTCGCCTCGTGTCGCGTTCCCCCACTCCGGCGGCTCGGTGTCTTCGGCCGCGACTGTCCCCGTTGCCATCGACGCAACCAGCGGCACCGCAACGAGCAAAACGAGAAGCGGGAGCCACCGGCGCTGCCCCCCGAACGACACAGCTGTCTCCCGGGAGTCGCCGGTGTCACTCATCGCGTGGGGCTACTCCGGCACCCACTATCAATTGTACGCCACCATTACGAGAGGTGATAATCGCAGGCGGGGCAACTACTGTGACCCCCGGGACCGTTGGTCCTGTCATGAGAGTCCATATCGCGGACGGGGCCACGCGCGACGAGGCATCGGCCATCGCGGCCGCCGTCGCCGAACACACCGGCCGAACCGTCGAAGTGTACGTCGGCGACGAGGAGACCCCGACGCTCGTCCGCGAGGTAACTGACGAGGGTCAGGACCCGGACACGGCTGCAGACGAGGACACAACAAATGCCGCACCAACGGAACGTGAGAAGCGTCTCCGGGAGGAAATCGACGACATCGAGCGGGGCGGCCCACAGAAGTACCGGGACCGCCTCGCCGAGCAGGGGAAACTGTTCGTCCGCGACCGGCTCGAGCTCTGGTTCGGCGACGGCGGCCTGGACTTCGAGGACGGGCGGTTCGCGAACTTCGATTCGTGGCATCCCGACAGTCCCGACGTGGCCGACGACGAGGACGACCGGTTGCCGGCCGACGGCCTCGTCACCGGCGCGGGAACTTTCGACGGCCGACAGGTACACGTCGCCGCCAACGACTACACAGTCAAGGCGGGGTCCATCGCCCGCCACGGCGTCGAGAAGTTCCTTCGGCTACAAGAGCGTGCACTGAAGAGCGGCCAGCCGTTGCTGTATCTGGTCGACTCCTCCGGCGGCCGGATCGACCAGCAACGGGGCTTCTTCGCGAACCGCGAGGGCATCGGGAAGTTCTACTACAACCACTCGCTGCTCTCGGGCGCGGTCCCACAGATATGCGTGCTCTATGGCCCGTGTATCGCCGGTGCGGCCTACACGCCGGTGTTCGCTGACTTCACCGTCATGGTCCGGGGCATGAGCGCGCTGGCGATCGCTTCCCCCCGGATGGTCGAGATGGTCACCGGCGAGGATATCGACCTCGAAACACTCGGTGGTCCAGACCTGCACGCCCGCCACTCCGGCAGTGCGGACCTGGTCGCCGACGACGAGGAACATGCCCGGGAGCTGGTCGCCCAGCTCATCACCTACCTGCCCGACAACGCCGACGAGAAACCGCCACAGAGGGAGGGGACCGCTCCCGCGGTCGACCCCGCTGGTCTCGACTCGGTCATCCCCGCCGAGCCGAACAAGGGCTATGACATGCGCCGGGTCATCGAACGCGTCGTCGACGCCGACTCCTTCTTCGAACTGCAGGCGCAGTACGGGACCGAGGTGCTGACCGGGTTCGCCAGGGTCGACGGCCGACCGGTCGGTATCGTCGCGAACCAGCCCAGCCAGCGGGCCGGCGCGATATTCCCCGATTCGGCCCGCAAGGCCGCCGGCTTCGTCTGGACCTGTGACGCCTACGACATCCCGCTCCTGTACCTCTGTGACACGCCGGGGTTCATGGCCGGCTCGTCGGTCGAAAAGGAGGGCATCCTCGAGGCCGGCAAGCGGATGATTTACGCCACCTCGCAGGCCACCGTCCCGAAGCAGTGCGTCGTCGTCAGGAAGGCCTACGGCGCGGGCATCTACGCCATGTCAGGCCCCGCCTACGACCCGGAAGCGACCCTCGCGCTCCCGGGGAGCGAAATCGCCATCATGGGCCCCGAAGCCGCGATAAACGCGGTGTACGCGAACAAGCTGGACGCGATAGACGACCCGGAGGAGCGCGCCCGGCGGGAGCAGGAACTCCGCGAGTCGTACCGCGAGGACATCGACGTTCACCGGATGGCGAGCGAAGTCGTCGTCGACGAGATCGTGCCGCCGGGCGACCTGCGCGACGAGGTCGCGGCCCGGTTCGACCTGTACGAGGACGTCGAGAAGGACCGACCGGAGAAGAAACACGGCACGATTCTCTGACCCGGACCCCGCATATCACGCTTCTGGGGCAGTAAACAGTCCCTAATCGCTCTGTTTCACCAGTACGCGGTGTGTAGCTAATACGCTTCCCGGAAACTTCGACACAGACCACGTGGGGGCGTGGTCGCGGAGGGTGCCGTGTTCACGACAGACCGAACGGTCTCGATAGGGACCATCGACGGCTGGTGTAACGCCCTGTTCGACGAAATCGCGGCCGTCGAGCGAGAACTGTGGCTGGTCGTCGTCGCCACGCTCGTCGTCGACGTGTGGCTGACACACATCGGCCTCCAGCACGGCCTGCACGAGGGCAATCCCGTGATGCGGGCCGCGATAGAGACCTTCGGTATCGCCGCTCTCGGGCTGACGAAGGTCGGCGTTCTGGGGCTGGCGGGGCTGACACGCCGGCAGCTGAGCGAACAGCGCGGTGTCGTCGTTCCGCTGGGAATCGCGCTCCCGTGGGCGGGGGCCGTCGTGATCAACGCCGCGCTCCTGCTTAGCCTGTAGTCGGTTCGGGCTGTGTCCCGCCCGGCGATTCACTCGTCCGCTCGCTGGACCAGCGCCGTCCGTTCGAACGTACAGACGAGCGTGTCGTCCTGGTTGTAGGCGTCGACCTGCATCGTGACGATTCCCCGGTCCTCGTCGCTGGTCAGCCGCTTGTCGAGGACCGTCGTTTCCGCGCGTATCGTGTCGCCGTGGACGACCGGTGCCGGGTGCTCGACGTCGCCGTAGGAGAGGTTCGCGACGATCGTTCCGTCGGTCGTATCGGGTATCGTCAGTCCGACTGCAAGCGACATCGTGTACAGGCCGTTGACTACGCGCTCGCCGAACTGCGTCTCGGCGGCGAACTCGGCATCGAGGTGCAGTGGCTGCTGGTTCATCGTCAGGTCACAGAACCGCTGGTTGTCGCTCTCGCTGATGGTCCGGCGCTTCTCGTGGGCGATGGTTTCCCCCGCAGTGAACTCCTCGTAGTATTTGCCGGGCATAGGTGAGCACAGATGCGGGCGGCTCTTAGCCGTGGGGGCGTCCCGCGTCACAGTGACAGTCGCCGTGGACTCCTGCGGTGTCTGGCGAGGCGCCAATCACTTACTACGGATGCGGACGTAGGATTGATATGGCCCGCCGAAGTGTCCTGTTCTCCCCGGGCGATGAGGGGGAGAAACTGCGGAAAGCCGCCGCGAGCGAGGCCGACGTGATCGTGTACGACCTCGAAGACGCCGTCGTTCCGGACGCCAAGTCGGCGGCACGAGAGACGGTCCGCGAGGCGCTGGCCGACGTGATGCCCGCGTCTCCCGAGGTGTGTGTCCGGGTCAATCCTGTCGAGTCAGGGGCCGAAGCCGACCTCGCGGTCGTCCTCGACGGGCCCGCCCCGGACAGCGTGATGCTCCCGAAGGCGAGTAGCGGGTCGGACGTCCGGAGACTGGCATCGCTGTTGGAGTCCCGCGGCGTCGACTGTCCAGTGCTGGCGCTGGTGGAGTCGGCGGCGGGCGTCCTGCACGCCGAGGATATCGCGACGGCAGCCGCGACCGACGCGCTGGTGTTCGGGGCCGAGGACCTCGCCGGCGACATCGGCGCGACGCGGACGACCGGCGGGCGGGAAGTGAGCCACGCGCGCCAGCACGTCGTCCTCGCAGCCCGGGCGGCCGGCGTGTCGCCCATCGACACCCACTACCCGGCGTTCGACGACCTCGACGGGCTCCGGTCTGACGCACGGGAGGCCGTCGAGCTGGGGTACGACGGGAAGCTCGCTATCCATCCCGCCCAGGTCGCGGTCATCAACGAGACGTTCACGCCCGACGAGGAACGGGTCAGGTGGGCGAAGCGGATACTCGATGCCCGAGACGCCGCCGATGGTGGCGTGTTCGTCGTCGACGGAGAGATGGTCGACGCACCACAGATCAAACAGGCGATACGAGTTCTCGAGCGCGCCGGTATCGACCGCGAGTGAGGGCGTAGTTCCGTTGTGGGTATTCCTGTGGCTGGGCAATCCCATGGACGGCGGTACCCTTTTGCCCACAGTGCGAGTCATTGTTCGTATGTCTCCCGAGGTTAACCCATTTGAAAGTCTACAGGAGCAGATCGACGACGCGGCGGACTACCTCGAATATTCGACCGACGTCCTCGAACGGCTGAAACACCCCGAGCGGGTGCTGGAGACGAACCTCTCGGTGGAGATGGACGACGGCTCCGTCGAAGTGTTTCGAGCCTACCGGTCGCAGTTCAACGGTGACAGGGGGCCGTACAAGGGCGGTATCCGCTATCACCCGCAGGTCACACGCGACGAGGTCAAAGCGCTATCCGGCTGGATGGTGTACAAGTGCGCCGCCGTCAACATCCCCTACGGCGGCGGGAAGGGCGGCATCGAGATCGACCCGCGCCAGTTCTCGGCCAGCGAGATCGAGCGGATAACGCGGTCGTTCGCGAAGGAGCTCCGGCCGATTATCGGCGAGGACCAGGACATCCCCGCGCCCGACGTCAACACCGGCCAGCGGGAGATGAACTGGATCAAAGACACGTACGAGACGCTGGAGAACACGACCGAACCCGGCGTCATCACCGGCAAAGCCCCGGAGTCGGGCGGCAGTGCGGGCCGCGTCGAAGCGACCGGCCGCTCGGTGATGCTCACCGCCCGTGAGGCGTTCGACTACCTCGGAAAGGACATCGAGGACGCGACGGTGGCCGTACAGGGCTACGGGAACGCCGGCTCCGTGTCGGCGAAACTCATCGAGGACCTCGGCGCGAACATCGTCGCAGCGTCCGACTCGTCCGGTGCCGTCTACAACCCCGACGGGTTCGACGCACGCGAGGCGAAGGCGTTCAAAAGCGAGACCGGGTCGCTGACCGGCTACGGGGGCGCGACGGAGGAGCTGACGAACGAGGACCTGCTGACGATGGACGTGGACCTGCTCGTGCCGGCGGCGCTTGAAAACGCCATCAACGGTGACCTCGCACGGGACGTGCAGGCCGACATAGTCGTGGAGGCGGCGAACGGCCCACTCACGCCGAACGCCGACGACGTCCTCACGGACCGCGACGTGGCCGTGTTCCCCGACATCCTGGCCAACGCCGGCGGCGTCACGGTGTCGTACTTCGAGTGGGTCCAGAACCGCCAGCGGTTCTACTGGTCCGAAGAGCGCGTCAACAGCGAACTGGAGACCATCATCACGAACGCGTTCGACGACCTCGTCGAGACCTACGAGGAGACCGGCGCGCCGAACTTCCGGACGGCGATGTACGTCGTCGCCATCCAGCGCGTCGTCGCGGCCGCCGAGGAAGGCGGCATCTGGCCCTGACTCGGTCCCGGCATCGGTCGCGTCTATCGCGGGTGTTTTGCCGACGCTTCCCCTACTGTGGGTATGGACGTATACGAGCGGCAGGTTCGCGTCGAGGCCCCGCTGTCCGAGGTCTGGAAGTTCCACGCGACGGGCGACGGGCTGGTCGCGCTGACCCCCGACTGGATGAACATCCGCATCGAGGAGGAGCGGGGGCCGGACGGCGAACCGGACCCGGAAGAGCTGACCGCCGGGTCGGTCGTCGTCTCCTCGATCAAGCCCTTCGGGATTCCGCCGCGCCAGCGCTGGGTCTCGAACATCGTCGCGCGCGAGGAGGGCGAGGACGAGGACGAGGCGATGTTCCGCGACGTGATGGAGGAGGGGCCGTTCCCCCACTGGGAGCACACCCACACCTTCCGGGCGCTGAGCGACAGGGAGACGCTCGTCCACGACCACGTCGAGTTCGAACTGCCCGGCGGGCCGCTGGGCCGGGCGCTTGGCCCGTTCGGCTGTCTCGGGATGGAGCCGATGTTCCGGTACCGCCATCGGAAGACGAGGGAACTGCTCGAAGGGTAACACACCCTCGCCCGGGGACGGCGCGGCCCCGACTATGGTCTCCGGTGTCTCTTTATTCCCGTGTCGGATACTGCCACAGGATGAGTGGACGCGCCGTCGCAGTGACTGACGAGGCCGTGGTGTCTCCGCGCCACAACGGGGCGAAATGGGCGTGACCGAGCCGCGAATTGACCCGCGAATCGCGCTGGCCGTCGCCGTGCTCGCGGTCAGTACGAGCGCGATTCTCGTCCGCTGGAGCGCGGCCGCGGCGTCGGTCGCGGCCTTTTACCGCGTCCTGCTGACCACCGCGCTGCTGGCCCCGCTGGCGCTGGGCCGGCATCGGTCGGCGTTCGGGCGACTCTCCCGTCGGGACGTCCTGGCGGCCGGGGCGACGGGAGTTGCGCTCGCAGTTCACTTCGCCGCGTGGTTCGAGAGCTTGGCGTGGACGAGTGTCGCGGCGTCGGTCACGCTGGTCCAGTGTCAGCCGCTGTTCGTCGCCGTTGGGGCGTGGGCGCTGCTGGACGAACGGGTCACGCGCGGCACGACGGTGGGTATCCTGGTCGCCATCGGGGGCATCGTCGTGATGTCCATCGGCGAACTGCTCGGGGGCGGGGCCGTCGGCCCGCGCCCGCTGTACGGCAACGTCCTGGCCCTCGTCGGCGGCGTCATGGCCGCCGGCTACGTGCTCGCCGGGCGCTCGCTCCGCCAGCGGTTCCCCCTCATACCCTACGTGACCGTCGTCTACGGCGTCGCCGCGATATCTCTCCTCGTCTTCGTCGTCGCCTCGGGCCACCCCGTGACCGGCTACCCGCCCCGCGAGTGGGCCCTGTTTCTGGCGATGGCCGTCGGCCCCGGCGTGTTCGGCCACACCGTCCTCAACTGGGCGCTGGCACACGTCGAATCCAGCATGGTCAGCGTCTCGCTGCTGGGCGAACCGGTCGGGAGCGCGCTGCTTGCGTTGCTGTTGCTCGCGGAGACGCCCGGTCCGTCGACCGTCGCCGGCGGGGCCGTCGTGCTCGTCGGCATCGGCGTCGTCGCCAGAAGCCGGGCGGTCGGGGCGACGCCGACGGACTGACACCGGTCCAGCCGTCCTACGCGCGCTTCTCTACGGCCCCGCGGATCTCCGCGGCTGCGAAGTCGTGGTCCGGGCGGATGTTGACGAAATCGAGGAACTCCTCGGCGGCCAGCAGCTCCGACGTATCGTAGTGGCGTGCGGCGGCGGCGACGGCGGCCGGCGCACCGATGAGCGGCTCCAGCGCGCCCAGCGCACAGGCCAGGTCGTACGCGCGGGCGTCGCTTATCGCCGCCTCGCGGACGCTCGTAGCGTCGATGAAGTACAGGTCGTCGTGGGCCACGAGCACGTTCTCACAGCGGAAGTCGCCGTGGGCCAGGCCGTCCTCGTGCATCCGGTGGAGGAAGTCAAACACCGTCGGGCTGTGTCGCTCGACGGTCTCGGCCGGGAGATTGTCGAGCGTCTCGAAGTCGGGGATGTATTCCAGCACGAGCACCCCCATCCCGTCGTACTCGAACGCCTCGATTGGTTCGGGGGCGTTGACGCCGATCTCCCGCATCCGCCGGGTCGCCGCCAGTTCGTGTTCCGCCATCTCGTAGGGCGTCCCGAAGTGCTCGAAAAAGCCCTCCGTCCCCGACGAGAACGCGCCGATGTTGCGGCCGGCAGTAAGCAGCGTGTGGACCAGCGAGTTCTGCCCCGTGATGACTTTGACGAACCACTGGTCGTTGACGACCAGCGGCGTCGAGAGCCAGTTGTTCGCCTCCAGAAACGCCACGTGAGCCGCGGGCTCGTCGTATCGCTCGATGACCGCCCGCACCACGCCTTCAAGTTGCTTCCAGGGGACCGTCCCGCGGAGAAGTCGACGGAACGCCATTCCCCCTAAGGAACGCCGCGGACGGGCAAATGGCTTGTGTCTGCCCCCGTGGTATTTAGTCACACGGGGCCTACGACCGGTATGGAGTTCGAGGTTCCCGGCGAACACCGGATGATCCGAGATTCGGTCCGCGAGTTCTGCGAGAACGAGATCAGGCCGATAGCCCAGGATATCGAGGACGAACACCGGTTTCCGGCGGAGATATTCGAGGAACTCGGCGACCTGGACGTGATGGGTGTGCCCATCAGCGAGGAGTGGGGCGGTCTGGGCGGCGACACGCTGATGTATGCGCTCGTAGCCGAGGAACTCGGGCGCGTCTCCGGGAGCATCGGGCTCTCGTACGTGGCCCATACCTCGCTCGGGAGCAAGCCCATAGAGCTGTTCGGCACGGACGCCCAGAAGGAGCGGTGGCTCACACCGCTCGCGTCCGGCGAACAACTCGGCGCCTGGGCGCTGACGGAACCGGGCAGCGGGAGCGACGCAAGCGACATGGACACGACGGCCGAGCGGGACGGCGACGAGTACGTGCTAAACGGTACCAAGCAGTTCATCACGAACGCGTCCGTCGCCGGCTCGGTGCTGGTCAAGGCCGTCACCGACCCCGAGGCCGGTTACGACGGCATCTCGACGTTCATCGTCGCCCCCGAAGACGACGGCTGGGCGGTGACGACTGAGTGGGAGAAGATGGGGCTGAACGCCTCGCCGACCTGC
Source organism: Haloarcula sp. 1CSR25-25 (assembly GCF_032027985.1). Taxonomy (NCBI): domain Archaea; kingdom Methanobacteriati; phylum Methanobacteriota; class Halobacteria; order Halobacteriales; family Haloarculaceae; genus Haloarcula; species Haloarcula sp. 1CSR25-25. The sequence continues at coordinate 102,656 of NZ_JAHYBW010000003.1, forward strand.
GAGCTCCAGTTCGACGACTGCCGGATTCCCGCGGACCGCCTGCTCGGCGAGGAGGGCGACGGCTGGGAACAGACGCTGAAGACGCTCAACGGCGGACGAATCTCCATCGCAGCGCTCTCGACGGGGCTGGCACAGGGGGCCTTCGAGGCCGCGAAATCCTACGCCACCGAACGCGAACAGTTCGACCGCCCCATCTCGAAGTTCGACGCCATCCGGGACAAAATCGTCGAGATGGACCGCAAAATCGAGCGGGCTCGCCTGCTGACTCACAAGGCTGCAACGATGTACGACCAGGGGGCGGACGTGACGCGTCTCTCCTCGCTGGCGAAGCTCGACGCCAGCGAGATCTGCCGGGAGGTCGCGGAGGACGCCGTCCAGGTGCTGGGCGGCTACGGCTACACGACGGACTTCGCCCCCCAGCGGTTCTACCGGGACGCGAAGCTCATGGAAATCGGCGAGGGGACGAGCGAGATACAGCGGATGGTGCTCGGCCGGGAACTGGGCCTGTAACGATACCGGCGCTCACACGTCGTCAGGCGTGTCGGGGACGATAGTGACCGGCACGTCGGCGGCATCGATGACAGCGACCGCCGCGTCGCCCTCCCGGATTCTGCCGGTCAGCCCCTTCGGCTCGTGGCCCATGACGATGTGGCGGACGTCAACGTCGGCCGCGAGTTCGAGCAGTTCGTTGCCGACTCGTGTGCCGGAACGCATCGCGGACCGACCGACGTGTTCGATAGCGACCGTCGAGACGACGGTGGCGCCGCGGAACCGGTCGCGCATCTCGTCCCGGAGCTGTTTGGCCGTGCCGTCGGCTGTGTCCTCGTCGACGAGGTGGACGACGTACAGTTCCTCGTCGAGCCCGTTGGCGAGTCGCACCGCGGTATCGATGACCGCCGCGGAGACCGAGTCGTTGGCGATAGCCACCAGAATGGTCATACGGGATAGAAGGCCTTCGCCCGCAAATCACTTTCTGCCAGACTAACAGGTTCGCCTACTCCGTCGCCTTCAGATTGTGGACTGCGTCGACGTACTCGACGACATCCGCCGTCGGTCGGATGGCCGAGAGAATGGCCTCGGCGTCCTTGTACGCCATCGGCGCTTCGTCGCGGACGCCCTCGATGACGGACTCCGAGTAGACGCCGTCCATCGCCGCGGCGAACTCGTCCATGTCGACATCGCTGTGTGCCTGCCGGCGGCTCATCACGCGACCCGCGCCGTGAGGAGCAGTCTGGTGGTACTCGTCGTTGCCCTTCCCCCGCGCGATGACCGACCCCTCGGCCATGTTGAACGGAATCAGCAGCCGCTGGCCCTCGCGTGCCGGAGTCGCCCCCTTGCGGATGGTGAGGTCCCTGAAATCTATATAATTGTGCACGCTCTGAAAGCTGTCGACGGGCTCGACTCCGAGGGCGTCGCAGATAGCGTCACTCATCAGCTCCCGGTTCCAGCGGGCGTACTGCTGGGCGAACAGCATGTCCACGAGGTAGCCGTGGGACTCGCGGCCTTCGAGCCAGTCCAGGTCCGTGTTGCGGTCCTCGTCGTCGCTGCTGTGGATGGCGTCCTGGACCTGTCCCAGCGCGTCGAAGGCGTCCTCGATTTCCTTGCCGTCCAGCTCGCGGCGGAGGCGCTCCTTCCGGATGTACGACTCGCCCATGCCGCCGGTGACCCAGGCGTAGAGGTCTCGCGATTCGACGGTGTCCGGGTCGAACTTCAGGTACTCGACGTACTCCTCGGGGATCTGCTCGCGTATCTCGCCGATGGTCCGACGGTCCGTCGCCGTCGACTGCCAGTACTCGGCAACGGACTTGCCCAGATAACGGGAGCCGCTGTGGATGACCAGCCAGTAGTCGCCGGACTCGCGCGCCCGGCCGAACTCGACGAAGTGGTTCCCGCCGCCTAACGTCCCCGCGCTCCTGATTATGTACCTCATGCCCTGGCGCTGGTCGGCCAGGACGCGGTCACACAGCGACTCGAAGTAGTCCCCGTCGTAGCCGTCGAAGTCGAACTCGACGGGGTCGATGTGCTCGCCGAAGCGCTCGGCGTACGCCGCGTCGAGCTGCTCGAAGACGCGGTTCGCGCGCTCGAACGGGAACGCCTCGACTAGATGGGCGGCGTCGTCGTAGTCGTGGACCGACCGCCCCATCGGGACCGCTTCGCGCACGCGGCGCTCGCGCTCGGCGTCCTCCAGCGGGAGCTCCGGCCCGAGGTTCGTCGCAGCCATCCCACAGCCCACGTCGACGCCGACGATGTTGGGGACGACGCGCTCGCCCAGCGGCATCGTGAAGCCGATTGGCGCGCCGGCCCCCCAGTGCGTGTCCGGCATGATCCGGACCGGCTCGGTGAACGCGGGATGGTCGATGAGCGTCTCGATCTGCTCCCGACACCCCGCCTCGACGAGCGATACGTCGTCGACCATCACCCGCGCCGTGGTGTGTTCGCCCGACAGTTCGAGTACCATTGCTGTCATAGCGTAGTCGCATGGAGGGTTTGAACCTCACGGTGGCCCGGGACCGGCTGGCACTCCCATACGGGGAATAAAAACCGACAGCCGAACGGGCGGCGACAGGCTGAATCGCAGATACTAGGCTTTTCAGGCGTTGAGATGTGTTTTCACTCTCTGGGAACACACGTTCCCTTATATGTCATTCCGACTCGGAACTCCATATGTGAGGTGACACAGATGTCCTATCAAGCGGCGAACCCCCTGGCAGACGAGTTCGAGCTAGAGCTCGGCGGGGCCTGGACCGCGTACTGGCTGGCGTTCCTGCGTGTCGTAACCGGCTGGTGGTTCTTCCACGCAGGCGTAACGAAGCTCATCGAGGACGGGCTGGCCTACACCTACGGGCCGGCGTATCTCAGGCAGATGACTGGCACGGCACTCGGTCCGATCCCCGTGCTGATGGGCGAACACCTCGGCTGGCTCATTCAGGCGATGGTGCCGCTGGGCGAGACGCTCATCGGGCTCGGACTGATGGTTGGCGCGCTGGTCAGGCTCGCATCCGTGTTCGGGGTCTTCTTCATGGCCCTGTTCTGGATCGGCAACGCGGGCTTCGGCCACGGGCTGGTCAACAGCGACTTCATGGGCCTGCTGCTGTTCATGACGATGATCGTGCTGGCCACCGGCCGCTACTACGGCCTCGACGCCATCATCGAGAAGACCAAACTGGTCGAACGAAACCCGAAACTGAGGTACCTGCTCGGCTGACGAGGTGACCACCAATGCAACAACAAACCACCGTCATCGACAAAGCGGCGATGGCACTCAGCGGCGGACTGATGCTGCTGGGCGTCGTCGTCCTCGGCATCGTGGAGATACTGGCGGGTAAGCCATACGGCGCGGCGCCGCTGACGAACGACGCAGGCGAGGTCATCGCGACCCCGATGGTCGACCCGACGCTCCGGACCGGGCTGGTCCTGGCAGGCATCCTGGTCCTGGCCCTGTACGGGGGCTACAGGCTCGTCGCCCCGGTTGAAGACGAAGCCGCCACCGCACAGCAAGAGATAACGGCGGACTGAACGGCACGCCGTCGGTACGTGTTTTCCGCTCTTCTGATGTGTCAGCTGTCCGTCTGTGACGAACTGCGCCACCCCGGGGTGGCGGATACAGTACAGCAGTTACAGCCCACAGTGTGACCCGATGTGTCGCGAAGAGAGAGGTACTGCTGGGTGCCGTACCATCCCACAGACTCCCCATTACAGACGTACTTATCCGGCATTATTAATCAGCCGGGTGGTTTCTAATTCTGATACCACCCACCACAACGCTCATTTCTGTGGTGGTAGTGCTGTCCATATGCCTTCGCTGGTGGTTCACTACGCCTTCGTGGGGTTGCTCGCTGCGACGCTGCTGGGCGCCGCATTCGACAGGCGGTCGCTCCTCCTGTCGATACTTGTCGTCACGTTCCCCGACGTGGACGCGTTCATCGGCCTCTACTGGCAGGCCGGCCACCGGGCCGCGACGACGAACCTCGTCATCCCGGCGGTGCTGGCGCTCCTTATCGGGGTCGACCTGTACGCACGGGAGGACTCGTATATCAGGGGCCGGTGGGGGGCGTACGGTGTTCGGGTCAGTTGGTTCTGTGTCGTGGTGTACGCGGTGGGCCACGTCGTCCTCGACCTGATTACAGGCGGTGCGAACCTGTTCTGGCCGCTGTACGACCAGTTCTATCAGCTCAGCGGCCATCTGGAGCTGTCGAGCCAGCGCGGAATCGTCCAGACGTTCGTCGAACTGCCCCAGCCGACATCCCAGGGCGCTACCGGTGGAACTGGCGCCAGCGGCGGTTCAACCACGCAGTCGATGGGCAACTCAAGCGAGGTGCAGATGAGTACGGGCATCGACCCCAATCCCGGACAGTCTGAACCGGACAACGTCGACCGCGTGTTCCCCATCGCCCGGAGCGGCTGGGAGCTGGTGATTCTGGTGGTCGGGACGTTCGCCACCGCCGCTCGCCTCGTCGTCGGCCACGACCTCCCGGAGGAGTAACGGTCGGGACTGCGGGGCGTTCGTTTTCGAGTCCTTCATATACGCCGTGGCCAACCGGAGAACCATGGGCTTCGAGGTACGCCGACGACTCAGTGTCGCCGACACGGTGACGTTGTTCAACGCCGTCGTCGGGTTCGTCGCCGGAGCCATCGCCTTCACCGACCCCCACCTGGCCGCTCGGCTCATTCTGCTGGCGGTCATCGCGGACGCGATCGATGGTATCGTCGCCCGGAACGGCGACAGTTCGGCGGTCGGCCCGCTGCTCGACTCCGTAACTGACGTGGTGTCGTTCGGTGCGACACCGAGCCTCTTTCTGTACGTGCTGTTGACGGACGCCTACGGCGGTATCGAGGCCGCCCATCCGGCCGTGTTTGTCGGCCTCGCGTTGCTCGCCTCCGCGTACGTCGTCTGTTCAATCGTCCGGACAGCCTTCTACTCGACGTACTTCGATTCACCCGACGAGCGGCCGGGCATGCCGAACACCCTCGGGAGCATCATCATCGCGACGGCGTATCTGAGCGGCGTCACGGACCCGCTCGTGCTGAGTGTCGGCGCGCTCGGCCTCTCGCTGGCGATGATTGCGCCCTTCGACTACCCCAAGCCGGGGCCGAAACACGCCATCCCGATGGGTGTGGTACAGGCGGTAGCCGTCGTTGCGCCGACGGCCTTCTTCCGGGCTGGGCCACGAGCGATGCTTGCCATCGCCCTGCTGTTTTTCGCGCTCGGACCGTGGGTCTATCCCGGAGAGTAGCCCGCTCTAGGGGCGGAGACCCGTTCAGACCGTGTCCTCGATGAACTCCGCCAGGACATCGTTGAACATCTCGGGCTGTTCGACCATCGCGAGATGGGCAGCGTCGGGGACGAACGACACCTCTCCGTCGGGGACCTCTCGGGCCAGTGTCTCGTGATACGCCCGCGGGGTCAGTTTGTCGTGTTCGCCACAGACAGCCAGCACAGGCACGTCAATCTCGCCCAGCCGGTCGCGCACGTCGAACCCGTCACACGTCATGAAATCGCGGCGGGTCACCGCCTGTCCGACTGCCTCCATCTGTTCGCGGGAGCGGGACACGGCCTCGTGGTCGGTGTCGTGGAACAGGCGGTCCCGTTCGTGCAGGAACTCGACGGCTCGGTCCCAGTCGTTCGCGAGCCATTCCTGCAGCCCTTCGAACACTGGGAGTTCAGGGCCGGTTCCCAGCAACACCACCGCTTGGGGCGTCCAGTCCCGTTCCAGCGCGACCCACTGGGCGATGGCCCCGCCCAGCGAATTCCCGACCAGCACGTCCGCGTCCGTCTCCCGCCCCACAGCCACCACGTCGTCCGCGTACGCATCGAGTGCCTCGGTCCCGGCTCCGGCGCTGATGTCGTCCGAATCCCCGTGGCCTGACAGGTCCAGCGCGACGGCGGGCTGGGTCGGCCCCGACGACGCGTACTGGTGACCCCACACGCGGTGTGTCGCGCCGCTGCCGTGGACATACAGCGCGGTCGGTCCAGAGGCCCCGGGTCGCGTCTGCCTGTACGCCGTGACTCGTCCGCTATCACTGACCCACTCCATGCACCACCGTTCGCAAGCGGTGTGGATAAAACGTTGGAGCGCTCAGTAGGGATGTGAACCGCATTCAAGCAACTATCCTTATTTTCCCGCCGTACAGCGTATTTCAGCGATAAGTTTATATACTTATCACACTTACCTTGAGTTAGCATGACTTCAGAACAGCAGTTGTTCGACGAGACGCCCCTCCGCCGATTCGAGTACGACGACAGCGTCGTTCTCGCGGCGGACGTGGGACCCGCTGCCGATGCGAGTGTCGATGTGGTCGACGGGACTGTCATCGTCGTCGCCGACGGCCAACAGCACGAACAGGAGATCCCCGACGACGCACGAGCGTTTATGAATCACGGGGTTCTCACTATCGAACTGTCAGAGAACGAGGGAGATAACTGATGAGACTTACTGTCAAACCACTCAAACAGAAAGACGCCGGCCGTGGCCTCGCGGCTATCGACCGGGCCGCGATGGACGAACTCGAACTCGAGAACGGCGACTACATCGTTCTCCAAGGGAAACAGGACAGCCGCGCGGTCGCCCGCGTCTGGCCCGGCTACCCCGAAGACGGGGGGAAGGGCATCGTCCGTATCGACGGCCAGCTCCGACAGGAAGCCAACGTCGGTATCGACGACCACGTAAACATCGAAAAGGCCGACGTCAACCCCGCGACCGCGGTCACCGTCGCGCTGCCCCAGAACCTCCGGGTTCGGGGGAACGTCGGGCCGATGATTCGCAACAACCTCAGCGGCCAGGCCGTCACGCAGGGCCAGACCGTTCCGGTGAGCTTCGGACTCGGCCCGCTCTCCTCTATGTCCGGCCAGAAGATCCCGGTGAAAATCGCAGAGACCGATCCCTCCGGGACCGTCGTCGTGACCGACTCCACGGACATCCAGGTCAGCGAGATGCCCGCCGAGCAGGTCCACAGCGGCGAGGGCGCGCCCGAAGCGAGCGACACGCCCGACGTGACCTACGAGGACATCGGCGGCCTCGACCGAGAGCTCGAACAGGTCCGCGAGATGATCGAGCTGCCGATGCGCCACCCAGAGCTGTTCCAGCAGCTCGGCATCGAGCCGCCGAAGGGCGTCCTGCTCCATGGCCCACCCGGCACCGGGAAGACGCTGATGGCCAAGGCCGTTGCCAACGAGATCGACGCGTACTTCACCACCATTTCCGGGCCGGAGATCATGTCGAAGTACTACGGCGAGAGCGAGGAGCAACTCCGTGAGGTCTTCGACGAGGCCTCGGAGAACGCCCCCGCCATCGTCTTCATCGACGAGATCGACTCCATCGCCCCGAAGCGCGGCGAGACCCAGGGCGACGTGGAACGCCGCGTCGTCGCCCAGCTGCTCAGCCTGATGGACGGGCTCGAAGAGCGCGGACAGGTCATCGTCATCGGCGCGACGAACCGCGTCGACGCCATCGACCCCGCACTGCGCCGCGGCGGCCGCTTCGACCGCGAGATCGAGATCGGCGTTCCGGACAAGGAGGGCCGCAAGGAGATCCTGCAGGTCCACACCCGCGGGATGCCCCTCTCCGAGGAGATCGATATCGAGAACTACGCCGAGAACACGCACGGTTTCGTCGGGGCTGACCTCGCCTCCCTCACGAAAGAGAGCGCAATGAACGCCCTGCGGCGCATCCGCCCCGAGCTCGACCTCGAATCCGACGAGATCGACGCCGAGGTGCTGGAACGGCTGGAGATCAGCGACACGGACTTCCGCGAGGCGATGAAGGGCATCGAGCCCTCTGCGCTGCGAGAAGTCTTCGTCGAAGTCCCGGATGTCACCTGGGACTCCGTCGGTGGCCTCGAAGACACCAAAGAGCGGCTCCGGGAGACCATCCAGTGGCCCCTGGAGTACGAGGACGTCTTCGAGTCGATGGACCTCGAAGCCGCCAAGGGCGTGCTGATGTACGGCCCGCCCGGCACCGGGAAGACGCTGCTTGCCAAGGCCGTCGCCAACGAGGCCCAGTCCAACTTCATCTCCGTGAAGGGGCCGGAACTCCTGAACAAGTTCGTCGGTGAGTCCGAGAAGGGCGTCCGCGAAGTGTTCAGCAAGGCCCGCGAGAACGCCCCGACCGTGGTGTTCTTCGACGAGATCGACTCCATCGCCGGGGAGCGTGGCGGCGGCACGACCGACTCCGGTGTCGGCGAACGGGTCGTCTCCCAGCTCCTGACGGAACTGGACGGCATCGAGGACATGGAGAACGTCGTGGTCGTCGCGACCACGAACCGTCCGGACCTCATCGACGACGCGCTCCTGCGCCCCGGTCGGCTCGACAGGCACGTCCACGTGCCCGTCCCGGACGAGGAGGCCCGGCGTGCCATCTTCCAGGTCCACACCCGGAACAAGCCGCTGGCCGACGGCGTCGACCTCGACGACCTGGCCAGCCGCACGGACGGCTACGTCGGCGCGGACATCGAAGCGGTCGCCCGCGAGGCCTCGATGGCCGCGACCCGGGAGTTCATCAACAGCGTGGACCCCGAGGAGATCGGCGACAGCGTCAGCAACGTCCGCGTGACGATGGACCACTTCGAGCACGCGCTCGAGGAAGTCGGCCCCAGCGTCACCGAGGAGACCCGCGAGCGCTACGACGAGATCGAGCAGCGCTTCGACCGGGCCGAACCCGACGTCACTGAAGAGAGCACGGCCAGTCGCACCTTCCAGTAGCGACGGTCGGCACACCGCTGCTGTTTTTTCCGTGTTGCAGGCGTAGTTCCGGCGTCTGGATTGTGTCTACCCCGACGGAGCCGCGTTTCCCGCCACTACCCGTCCGCCTGGACGTGACCGGCGTCCAACGGCCCACAGCGAACGCCAGGTAGCGACCCGATTCGCCGTACGTGACTCGAAACCGTATTTTACGTCCAGTCCGCAGACGGGGTATGGATCTCCAGGCTCGGTATCGCGTGCCAGCACTCACTGGCCTGTTGACGGTCGTGTCGCTCGCACTCGTGTTCGGGGCCGTTCTCGGAGCGATTCCCCGGTCGGTTCTGCCCGCCGCTCCCGCGACCGTTCTCGGGGCCATCCCACACGCCAACGCTGTCATCAGCGCCCTCGCTATCGGCACTATCGTCGGCGGCGTCCGGGCGATTCGCCGCGGGGACGTCGCCCGGCACCGCAAGCTGATGCTCTCCTCGTTTGGCCTGTTCGCCCTGTTTCTCGTCCTGTACCTCTACCGGATAACGCTGGTGGGGCCGACGGATTTTGCCGGCCCGTCGGTCGTCGAGACCTACTTCTACTTCCCGTTTCTCGCCGTGCACATCCTGCTCGCTATCGTCGCTATCCCGGCGGTGTACTACGTCCTGCTGCTGGCCTACACGTACCCCGTCTCGGAGCTGCCGTCGACGAACCACCCGCGGGCCGGGAAGCTGGCTGCGGGGCTGTGGCTGATTTCCTTCTCGATGGGTATCGTCGTGTACGCGATGCTGTACCTGGTGTGGTAGCTGTCAAGCGACGTGTGAATATTCCGCGCTGTCAGTCGTCGGCCGGACTCGACGGCGTCCCGATATTCGGGCGGACGACGTCGCGGTCCGTCGCCTCGCCGTCGATGTCGTAGGGGTACTCCCCCGTGACACAGCCGAGACAGAGGTCCGTGCGGCTCTTGTCAAGCGTCTCCGCGATGGCGTCGATAGAGAGATACGACAGCGAGTCCGCCTCGATTTCGTCGCGGATCTCCTCGACCGACTGGTCCCCGGCGATGAGTTCGTCGCGGGAGGCCATGTCGATACCCATGTAACAGGGGGCGACGATTGGCGGCGCGCCGATGCGGACGTGGACCTCTTTGGCACCGGCGTCTTTCAGCAGCTGAATCAGTTGCGTCGAGGTGGTCCCGCGGACGATAGAGTCGTCGATGATAGTGACGCGTTTGCCCTCGATTGTGGACTTTATCGGGTTGAGCTTCAGTCGGACGGCCCGCTCGCGTTCGTCCTGTGTCGGCATGATGAAGGTGCGGCCGACGTAGCGGTTTTTCATCAGTCCCTCGGCGAACTCGATGTCCGAACCGTCGTCCTGTGCGGCCTCGGCGTATCCGGAGGCGAACGCGCGCCCGGAGTCTGGAACCGGCAACACCACGTCCGATTCGACGCCGGACTCCTCCCAGAGTTTCCGGCCCAGTTCGCGTCGGACCTCGTAGACGAGGTTCTCGTCGATGGTCGAGTCCGGTCGCGCGAAGTAGACGTGTTCGAAGAAGCAGTTGGCCGTGTTCTCCGCCTCGACGAGCTGGTAGGTGTCGAAGCCGGTCCCGTCGGCGTACAGGACGACGAGTTCGCCGGGCTTGACGTCCCGGATCAGCTCGCCGTCGAGGGTGTCGATGGCTGCCGATTCGGAGGCGAGGACGTAGCCGTCCTCGAGCTCTCCGATACACAGCGGGCGGTTCCCCTGTGGGTCGCGGACGCCGAGCACCGTCTCGTCGTGCATGATGGTCAGCGAGTACGACCCGTGGATGCGGTTCATCGTCCGCTTGACAGCCCGAACCAGGTCCTCCTCTAGGAGATTACGCGCGAGGTCGTGGGCGATGACCTCGGTATCGCCGTCGGACGTGAAGGCGTGGCCGAGGTCGGCCAGTTCGTCGCCGATCTCGTCGGCGTTGACGAGGTTCCCGTTGTGAGACAGGCCCAGCGACCCCGACTTGAACGAGACCGAAAAGGGCTGGGCACAGCAGGCGTTGACGCTCCCCGCGGTCGGGTACCGGACGTGACCGATGCCGTTCGACCCGTTGAGCGATTCCAGGTCGCCGGGGTCGAAGGCGTCACCGACGAGCCCCATCTCGACGTGGCTGTGTTGCTGGAACCCGTCGTGGGTGACGATGCCGGCCGATTCCTGGCCGCGGTGCTGGAGCGCGTACAAGGAGTAGTAGAGTGGTCGGGCGGCGTCACGGTCCTCCAAAGAGATGCCAACAACGCCGCACTTCTCGTGCATTTGTGGTGAGTGTGTTATTCGCCCGCTTTCGACTGCCACTCGTAGTCACGTCGCTTGGCCGACTTGCCGAAACCGCACGACGAGCAGACCTTCTTTTTCGTGTGATACGACTTTTCGCCACACCGTCGACACTTCGTGTGTGTCGTGGTGTTTTTCTTGCCCTGACTCGGAGTTCCTGCGCCAGTCATGGAGTAATTGAGACGACGTTATCGCCGCGTATAATCGTTGTGTCTTCCTCCTCGACGACGAGGTTCATGTGCTGGTCGTACCCCGCCAGCTCCCCCTCGAATATCTCGCCACCCTTCAGCTGCACGGTGACTGTCTCACCAAGGGACGCTTCGAGTACATCCAGCGGTCGTCCACTCATGTACGGTTTGGATAGTGATGGCCGCTTAAACGTACCGTTTGATGTGAAGGCTGGTGATTGGTTGACATGATTGCTGGCGGCTACACGTCCACGGTGAACGGCGCGTTTTCGGCCGCTCGGCCGGCGAAGCCGGCCAGCAGGTCCGCGAGCGCGTCGAGGTCGTCGGGGTCGATGACTTCGACCGGGGTGTGCATGTAGCGATTCGGCAGACCGACGTTGGCCGACGGGATGCCGCCTCGCGAGGTGTAGAACGCGTCTGCGTCCGTTCCGGTCCGAATACCTGTCGCCTGCAACTGGATGTCGATGTCCGCTGCCTCGCTCGTCTCACGGAGGGCATCGACGACGACAGGATGGTTCGCGCTCCCGCGGGCGACGACCGGTCCCGCACCGAGTTCGACACCCGTAGCGGCCTTCCCTGGCGAGTCCGGCGAGTCTGTCGCGTGGGTCACGTCAGCGGCGATAGCGACGTCCGGTGCGAGGTCGAACCCGACCATCTTCGCCCCCTGTACGCCGACCTCCTCCTGGACCGTAGAGACGGCGTACACCGTCGCGTCCGTGCCGGTCTCCGCCACGCGTCGAAGCCCTTCGGCGGCCGCCCAGATGCCGATGCGGTTGTCCATCCCCCGCGCAGCGAGGCGGCCGTTCTCCAGTTCGCTCAGCGTCTGGACGAACGTCACCGGGTCGCCGCGGTCGACGAGCGACTCCACCTCGTCGCCGTCCTCGGCCCCCACGTCGACGTACTGTTCGGCAATCTCCGGGACGGAGTCCTCCTCCGGGTCCCGGAGGTGGATCGCGGTCTGTCCCACGACGCCGGAGACGGGGCCGTCGGCCGTGTGGATGGTGACGTGTTGCCCGCGCGAGACGGTCTTGTCCGAGCCGCCGATACGGCCCAGTTTGACGAACCCGTCGTCGGTGAGGTTCCGGACGATGAACCCGATCTCGTCGCCATGACCCGCGAGCGCGACGGTCGTGTCGCCGCCCTCGACTTTCGCGACGGCGTTCCCGTAATCGTCCGTCCGGACCTCGTCGGCGAACTCGCTGACGTAGTCGAGCCACACCCGCTGGCTGTCGGCCTCGTACCCCGAGGGGCCGGGCGTCGTCAGAAGCGATTCCAGGAACTCGCGTCGTCGTGTGTCCATACGCGGAGTAGTCGCCCATTACTGATGAAAACAGCGGCCGGCGCGCGGTCCGGGGACCGCACCGATACGGCGCTGGTACCGCCACGGCTAAGAGTCGCGGCGTCGAACTGACATCATGGCCAAATTCACCCTCCTCGAACTGCATCTCGACGGCGCGGAGTTCACCGCCAACGCCCCGTTCAGTTCTGACGACGACGAATCGGCGAGCAAATCGCGGTGGTCGCGGGCCGGAACGGACGACTCGGGCGACGAAACCGACGAGGCAGCCGGCGGTGGCCCCAGCGTCGGTCGTCTCGCGCTCGTACTGCTCGGTGTCGTCGTGGTCGTCGCCGTCGTCCTGCGCCTGTATCTCGGCGGGTCCGACGCCGATGACGACAGCGACGGAGACCTGTAAGGGACTCTCTCCTGCGGTTTTGCAAGCCTGGAACCGAACGCCGGTGGTCGGTTTGACAGGGAGAAGGCCTATTTTCTCCCGCCTCATTTCAGACGTATGGGACTATACCACAGCGTTCAGGCTGTCGCCGGCGCGACCGGCGACGGCCCCATCGACTGGAGCGCCGTCGCCGACGCCGCGAAGGCCGCCACGGACACTGGCGACCTCACCGTCGGGACGCCCGAGCGCGACGGCTACGCGACCGACGTCCGGGACGCCAGAAACCGCGTCCGGGAGGTCGGCCAGCTCGCCTTCGACCTGCCCGAGACAGTCGAGATCCAGAACCGCCACCACTGGATCGACGCCAACGTGGCCACGTTCAGCCGCGTGATGGAGCCGGTCGAACAGCAGGCCGAGTACATCCCCGGCATCGCCCGCGTGGTCAACACCGGTTCGATGGCCGTTGCGCTGTCGTTTCTGGGGAACAACGTCCTGGGCCAGTACGACCCCGTCCTGCTCGCCGACAACGACGCTCACGCGCTGTATTTCGTTCGCCCCAACATCCACCGGGTCGCCGACCAGTTGAACGTCGAGCGGGACCGCTTTCGCCGCTGGATAGCCTTCCACGAGGTCACCCACGCGGCGGAGTTCGGCGCGGCCCCGTGGCTCTCTGACCACCTCGAAACGGCGATGGAGGACGCCATCGAGAACCTCACCGACGGCAACATCGACCGCGCGACGCTCGGCGAACTCGATACGACGATGACCGCCGTCGAGGGGTACGCGGAACTGCTGATGGACCGCGCCTTCGACGACGAATACGACGACCTGCGGCGGAAAGTCGACGAGCGCCGACAGGGACGTGGCCCCATCGCGTCGCTCATGCGCCGGCTGCTCGGTCTCGGGATGAAACGCCAGCAGTACGAACGCGGGAAGGCCTTCTTCGACACGGTAGCAGACGCCCGCGGCGTCGCTGCGGCCGGGCGTGTCTGGGACTCACCGGACACCCTGCCCACCGAAGACGAAATAGAGACGCCGACGCTGTGGATCGACCGAGTGGACCCCTGAACCGCCACCCCCTGAAGCGGCTATATCACCCTGCGTGGCCGCACGGACGGCTTATTTGTTCGGCGCTTCGACGGGCGCTTCGATTTTCGCGACGTCGAGGAGGATTTCGCTGTTCGATTCGTCGACTGCGACGACTGTCCCGGCGACGACGAGCTTCGAGATGGGCGTCGGCCCGAGGATGACCGCCTGGCCTTCGCTGAAGCCCTGCACCGAGCTCTGGAGGTGGAACCGGGCCCGGCACTTCTCCGGGTCGTGGACGTTCGTGAAGTTGATTTCCTCGACGGTGACGTCGACCCGATCGTAGTCGTGGGCGACGGTGACGCTCTCGGCCTCGTCTATCTGCTGGCGGTCGATCGCGTCGAAGGCGTTGGACGTCGGCTTGTATCCGCCCGTGGGCCCGGGAATCCCTTCGACGAGCCCCAGCGACGTCAGACTCTGCATCTGGTTCCGTACCGTCCCGGGGTTGCGGTCGATTTCCTCCGCGATTGTCTCACCGGTGACCGCCTCACCGGTCTGTTGATACTTGTTTACCAGCGTCGTAAGCATCGTTCGCTGGCTGTTGTTCAGATCGATGCTAACCATACCGGTCTCTATCGGGAGCGGCTACTTATCCCATTGGGTTCACTCATTCGAACCCAATCGCTATCACAGACGGGGTTACTCCATGTATCCCAGCTGTTTCAGCCGGTCCTCGACGGCGTCGCCGTCGTCGCTTCCGAGGGCCTCCTCGATACTGAGTGGCGCACGTTCGCCGACGGCGGGGTCGTCGGAAAACACCGGGAGCACCTCGCCGCGCATGTCAGTCGGGACGGCACAGCCGTGGGCGGCCAGCACCGTCGGCGCGATGTCGAGGATGCTGATTCTGTCGAGTTCGCCCTGTGGCTGGAAGTCCGGTCCGCTGGCGACGAAGATGCCGTAGGGCGTGTTCTCGGCCGCCCAGCGGTCGGGACCGCTCTGGACGGTCCCGCCGCCGATGCCGTCGTTGACGTGGACGCCCGGGCGCTGGTCGACGACTACCTCGGGGCCGGCGTCGACGTAGGGGCCGTGGTACACCTCCTCGCCCCGGTAGACGTCGGTGAACAGCGGCCCGTGTTCGTCCTCGACCTCGCGGAGGTCGGCCATGAGCGACTCACGGACCGATTCCACGTCGAACCGGGGGTTGATGTACACCGGCCCCTGCCCGCTCGCGACGACCTTCGTCTGTTCCAGGTCGATGGCTTCGAGCTTGCGGTCCCGCTTGACGCCGTCCCGTTGCGGGACCAGCTGCTGGATGGATTCGGGAACGACACGGGCGAGCGTATCCACCAGCCCGGCCCGCTTTGCGACCGCAAGCAGGTTCTCACGGTCGAGTCCGACCCGGGTGAGCACGGCGTCGACGCTCGTGTCCCGGACCTGATAGCCGTTCTCGGCCAGCCACTCGTTGATGTAGAACTCGGTCTGGGTGGCGTCACAGCCGTGGTCTGACATCAGTACGAGGTTCAGGTCCTCGCGGTCGTCGAGCCGGCCGACCCACTCGTCGACCAGTCGCCACGCACGCAGGCTCGGCTCGTCGTCCCAGAAGAAGTGATGGAGGACGTTCAGGTAGAACAGTGTCACGTGGACGAAATCGAGGTCCCGCTCGTCCATGAGATGCGTCGCCACCTCGAAGCGCGTCTCCAGCAGGTCCAGGATGGCCTCGACCTCCGCGCCGCGCTCGTCGTTGGAGGACAACAGCGGGTCCGGGTGGACGCTGTAGTCGAACCGGTCTTCGAGTTCCCCGGCCAGCTCAGGCGGCGAGGTGTACCCGGAGCTGATAGACCGGTACTCGCCCTCGACGGCGTCCGGGCCGCCGGCGACGACGAGCTCGTCGATGTCCCGCGGAGGGTACATCGTCGGCATGTTGACGACGCCGGCCGACTGCCCCTCGTCGTTGAGGTAGTCCCACAGCTCGGCGGTGTCGTAGTCGCCGCCGTTCATCACGTTGATCTCGCCCGCGGCGAGGTCGACGTTCTCGAACCAGAAGACGCCGAACCCGCCGGGGTCCTTGCCCGAGGAGTAGCACTTCCAGTTCGGGAAGGTCACGGGCGGGAGACAGCTCCGCGTCCCCGCCCAGGTTCCGGTGTCCCGCAAGGCGGCCAGGTTCGGGAGCTCGCCGGCCGCTATCCACGGGTCGAGCAGTTCCCAGCTCGCTCCGTCGAGTCCGACGACGAGGGTCTTCGTCATGTTGAGACGGAGACAGGCGAGTCACTAGTCCCTTTCGCACCCCGCCCGAGAGTGCTGTCCGACACATGGTATCGAAGCCTCCCGGGTCGAAGCGGACAACGCGGCACTTTTGAGCGCGCCGCCGGAACGAGTGGTATGAGCAACCGGTCGGACATCGCACCGGACACCGTCTCGGTCGAACTGACCGAGGACGGCGTCGTCGTGGAGTACCTCGACGGCCGTCAGGCGTTCTATCACGGCGTCCCGACGGCGGTCGAGGGGAGTATCCAGACAGCTCCGGGCAAGGACACACACGTCCTGATAACCGACGAGACGGAGACGTCGGGCATCCTCGTGTACGTCAACGACCTCCGTACCCACGACGATATCCTCGAAGAGACGGGGGTCGGCCGGGTCATCCTCGACGACGGGGAGGAAGACGAACTGTTCCCGGGGGTCACGGTCCGGGACAGGCAGATGCGGACGCAAGTCGAAGTCGACTACGACGTGACGAACGGTCGGGTGTTCGTCTTCGAGGAGGACGAGCTCGGCGAGCGGAGCTTCGAAATCGTCGAGGCGTGAGCGCGGCGGTTCGGGAGACGCGTGACCGCGCCGTCGAGGCCCGCTACTGGATGTAGGACGGGTCCTCGTCGTCGCAGTTCTCCTCGTGCTGGCGGGCGTCGCTCTGGTCGTCGAACATCAGGCCACAAGTCTCGCACTTGTACCACGTAATGTCGTCTCGCTCGGTCTGGACAACCATACCAGAGACTCGAATGGCCGCCCGTATATTATTTTCCCGCGACACAACGGGAACCCTCAAGGGAGTCGGATTGCAAGAAGACGGCATGAGCGGGTCCAGAGACGCCGGTGTCGAACTCACCGTCGAGGGTGCGAACAAGCGCGACGCCGGGCGCGGCATCGCACGACTGCCGGAGTCCGCACGGACCGAACTAGGGGTGTTGAGCGGGTCGCCAGTCATCATCGAGGGCGACGACGTGACCGTCGTGAAGGTCTGGCCGGCTGACGACGACGGCTCGTTCGTCCGCATCGATTCAGACACCCGGGCAAACGCCGGCGTCAACATCGGCGATACGGTCACGGTGACCAGCGGCTCGGTCTCCGAGGCCACCGAGATAGCCGTCCAGCCGGTCGAACCGATACCGGGCAGCGAGGACTACGAGAGCCTCGTCGGGAAGCGGCTGGTCGACCAGATCATCCAGGCCGACGAGCGGACCCACATCGAGGGGTTAGGTACCTTCCTCGTCCGTAAAACCGCCCCGTCCGGACCGGTTCGCGTCACCGGCACGACGGCAGTGACTGTGCTGCCAGGCCTCGACGGCGGCGACGCGAGCCGGTCGACGGCCGGCGATGCGACAGCCGCGAACGCGCCGACTGCCGAGACGGACTCGGGTGTAAGCTACGAGGACATCGGTGGCCTCGACGAGGAACTGGACCGCATCCGCGAGATGATAGAGATGCCCCTCACGGAACCCGAGGAGTTCCGCCGCCTGGGTATCGACCCGCCCAGCGGCGTGTTGCTCCATGGCCCGCCCGGAACGGGGAAGACCCTCATCGCGCGGGCCGTCGCCAACGAGGTCGACGCGTACTTCGACACCATCTCCGGTCCGGAAATCGTCTCGAAGTACAAGGGCGAAAGCGAGGAGCGCCTTCGCGAGGCCTTCGAGAAGGCGGAAGCGAACGCGCCGTCAATCCTCTTCGTCGACGAGATCGACTCCATCGCCGGCTCCCGCGACGAGGACGCCGACATGGAGAACCGCGTCGTCGCCCAGTTGCTCACGCTGATGGACGGCCTCGAAGACCGGGGCCGCGTCGTCGTCATCGGCGCGACGAACCGCGTCGACGCCATCGACCCCGCGCTGCGCCGCGGCGGCCGTTTCGACCGCGAGATCGAGATCGGTGTCCCCGGCGAGCACGGCCGCCGCGAGATTCTGGACGTCACCACGCGGGACATGCCGCTGCACGAGGACGTCGACCTCGACCGCATTGCCGCACAGACACACGGCTTCGTGGGGGCGGACCTCGCCTCGCTGACGACCGAGGCCGCGATGGCCGCGCTCCGGGCCGACCGCGACGACGGCGACGTCCACCGCGAGGACTTCGAGACCGCACTCGCCACGGTCGACCCCAGCGCGATGCGGGAGTACGTCGCCGAGTCGCCGTCGGCCACCTTCGACGACGTGGGTGGGCTGTCCGAGGTCAAACAGACCCTGACCGAGACCATCGAGTGGCCGCTGTCGTACGGGGAGCTGTTCACCGCGACCAACACCGACCCGCCGAGTGGCATCCTCCTGTATGGCCCGCCGGGGACCGGCAAAACCCTGCTCGCCCGGGCCGTCGCCGGCGAGAGCGACGTGAACTTCATCCACGTCGCCGGCCCCGAGATCATGGACCGCTACGTCGGCGAGAGCGAGGAAGCGGTGCGTGAGCTGTTCGAACGCGCCCGCCAGACCGCGCCGAGCATCATCTTCCTGGACGAGATCGACGCCATCGCCAGCCACCGCGGCCAGGGCAACGAGGTCACCGAACGGGTCGTCTCGCAACTGCTCGCGGAACTTGACGGCATCACCGAGAACCCCAATCTGGTCGTGCTGGCCGCGACCAACCGCCGGGACATGATCGACGACGCGCTGTTGCGGCCGGGTCGGCTCGAACAGCACGTCGAGGTCCCGAACCCCGACCGGGCGGCCCGCGAGGAGATTCTGGCCGTCCACACCGCCGGGAAGCCACTCGCCGAGGACGTCGCTATCGAGGCCCTCGCCGAAGAGACCGACGGCTTCTCCGGCGCAGAGCTTGAGGCCGTCGTCCGCGAGGCGTCGATGCTGGCTATCCGGGAGATAGCGTCCGCCTACGGGCCGGAAGAGGCCACCGAGAACGCCGGCGAAGTGGAAATTACGCCCGAACACTTCCGGGAAGCGCTGGAGCGGGAACGAAAGCGGTAGTCCCGGACTGCGTGGCTTGCTGTAACTGTTCGTCCGGTTTCGCTACGACTGCCCCTGCGAAGGATTCCCGTTGATTTCGTCGGAAAGGCGAGGAGAGGCGAAAGCGCGACTCCGGGAGAGGAGTGAAAAGGCTGTCCGGACAGCCTTGGCGGACGAGCGACGCCGAGTGGCCGAGCAGCGAGACGGGCGTTAGCGCCGGCATCGACGTGAAAAGCGCCTTGCCGGCAGCTACTCGTAGCAAGTGCACACTCAAAAAAGGCCCGGTGTCGGGGCCCGGCTACGCGTCGTCGTCGCGTGACTCCGTGTCGGGTTCGTCAGTGGGTTCCTGCTGTGCGTCGTCGCCGCCATCCCCGCTGTCCTCGCCTTCTGGGGCGGATTCGGACCCACCGCGTCGACTCACCAGTGGGAGCGACCGGCCACGGAGAAGCCGCCGACCGCCGACGACTGGGACGGCCAGAACGACGAGCCACGGCGCGAGACTCGCGGCGGTCACGAGCAGGCCGCGAGTGAACACGTACACGTCGGTTACCGACGAGAGGAACGCCGAGACCAGCGACCGCTCGTGGTACGGCACCTGCTGGGCCGACGGCTCCGGCGCTGGCTCGTGAATCTCGACACGTAGCGTCGAATAGGCCACCCGCTGTTCGAGCGAGCGCTTCTGGGCCTGCAGTCGCTCGATGTCGCGCTGGACCGACGACAGCTCCTCCTCGATGCGGAGCAGTTCCGCCGTGCTGTTTGCCCGCTGGTAGAAGGTCCGCAGTCGGTCGCGGCGTTCCCGGAGGTTGGTCAGCCGCGCTTCGAGGTCGACCAGCTGGTCGGTCACGTCCTTCGTCGTCGTCTCCTCGGAGCGGACCGTCCCCTGCTCGCTCACCATCGACTGCATCGGTTCGTACTCCTCGCTGGGCACTCTGACGACGATGTAGCCGGTGTACCAGGTTTCGTCGTCGTCGCGGTGGAGCTGGCGGTTGGAGTCGCTCACATATCCGCCCGACGCGCGCGCCCGGGCGGCGATTGCGTCGGCCGTCGTCGAGTAGTTCGTCACCTCGACGACCATCCGCCCGTTGCGGATGATGGCCCGGTCGGCCGCCGCCGTGCCGGCCCTGACGGTCCCGCTGTCGCCGGCGTCCACCCCGGAATCAGCTTCGACGGGCTGGCTCGACCCGCCGTCGCCGCCGCTTGACATCTGTGCGCCGTCACCGCCGCCCTGTGCCTCGCTCGCATCGCCGCTCCCACCCATGCCGGCACAGCCGGCCAGCAGGAGGAGGGCGACGACAGCGAGGACCCTGACTCGCGAAGCCATACGGGACGTACTCGTCCTGAGAGCGGCATAACGACGGCGGACGCTCAAAAACCGTTTTTTGTAAAAGGGCGATTGCAGTTACGACCAGTCCGTCCGGCGGTCCGCAAGCGCCGGGAACTCCTCGCGGACCTGGTCGACGCGGGCGGGGTCGAGAGTCGCGGTCACCAGTGCCGGGTCGTCGTCGGCGCTGGCGAGCGTCGTGCCCCACGGGTCGTACACCGTCGACCGACCCAGCAGTTCCGCGTCCTCGAACTCCCCGACGCCGTTCGCCGCGGCGACGTACAGCTGGTTTTCGACGGCGCGGGCGCGGCCGAACAGCTTCCAGTGTTCGACGCGCGGATAGGGCCACGCACTCGGAACCAGTGTCAGCGTCACCCCTCTGTCGACGAGATGACGGTACAGCTCCGGGAACCGGAGGTCATAGCAGGTGGTGATACCGACGGTGAATCCCTCGAAGTCGACGGTCGGAACCGTCTCGCCCGGCTCGAGCAGTCGGGACTCCGCGGAGTCGTAACCGAACAGGTGCTGCTTGCGGTACACTGCCCGGCGCTCCCCGTCGCGGTCGAAGAACACGGCGGTGTTGGCAAGCCCCTCGGCCGCGGGTACGTCGAACCCGCTGTCGGCGCTCGCCGCCAGGTCCTCGACGACGCTTCCGGCCAGCACTGCCACGTCGTGGTCCGCGGCGACGCTGCGAACTTGGGTGAGCGTCTCGCCGTCCAGCCCCTCCGCCTCCCGGGCGTAGCGGTCGAACGCGAAGTAGCCGACGTTGAACAGTTCCGGGAGCACGACGAGGTCCGCGCCGTCCGCGGCCGCATCCCTGATGGCGGTCGCCGCGCGGCCGACGTTCTCGGCCACCGAGTCCGAGGACACGTCTATCTGGGCGAGCGTGACCCTCATGCTTCGACTTCGAGGTCGTCCCGCAGCGCCTGTTCGAGGTTCTGCATCTCGTCGTCGAGGTTCCGCTTGAAGAACCGCTCGACGCCCGGGAGCTTGCCGTCGACGATGAACCGGTTCGTCAGCTTCGTGCCGCTGTCGGCCGTCTCTTCGAGTTCGTGTTCGCCCTGGACGGTCATCACTTTCGAGCGACCGACGAAGCGGGCGTACTCCGGGCGGCGCTGTTCGACGTCCTCGGTCTTTACCGTCATCGTCTGGTTGACGACCGGAATCGGGAGCTTGATGGACCAGTTCGCGTGCGTGTCGTCGATAACCTCCCAGTCGGTGACGACGCTAATCGGCCGGGCCCGTTTGTCCGGGTCGGTGATGAATTCCCAGACACGCTCCGGTGTGGCCGGCACAGTCATCGTTCGTTCGACCCGGACAGTCATGGGAGGTACTGGGGACTACTGGCCGATGAATCCACCGATTGTCGCAGTGCGTAAAACCCGACGACGGCTATCCTGTCGTCGTGACGCGCCAGGTCGTCGACCGCGCCCGTCCCCACTTCTCGATCTCGACTTCGTCGGCCTCCTCAGCTAAGCGTGGGAGCCGCGCTCCCACTTGCTTCGACGAGAGGCCGAGCTGTTTAGCGATGTTCTTCGCGCGGAAGTAGCTCTCCCCACGCGAGACGCTGTCCCGGAGATATTCGAGAATGCGTCGGTCTTCCTCGCTGTAATCGGCCATACCAGAGATACGGTCTCAGCGTTTTTAACGGTTCCCTTCACAGTCCCGCGGTTGATACCGGGCGTCAGGCGTCGTAGGCGTGAATCGCCACGATAGCCACGGCCGCGGCCAGCATCGCGAGCCCGAACGCGCCGCCGGAGGTCACGAGCAGGTTGCCGGTCTCAAGCTCCTGTGCGTGCAGAACCGCGTAGTTGTAGCTGTTGGTTGCTGTGAACACGGACGCGCCGACCGCGACGAGCCCGAACAGAAGGGCCAGGCCCGTCCCCATGTCGCTCTTTGACGCCTTGGAACTCATGTCCCACGCTTTCGGTGTTGCCCACTTAGTTCATTCGGGCTGGAGCCACAGGACATATACCGACCCGTGGCAGATAGCTGTGCAACTATGGGTCGGTTGAAAGTAGCTGGTGTACTGGTCGTCGCGGTCGTCGCGGTCGCCGGGGGCAGTGTCGCACTCGGCGTGCTGGGCACGCCAGGCGTCGCGTCCGTGGACAACCACTTCGCGGACATCTCGAACCGGACGACCACTGTGGCGACGGACCTGACTGTGACCAATCCGAACCCCGTCGGCGTCCAGCTGGGCGGCGTCGGACTCAATTACACCGTCTCGATGAACGGCGTGGAGATGGCACAGGGCGACAGGCAGGGCGTCGGTCTGGACACCGGTAACTCGACGCTGCAGTTCAGCACCGAGATGCGAAACGACCGTATCCCGCCGTGGTGGGTCACCCACATCGACAACGGCGAGACGACGACGGTGGGTATCGACGCCACCGTCACCTCCTCGACACTCGGCGGCCGGTCAGTGTCGTTTAGCCAGGAACGAACCATCGAGACGGACCTCCTCAGCCAGTTCAACTCCACCGAGACGCGCCCCGTCGAGGCAGGGCAGCCGCTCGTCTCGGACCCCGTGCTCTACATCAACGAGACCCGCGGCGCGTGGGACCGGGATAACCTCACCCGGTCCGAGACGCCGCTGAACCTCGCGTTCGACGTGTACAACCCCAAGCCGTATCCCTACACGATCACCACGGTCGGCTACACCATCCGGATGAACGACGTCACGGTCGGGGAAGGCGAGACCGACCGCGGCTACGTACTCGATGCCGGCGAGGAGACGACGCTCGAAGCGAACACCGCCATCCAGAACGAGAACCTGGACCGGTGGTGGGTAACTCACCTCCAGCGCAACCAGCGGACGGACCTCTACATCGACTTCTATCTCGTGGTCAAGGGCGGCGGCGAGCAGTTCCGGGTCGACCTGGATTCCATCGACTACCAGCAGGAAATAGAGACGGACATCTTCGGCAACAAGGCGCAGTACCCGACCGGTGACGGGACTGCTGACGGCGCCGACGAGGGGGCCGGTAGTTCGACAGCCGAGGAGTCGACTGCAACGCCGACGGCGACACCGACGGAAACCCGAACGGACGACGGCCTACTGGATGGCGGGGACACAGCGACGGATGATAGTCTGCTTGACGGCGGAGCAACAGCGACGGAGACCGACGCGGCTACGCCGACGCCGACTGAAACCGATACAGACGACGGCGGCCTTCTCGGGTAGCAGGCCCCGTCTATTCGATGGTCGTGTGCTCTGACTCCTCGTTGAGCGCGAGGTTCGTCGCGATCTCGGCGCTTCGAACCGCGAACTCGGCCGTCTGCTGGAGGCTGACGAGCACTTCACGCACTTCCAGCAGCGCCTCGTTGTCCATCTCGGGCAGGTCGTCGAGAATCTCGTGTTCCTTGTCGCCGATGTCCTTGTAGAGCTCCCGGACCTGAATCGCGGTGTCGTAGTTGCGGTCGACGGCCGCCTGGACCGCCAGTTCGGTGATGTCGTTGACCTGGTCGGTGAACTCCCGGATGCGGCGCATCGTCGAACTGTCGACGTTGAGGGAGTGGTCCTCCGTCTCCAGTGCGATCTCGGCGATGTCCTCGGCGTTGTCCGCCGTCAGCTCGAGGTTCTTCGCGATAGAGCGGTAGCCGATGAGCGGGAAGCCGTCGTTGAGGCCGATCGCCCGCGCGAGGTTGGGGTTCTGGTAGGCCGTGAAGATGAGCCGCAACAGGAGGACGAATATCTTGTTCGCCTGCCGTTCGCGGTTGAGCGCCCGCTGGGCGAGGTCGGGGTTGCCGTGGGCGAGTGATTTCACCGCCTCGTTTCGCATCGTCGAGCCGGTGGATTCCAGCCGTTCGAGGAGGTTATCGAGCGTGAAGTCCTCCGGGTCGACGGAACAGCGAATCGCGATTCTGTCCGGCGTCTCCTCGATGACGCCGAGGCCCATCAACTGGGTTTCGGCGTTGTAGACGGCGTTGATGTGAGATGATTCCAGCGTCTCGCCCTCGGGGGCTTCGACGTGGATGACGCGCCGGCCGAGCACGTACTGGGCAACGATAGCCCGCTCGACGGAGTCGGCGTCGAGGTTCTCGGCGTGGATGATAGCCTCTGACTCCTCGGTCTGGACGGACTCGGGCATGACTGTCAGCGTGCCTTTGCCGCCCATCCGCAGCGACACCTCGTCGCCCTTTTCGACGTCGTGTGCACTGGCCCACTCAGCCGGCAGCGTCATGGCGAGTGTCGACGGTCCCAATCGCTGGACTTTCCGGGTTTCCATATGTCCTTTGTGGGGCGTGAGATACCTTAATCTTGACTATACATGATAAAATACCGGAGCCGATATATCATGGCTTGCCCGCTCGGCTGACGAGGCATCAGACGACTTCGACGAGCCTGCGCTCGTGCCGGCCGACGCGGACCCGTATCCACCCACGCAGTTCCGCGTCCAGTTCCGGGTCGCCGGTGTCGACGCGGAGCGTCCCGATGCCGTCCAGCTTCCGGCGGGAGGCGACGACTTCGAGGTCACACCGCCTGATGACCGCCGGCGATAGCTGCTGGTTCCCCCGGCCGAACACGAACCCCTGCCCGCCGATGGGCGAGACGACGATGACGTTCCGGTCCCCGAGGGCGTCGAGGATGTCCGACTCGGCGGCGTCCCGGGCCAGCACCTCGCCGTCTCGCCACACGTCCACGCCCAGCGTCGTCCCGTCGAACCCCAGGTGTTGCTTGATAGCGCCGACAGTGCTCCCCGGGCCGAGGACGTACGTGACGCCCGGGTCGACGGCGTCGGCAACGCTCTCGGCGAGGGACTCGACGCTCCCGCCGCCCAGTTGCTTTGCCGACTGGCGCTGGTCGGCGACGGGGACTGTGGCGACGGCCCGCAGTTCCGTGACGACCTCCCCGCCCCTGAAGGCGTCCTCGTCGATGTCGTTGACCTCCGCGCGCTCCGTCTCCGAGAACCGGGCCACGATGCGCCCGGCCGCGCGCGGGGACACGCCGAACACGGAGGAGTACACCTTGACGCCGGCCGGGACGCCCAGAATCGGGACCTCCGAATCGAGTTCGTCGAGGGTCGTCGCGACGTCTACGGCCGTGCCGTCGCCGCCGACGAACAGAATCACGTCCGCATCCGCCTCGACGAACGCACGGACCGCATCCCGTGTGTCCTCGCTGGTGGTCTCGTCGGCGCTCGCCGGAGCGCCAACGACCGTCGGATCGAACCCCGCCTCGCGAGCGACTCCCGCCCCCATCGGCTCGCCGTACGTGAGTAGCTCCACGTCCGTCCCCACCTCGGCCAGTGACGCCAGCGCTGTCCGCGCCCGACCCGGTGCGCGTTGCTCCGCGCCGCGTCGGCGCGCCTCCTCGACTTTCCCGTCAGTGCCCTTGAGGCCGACGCGGCCGCCCATGCCGGCGATGGGGTTGACCACGACAGCGATTCGTCGCATTCGACTCACCTACGGGACCCCGCGGCAAAAGCGGCCCGGGAGCGTGCCTTTCAAGCCACCCCGCACTGAAGCCACTGCTATGTCAGTTGTACTCCAGTCCGGCGTTCAGACAGGGATCATCAGCGCATCCGGCGCGGCCATCACGCTCGGTGGCCTGCTCCTGACGTTTCTCTGGCTGAACTACCTCTACCGGTAGTCACTCAGCCGTCGGTGACTCGACGCGCTCGCTGAACCACGCGGCCGCTTCCTCGACCAGTTTCTCCTCCGTCCCCTCGAACCGGACGGTCACGTGTTCGCCTGGATAGCTCCCCACCTTGATCGGGAACTGTTCCTGTACCTCCGCCAGTCGGTCGAGCAGCGCGCTCTCGGGCTCGGCGGCGTCGACAGTGCGAACGTAGCGCTGCTGGCCGGCGAACTCCCCCGCGACCTCCTCGAACATCCGCTTCATCTCGGCCGGCACGCCCGGCAGGACGTAACAGTTCTCGACCACACACCCGGGCGCGACGCCCTCGTGGTTGGGCAGGACGCGGGACCCTTCAGGAACCTCGCCGGTGCCGTCGGTCAGGTCCTCTCGCGTGTAGCCGCCGTGTTCTTCCAGCCACGCGATGGCCTCCTCGCTCTCGACGACGTCCCGGCCGAACGCCGCCGCGACGGCCTCGATGGTCTTGTCGTCGTGAGTCGGTCCCAGGCCGCCGGTGACGATGACGGCGTCGAACTCCGCGTGGTACTCGTTGACCACGCGGGCGATGTCCTCGACCTCGTCGGGGACGACCGTCGTTCGGGCAACCGTGACGCCGCGCTCCGCGAGCTGTCGTCCTAACCACGCGGCGTTCGTGTTGACCGTCTCGCCACTGAGCAGTTCGTCTCCGACGGTGACTACCGCGACGCGCATACCCCCCGGTTGGACTGGCAGACACAAATACTGTCGGTCACCGGACTCGGGAGTCGGCGTCACGTCGGATCGGAGAGAAATGCTCCGTCAGGGATTTGAACCCTAGTCATCACCGTGAGAGGGTGATATGATTGGCCGGACTACACCAACGGAGCGTACACAAGTTCGTAGCGAGGAGATACGTATAATCATTGCGTTTCGGCCCCGCCCTGTGTTGGTTTCTCACTCGTCGTCGAACGGCGACCCCGCGGCGTCGGGCTCCTGACCGGCGAGGCTGATGATGTTCTCGCGGCCGACTCTGAGCTTCGAGATGTCCCCCTCGTCCTCCATATCCGAGAGGAGCATGCTCACCTTGGACTTCGACCAGTCGGTGCTGTCGACGATGTCGACCTGTTTCATCCGGCCGCCGTTCTCCTCAAGCAGTTTGCGGACGCGGTCGCTGTCGGTGAGCAGTTCCTCGTCGGGGACGGCCGGTTCGTCGGGCGTGTCGGCCGCCGACGCCGCGTCGCCCGGCGGAGCCGTCGGCGACTGCTCCGTGTCCGCGGGGGCCGACGGCGTCGAAGCCGGCGGTTCGTCGTCGTCGGGGCCCAGTGTCCGTCCCAGCGCGCCGGACCGCCAGGCGGCCACACCGCCGGCGACGACGAGCACGACGACAGCGGCCGGGAGTAGCCACGACGACCCGCCGTCGGGCGCGTCAGCGGCCGGTGTGGTTTGACTTTCTGTCCGGGCGCTATCGCCGGTTTCGCGCGGTCGCAGTTCCACGTAGGGCCGGCGGTCGTTGAACGACTGCTCGCCGTTCCAGGTGACGCTCTCGCTGTTTTCCAGCGAGTCGGGGGCGCTCTGTGAGTCCGGGGCCGGCCGGACATCGGTGAACCCCAGGTCGGGGCCGCGCTCGAAGACGAACGACTGGCTCGGCCCGATGTAGAACCCGCCGTCGAACACGTCGCTGACGACGACCGAGTCGCCCTCGACGGCGGCGAAGTTGCGCCAGCGGAACGACATCCGCACCGTTCCGGTGTTCTGGAGCGGGTCGACCGTCGCCGACCGGTCGTAGTCGGTCGCGCTCATGTTCCGGCCGGTGGCGTCCGTCCCGTACTGTGTCAACAGCGTCGACTGCTCGACGAAGTTCTGGTACAGCGGCTGCTCTGACTGCTCGAAGTCCTCGGCGAACTCCTCGAACTGCTGTTGTTCGGTGTCGTTCGCGAGCGGGGTCCTGTGGACGAGTGCCCACTTCGCGGACCCGTTCTGGTACAGTGTGACCTGGAACGTCGTCCGGTCGAACCTGTCGGGCGTCTGGACGCCGACGCTCTCGTCGGTCGGCTGTGCCACCGCCAGCGGCGCGGCACCGCTTCCCAGCAGGAGAACCAGAACCAGACTGGCGACGACCAGGCGTTCCATCTGTCGTATATCATCGATGGACCGCATAAAAGCGCTATGAATAGCACCGTTCTACGCCAGTATCCGGCCGATGTCCGGTGATTTCTCGGGGCACGGATGCTTCAGATAGCTGATGGCCGAGGCCGGCCGATGGCCGGCCGATGGCCCGTCGTTCGCTGGTTCGCCGTCACGATTACCGCCGCTGCAGGTGCGCATCCGAGCGCGGCTCCGTATCTGGTGTAGCCACTGTTCGATCAGTCGACAGCTGACCATGGACGGGGCGGTTCCTGTTCCTACACCGGTATTTTGGCTTCTACACCGCTGTTTCGCAGGAATTTCCGGAGGGTTATTTAGAGAGGAGGGTCCAACGAACGGTAACCTATGGGAATTGCTGAGTTCGCAAGAGACGGTCGCGTGGTGTTGGGTGACCGACCGGGAGCAGTAGTGGTGGCCGCGATAAGCGGCTTCCTCTTGCTGGATCTGGTCGCAAAGCTCGCTGGGACAACCGTGTTCTTTTTCGGGACCAGGCTGCTGGGTGGCTCTCTGACCGTGGGCTCGTTGCTCTCGATGGTGGTGGACGGCCTGCTCGTCGGGCTGGCGGTGGGACTGGCCGGCATCGGTCTCTCGATGACCTACAGCATCCTCGATTTCGCGAACTTCGCACACGGGGACACGGTGACTGCCGGGGCGTTTCTGGGATGGGTCGCCGCGTACATCGCCGCCGGCCTCGGGACCGGGGCCCCGATCGCCGACCTGTTCATGCTCAACTCGGGCCGACAGCTGAGCACCGTTTCGACGTTTCTCCCGGTGCTTCTCGGGCTTGTCGTCGCCGGCGTCGGGTCGATCGCTGTCGTGTTGCTCGTCGACCGCCTCACCTACCGCCCGATGCGCGATACGGACAACATCTCTCTGCTGATCGCGTCTATCGGTGTCGCACTCGCGCTGCGATATCTCATCGCCTTCGTCTTCGGAACGCAGACGAGCGGAGTCGCCAGCGGCGGCCTCCGGGTGACGGTTCTCTCGACGGTTTCCGTCACCGACAACGAGATCACGCTGCTGGTGGTGTCGCTCCTGTTGATGCTGGGTGTCCACCTGCTGTTGCAGCGGACCAAGCTCGGCAAGGCGATGCGGGCGATGGCCGACAACGAGGACCTCGCGCGCGTGACAGGGATTCCGACCGAACGCGTGATTCGGCTCACCTGGATTCTCGGCGGCAGCCTGGCGGGCATCGGCGGCTACCTGCTTGTACTTGAAAGCGGCACGATCGCCTTCAACTTCGGCTGGATTCTACTCCTGCTCATCTTCGCCGCGGTCATCGTCGGCGGCATCGGTTCGATATACGGGGCGATGGCCGGCGGGGTCCTCATCGGGCTGGTCGACAGCCTGGCCCTGATCTGGCTGCCGTCCGGGCTGACGCGGGCCTCCGCGTTCCTGGTGCTCATCGTCGTCTTGCTGTTGCGCCCGTCCGGTATCTTCGGGGGGGTGTCGACGGCGTGAGCGCCGCCGACACCGTCAGGGACCGCCTCGACGCGCTCCCGGACGTGGGACTGGTCGTCGGCTTTATCGCCATCATCTGGGCCGTCATGCTCGTGCTGGCCATCGCCGTCGGCGGCGCGCAGTGGGCGAACCTCGCCGTCGGCTTCATCGGTAGCGTGACCGTGCTCATCGGCGGCTACGCGATTCTCGCGCTGGCGCTGAACCTCCAGTGGGGGTACACCGGTCTGTTCAACATCGGCATTGCGGGATTCATGGCCGTCGGCGCGTACACCACGGCGATTCTTACCGCGCCGACCGACCCGGCCGCCGGAGCGGTCCCGGGGCTGGACCTCCCGCTGTGGGTCGGTCTCGTCGGCGGCATGACGATGGCCGCCATCATCGGCGGTCTCGCGGCCCTGCCGGCGCTCCGACTGAAAGCCGACTACCTCGCCATCGTGACAGTCGCGTTCTCGGAGATCATCCGACTCGTCGTCAACTGGGACGGCCTCGCCGAGGTTTCGCTGGTCGGGGTGCCGATCGGAACCGGTGGCGCGACCGGTATCTCGTTCAAGTCCGCAAACGAAGTGGCGTCGGGGCTCGTCAACGGCGTCGGCCAGCCGCTCGTGACTGCTGCAGAGGGCGTCGGCGTCTCCGGGCCGAACCTGGCGAATCTCACCTACGGGCTCGTTCTTCTGCTGGTCGTGGCCGTGAGCTACTGGGTGCTCGCCCGCATTACGAACTCACCGTTCGGCCGCGTGCTGAAGGCGATCCGCGAGGACGAGACCGTGACCCAGTCTCTGGGCAAAGACACCCGCCTGTTCAAGATCAAGACGTTCATGATCGGCTGCGCACTGATGGGGCTGGCCGGAGTCCTGTTCCGCGGACAGGCAGGCTACATCAGCCCACAGCAGTTCAGGCCGACGATAACGTTCTACGTGTTCGCGGCGCTTATCATCGGCGGCTCCGGGTCCAACACCGGGAGCATCATCGGCGCGGCGACGTTCTCGGGACTGCTGTTTTACCTGCCGGCCCGACTCGGTGAGAACGTCTCGCTGGGGGGCACCCGCGCACCCGGCAACATCGTTGACGCGGTCGCCGGACTCGCGTCGCTGGACCCGCTCCCTCTTCTCGCATACACCGTCAGCAACGTCAGCACGCTCCGGTTCGTCCTCATCGGCGTCGTGTTGATATACATCATCCAGAACCAGCCCGACGGGCTGCTCGGCCACCGGAACGAACCCGCGACGAGCGTGAGCCTCGACAGGCCACAGTCCGGGTCCGGAGGTGAGAGCGATGAGTGAACCCGACGCCGCACAGCGACAGGAGACAGCCGTCACGAGCGACGCTATCGAGTCGCCGCTGCTGGAAGTCGACGGCCTCCGCAAGGCGTTCGGCGGCGTCGTGGCGGTCGATGGGGCCACCTTCTCCGTGGCAGAGGGGTCGCTCACCGGCCTCATCGGTCCGAACGGGGCCGGCAAGTCGACGACGTTCAACTGCATCACGGGCATCCACGAGCCGACCGGCGGTCGGGTCACCTTCGACGGACAGGCCGTCACCGGGCTCGCGCCGTACACGCTCGCGAACCGCGGGCTGGTCCGGACGTTCCAGATTGCCCGCGAACTGTCCGACATGACCGTCCTGGAGAACGTGATGCTCGCACCGGGCGGACAGGTCGGGGAGTCGGTCATCCGGTCGGTGACCCCGGGGCTTCGCGGCGACGTCATCAGAGACGAGGAGAAGGTCCGCGACCGCGCGTGGGAGACACTGGAGTTCTTCGAGATAGACCACCTCGCTCACGAGAATGCCGGCAATCTCTCGGGCGGCCAGCGGAAACTGCTGGAGATGGCACGGGTCCTGATGACCGACCCCGAGATGATTCTGCTGGACGAACCGCTTGCCGGCGTCAACCCGACGCTGGAGGAGAAGCTGCTGGAGCGAATCCACAGGCTCCGCCGGGAAGAGGGGCTGACCTTCCTGCTGGTCGAACACGACATGGACGTCATCATGAACAACTGCGAACACATCATCGTCATGCACCAGGGGAGCGTTCTCGCCGAAGGGGACGCAGAGACAATCAAGTCCGACGAGCGGGTACTGGAGGCGTATCTGGGAGGTGACGTATGAGCCAGCGGGCGACGGAGTCAGAGACGGTCACCCTGCCGGACCCGACCGAGCGCCTGCTCGCGATTCGGAACCTCGACGCCGGCTACGGCGACCTGCAGGTGCTCAGCGACATTCACATGGACGTCGCGGACGGCGAGTACGTCGTCATCGTCGGCCCGAACGGGGCCGGGAAATCGACGGTGATGAAGTCCGTCTTCGGCCTGACGACGTACATGGGCGGCGAGGTCGTCTTCGACGGGACAGACATCAGCCAGCGCAGTCCCGACGAGATAATCTACGAGGGAATCAGCTACGTCCCACAGACCGGAAACGTGTTCGGCTCGCTGAGCGTGCGCGAAAACCTCGAGATGGGCGCGTATATCCTCGACGAAGTCCCGGAGGACCGCATCGAAGCGGTGTACGAGCGGTTCCCCATCCTCCGGGAGCGGTCCGACCAGTCCGCGGGGACGCTGTCGGGCGGCCAACAGCAGATGCTCGCAATGGGCCGGGCGCTGATGCTCGACCCCGACCTGCTGTTGCTGGATGAACCCTCTGCCGGGCTCGCTCCCGACCTGGTCGAGGACATGTTCGACCGCATCGACCGCATCAACGACGACGGGACGGCCGTGCTGATGGTCGAGCAAAACGCCAAGGAAGCGCTCAGACGGTGTGACCGCGGCTACGTTCTCGTGCAGGGGCAGAACCGCTACGAGGACGAGGGCACGGTCCTGCTCAACGACGAGCAGGTCCGGCAGGACTTCCTGGGCGGGTAACCGGGAACCGAATCGACGCCGGCGGCCCCGTTACTGGTTCATCGCGCTGTTGATTTCGGACGTGTAGGAGGACTGCTGTTGCTCGAAGCCGACCTGGTTGACGATGGTGCCGCCCTCGTTCTCGAACGCGGTAGCGAACGCCTCCTGGAGCGCCTGGCCGTAGCTGTTGTTCACGTACAGCGTCGAGGCAGTCTGTGCACCCATTTCGGACATCCCGACCTGCGCCAGGACCTGGCCCTGCAGCGCGTCACTCGGCGGGGTGCGGTAGATGTAGTCGTCGTCCTCGAGGTTGGTAATCGTGGGCGACGTGGACGCCGGCGAACAGCCGACGACGCCGCTGTCGATGAGCACGTTCCTGGCGACCTGTATCGTCGTTTCGGAGCTGGCAGCACCGGTAATCGACGGATAGCCCGCGCTGACCAGGGAGTTGGCCGCGTCGATGCCCGCCTGTGCCTGGGTCTGGGTGTCACCGACCTGGTAATCGAACTCGAAATCGACCTCGTCTTGGAGTTGCAGGGCCGGGAGCAACGCTCCGTCACGGATGGGCCTGCCGAGCGGACCGAGGTCGCCGGTCTCGGGCATCAGCACACCGAACCGGATCGTCCGGCCGGCGTCGCTTCCGGAACCGCTCGGCTCCGGCTGGGGGATGTCGTCGCCGGCGCTGAAATCGACAGTGCTGAGCGACTCGATGCCACCGCCGTCCTGGAAGCCAAAGACCTGGTACTGCGCCGAGGCCATGTCCCCGTTGCTGTCGAAGTTGACGGCGCTCGAAGCGCCCTCGTACTGGATGTTCTCGCCTGCGGCGGCCGCTTCGACGGCCGCTGGCAACTCGGAGGGACCGTACGAGTCGCCGCCCGGGTTGGCGACGACGCGCATGTGGTCTCGGACCGCCTGCCCGCTGTTCTCCCCGGCCAGCACGTTCGCGAGAATCTGGACCGCCGTCGCGTCGTAGGCCTGTGACGTGAACACGCCGGCCTCGTCGTAATCGAACTCGGAGGTGAACAGTTCGTTGAACGTTTCGACGCCCGGACCGGCCGCCGACGGGGCCGTGCCCCGGACGTTCGACATGTCGTTGCCGACGTTGCTCGGCAGTTCGCCGTCCTGTAGCCCGTCGGTGACCAGGACGTCGGCGGCGTCGTCGCCGTAGTCGGCGTAGAAGTCCTTGAACAGTTGGACGCCGCTCTGTGGGTAGCCGACGACCATCAGGACGTCCGGCGACTGGGGACCGGACTCGGTCTCGGTTCCGGTCATCCCGCCGTCGCCGTCGCCGCCATCGCCGCCGTCGCCGCCGTCGCCGCCGTCGCCACCGCCGCCGTCGGTCTGTTCAGTTGAACAGCCTGCCAACCCACCGAGCAGACCGACAGTGCTTACCGCCCCAGTGCGCTTCAGGAACGTTCGTCGACTGGTATCGCGACTCATAACAGTTACCACTGATTCGCCTCTTATAAAACTATATCCTCCAGTACCGCTGTTGTCCCGTAGTCTGATACGGTCACAGCGATGTTTCTGTCGTCGCTCGCAGACGTCGGCGACGGCACAGACCCTATCGACTCAGGCGGCTCTCGGAGCATCAGCACGGCCGCAAAAAAACGTCGAGTGCTGCCCCTTACTCGAAGTGACCGACCGACTTCTCGTACTCTTCGGCGGCCTTGTCCCAGTCGACGACCTCGAAGAAGGCGTCGATGAAGTCACCGCGGGCGGGGCCGTAGTCGTAGTAGTAGGAGTGCTCCCAGACGTCGAGTGCGAGGACGGGATGGGAGCCCCAGAGCGCGCCCTGGTCGTGCTTGTCGACCGGGACGTTGCGAAGCTGCTTGGCAACGGGGTCGTACACGAGCAGCGCCCAGCCGCCGGCGGCTGAGGCGGCGGCCTTGAACTCGCCTTTCCAGCCCTCGTAGGAACCGAAGTCCTCCTCGATGCGGTCGCGGAGGTCGCCCTCCGGCTCACCGCCGCCGTTGGGGTCCATGTTCTCCCAGAACAGCGTGTGCAGGTAGTGACCACAGCCGTTGTGAGTCACGTTACCCATCGCGCCGGCGCTCGAGCCGAAGTCGCCGGCCTCGCGGTTCTCGGCGAGCGTCTTCTCGGCAGCTTCGAGGCCGTTTACGTACCCCTGATGGTGGGTGTCGTGGTGCCAGGTGAGCACCTGCTCGGAGATGTGTGGCTCCAGTGCGTCGTAGTCGTACGGGAGCGGTGGCAGTTCGGGTTCGGAATGTTCGGGCATATGAAAACGCCTCCGTCAATAATGTCGCGCGGCTGCCTGTTAAACGTTTAGGAGCCATTCGTTACCACCCTGCATGGACAGCGGGACGGGGCCGCGACTGTCCCTTGTAGTGACGATACCCAGCGGCCCCGCCTCGTGTGTAAGCGGTCAGGAGAGTACAGCGAAACAGAATGACGCCGCCCTACTCGTCTCCCCTCGCCCGCTCGAACATCGACAGGGCCTGCTCGCGGCGCTCGCTGTGGTCGACGACCGGGTCCGGATACGCCGGTGCGGCGTTGCGCCGCTGCGTGAGCGAGCAGTCGTTCCACTCGTGGATAACCTCGGGTGCAGCGTCCCGCAGTTCCGGGACGTACGCTTTGATGTACTCGGCGTCCGGGTCGTAGTCCTCGCCTTGCGTCATCGGATTGAAGATGCGGAAGTACGGCTGGGCGTCGGTCCCCGTGGAAGCCGCCCACTGCCAGCCGCCGTTGTCGTTGGCCGTGTCGTGGTCGACCAGTTTCTCCCGGAACCACTCGTAGCCGTGGCGCCAGTCGATGAGCAGGTCCTTGGTGAGAAAGGAGGCGACGATCATCCGGACGCGGTTGTGCATGTACGCCTCCGCACGGAGCTGTCGCATCCCGGCGTCGACGATGGGATAGCCAGTCTCGCCGTCCTTCCAGGCCTGCAACAGGTCCTCGTCGTTCTCCCACTCGATGGGGTTCTCGTAGGACTTGTAGTTCCCCGAGACGACGTTGGGGTGGGCAAACAGCACCTGCGTGTAGAACTCCCGCCAGGCCAGCTGGGACTGGAACTCCCGCACCGAATCCCGACGGTCGCCGCCGGTCCCCTCCTTGGCGTCCTGGGTGCGGTCGTACACCTCCCGGATACCGATTGTCCCGAACTTCAGGTGGGCCGAGAGCCGGGAGGTACACTCCTCCGCCGGGAAGTCCCGGCGCTGCTCGTACTCGTAGACGCTCTCCTCGAGGAAGTCATCGAGCAGGGCACGTGCTTCGCCGGTCCCTGCCGCGGGCACGTCCGCTTCCGGCTCCGTGAAGCCGAGGTCGGTAAGCGTCGGAAGCGGGTCGCCGTCGACGTCTGCCAGCACGTCGGCTGACGGGGGGTCGTAGGGGGCCGCCTTCTCGCGGTCGTGCCACTTCCGGCCGAAGTAGGTGAACACGCTGTAGGGCTCGCCGTCGTTCGTCGTTATCTCGCCCGGTTCGTGCAACACGGCGTTCTGGACGGCCTCGCGAGCAACGTCCGCGTCGTCCAGCGCCTGCCGAACGGCGGCGTCACGTTCGCGTGCGAGCCCGGAGTAGTCTTTCCCCCACGTGACTTTGTCCGCGCCGTACTTGGCTGCCAGTTCCGGCAGGACGGACGTGGGGTCGCCCTCGGCGACGACGAGGTCGCTTCCGCGGTCGCGGTACCGCTCGCGGAGTCGAGCGAGGGCGTCCAGCATGAACGCGACGCGCGGCGGGCCGGCGTGGTCGAGGACGTCCCTGTCGAAGACGAACACCGGGACGACGGGGTCGGACGGAGTCGCCGCGGCGAGGCCGGCGTTGTCCGCCGCCCTGAGGTCGCGGCGATGCCAGTGCAGGCGCATACCTAGTGCACGTGCCAGCCCGGCCAAAAGGTACTGCCCAACGATGTTGGTCTGTCAGGCGGTGACGGACACCACTGTTATCCTTCTGCCCGGAGAGGGCACACGCATGGAAGACGCGAGCGTGACGGTGTCGACGGAGGGAGACGTGGCCACAGTGACGCTGAACCGACCGGCGGCGAGAAACGCCCTGTCGAAGGGGACGGCCGAGACGCTCACGGCCCAGTTCGAGTCGCTCGTCGAGAGCGACGCCCGATGTGTCGTCCTGGAGGGCGCAGGCCCCGCGTTCTGTGCCGGCGGCGATATCGATGCGATGCTGGAGGGTGTCACCGGCGACCAGCCGCCGGCGAAGCGGGTCGAGCTGGTGGTTTCGGCACTCCACGAGGCCATCCGGACCGTCCACAGCTGCCCCCTCCCGGTCGTTGCGAAGATAGACGGCCCCGCCTTCGGTGCCGGGGCCGGGCTCGCGCTGGCCTGTGACCTGCAGGTCGCGAGCACCGACGGACAGATCGGCTTTGGCTTCCGGCGGGTCGGCCTGGCCAGTGATTCCGGGGTCTCCTACTTCCTCCCGCGCATCGTCGGGCCGAACAAGGCCAAGGAACTCCTGTTCACCGGCGAACTGCTTGACGCTCGTTCGGCTGCGGAACTCGGCCTGTTCACGCGAGTGTTCGACGCGGAGACGTTCGAGTCGGAGGTTTCGGCGCTCGTCGCGGACATCGCCTCGGGGCCGACAGTCGCGCTCGGCCACGCCAAGCGCCTCGTCAACCGCAGTCTGGACAGTTCGCTCGAGCAGGCGCTCGAAAACGAGGCCACCGCGCAGGGCGTCGCCTTCACGACCGAGGACCACGAAGAGGGCGCGACCGCGTTCGTCGAGAAACGTGACCCCGAGTTCCAGGGCCGGTGAACTGATTACCGAGGCCCGCGTCAGGACTGACTCACTACCCGCCCGCTAACCGAGGACACACGCCAGCTATGACCTCACCGAATCGACCGGCCACCGGAACCACGACTGACCGCGCTCACCCCCTCACCAGGAGGGCGGACACAGCATGACCGACGACGCTCCGGACTGGGAGTTCAGCGAGCGGGACATGTACATTCTGCGCGAGCTCTCGGCGGACCCCCAGCGGTCCTCACGTGAACTCGCTGACCTGCTCGAGTCCGAGTACGACATCGACGTGTCTCACGTGACCGTCAGCGAATCGATCCGTGGGATGCGCGAGGAGGGCGTCTTCCGGGAGACGATTGTCCCGAACGAGGACCTGTTCAACTTCGCGCTGTTCGAGTTCAAGTTCAACCCCGAACATTTCGCCGACTCCTGGCACGACGCGATGGTCGCCATCCGCGACGACCGGCACACGCTGTTTTACTTCCTCTCCGACGGCGAGTATCAGTGGAAGTCAGTGATGATGTTCCCGAGTCGGACGGCCGAATCGCGCTGGATACACGACTTCTACAAGGAACACGGCGACGTGATTCAGAACGTCCGGAACTCCGTGGTCCACAACGTCCTGAAGTTCCGCACGGACCCGGCGCTGTTCATCGAACTCGACGGCGAGCGACCGTAGTCGCGGAAGGAGACCCACAGAAAATAAAGACGAGAAAGAGGGGGGCTAGACAGCGTCGTGCCTACAGTTTCCGCTCGGCGTCCTCGGCCAGTTCCTTCATCCGCTTGCTGACCCGGCCCGCATCGGAGAACTCGTCTTCGCTCATCGCCGTCGCCAGGGAGTTCCCGAGCACGAACACGGCGTGTTTGTGTTCGCTCTTCGATTTGTGCACGTCGGAGGGCCGCACGTCGAGTTCCTGGTAGGCGTCGAACAGGTCGGGGTCGACCGAGTCCATGTCGTCGCGGAAGTACTGCATAATCGTCACCATCTGCTCGTGTAGCTCGAGAAGCTCGTCTTTGTGCATGGCTACAGCTACGTGGCGGCACGTGCATAAGAATTGCTTGAGAAGGGATACCAGACACTCACGCCTGCATTTTCAGAAGACGTACTCGTCGTCGTGACCCATCATGCCGTCTTCTTCGAACCCTGGCTCCTCGTCTTCGTCCTGTGGTCCGGAGGTTTTGTACGCCTTGAGCCCGGTCGACAGGAGGTCCTCGATGGCTTCCTCGCGGTTGAGGAACTCGCCTTTCTCGACGAGCTGCGCGATCTGCATCTCCAGGTGTTCCGGGATATTGATCTCTACCTTGGGCATCGCAACATAGGGGGCTTCGACTATGCCCTATTTAAACTTGACGGGGGTGTGTTCGTAGATTGCAGAATTACAATTGTAGAACGGGGAGACGAAGTTCGGGAACTGTGAGATTAATTTCCCCGAAGGGGAATAGTCCGCCCCGCGTTACATCACGGTCAGAACGGGACGAGAGCGGCCGATTCGCGCTGACGGTCCGGTCGGTCCCTCCCGTGCAGAATCGAGCGTATAGTTAGGCTCAAAGGTGCGGAATCCTAAGACGTGGCTGATGGAACCACTGCGTGGTGACGAGACGACGGTTGGTGAGACAACGGTCGTCGCACGCGGGTGTCGCCTCGACGATGCACCGGTGCGAGCGGTACTCGAATCGGACGCTCGCCCCCGGGTCTTCTGGGCGGCCGGTACAGAGTCAATCGCGGCCCGCGGGAGCGCGGCGACCGTGACTGCCGACGGGCAGTCGCGGTTCGGCGACGTGCGGACAGCGCTCGAAGCGCTGTTCGAGGACTGTTCGGTCCCCGACGACATCCCGAGCGTCGCGCGTCCGCGAGCGTTCGGCGGGTTCGCCTTCCACAACGGGACCCACGAGGGGGCCGACTCCCCGTGGGACGGGTTTCCCAGTGCGGCGTTTTTCCTCCCCGAGATACAGGTGACTGCGAGAGACGACGACGCCTGGCTCACGACGGTCGCGACGGGACCCGATGCCGCGACGGAGGCGGAGGCGTTGCTGGAGGAGTGGCGCGACCGGCTGGTCGCGGACTCCGAGAGCGTGCCGGGCGCCCGGCCGGGAATCTCACACCGGGAGCGCACGCCCACACAGGACGGCTGGCGCCAGCAGGTGGCGGCCGCCGTCTCCAGCATCGAGCGCGGCGACCTCCAGAAGGTCGTGCTCGCCCAGAGCCTCAGTGTCACACTGGACGCGGAGCTGTCGGTCCCCGACGTGATGGCTCGGCTGTCCCGGACCTACCCCGACTGCTACCGCTTCATGCTGTCGCCCGACGATGGCGGCACCTTCTTCGGGGCCACGCCGGAGCGGCTGGTCTCGGTCCGCGGACGGACGGTCCGCACGGAGGCGCTGGCCGGCTCGACGGGGCGGGGCGACACGCCCGCCGAGGACGAGTGGCTCGCCGCCGAACTCCTAGACAGCGAGAAGGACCGCCACGAGCAGAAGCTCGTCGCCGACGCGATACGGGACCAGCTGGAGCCCTTTGCCTCGACGGTCCGCATCGGCGAGCGGACCGTCCGTCGGCTCGCCACGGTCCAGCACCTCCGGACGTCGATTACGGCCGAACTCGACGACGACGAGCACGTCCTCTCGCTTGTCGAGGCGCTGCACCCGACGCCGGCCGTGGGCGGCCTGCCCCCGGACGCGGCGCTGCGGACCATCCGGGAGACGGAGGCGTTCGACCGTGGCTGGTACGCCGCACCGATCGGATGGGTCGACGCCGCCGGCAACGGGACTTTCGCCGTCGGTATCCGTTCGGCCGTCGCCACGGAGCGTGCGGCGACCCTCTTTGCGGGCGCGGGCATCGTCGCGGACAGCGACCCCGACCGCGAGTGGGACGAGGTCCAGCTCAAGTACCGGCCGATACTGGACGAGCTGGAATGACCCCACCGAACGTCAACACGCTGTGGGCGGAGACGCTGGTCGCCGAACTCGCCGCTGGCGGCGTCGACGCGGTGTGTCTCTCGCCGGGCAGTCGCTCGACGCCGCTGACGATCGCCTTCGCCGAACAGCCCGACATCGAGGTGTTCTCGCATCTCGACGAGCGGTCGGCGGCCTTCTTCGCGCTTGGACGCGCCCGTCGGACCGGCGAACCGACGCCGCTGGTCTGTACGTCGGGGACGGCGGCGGCGAACTACCACCCGGCGGTCATCGAGGCGAACCAGTCGGGCGTCCCGCTGCTCATGTTGACGGCGGACCGACCGCCGGAACTCATCGACAGCGGGGCGAACCAGACCGTCGACCAGGAGAAGCTCTACGGCGACGCCGTCCGCTGGTATCGGGACATGCCCGAGCCCGAGGCCGAACCGCGGAAGGTGCGGATGCTCCGGACCACGGCGGCCCGCGCGCTCGCGAAGAGCACCGGAACCGACCCCGGACCGGTCCACCTGAACTGCCGGTTCCGGAAGCCGCTGGAACCGACGCCGATGCCCGACGACGACCCGGCGGGCGTCCCGGCCGACTGGGCGGGCGGCGACGACGCGGCCGAAGCCGGCCGCGACGGCCCGTTCGTCGCGACGAACGAGGGCGTCGCCGCGCCGGACGAGCGAACGGTGCGCCGCGTTCGAGACTCGCTCCGGGCCGCTGAACGGGGCCTCATTGTCACTGGCCCGGCCGATGACGGGCTCGGCGCGGCCTCGCTGGAGCGGCTTGCGTCGGCGACCGGCTTCCCCGTCCTTGCGGACCCGCTCTCTGACCTGCGGTTCGGCCCGCACGTCGACCGCCTCGACGTCCCGGTCTGTGGCGGCTACGACGGCTATCTCGGAAGCGACAGCACCGATGCGTGGGGCGACCCCGATGTAGTCCTCCGCGTCGGCGCGTCGCCGACTTCGAAGCCGCTCCGTCACTACCTCCGGGACGCCGACTGCCGGCAGGTCCTCGTCGACCCGACCGGCGGCTGGTCGGAGGCCGAGTTCACCGCAACGGACCTGCTCGTTGCTGACCCCGACGCCACCGCGGATGCGCTCGCGGCGGAGCCGCTGGGTGGCGTGACGGAGTCGTGGCGCGAGCAGTTCGCCACGGCGGAACGAGTCCACTGGGACGCCGTTGCCGAAACCGTCGCCGACACCTACTGGGAGGGCGGCGTTCTCGCGGACGTGGCTGCGCTGGCCCCCGACCCGGCCACGCTGTTCGTCTCGAACAGCATGCCGATACGGGACGTGGACCGCTTCGGCCGGCCACGGGACGCCGACCTGACCGTGCTGGGCAACCGCGGGGCCAGCGGTATCGACGGCATCACCTCGACGGCGCTCGGGGCCGGGAGCGCGACGGCAGACCCGCTCGTCCTCGTCACCGGCGACCTGGCGTACTACCACGACATGAACGGCCTCCTCGCCCTGGGGCGCTGTGACGTGGACGCGACGGTCGTCCTGATAAACAACGACGGCGGCGGTATCTTCCACATGCTGCCCATCGAGGACCACCCCACCTTCGAGGAGCAGTTCCGGACGCCACACGGCCTCGATTTCGCGCCGACGGAAGCGCTCTATGCGCTGGAGTTCGAGCGGGTGGCCGACCGCCGGGAGTTCCGCGAGCGGTTCGCCGAGTCGG
The DNA here is from genome assembly GCF_032027985.1 of Haloarcula sp. 1CSR25-25. NCBI lineage: Archaea > Methanobacteriati > Methanobacteriota > Halobacteria > Halobacteriales > Haloarculaceae > Haloarcula > Haloarcula sp. 1CSR25-25. Next base: position 144,268 of record NZ_JAHYBW010000003.1, read on the forward strand.
TCCGGACCGACGGGACGCAGGTCATCGAGGTCCAGTTCGACGCGGCCGACAGCCACGCGGTCAGAGACCGGCTTGCCGAAGCTGTCGCCGAGGCTCTCGCGAGCGACTGATATTTCAGAGCCGCAACACGGCCGAGGTCAACAGTGACAGTCCGAACGGGAGCCACGTTCCCGACAGGGCGAGCGCCCCGACGAGCGAGAACGCGCTGACGTTCAGTGCGAACAACGCCGCCGTCGTCGCCAGGCTCCAGCTCCCGAACACCATTATTGCGACCGTGGGTTCGGACTGGAGATAGCCGACCACGAAGAGGGTACAGACCCCGATTGTCAGGTTCACCCACAGCGGGAACGCCGGGAGCAGCGCGCTGAACAGCATCACCGGGTAGAGGGCGAAGGTGATGGCAAGCAGCGTCAGCTCGCGGCCGGTCGGCATCGCGAGGAGCGGCCCGCCCGCGAGGGTGTCGGTCTGGCGGACGGCGTACGAAGACGACGAACTCCAGGCGCCGCCGGAGCGGTCGCTGAAGCCGCTGGTCGCGGTGGCGCCGGAGTGCCAGGTCGACTCTGACTCCGACGCGGTCGCCCTCTCGCTGGTCGCCCCGGTCGACCGGTCGTCGGTGGAGGTGGTATCGCCGTCGGCGCCCGAGCGCCCGCCACCCTCCTCGGCGACGCGTTCTCTGGCGGCCTGTTCGCGTCGTGCCCGCCCCCGAGCGTTGGCCCGGGACGTGCGCCGGCCAGTACTGGATTCAGTCCGGTCGGTCGCCGACGCAGACCCGTCGTAGCCCGCGCGTCGCGCCGCTGCGGCCGCGTCACTGTCGCCGTCCTCCCCCGCGTCACTGTCGCCGGCGACGTAGGCGTCGTGGCCCAGTCGGTCGTACCGCGCCCGCTCGGCTTCGTCGGTGAGCACGTCGCGGGCCTCGATGAGCCGCTGTGTGGCCTCGCCGGCGTCGGCCGCGTCGCTCACGTCGGGGTGGGTCTCCTTCATCCGCTCCCGGTACGCCGCTTCGATGGCCGCCGTGGAGGCGTCCGTCGGAACGCCCAGGACCTCGTAGAACGACTCTGTCATGCCGGCCGTAGCACCTGCCGGCGAGTGATCGACGGAAGCTGCCAGCTACCGCGTTCGGTCACTGTTCTCGACGCCTCCGTCGGTCTCCGTACCGCGGTCGGACGGCGCCTCCTGGGCCGTGGCAAGTCGTTCCAGCGCCGTCGCGACCCGTTCGAGCGTGAAGACGAACCGCACGAGCAGGTACACAAGCCAGGGGACGACCCCGACGAGCAGCCCCAGGAGTATCTGTTGGACGATTAGCAGGCTGTACAGGACGATGGCCACGGAGAGGGCGGCGAGCAGCGCCATCGCCGCTCTGTTGTTCGACCTGGAGGGCATCGCTAGACGGTTCACGCCCGCGACACCAAAGCGTTTGCTCCCGTGTGGATACGAGGAATCTTTTTGCGAGGGCCGTCCCGAGCCACGGTATGGTCTCTGAGCTATTCGACCCGGAGCGGTGGACGGCCGTCGACCGGTTCGACTTCACCGATATCACCTATCACCGCTCGACCGACACGGGCGCGGTCCGCATCGCCTTCGACCGGCCGGAGAAGCGCAACGCCTTCCGGCCCGAGACGGTCGATGAACTCTCGACGGCACTGGACCACGCCAAGCGACTGACCGATGTGGGCTGTGTCATCATCACCGGCAACGGTCCCTCCGAGAAGGACGGCGGCTGGGCGTTCTGTTCGGGCGGAGACCAGAGTATTCGTGGTGAAAGTGGCTACGAGTACAGCGAGACCGAAGACACAGAGGCCAGCGACGGTGTGGCAGACGACGCTCCCGACAACGTCGGTCGCCTCCACATCCTCGAAGTCCAGCGCCAGATACGCCACATCCCCAAACCCGTCGTCGCCGTCGTCCCGGGGTGGGCCGTCGGCGGCGGCCACTCACTACACGTCGTCTGTGACCTCACGCTCGCCAGCGAGGAGCACGCGAAGTTCCTCCAGACGGACCCCGACGTGGGCAGTTTCGACGGCGGCTTCGGCTCGGCGTATCTCGCCCGACAGGTCGGCCAGAAGAAGGCCCGGGAGGTGTTCTTCCTCGGCAAGACCTACGACGCCGACGAGGCCGCCGACATGGGCATGGTCAACGACGTCGTGCCCCACGAAGACCTGGAGGACACCGCCGTCGAGTGGGCCGAGCGAATAAACGAGAAGTCACCGACGGCGATGCGGATGCTCAAATACGCTTTCAACCTCGATTCGGATGGGATGGTCGGCCAGCAGGTGTTCGCCGGCGAGGCGACGCGGCTGGCGTACATGACCGACGAGGCACAGGAGGGCCGTGACGCGTTCAACGAGGGGCGCGACCCGGACTTCGACGACGTGCCGTGGCACTACTAGGACACGGGCAGTCACGAGACGATGCCGTCCGCGGCGCTCAGTCCTCGTAGGCCAGCGTCATGACCCACTGCGAGAAGGTATCGTCGTGGGGGTCGACCTCTTCGTCGCCGATAAAGGGCGAGAGCTGGTCACCGGCCATCAGAAGCGAGAAGTCCAGGTCCCGGGCCGCGGGCGTCAGGTAATAGGTGTTGTGCCCCTCGTACACCGTCTCCTCGCGCTGGATGAGGTCCTTCTCGAACAGGGACTCGACGATGCGACTCCCCTTGCGCGAGGAGACATCGAGTTCCTTCCAGAAGTCGCTCTGGTGGATGCCGCCGGACTCCCGAATCAGTTCGAGCCCGGCCCGCTCGCCGTCAGAAAGGTCCGCCTCCGACGCTGCTGAACTCATGTATTGTGTACACCGTGAGTCGGCCGCTTAAATCTGACCTTCGACCGGGCGGTAGGGCGTCCGGCACGGTGGCCCGTCCGCGTACCGGTACTCCCTGTCGGCACCCAGCGTGATGAGCGACGACGACCGCGTGCCGAAGCCGTCGCCGTGGACGCAGACGCCGTACTCGTGGTCGCTGATAGTGTCGCCCGCGCGGTCGATCCATTCGTCGACGGATTCGCCCGGTTCCGGGACCAGCGCCTCGCGCAACCGCGTCGCGCTGGTCGCCTGCTCCTCGCCGGCGTCGGGTCGGTGGGCGGGAATCCGGTAGTCGCCGTCCGCGCCGACGTTGACGACGACGTGGACGCCGGGCTGGAAGTTCCGGACTGCGAGCTGGCCGTCCCACTCTAGCAGGACGGCGGCGTTCTCGTCGGCCAGCAGGAGGTTGAACCCGTCGTACTCTGCGTCTCTGGTGGCTCGTTCGACGGCGCGTGCAGCGGACTCCGCGCTCTCGTGACTCAGCGCGTCCCGGACGAGGAGCCCGCGCGAGCGCTCGCCGGCCAGGTCGGCGTCGACCCAGCGGTTGGTCACCGCCGCCAGCAGGCCGTGGTCGTTGTAGCCGATCCACGTCCCGTCTGCTTCTTCGTCGGCCGGCGCGACGACGCGACTCCCCCAGTGGCGTTGCTGTGGCGGTTGCGATGGCCTGTCGAGTCGCTCGTCGCGGTTCGCCGCGACCGCGACCGGCGTGCCGTCGAAGACCTGCCACGCGAGGACGATTGTACACACGGGAGTCCGTAGGTCACCGACGGGCAAAACGGCTTGGCTCGCGGGGACATCACTCGGACCGTTCGGTGCCGGAGTCGTCCGCCGAGAGACGCGACCGGACGGCCTCGCGGTCGACGGTCCCCGACGGCGTCCGCGGGAGCGAATCGGCGACCCGAACCGTCTTCGGGACCTCGTAGGCCGCGAGCCGCTCGGCGCAGTACTCGCGGACGGCCGCGGGCGTCACGTCCCCGACGACCAGCGCGGCGACCCGCTGTCCCCACTCCTCGTCGGGCAGGCCAACCACGGCCGCGTCCTCGACCGTGGGATAGTCCTGAATCACCGCGGCGACCGTGCTCGCGTCGACGTTCTCCCCGCCGGTCACGATGCGGTCGTCGACGCGACCCTCGACCCAGAGGTGCCCGTCCGCGTCCCGGTAGCCGATGTCGCCGGTCCGAAACCCGTGGTCGCCGAACGCCGCGCCGTCGCCGCTCAGATAGCCCGGCGTCACCGTGGGGCCGTCGACGACTATCTCGCCGCGCTCGCCGGGGCCACAGGGCCCCACGTCATCGACGACCGTCACGTCGGTGAACACGAGCGGCTGGCCGACGGTGCCGGCGTGCTCGAAGGCCGTTTCCGGCCGCGCCGTCGCTATCTGGGAGGCCGTCTCGGTCATGCCGTAGGTCGGACAGACCGGCACGTCCCGCTCCCGACACCGCTCGATGAGCGCCTCGCCCGCCGGCCCGCCGCCGAGCAGGACGAAGCGAACCGCAGACGGCGGTTCCCAGCCCGCGTCCAGCAGGCGCGAGAGCATCGTCGGCACCAGCGAGACGCCCGTCACCGACCGGTCGGCGATGACCCGCTGTGTCGCTTCGGCGTCGAACGAGCGCTGTACGACGGCCGCGGTGCCGTACAGCGCGCTCCGGACGAACGGGGCCAGCCCGCCCATGTGGTAGGTCGGCAGACAGACCAGCCAGCGGTCAGTGGGCAGGACGCCGAGGCGGTAGGAGGAGGCGACGGCGCTGGCGACGAGATTGCCGATGGTCAGCCGGACGCCTTTCGGCTCGCTGGTAGTCCCCGAGGTGAAGATGACGAGCTGTGTGTCCGTCCGGGAGAGAGCCGCCGGAGTCACGTCTCCCTCGGCAGCCGAGCCGCTTCCCGCTGTCCCGTCGGCGACAGCAGCCGCTGACAGCTCCTCCTCGACCGAAACGACGGGGCAGCCGCCGACGTCGGCCGCCAGTGAGGCAGTGGTGTCCCCACAGACGAGCAGGTCAGCCTCGACCGTCGAGCGCTGCGCCCGGAGCGTCTCCGCGTCGAGTTCGACGTTCAGCGGCGCGAGTGTCGCCCCGAGTCGCATCGTCGCAAACAGGAGCGTCCCGACCGCCGGCCGCGTCGGCAGGAGCGTCGCGACGGTGGCGTCCGGGGCGTCAATTCGTCGGTCCAGTTCGGCAGCCACCGCGTCGACAGCGGCGTCGAGCTCCCGGTAGGTGACCGCCGTCCCCGACTCCGCCGCGACCAACGCCGTCCGGTCGGGCGTCGCGTTGGCGCGGCAGGCGACGAGGTCCTTCGTCGGCCAGTCGACGGGGTCACGCATCGGTCCGCACCTCTGCCGGGTCGATACCGAGGCCGGTCGACTGCGGGACCGACATCGCGCCGTCGGTCACCGTCGTCGGGTCCGGGGCGAGGTCGGCAGCGAGTCTGTCACCGGTCGCCAGGCCGCAGGCCCCGATGTCGGGAACCGCGGCGGCGACGTGCAGCGCCGCGAGGCGGGCGACGACGCCGTCGATGGTCGTGGTGACGACAGGCTCGACGCCCTGCTCGCGGGCCCGGAGCGCCAGCGTGTGGGCGTTGCCGGGGCCGCCCAGCACCATCGGCTTCAGTATCAACACGTCGGCCGCGTCGGCGTCGAGCACGCTGTCGACCCGGCGACCGACGAGCGACTCGTCGAGCGCGACGTCGACGTCGGTGCCTCGAAGCGCGGCGTGCCCGGCGAGGTCGTCGGCGGGGAGGGGCTGCTCGACGTAGGCCACGGCAAGCGGTGCGAGCCGGTCGAAGGCGTCCCCGGCCTGGTCGCGGGACCACGCGCCGTTGGCGTCGGCCCGCAGGGTCACCTCGTCGCCCACGCGCTCGCGGACGGTCCGGACGCGCTCGACGTCCTCGTCGACGGTTCGCGTCCCGACTTTGAGCTTGCAGCAGTCGTAGCCGGCCTCGACCGCCCGCTCGACGGCGTCGGCTGTCTCGGCCGGCGACCCGTCGCCGACCGTCGCGTTGACCGGCACGCTGTCACAGTGTCTGTCGGACTCGAACCACCGGTACAGCGGCACGCCGTCGGCCCTGGCGTCGGCGTCCAGCAGCGCGGTCGCGAAGCCGTGGCGGGCGGCCGGGACCGAGGCGGCGTCCAGCGACAGGAGGACGTCGGTGTGACCGCCGTCGGCTGCGACAGCGGCCGCGTCGGCCAGCCCGCTCCGGCAGTCCTCGACGGACTCCGTCCAGCCCGGGAGCGGCGTGGCTTCGCCGACGCCGGCCTCCCCGCGGTGGTCGTAGCGGACGACGAACCCCGAGCGCCGGCTGATGGTCCCGCGAGCGGTGGCGAGCGGACTCGACAGCGGGAGCGAGAACGGGTCGACGTTCATAGTAGCTGTGGGACAGCGAGCCCCAGCGCGAACAGGACCGAATGGGCGAACAGCGTCTGGCCGACCCGTTCGAGCGTCGGATTCAGTGCTTCGCCGCCGGTCCGCGTGAGGACCGTCTTCGAGACAGTCGCCGCCAGCGGCAGCGTAAGCAGCGGGGCCAGCGCGGGCAGCCCGTACTGGCTGTCGAGAGCGAACACGACCGGGACGACGTAGGCCATCCCGACCATCAACAGGAACTCGACGCGGCTCCACCCGTAGCCAAGATAGACGGCCAGCGTCTTCTTGCCCGCGGCGCGGTCCGTCTCACGGTCGCGGATGTTGTTGACGACGAGAATCGCGGTCGACAACCCGGCCGCGGGGAGACTCGCCGTGATGGCCGCGGCGGTGACCGACCCCGGCGGAAGCGTCATCGGGAACGTGCCGAGAGAGCCGGCGCTCGCGACGGCCTGTACGTAGTAGGTTCCAGTGACGGCGACGAGGCCGAAGTAGACGAACACGAACAGGTCGCCCAGGCCGCGGTACCCGTAGGGGAACGGCCCCCCGGTGTACAGAACCCCGGCGGCGATACCCGAGAGGCCGACGACGACGATGGGGAGGCCACCGACGGCGACGAGATAGACGCCGACGATGACGGCGAGGCCGTAGGTGGCGATCATCGCCCGCTTGACTTCGTCGGCGTCGATGAGGCCGCCGGCGGTCACGCGGGTGAACCCCTGGCGTTCGTCGGTGTCGGCCCCCTTCACCGCGTCGTAGTAGTCGTTCGCGAAGTTCGTTCCGACCTGGATGAGCAGCGCGCCCACCAGCGCTGCGACCGCCGGCAACGGGGCGAAAACGCCGGCGTGGACTGCCAACCCCATCCCGACGATGACCGGCGCGGCCCCGGCAGGCAGTGTCTGTGGCCGCGCGGCCATCACCCACGCCCGCCGCTTCGAGATGTCCGCCGTCGCTGTACTCATTGGCGAGAACTGGGGACGCTATCCTCAAAGCGGCTGTGGTTCGACGGATACCCAAAATATGACCCGTTCGCGTGACAGCAACATACGGGGAGTATCACAACCACTTTATCATAATTAACCATACGGTAGCTTGAGATGCATAAGCCACTGCTGACCACGGATTTTCTCGACCGTGCACGGGAGTACTACGGGGACAAAGAGGCGATTGTCGCCACGACCGGTGAGCGGTTCACGTACAACGAGTTCGGCGAGCGAGCCGACGGGTTCTCGGCGGCGCTTGCTGCCCGTGGCATCGAGAAGGGGGACCGGGTGGCTGTTCTGGACCCTAACACGCACTATCACCTCGAAGCGGCCTACGGGATAATGCAACTGGGTGCGGTCCACACGCCGCTGAACTACCGGCTTGTTCCTGACGATTTCGCGTATATCCTCTCGGACGCCGAAGTCGACGCCGTCTTCGCGGACTACGAGTACGCCGAGAAGATCGAGGCGATCCGCGACGAAGTTCCCACCGAAACCTTCGTGACCAACGACACGGACGCCGTCGACGGTGACTGGGAATCCTTCGACGAGATCATCGAGGAGGCGGGGACCGACTACGAGCGCCCCGAGATGGACGAGGACGACATCATCACCATCAACTACACGTCGGGGACGACCGGCGACCCGAAGGGCGTCTGTCGGACCCATCGAACCGAGACACTGCATTCCTACCTCACCGCGCTCCATCAGGAACTCACGGACGACGACATCTACCTCTGGACGCTGCCGATGTTCCACGTCAACGGCTGGGGTCACATCTTCTCGGTCACCGGGATGGGCGCGAAACACGTCTGTACCCGCGGCGTCGACGCCGAGGGCATCTTCGACGCTATCAGGACAGAGGACGTGTCCTATCTCTGTGGCGCGCCGACGGTGCTGAACATCCTGTCGGACCGCTATGCGAGCCAAGACGGGGAGATAGAGACGACAGGCGCAAACGACGTGCGCATCGCGACGGCCGGCAGCGCGCCACCGGAGGCTATCATCCGGACCGTCGAAGACGACTTCGGCTGGTATCTGAAACACGTCTACGGCGCGACTGAAACCGGCCCGCTCGTCACGACGTCCGACGCTCGCCGCTTCTTCGACGACGACAGCGACGCCAGGTTCAGCGTCAAGAAACGCCAGGGACTCGGCTTCCTCGGGACTGACATCCGGGTCGTCGACGAGGACGGCAACGACGTGCCACACGACGACGAGACGCTGGGGGAAGTCGTCGTCCGCGGCAACCAGGTGATGGACCGCTACTGGAACAAGCCCGAGCAGACGGAGGAGGCGTTCTCGGACCGCGTCGAGGGCTACTACCACATGGGCGACCTGGCGACGGTCGACGAGAACGGCATGGTCGCCATCCGCGACCGCAAGAAAGACATCATCATCTCCGGCGGCGAGAACATCTCCAGCATCGAACTGGAGGACACGCTCTACGATCACGACGCCGTTTCCGACGTGGCTGTCATCCCGGCGCCGAGCGACGAGTGGGGAGAGACCCCGAAGGCCTTCGTCGTCCCGGAGTCCGGTGACCCCGACAACCCGGGCGTGACGGCCGAGGACCTCCGGAACTTCACCCGAGAGAACCTGGCGACCTACAAGATCGTCCGTCGCGTGGAGTTCGTCGAGGAACTGCCCACGACAGCGACTGGGAAGGTCCAGAAGTACGAACTCCGCGAACGTGAGTGGGAGGACGAGGACGAGATGGTCGGCCAGGGGTAATCGCACGACACACCACATATCGGACCCATCGCCAGGCCGTACCGAAAGCCGGACCGCCCGATAGCTGCGTTTTCCGCACCGACATCGGCAGCTGGCTTGGCGCTGCTGGCCCATCTATTAAGTCGCCGTACCGTGATGCGAGAGTAACGAGTCGAGTTATGAGTCCCACCGCTGATTCGATGCGTGTTCTCCACGTCGACGACGAGCCGGGGTTTGCCGACATGACCGCGTCGTTTCTCGAACGCGAGGACGACCGGTTGGACGTCCAGACCGCGACCAGCGCCACGGCGGGGCTGGACATCCTGGTCGAAACCGACATCGACTGTGTCGTCTCCGACTACGACATGCCCGAGCAGAACGGCATCCAGTTCCTCGAAGCCGTCCGCGAGGAATATGACACCCTCCCTTTCATCCTCTACACTGGCAAGGGCTCAGAAGAGATAGCCAGCGACGCGATTTCGGCCGGCGTCACCGACTACCTGCAGAAAGGCCGCGGCACCGACCAGTACGCGGTGCTCGCGAACAGAATCACGAACGCTGTGGAGTCCCAGCGTGTGAAACGCGAACGCGACCGACAACTCGACGCCATCGAGACCGCACAGGAGGGAATCAGCATCCTCGACGAGAAGGGGCGGTTCATCTTTGTCAACGAAGCGTACGCGGACCTCTATGGCTACGATCCGGCCGAGCTGTGCGGGAACCACTGGGAACTGCTGTATCGGGAGGCGGATATCCCGCGGATCTACGAAGAGATCGTCCCGACTGTCGAGGAAACCGGATACTGGACCGGGACGACGACCGGACTCCGTGCCGACGGGAGCACGTTCACCGAAGACCACGTGCTCGCGTTGACCGACCGCGGTGAACTGGTCTGTACGGTCCGGGAAATCTCGGATCGGGAGGGCGGGGAACGAGAGCGCTTCCGGAACAAACGCGCGATGGACGAGGCACCAATCGGTGTCACGATCACCGACCCCACACGGGATGACAACCCGATCACCTACGCGAACAGGCGGTTTCTGGAGCTGACCGGCTACACGGAGCCGGAGGTCAGCGGCCGGAACTGCCGGTTCCTCCAGGGCGAAGCGACCGAGTCCGAGCCGGTCGATACGATGCGGACGGCAATCGACGCGGAGGAACCCGTCTCGGTGGAGCTCCGGAACTACCGGAAGGACGGAACCGTGTTCTGGAATCAGGTGTCTATCGCCCCCGTCCGCGACGATAGCGGAACGGTCGTCAACTACGTCGGGTTCCAGCAGGACGTTACCGAGCGGAAGGACCACGAACGCCGTCTCGAAGCTCTCAGCGCGTCGATGCAGGACCTGACCCGGGCAGAGACGCGCGAGGAGGTCGCCGAAATCGGCGTCGAGACGGCCCGCACCGTGCTCGGCCTCGAAGCGAGCACGATACACCTTCTCGACGATGCCGACCGGAGCCTGGAACCGGTCGCCGTCTCCGACGCGATATACGATTTGATCGGCGACCCGCCGACGTTCACCCCCGGAGACAGCATCGCCTGGCGCGTCTACGAGTCCGGCGAGTCGCTCGCCGTCGATGACGTCCGTACCGACCCGGACATCTACAACCCGGACACGCCGATCAAAAGCGAGCTATACCTCCCGCTCGGCGAGTACGGCATCCTGCTGGCCGGTTCGGAGACGGCCGCGGCGTTCGACCAGCGTGACGTCGCCCTCGGAGAGATTCTGGCCGGAAACGTCACCAGCGCGCTCAAACAGGTCGAGGGGACCGAACAGTTACGCGACCGCGAGCGTGAACTCGAACAGCACAACGACCGGCTCGAAGCGTTTACCAGCGTCGTCTCCCACGACCTGCGGAATCCACTGAACGTCGCCAACGGACGGCTGGAACTGGCACGCGAGGACTGCGAAAGCGAGCATCTGGCGGCTGTCGGGCGGGCCCACGAACGGATGGACACGCTGATAACGGACCTGCTCACCCTGGCACGGGACGGTGAGACCGTGACCGACCGCGAACCGGTCGCGCTCGCGCCGCTCGTGGCCGACTGCTGGTCGAACGTCGAGACGGCGGCTGCCACGCTCGTCACCGACATCGACCGGACTGTCCTGGCCAGCGAGAGCCGTCTGTCGCAGTTATTCGAGAATCTCGTTCGGAACGCAATCGAGCACGGCGGCGAGGACGTGACCGTGACGGTCGGGGAACTGGACGACGGGTTCTACGTCGCCGACGACGGCCCCGGCATCCCCGACGACGACCGGGACGCGGTGTTCGAGGCCGGCTACTCGACGGCGGCGGAGGGGACCGGGTTCGGGCTCAGTATCGCTCGGGAGGTCGCGGCGGCACACGGCTGGGAGATCAGCCTCGGAGGCAGCGCCGACGGCGGCGCGCGGTTCGAGATTACCGGCGTCTCGTTTCACGATACGTAGCGTCCGTCGGGGGAGTCCGCCGGGGGCGGAGCCGGCCTCCGCTTACCGCCGTTCCGTGTCGAGCGACCACCAGTCGACGGCGTGAGATGTCTCTGCGCCGTTGTCCTCGAAAACGTCAGTACGACGGCGTCCGTTAGTCTTCGAGCGCGTCGGCGATGCGGTCGAGCGAGCGTCGCACGTCGTGGACTTCGTCCCGGAGCTTTCGCATTTCGCGGGTCAGTTCCTCGTTGTCGCTGCCGCCCGATTCCTCGTGCTGCCCTGGCGGGCCGCCGCCCATGCCGCCGGGGCCGCCCGGACCGGGGCCGCCGGGGCCGCCGCCCATCATGCCGCCCATCATCTGTGCGAAGGGATTGCCCCCGCCCATCCCGCCGGGGCCGCCGCCACCGCCCATCATCTCTTCCATGCGCTCCTCGCGGCTCATCTCCTCGCCGTCGCCCTCGCCCTCTTCTCGCTCCTCGGCGCGCTGCTGTCGGATCTCCTCGACCCGCTCGCGGAAGGACTTCTCTTCGCCGCCTTCCTCGGTCGCATCAGCCGATTCGTCAGCGTTTTCAGGTTCGTCGTCTGCCATACCACCGGATTTGGTTGGGCCGCTGAAAAGGGTTGTCGTCCGGAGACAGCCCGCTGTGACCCCGTCAACGCGGTCCGTCAACGAGGAACGCTGGTCCGGAGAATCGCGCCGTCCTCGGGTGACTGGTTCGCGAAGTTGCAGATGAACAGGGACTCGCCCCCGTCGCCGGGCCCGAAGAGCACGTCCGAGGGGAACACGAGACCGTCGGCTCCAGTCGCGACGGTGTCCGTGGCTCCATCCGCAGTCACTCGGACGACGCGGTTCTGGCTGTTGGCCGCGACGTAGATGTCGCCGTCCCGGCTGGTAATCCCGTCGGCACCGAATATCGCACCGCCCTCGAAGAACATCGACGGCTCGCCGGCGGCCCCATCCGACTCGACCGGGACACGGAGCAGGCGGCCGGTTTCTTCGGGGGCGCGGGTCACTGCGACGTAGATGTCGCCGTCGGCGTCGCGGGTGACCCCGTTCGCGCCGAAACTCTCCGTCGCCAGGCGGTCGTCGTCCAGCCAGGTCGACCGCTCGCCGCCGGTCGTGACCGCGTAGACCACGCCGTTCCGGGACTCGGTCACCAGCAGGCGCTCCCGGTCGGCGTCGTAGTGGATGTCGTTCGGGAACCCGCCGATCTCAACGAGCTGGGTCGCTTCGCCGTCGGGCGGGACCTCCCAGACGCCCGCCCGCTCGTCCTGTGTGGCGACGGCGACGTACACCGTTCCATCGGGTGCCGCCTCGACGCCGATGGCGGCGGGCAGGGTCGCGACCTGCTCTGTGTCTTCGAGGGCGAGCCCCGTCGCTCCGGTCTGGTCCGCAGGAATACGCCGAACCTCGCCGGCCGTGATACCGAAGTACAGGTCGCCCTCGGGACCGAACGCCATGTTCTCGGGCACGCGGTCGCCGCCGACCGAGACCACAGTCTCGACGGCCGCAGGCTCCGGCGTGTCTGTCTCGGTCGCCGTCGGTTCGTCTGTTGTCGTCGCGGGTCCAGCACCGCCATCGGCGTCGGTAGGTGTCGGCGTCGAGTCGGTTTCAGCCGAGCCGTCACCACCGGTACAGCCGGCCAGACCGACGCCAGTGATTGCGCTGCAACTCGCCAGGAACCGTCGCCGCGTCGCGAGTCGTCGGGTCATGTGGATACTGTTTGACGTATGGTTGACACGACCCTGAACCCTCGGATTACTGAAACGCCGACTGTGGGTACCTGATATAGCCGGCGGCTGGTTCAGACGAGCCGTCGGACCAGCACCGAGAGGCCGAGCCCACAGACGAGCACCACGGCGAGGTTGAACGCGGCCTTGAACAGCGGCCGGTACCTGTCGGTGACGAACGTGTCGATCGCCGACGACGCGGAGAAGTAGAACTGCAGCGTCGCGATGAGCGCCACGAGCGTGAGGATTGCGAACACTGCCCACTGCGCGTAGACCGCTATCGCCGGCCCCGTGTTGTCGTCCGACTCGTCGACGGCGTCGCCGGGGCCCGTCTCTGTGTCCTGTGCCGCTGTGTCGGTGGTGGAGGTGTCACTCATTGGTCTGTCTCCGTGCGATGAGGAGGCCGCTTGCGAGGACCGCAACCAGCCCGACCAGCGCGGTGAAGCCGGGGCCTTCCGCGGCCATCGTCTGCTGTGGCTCTTCCATCTCCTGGCCCTCGGGCCGGTCCCGCTCGAAGTCGCTGGACTGGAAGCCGACGTCCTGTCGGGTTTCGTTCTCCCGGAGGCGCTCCGTCGGATGGAGGTTCGCCGGGGAACTCTCCGTCCCGACGATGACGCCGTCGGCGAGCAGCATGCCGTCGAGCCAGTAGTTGTACCCGTCAGGCACCGTCAGTCGGGTTCTGACGATTTCCGTCCGGCCGGGGCGAATCTGACCGACCCGCACGGTCGACTCGTCGGCGATGACGTTCGAGTCAGCCTGCCGCGCTCGGAGTCGAAGTGACAGGTCATCGGAGGGGTCGTTGCCGGCGTTTGTGACGTACACCGAGACGTTCACCGTCGTCCGGTTGTCCGAGACGTCGTCGATCCGATAGGTAATCGAATCCAGCGGGACGCCGGCGTTCTCGAACCGCTGGAACGATACGGTACTCCGGGCGTACGCCGGCGTGAGCGCGTCGACGTTCTGGACCGACTGTCGGCCGGTGGCGACACGCTCGCCGTTCTCGTAGACGATGGTGTCGATCCGGTACCCGCCCGCTCGCTCCACCGTGATGTTCGACCGCACCGATACCTCTCGTTCCCCGTCGATCTCTCCGACTGTCCGTCGCGTCGTCGTCGCGACGAGGCCGGTGTCCGCGTCGATGGCCCGCGTCTCCACGGTGACGTTCTCGGCGGTGCCGCCGCGGTGAGAGAGCCGGGCGTCGATGGAGAGCGTCACCGTCTGGCCGTCGACGGCGGCCGGTTCGATGGTCGTTTCGCGGAGGTCGAGATAGCTCTCGCGAACGTCGTCCTCGGGTTCGGAGAGCGCGCCGGGGACCGCTGTTGCACCGATGAGCATGGCCAGAACGACCACGACCACGCCACCGGTCAGGAGGGTTTCACGTCGCACACGGGAATGACCAGCAGCCGCCAGTAAATGTCTTCTGTACGGTCAAGCGCGGATTACGGCGTCACCGGTTGTACGAGCTACCCGAACGCGCCGAGACTCGACTGGAGGTCGCGGTCGGTCCCGCCGTCCGAGAGTTCATAGCCCACGAGCCGTCTGAGGTCGACGGCGTAGACGCTGCCGTTGTTCTCCAGCACGGCGACCCGCCCCTTCGTCCCCCGGACGGTCCCCGTCGCCAGGATTTCGGCCATCGGACGGTCCGAGAGGGCCAGGTCGTACTCGAACTCGTAGGTCACAAGCGGGTCGTAGCGCTGACACAGCGACGCCCACCAGTCGGTGTCGACGGACTGGTCGAGTCCCGCTACCTTCGTCGGCACTCTGACGCGGTCGCCCAGCTCGGCGGCGATGTCGGCCTCGACCTGGCGGGCGATACGGCCGTCGGCGACGGTCCGGAGGTGGGCGGCCCTGTCGGCGCCCTGCTCGCGGAGTCGCGTCTCCAGCCGCCAGGAGCGGGTGACGCCGACCTTGACGGTATCCGGCGCGAACGCCGCCAGATACACCGCGTGTTCCTCGTCGCAGGTGTCGAGCGGCTTGGTGCAGTCCCCGGTACAGCGGGCACACGGCCAGATATCGGTGTGTTCCGGGCAGTGCGGCGCGGGGTCGTTGTCGCAACGAACGTGTCGCTCACCGTCTACTGCGCCCGCGCAGTGGCGCTGGCCGAGCGTGTAGGAGAGTTCCGTGCCCGGGTCCAGTCGCTCGGTGGTAACGCTCCCGTCCTCGGCCAACAGGAGCGCGGCGTGTTCGTCCACCCGCGCGCGATAGCCCACGACCTGCACGTCCAGCGGTTCGGCGCGGAGCCGCAAATGGCTGCCGGGACGCCGTTTTTGTGCTTGGCTGTCATATATTCGCATATGGCAGACCTACGACTCCGGAGCCCGGCGTTCGACGACGGCGACCGCATCCCCGAGGAACACGGCTACTCGGCGGCGAACACGAACCCGCCACTGGAGGTCGAGAACGTCCCGCCGGACGCATCGTCGCTCCTCCTCATCGTCGACGACCCCGACGCAGAGGAACCGGCGGGTAAGGTCTGGGACCACTGGGTCGTCTGGGACATCCCGTCGGATATCGGGCGGATTCCGGAGGGATGGGAGCCCGACGCGGCCACGGAGGGGCAGAACGACTTCGGCGAGGTGGGCTGGGGCGGTCCGAACCCGCCGGACCGGGAGCACACGTACCGGTTCCTCCTGTACGCGCTGGATACGACGCTGGACCTCTCTCCGGCAGCGGACAAGGACGACGTGTACGACGCGGCCAGCGGCCACGTCGTGGAGAAAGCGGAACTGACCGGCACGTATCCGGCCTGAGTCCCCTCTAAAGCTCTTCGAGCAGTTCGCGGGTCGACTGCCGCACGGCGTCGTCGCTCGACTGGTCGGGCTCCCAGCCCAGCGCCGAGAGCTTCTCGACGGAGAGGCGCATCCGCGGTACGTCGCCGGTCCAGCCGCGGTCGCCGCCGGTGTACTCGTACTCGGGGTCGATGTCCATCTCGTCGGCGACGATGCTGGCGATGCGGTCGACTGACGTGGTCGTCCGCGTGCCGAGATTGAACACGTTGTGGTCCTTATCGGCGTGTTCGACGGCGAACAGCATCGCGTCGATGCACTCGGAGATGTGCATGTAGGACTTCTCCTGGCGGCCGTCGCCGAGAATCGTCAGCGTCGACGGGTCCTCGGTGAGTTTCTCGATGAAGTCCGGGATGACCGCGCCGCGCAGCCGTGGCCCGACGATATTGGCGAACCGGAACACCCACGACTGGATGTCGTGGCTGTGGGCGTACGTCGAGACGAGCGACTCCTCGGCGAGTTTCGTCGCGCCGTAGACGCTGATGGGCTCAAGGGGCGCGTAGTCCTCCGGTGTCGGCCGCGGGGCCTCGCCGTATACAGTAGATGACGACGTAAACACGAGGTTCTCGACGCCGGCCTCCTGCATCCGTTCGAGGACGTTGTACGTGATGTCGCTGTTGTCCTCGAACTGCCGCCGAGGCGTGTCCGTATCGACCAGTTTCGACGCCGCCAGGTGGACGACGAGGTCGACATCGTCCGTGATAGTCTCGGCGACGACTGCGGGGTCGGTGAGGTCACCGCCACGGTAGGTCGCGTCCTCGTGGACCCACTCGGAGCGCCCGTTAGATTCGTTGTCGACGACGGTCACGTCGTTGGTCGGAGCGAGGCGGTCGACCAGATGCGACCCGATGAAGCCCGCCCCGCCGGTGACGACTATTCGCTTCTCTGATACGTCCATGGTTGCGATGCTTCCTATGCGAGAAAAAACGTTGTGATGTCGGCTGATTCCGGTGGGACCGGTAGGCATGTCCCGGATGACAACGTCGTTTTATAGCTTCCCCTGTGAGAAGCAGCTATGACTCGATTCACCCGTCGCGGGCTGCTTGCGGCCACCGTCGGCACCGTCGGCGCAATCGCCGGCTGTTCCGGTGGCAGCTCGCAGTCGGAACCGGCCGGACAGACGGAGACGGCGACGCCCCTCCCGGGGCAGCCGCTCTCGACGCCGGTCGCGGGCGACCCCGAGGCCGACGTAACAGTCGCGGTGTACGAGGACTACGCCTGCCCGCACTGTGCGACCTACGCAGAGTCCGTCTTCCCACAGGTCCGGGAGGACTACCTCACTGATGGAACCGTCCGCTACGAGTTCTACGACTTCCCGATTCCGGTCGACGAGACCGTCTCGTGGCAGGCCGCAAGCGCTGCCCGTGCCGTCCAGGACAACAGTGGTGCGGAAGCCTTCTTCACCTACTCCAAGCGCCTGTTCGCCAACCAGAACCAGCTGGGACCGGACACCTACGCCGACCTGACGGAGGGCCTGGACGTCGACGGCGAGACGGTCCGGGCGGCGGCGACGGGGGAACTGTACCGCCCGACGGTCTCGAGCGACCGCGAGGCCGGTATCGACCGCGGCGTCCAGGGGACGCCGACCGTGTTCGTCGACGACGAACCCGTCGAGTGGAGCGAGATCGCCTACGAGCCGGTCAGGTCAGCTATCGAGGACGCACGGAGCGACGGATGAAGGGCTCGCCGCGGGTGACGGTGCTCCGACTGGGCCACCGTCCCGGCCGGGACGAGCGGATGACGACCCACGTGGGGCTGACCGCTCGCGCGCTCGGAGCCGACAAGGTCGTGCTGGCCAACGCCGCCCGCAACCAGGCCGACACCGTCATCGACATCACCGACCGGTTCGGCGGCCCCTTCGACGTGGCCTCGACGGAGGAGCCAAAGCGGCTCATCCGCGACTTCGAGGGTCGCGTCGTCCACCTGACGATGTACGGGGAGCCACTCCAGGATGTCGAGGCCGACGTCCGCGAGGCCCACGCCGAGGGGCCGCTGCTGGTCGTCGTCGGCGCGGAGAAGGTCCCATTCGAAGTGTACGAACACGCCGACTGGAACGTCGGTGTCACCAACCAGCCACACTCCGAGGTCGCCTCCCTGGCCGTCTTTCTCGACCGCCTCTTCGAGGGCCGGGAACTGGACCGCGAGTGGGAGAACCCCGACAGGGTGGTCGTCCCACAGGAGACCGGCAAGCGGGTCGTCGACCCCGACGAGGAGTGATACCCACGCAGTTGTGCCGCGGGCCTTTTATCCCTCGACGCTAAGTGTGGCTCAGATGTCGCGTCACAACGTGTTGCTCGTCGTCGCTGACAGTCTCCGCGCCCGGAACACCTCCGTCCTGGGCTATCGCCGGGGGACGACGCCTTTCCTCGATGCCTTCGCCGAGGAGGCGACGGTGTACACGCAGGCCCGCAGCCCGAGCAACTGGACCGTCCCCAGCCACGTCAGCACCTTCACGGGCTGGGAAACGCACGAACACGGCGTCGACCACACGGCGAAACTCGACGCCGGCCACACCATCTTCGAGGAACTGGCCGGAGCGGGCTATGACACGGCGCTTTTCTCCGACAATCCGTTCCTGACCGACCACGAGTCGGGGCTCGACGAGGTGTTTCAGACGGCCGTCGGTTCGCCCGAGCAGTACGACTCGGCCTACGAGACGAACGGCTCGCTTGGCGACTGGCCCAACGGCTTCTGGTACGCCGACCGGACGCTGGAGTGGGTCGACAGCCGGGAGAGCGAGTGGGCCGCCTGCATCAATCTGATGGACACCCACCGCCCGTACGAACCGCTCGCCGAGTACGACGAGTGGAGCGACGAGCGCTCCCGCGAACTCCAGGAGTCGATGGGGTTCAAGTGGCACTGGGAGTTCCTCTCGGGGAACCTCTCGCTTGGCTTCGCCGGCATTCTCGAACAGATATACGACGGCGCGGTCCGGCAGGCTGACGCCGTCTTCGAGGCCCTGATCCGCGGACTGGACGAGCAGGGCGTGCTCGAGGACACACTGGTCGTCTTCGCCGGCGACCACGGCGAGGGCTTCGGCGAACCGACGGCGATTCCGGAGGAACCGCCGGCTGTCAGCCACCGTATCGGCACTCACGACGCCATGTACCACGTCCCGCTCGTCGTTCGCGCCCCCGGCCAGCGGAGTGGACATCGCGTCACCGACCTGGCGACGCTCAGCCGGTTCCCCGACGCCGTCCGCGAGATTGCGCTCGATGAGGGCCGCACGGACGGTCCGGCATTCGCCCCGCCGAGCGGGACCGTCGTCGCGTCCCAGTCCCCCATCGGCCCGGCGATGTGCGAGGAGGCGGAACGAATCTGTGGCGACGCCGCGCCGTTCGCAAAACACGCCCGACTCGTCTATCACGACCGGCCCGGCGACGAGGTCCGGAAGCGGGCGGCGTGGGGCGACAGCGCCCACGAGTCCGTCCGACAGGGCCGTGTCGGCACGGCCGAGGACAGCGACATCGACGCGGCCGTCGTCCGTGACCACTTCGACAGCGGCCGGTACGCTGACGTGGACATCGCCACGCCGCTTTCGGGCTACACGGAGTTCGAGGACGCGTCCGACACGCAGTTCGCCGGCGACCTCGACGACCGACTGGAGGCGCTGGGATATAGATGACGGGGCTACCCGACACCGAACTGGTGCTCGTCGTTGCCGCCGACGAGAACAACGTCATCGGGCTGGACGGCGGCGTCCCCTGGCACTACCCCGAGGACGTGCGCCAGTACAAGGAGCGCATCGCCGGCCACCCGATAATCCTCGGCCGCCGGACGTTCGAGTCGATGGAGCCCATCCCGGACTGTTACACTGTCGTCCTGACGAGCGACGACAGCCGGAGCACCAACTCGAAAACGGTCGAGTACGCCACGACCCCGCGGATCGCGGTCGACGCCGCCGCCCGCGCCGGGGCGACCGAGGCCTTCGCCGGCGACGACACTGGAGCGAGCGGTTCGCCGCCTGTAACCTACGTCATCGGCGGTGAGGCGGTGTACGACCTGTTTCTCCCGTTCGCCGGTCGGGTCTTCCTCAGCCGCATCCACGAGCGCAACGAGGGGGACCGCTACTTCCCGGACATGGGTGCGGAATGGACAGAGCTGTCCCGGGAGTCGTACGAGGGGTTCGATGTCATCGAGTACAGGCAGGCGTCGCCGCGACCGCTCGACGACCTCTGACCGCCCCTGGGCGTCGTCGCCTGGACCATCACTCGGAGTTGTCGCTGCTTGAAAAATCACAGCCATTAAACCAATCCAACTGATTAGTATGTCGTAACAACTCTCGATGATAGACAAGATCAAAAAATCCGTATCGGATGTCCTCTCGGGTGGGAAGCGACAGTCGGACGACGGACCAGAGGCTGGAACGCTGGCTGACAAACGAGTTCGGGCCGGCGCTCCCGGCGGTAGCGGGGACGACGGGGAGGCCGACGAACCGGAGTCGAATCTCTACGAGTGCCCGTCCTGTGAGTCCGTCTTCGTCGCTATCGACAAAGAGACCTGTTCCTCCTGTCGGACCCCGGTCGAGCGAATCGAATAGACCGGCTTGTGACGTGGCTACGGTTTTCGGCGGTGATTGCACCCGGGAAAGCGGCTGCTCTCTGTTTCGGTTGGCGCCCCGGGGAAGCATATCGAGTGCGTCCCGGTGTCACCATGGTCCCGGCCCCGTCGGTCACCGTTCGAGAGAGGACGACCCGATGGTTTTAACCACATGACTCCCGGATGTGCGGGTAATGGCTTTTGAGGAACTCTTGGAGGACCCCGTCATACAGAAGTACCTCCACGAGCTGGTCGGACCGAAAGGGATGCCGGTCGCCGCCGCGCCGCCGGACGGCGAAGTGACCGACGAGGAACTGGCCGAGGAGCTCGGGCTCGAACTCAACGACGTGCGCAGAGCGCTGTTTATCCTCTACGAGAACGACCTCGCGACGTATCGTCGGCTCCGCGACGAGGACTCCGGGTGGCTCACGTACCTCTGGACGTTCCAGTACGAGCAGATCCCAGAACAGTTACAGGAGGAGATGCACCGCCTGCTCGACGGCCTCGAAGAGCGCCGCGAGTACGAGCGGGAAAACGAGTTCTACCTCTGTGAACACTGCGGCATCCGCTTCGAGTTCGGCGAGGCGATGGAGTTCGGCTTCGAGTGTCCCGAATGCGGGAACCAGGTCGAGGCGATGGAGAACACCCGTCTTGTCACCGCGATGGAGAACCGCATCGACGAGCTCAGAGACGAACTGAACGCCGACGTGGACGTGGAAGCCTGATGGTCGTTCTCGGTACAAAAGTGTACGTCGCCGGCGACGCCCGGGACCGTACGCTCGACGGGCTGCGCTCGATGGTCGGCAACGAACTCGGCGACCTCGACGTGGCCTACGACATCGGTCTCCGGGACGACGAGTTCCCGTCGGTGACCGTCGACGGCCCGGACGCGACCGTCGCGAAGAACCTCCTCCGCGAGGAGTTCGGCGAGATGGTCGCCGACCACGAGGACGGGGAGACGTACGTCGGGACACTCGACAGCTGGGACGAGGACGGGTTCGTTCTCGATGTCGGATTCGGGCAGACGGTCCGGATTCCAGCCGACCAGCTCGGGCTCGGACAGGGGTCGCCCAGCCAGATCCGGAAACGGTTCGGACTGGTCCAACATCTCCCGCTCCGTTTCGTCGCCGGTGACCCGGCTCGTCTCGCCGAAGTCGAGCAGGACCGCCTCTACGAGTGGACCCGCGGCAACGGCCGCATCAACGCCAACAGCGTCACGCGCTCGGAAGCGCGCGCGACGGTCAACCGCGCCGGCCACGCCCAGGACATCGTCACCGTGGAACGCATCGGCCTTTTAGAACAGAGCATCATCTGCAACCCGGACACCGACCCGCCGGGGCTGCTCGCCGACATCGGGCAGTACATGCCGTCGGAGCTGCTGGCAATCGTGCCCTGACTTTCGAGCTATGAAACGCCGCCACCTCCTGCTTGTCGCCGTTCTCGCACTGGTCGCCCTCTCGGGCTGTACCGGCTTCTTCGGCTCCGAAGAGGTCGACCCCGAGCGGCTGAACGAGAACGCGAGCTACGACTGGAACACCTCTGCCGACGGGACGATAGTCATCGAGGAGTCGAAATACACCGCCGTCTACGCCGTCGAAAACGAGTCGACGTTCGACGTGTACACCGTCGACGGCCTGGGCCGCGAGCGGAGTGTCCCCATCAGTGCGTTGCGGTTCAGATACGACAACGGGACGGTCGTCAGCGCCGCCAACTCCTCGCTGAGTGCCTCGGAGAGCCGCCAGCGAACCACCGTCTCCTTCCCCGGAAACGTCTCCGGGAAGGTGGGGTATTCCGTCGGCCGAACCGGGAAGCGCTTTGGCTCCCCGACGCTCGTCGAGGACGGCTCGTACACGGTCGTGCTCCCGCCCGACACCGGGGCCGGCATCCCGTTCCTCTCGCGAATCAGCCCGGGTGGGTACGAGTCAGCAACCGTCGACGGCCAGCAGGTCATCCGCTGGGACGAGGTGACCTCCGACCAGATCATCGTCCGGTACTACCTCGACCGTGACCTGTGGCTGTTCGGCGGCCTGTCGGCCATCGCCGTCACTATCGGCGTCGTGGGAACGCTGTACTACTACCGACAGCTGCAGGCAGTGATTCGCCGCCGCAAGGAGGCCGGTATCGACCTCGAAGAGGAGGACGATGACGACGACCCGCGGGACCGCGGCCCGCCGCCGGGGATGCGCTGAGGCCGGACTGGGACTGTTTCGAGCACAGTGAGTCCCGGCAGGGCGTCGAGACGCTAACCGCGTCACTTTTTCGCGTCGGGCGTGCACACACGGCTATGAGCAACGGGTGGTTCGCCGGGCTGGACCCGGACGACGACGCTGCCGCTGTCGAACGGATAGCGGCCGGACGAGCCGACACGCCGGAGGACTGGCCACAGCAGGCCGTCGAGGCGGGGTTCGCAGACGACGACGCGGACTACTACGACCGCCTGCACGAGGTGACGATGGCGGCCACCAGCGCGGCGGTCGCCGAACGGGAGGGCGCTGACGACCAGCAGCTCGTCCACGCGGTCCGGGCGATGGCCGACTGCGAGCGGACGGCCAACGAACTCGCCGAGCGGGTCGCCGAGTGGGGCGGGAGCCGACACGGCGACAGCGGGAGCGGCGTCGAGTACGCCCGCTCGCTGACCGACCGGGACGACGAGGACGAGGGCGACCAGGCGCTCCGGTCGCTCGCCGAGCAGACGGCCGAGTTGGCCGACGAGGCGGACTCGCTCCGAGCGTACATCGAGCGGACCGCGCCCGCCGTCGCGCCGAACCTCTCGATGCTGGCCGGGCCGGTGCTTGCGGCCCGCCTGATCTCACTGGCCGGCGGCCTCGAAGCGCTGGCGAAGAAACCGAGCGGGACGGTGCAGGTCCTCGGCGCGGAGGACGCGCTGTTCGCCCACCTCAAGGGGAACGCGCCGTCGCCGAAACACGGCGTCATCTTCACCCACGAGTACGTGCGCGGGACCCGCCGGGCGGACCGCGGGTCGGCCGCGCGAGCGCTGGCCGGGAAGCTCTCTATCGCCGCCCGTATCGACCACTACAGCGGCGACCGCCGGCCGGAACTGCAGGCGGAACTCGACGAGCGCATCGAGCGGATTCGGGCCCGCGCCGAGGAGGGCGACGAATGACACTCCCGGCAGGCGTCGAGCGACACGACTTCGACGGCGAGACGAGCCTCGCCACGCAGGGGCAGCCGGTGTACGGCGAGCGGACGGACGGCGACTGGCGACGGTGGGACCCTCACCGCTCGAAGCTCGGCGCGATGCTCGAAGGCGGGATGGACATCGGACTGGAGGGCGGCGAGACCGTCCTCTATCTGGGCGCAGCGGCCGGGACGACCGTGAGCCACGTAGCGGATTTCAGCGGGCCGACCTACGCCGTCGAGTTCGCGCCCCGGCCAGTGCGGGAACTGCTGGACGCCGCCGAGA
The DNA here is from genome assembly GCF_032027985.1 of Haloarcula sp. 1CSR25-25. Classification (NCBI taxonomy): domain Archaea; kingdom Methanobacteriati; phylum Methanobacteriota; class Halobacteria; order Halobacteriales; family Haloarculaceae; genus Haloarcula; species Haloarcula sp. 1CSR25-25. Next base: position 167,992 of record NZ_JAHYBW010000003.1, read on the forward strand.
GCCGGCAAAACCTCTTCCCGCTGCTCAAGGACGCGCGCAAGCCCGAGAGCTACGCCCACGTCGTCGAACCGGTCGACGTTATCGTTCAGGACGTGGCGACCAGAGGCCAGGCCCGAGTCGCAGCGCTCAACAGACGGTTCCTGGCCGACGACGGGCGGCTCCTCGCGGCTATCAAAGCCAGAAGCGAGGACGTAACTGCCGAGCCCGAAACCGTGTTCGACAGCGTGCGTGCGGAACTCGGCTCGGCGTACGAGTTGCTTGAGACCGCGCGTCTGGACCCGTTCCACGAGGACCACCTCGGTGTCGTTGCCCGGCCCCGGGAGGAGTAACCGGAATTGCTTGCGGCTCGGACGCTGTGTCGGAAGCGCCCAAGAGAATACAGTTGTGCGGGTCGAGCGGGCGGGGACGGAAGGCTTTAGCAGGTCGATTCCGATGTGCTGATTAATGGACGCGACGGGTTCTGCCGAGCATTTCACCCGGATGGGGACGCTGGGCATCGAAGAAGAGTTCTACGTCGTCGACGAGTTCGGTCGCCCGACATCTGGCACGGACGAACTCGTCTACGAAACGGAGCCGCCGGCGGTTCTCGACGGCCGGCTCGACCACGAACTGTTCAAATGCGTTATCGAGACACAGACGCCGCGTATCGACGACCCGGCCAACGCCGGTGAACACCTCCGGTCGGTCCGGGACGCGCTGGTGGCCCACGCCGAAGCCAACGGGTTCGGTATCGCCGCCGCGGGCCTGCACCCGCTGGCGAAGTGGCGCGAACTCGAACACGCCGAGAAGCCCCGATACAGGTCACAGCTAGACCGGATACAGTACCCACAGCACCGCAACACCACGGCCGGCCTGCACGTCCACGTCGGCGTGGACGACGCCGACAAGGCCGTCTGGGTGGCGAACGAACTCCGCTGGCATCTCCCCCTGATGCTTGCGCTGTCGGCGAACTCGCCGTACTGGAACGGCTTCGACACCGGGCTGCAGTCCGCCCGCGGGAAGATATTCGAGGCCCTGCCAAACACCGGGATGCCGACGGCGTTCGACGACTACGACGCCTTCGAGGCCTACGAGCGGCGGATGCTCGAAACGGGCAGTATCGACGACCGGGGCGAACTCTGGTTCGACGTGCGGCCCCACTCCGGTCACGGCACCGTCGAGGTGCGCGCCCCGGACGGGCAGGCCGACCCCGACAGAGTGCTGGCCTTCGTCGAGTACGTCCACGAACTCGTCGTGGACCTCGCCGAGCGCTACGAGGACGGGGAGTCCGGCCGGCGGCTCCGCCGGGAGTTCCTCGACGAGAACAAGTGGCGCGCGATTCGCCACGGCCAGTCTGTGGAACTGCTGTCCCGTGACCTCTCGACGACGCGCTCGGTCGAGGAACTGGTCGAGATGGAGTGCGACCGCCTGGGTGTCGACGGGCTGTGGGAGCTGTACGACCGCGAAAGCGGGGCCGAACGACAGCGCCGGCTCCGAACGGAGGAGGGGGTCGTGGCGCTTGCGGATTCACTGCGGCTGTCCTGATTTCGGGACGGGACCGGCCGATTGGCACTGCGTCGCGACAGGGGCGTCGGTGCCAAGGGTTTTTATCCAGCTGTAGCTTTTGTCCTCACAGAGACAACGCATGTCTGCAGACGACAACGACCACGACGAGCCCGAGGACACAGGCGATGTCCGTGAACGGATCGAACAGGAGGCAGACCGCGCGGTCGAGCAGTTCGACGAGGGAATCGTCGACCTGCTGGCGTGGGTGCTCGATACGGAGACGCGAGCGCGGATCTACGTCCACCTGCGACAGCATCCCGACAGCACCAGCGAGGAGATCGCCGAGGGGACCGGCCTCTATCCGAGCACGGTCCGCGAGGCCCTGGCCGCGCTGACCGAGGAGGAAGTCGTCACCCGGCAAAAGCGTGAGAGCGACGGCGCGGGCAACAACCCCTACGAGTACAGCGCTATCTCGCCGAGCGACCTCGTCAACACTATCGTCGGTGACATCCAGTCGGAGCTGAACACGGTGTTCAACCTCGACGACCACATCGGCGGGGAGACGACCCTGGACCCCCACAACGAGCCCGTGACGATTTCGGTCGAGGACGCGAACGACGACGCGACCGACACCGATGCGAGCGACGAACCTGGCGACGAGGCGGGCGACTCCGAGGACGGCGAAGACGACGCCGACGTGTAGCCAAAACCGGCTCCAGCGAACCGTTTCGCGAGTCGATATTACTAAACCTACCCGCGCCGTTGCCCGGGATATGAATGTCGCGCTGGGGGGAACGTTCGACCCGATTCACGACGGACACCGCGCGCTGTTCGAACGCGCGTTCGAACTCGGGGACGTAACGGTCGGCCTCACCAGCGACGAACTCGCGCCGAAGACGCGCCACGACCAGCGCCACGTTCGGTCGTTCAGCGAACGGAAATCCCGACTCGCCGACGAGCTCGCGACGCTCGCCGTCGATCAGAATCGCGAGTGGGACGTCAGGGAACTCGCCGAGCCGACCGGTATCGCCACGGAGCCGCAGTTCGACGCGCTCGTCGTCTCTCCCGAGACAGAAACCGGTGGCCGCCGAATCAACGAAATCCGTGAGGAACGGGGCCACGAGCCGCTCGAAATCGAGGTCGTTCCGCACGTCCACGCCGAGGACGGCGACATCATCTCTTCGACCCGCATCGTCAAGGGCGAAATCGACGAACACGGGAACCTGACGCCGAACCGCACCGGCCGCGAAAACATCTCGTAACTACCAGCCCGGCGCTTCCAGGCCGGCCGTCTCCAGCAGGTCCTTCCAGCGCTGCTGTACCGTCAGCCGAGAGACGCCCGTCGCCTCGGCGACCGCGGACTGGGACCGCTCCTCGCCGGCGACCAGTGCACCGACGTACACGCTGGCCGCCATCGTCGCCTGCTTCGACCGGTCCTCCGCCGGAACCGTCGAGAGGAACAGGTCGACCGCGTGAGACCGCGCCTCTGTGCCGAGGTCGAGCCTGTCCGACGCCGCCTCGATGTCCGAGAGCCACTCGTCGTGCTCGATTCGGTCGCTGGCGCGGTACATACAGATCCGTTGTCTCCCGCCCTACCTAAACCTTCCTCGCCCGCAAGCGAAGGGTTCTTGATGCCAACGTGGATACCGACTGGTGCGCGCGGGTTGCCGAGCCAGGCCAAAGGCGTAGCGCTTAGGACGCTATCCCGTAGGGGTCCGCCGGTTCGAATCCGGTCCCGCGCATTCTTGCTGCGAGCACCACGCGAGCAGCAGAATCGCCAGCGGATTCCGAACCCTGGAAGACGAGTGAAACGAGTCTTCCTTCGGTTCGAATCCGGTCCCGCGCACTCTCAGAGTGCAGGTGCATTCAATGGGACTGCACCCACGCAAACCTACTTCGGAGAACGCTTCAAGACCGTTTTCCGTCGGTTACATTGTCACAGACCACGAGACAGACGCCCTGAGAGTCCACGCCTCGCTCACTGCATCTCGTCGAGCGCGACGGCGTGGTCGATGTCGACCGAAATCCAGTGGGTCCGGAGCTCGTCGTCCCGATCGCTAAAGACGGTGAGCTCTGACGGATTGTCCGCGTCGTCAACCGCATAGTCGAAGCGAGTCGATCGTGCGGGGCGAGCAGACGAGTCACGGAGTGGGTCGGACACTGACATCGTCGGTCCCTCGTCTAGTACGACGCGGACGCTCCATATAAGCGGCCGCTGGGATTCCTGCACTGTGAGAATCAGAACGACGGAGACGACAGATTCCCCCGCCCCATGGCTTACGAGTCCAGAACTGCGCGCGACCGGATCTGAACCGTTTACCCACCTTCCGGGGGTCGAAACGTAGCGAGGGAACGCGCGGCTGTACGAGTGCAGGGGCCGCTACTGCGTGCCCAGGTACAGCTCCGCGACCTCGTCGCTGTCGAGCAGCGATTCGGCGGTTCCCTCGAACCGGTTCTCGCCCTGGTCGAGGACCACGCCGCGGTCGGACTCCCGGAGCGCCCGTCGGGCGTTCTGTTCGACCATGAGTATCGCTGTCCCCGATTCGTTGATGTCGACGATTTTCTCGAAGACATCGTCGACGAGCTGGGGCGCGAGGCCGGCCGAGGGCTCATCGAGGATCAGCAGCTCCGGATCGAGCATCAGCGCCGCACCCATGGCGACCATCTGCTGTTGGCCGCCCGAGAGCGTTCCGGCCGTCTGGTCCGGCCGCTCTTCGAGTACGGGGAACCGGTCGTAGACCTCCTGGACGCGCTCCTCGAAGCCGACCTCGAGGCCGCTGTCCTCGAGCGCCCACGCACCCATCTTGAGGTTTTCGAGGACGGTCAGGTTGGGGAATATGTTGTCCGTCTGTGGGACGTGACAGATCCCCTCGTAGATCACCTCCTCAGGGGGGAGTCCGGTGATGTCCTTCCCGTCGAGCCTGATCGATCCGGACTTGATGTTGAGCAGACCGACGATGCTCTTCAGAAACGTCGATTTCCCGGCGCCGTTGGGCCCGATAATCGAGACCATCTCGTCGCTCGCGACCTCGAGGTCGACGTCGTGGACGATCATCAGGTCGCCGTACCCGCTCTCGAGGCCGGACACTTCGAGTAGCGTCATACCTCACCTCCGAGGTACGCTTCGAGCAGTTGCTCGTCCTGCTGGACGACCTCCGGCTCCCCTTGAACGAGGACCTGGCCGTTGTGCATCCCGATAACGGTATCGGAGATGGACATAATCGTATCGATGTCGTGTTCGACGATGAGGAACGTCCTGTTTTCCTCGTCGCGCAGTTCCATGATCCGGTCGAGGAGGTGGTCGGTGAGGTCCGGATTGACACCGGCCATCGGCTCGTCCAGAAGCAACACGTCGGGGTCGGACATCAGCGACCGGCCGAGTTCGAGTAGCTTCCGCTGCCCGCCCGAGAGGTTGCCCGCGTACTCGTCGCGCAGCTCCCAGAGTTCCAGGTACTTGAGCAGTTCCTCGGCGCGCTCGCGTTGCTCGTTCTCGTACTCCCTGGCCGCCCCGAGTTTGGTCAAAAGCGGAACGATCCGCTCGCCGGGGTTGTCCTGTGCTGCGAGCAACATGTTGTTCATCACCGTCATCCCGGACAGCTCCCGGGTAATCTGGAAGGTCCGGATCAGGCCGCGCTCGGCGCGCTCGTCGGGCCGGAGTTCGGTCACGTCTTGGCCCTTGAGCATCACCGTCCCGTCGTCGGGGTCGAGGAAGCCGCTCACCAGATTGAACAGCGTACTCTTTCCGGCGCCGTTTGGCCCGATGAGGCCGGTGATCTCCCCTTGCCTGAGTGAGACGGAAACGTTATCGACGGCGACGAGTCCGCCGAAACTCCTGGTGACGTTTTCCGTCTCCAGAATGGGCACACTGTCGCTCATCGTGTGGCCTCTCCGAACAGTCCGTCTGGCCGGGTGAGCAATCCGATAATCAACAGGACGAGACCCACGACGGGCTTGTACTCCGAGGGGATGAAGGCCACGCTCACTTCCTGTCCGATCCCGATGACGTAGCCGCCGATGACGGCTCCGGTCGGGTCGCCGATTCCGCCGAGGATTACCGCGGCGAAAATAGGAATGAGCGCGATGAACCCCATGTTCGGCCGCAGGTTCGAGTCCAGACCGAGCATGATGCCCGCGAACGCGGCGATGATTCCCCCGACCAGCGAGATGTAGATCACCAGCCGTTTGGTGTCGATTCCCCGAAGTCGTGCGAGGTCGGTGTCGTCAGACGCCGCCCGCATCGCAATACCGATACGGGTCCGGTGAAGCAGCAGGAACAGAAGGCCGAGAACGACGAGGCTCATCGCGATGATAGCCACCTGTTCCGGCAGGAACGTGACGCCGAGGAACGACGGCCCCTCTTCGACCGGAACGGCGTAGTACTGCGGGTCCGTCGACCAGAAGATGCGTATCACGTTTCTGAGGATGAAGGCCATCCCGATCGAGACGACAAGCAGTACGATGGGGTCGCGGTCCATGAACTTGCTGAAAATGAATTTGTGGACGGCGACCGCGAGTATGCCACCCCCGACTGCACCGATCAGTACAGAGACGACAATCGGGAGGCCTAACCCGACGTTCGCTGCGAGCGCGAAGTACGCGCCAAACGCCATGTAGTCGCCGTAGGCGATGTTGATGAAGTTCAGCAGTCCGAACAGAAGTGTCAGCCCTAGTCCGCCAAGCGCAATCAGACTGCCGACGACCAGCCCGTTCCAGATGAACTGTGGATCGATGACCATCGTCAGTCACCGCCTCCGCTCATGCCAGCAAGCGAGCGCTCCTTGTTTCCGAACATCCCGTAGGGCCGGTAGTACAGCACGCCGATGAGAAGCACCCCGATGACGATCAGCCGGAGGTACGGCAGTTCGTTCCCGAGCGGGATGTCCCCCGGCAGGAACCGGGTTATCTGTCGGATCCCGGTGACGATGACGGCACCGGCTATCGCGCCGATGTAGCTCCCGGCACCGCCGATGATGACCATCGCCCAGATCGAGAACGTGAGATTGGGCAGGAACATGGTCGGCTGGATCGCGTAGACGTAGTGTGCCCAGAGCGAACCGCCCAATCCGGCGATAGCGGCACCGAGCGCGAAGGATTTGAGCTTGAACCGGCCGGTGTCTTTCCCCAGGGCCTTCGGGACGTCCTCGTCCTCGCGGATCGCGTGGAGGACACGGCCAAACGGCGCGTTCGCGAAGTGTCTGAACAGCGCGTAGCTCCCGAGCAACACGAGGAGAACGAGCCCGAAGTAGAACACGTCGTAGGGAACTACTGCGGGCAGACTCCCATCGAGCGGCCGTGGAATGTTCTTCAGCGTCTGTTCCCCGCTGGTGAGCCACGCCTCGTTCGAGATTATCAGCCGCGCCGTCTCCGCTCCGGCGAGCGTGACAATCGCGAGGTAGTCCCCTTCAAGTCGGATGCTCGTGACGCCCAGAAGGAGTCCGAACAGCCCTGCTGTAATCGGTGCGGCGATCATCCCGACGACGATCGGGAAGTCGAACCCCACTGTCCGACTGGCGAGCAATCCGGCGTCGCCCACCGGCGTCGTCAGAATCGCCGACGTGTACGCCCCCACCGCGAAGAAGCCGGCGTGTGCGAAGTTCAATAGGCCCGTATCCCCCCAGTGCATGTTCATGCCGATTGCCAGAATCGCGTAGATCCCGATGATAATCAGCGTAACCATGATCAGGGAGAACGACACAGCCATGCTATACAGCCTCCGTCCGTTCGTGTCTGTTGATAGCCATACTCGAAGTCACTCTCTGCAGTTTCGTACTGCTCACCCGTGGTTCGGTGGATACACCCGATACCCTCTCAGTTGCCTCTGGGTTCCGGTACTGTGGTACACGTTCCATATTGTCTCTATTTATTAATTGTGATGTTTCGTTCTGCCCGGCAACTCCGGCCGGATAGACTACCTGCGGCTGGTTCGGGCGAGGAGATGTTGCGCTCGCCTGCGCGGGACCGCCGCAGCTCGACGCTACGGCGCCACCGCGACGTGGTGGGGTCGCCCCCGAGGATACCCGAGCTTACTCGGCCAGTTCCTCAGCGGAGTAGGTTGTCTGTGGCGTCCATTCCCCGTCTATGGCCTGCAGCGCCTGGAACGGACCGAGGACGTTCCCGTTGTCGTCGAAGTCCTGCGGGTTACCCGCGCCGTCGTAGTTGATGTCGTTGCCGTTCGCCAGTTCCTGTTTCCCCTCGGCGAACGTCGACACCTTCGTCCCCGGCGGGTTGGAGATGTTCCTGAGCTGGGCCGGGATCGCTTGGCGCTCGACGGCACCGTGTGCCTCCCACGCGAGAGCAAACTGGTTGACCGCGTCGTACGCGTTCGCACCGAACGTTCCGGGAGCGCTGTCGGTCACTTCCTGGTGGGCCTCTGCGAACTGCTCGTAGGACGGCCCCGGGGCGGGCGCCTGACCGACCATCCCCTCGATGACGTCAGCGCCGACGGTCTCGATGAAGTCCGCTGTGAGGACGTCGTTCGACAGGGTGAGGTTGAACTCCTCACCCGCACCGAGTTCGGTGTAGTTGTTGATAAACAGCGAGCTGATCTCGGTCCCGGCCGTCATCTGGACGATGTCCGGATCCGCGTCGATCAACGTCTGGATCTCGCTCCGGTAGGAATCGGTCTCGAGCGCGAGGGGGGTTTCGTTGACGACCTCTCCGCCGAGGTTCTCGAAGAACTCCCCGACCGCCAGCGAGAAGCTCTGTGATCCGCGGTCGTCTTTGAACGCCAGTGCCATTGTCTCGTGGCCGAGTTCTTCGTAGCTGTACCGTGCGGCGGCACGACCGCCGACTCCGTCGCTCGGGACGTTCCGCCAGAACCACTCGCCGCCGACATCGTCGAGCTGGATCGTCCCGGCCATGATTGTGATCAACGGGATCTCCGCGTCCTGGACCGGCTGGACGAGGTTCGGCACCGTAGAGCTGGACGGACCGACGATACCGGGGATGTCGTCGTTCGCGGCGAGCGTCTCGAAGCCGCTGAGGGCTTCCTGCGGATTGGTCTGGCTGTCCTGTTCGTTCATTTCGATCGTCATCCCGTCGAGGACGCCATCGCTGTTGTCGTTGATCTGGTGTAGCGCCGTGTTATAGCCGCGCCGGGCGTTCCCGCCGATCCATCCGAGCCCACCGCTGAAGGGATTGAGCGCGCCGAGTGTGATCGTGCCACCACCACTACTACCGCTGTCAGTGGTTCCACCATCGCCGCCGTCACCACCGTCGTCCATGGTTTCACCATCGCCGCCGTCGCCACTATTCCCGTCACCACCACCACCGCCGCCGTCGCCACCGTCACCACTGCACCCGGCGAGGCCGAGAACCCCGGCCGCACCGACGGATGCGATGAACTGACGACGCTTGGTCGATCTATCACGGCTGGTCTTATCAGACATGACGTGCAATGTATATAATCATAATTACTTTAAAATTTGGGTAGGAAAGATATTTATTACATTTCGTCCTTGCTCTGTGTCAGACGTACCCAAACCCGACCAGTAATCTCGTGACCCTCAGAGAGTCGTTTCGGTGTCTGCTCGTGGTTTTGCGGGCAGTAACGGGGAAATCTCGAGGGTCGGAATCACGGCTCTCACGGGCTGTTTGCCGCAAAACGCGCGGGACCGGATTCGAACCGAATAGAGACGGGCGGCCTCGCGTTACTCGGCCGCTGTGACTCCCGTGGTTCGAATTCGCTCCGTTCGGTTTACAGAGCGCTCACGATAGGTTCACGCTCGGTAGAAATGCGTGGGACCGGATTCGAACCGGCGGACCCCTACGGGACAGCGCCCTCAACGCTGCGCCGTTGGCCTGGCTTGGCTACCCACGCGCTCTTGCTTAGTGCATTCAACCGTTCCCGGTGGGTCAATAAAAGCGCTTTCGTTTGGGCGCGCCCCGGGAGGGTGTGTCACTCTCTCGAACCGGACGTTTGAAATATCACGAAACCGCTACGGGGGGCATGGCCAAATACTCGACCGGCAGTGGCGGCGACAGCGCCGGCGGGAGCTGTGAGCTCTGCGGTAGCGACGGCGGCGACCTCCGGACCGCTAACGTCGCTGGTGCGACCCTGCAGGTGTGTGACAGCTGTGCGCGTGACCACGGGGAAAACGAGCAAACGACGGGCAGTGACAGCTCGCGCGACGAACAGAACCGCAAGCGCAAGGCCGCACAGAACGCGGCGAAGATACAGGACGCACAGGCGGCCGACGCCTCCCACTGGGAGGACGGCGCCGACTACGACGACGACCAGCTCCCGTATCTGGTCAGCAAGTACGGCAAGCGTGTGACAGAGGCGCGCCAGGACGCGGGGCTCCAGACGGGCGAACTGGCCGCGGAACTCGATCTGGAGGAAGCGGACATCCTCGCTGTCGAGCAGGGGCGCGCGACGCAGGCGAACGTCGGCGGCTCGACGATCAAGGCGCTGGAACAGTACCTCGACATCGAGCTCGTCGAGTCCAGCTGACCCCGAATATTTTGCCGACTCCGACGTAACGGTCGGTATGGACCTCTCCGCCGAGCAGCGCGCCATCCGCGACACCGTCCGGGAGTTCGCCATCGAGGATATCCGTCCGAGCGCCGGCGATGCCGACCGCGAGCAGGCCTTCCCCGAGGACTGCTGGGACGGGCTGGCGGACATCGACATTACCGGGCTGACGACGCCGACCGAACACGGCGGCTTCGACGCGGAGGAGACGACGTACGCGCTGGTCAACGAGGAACTCGCGTACGGCTCCCTCGCGGTCGCGACGGCGCTTTCGGTCCACTGTCTGGCGACCTCGTGTATCGCACAGTTCGGCTCCGCGGCGGTCCAGGAGGACTGGCTCCCCGAAATGGTCGATGGCCGCCCGGTGGGCGCGTTCGCGCTCTCGGAGCCACAGGCCGGGTCGAACCCCCGGGAGATGGCGACCACCGCCACCCGCGACGGCGACGAGTACGTCATCGGTGGCGAGAAACAGTGGATTACCAACGGCGAGCGGGCCGGGGTCGTCATCGTCTTCGCGAAGACCGACCCCGAGGACCCGGATTCGATAACGCAGTTCCTCGTTCCGAAAGACGCCGATGGGCTCACCGTCGGGGACAAGGAGGACAAGCTCGGGCTGCGGGCGAGCGATACGACCGCGCTCCAGTTCGACGGCGTCCGCGTCCCCGAGCGCTACCGGCTGACCGAGGAAGGCGAGGGACTGGCCGCGGCGCTGTCGATTCTCACCACCGGCCGGGTCGCCATCGCTGCCCAGGCCGTCGGACTCGCACAGTCAGCCCTCGACGAGGCGCTGGACTACGCCGGGGAGCGCGAGCAGTTCGACCGGCCGATAAGCGAGTTCCAGACGATTCGGCACAAGCTCGCGGACATGGCGACGAACGTGCAGGCGGCGCGGCTGTTGACGTGGGACGCCGCACAGCAACTGGAGCGCGGGGAGCGGGCGAGAGCGACGGCGAGCATGGCGAAGTACTTCGCGAGCGAGACGGCGGTCGACGTGGCCAACGAGGCGCTCCAGATCCACGGCGGGTACGGCTACACCACTGACTACGCCGTCGAGCGGTTCTACCGCGACGCGAAGGTGACGACCATCTACGAGGGGACCAGCGAGATCCAGCAGAACATCATCGCACGGGACTTACTGGAGTGAGACGGGGCGAAGCGGTTTTGCGGGCGTCGGCCCTATCACGGAGTGTGACACACGACGCCGTCATCTACGACCTCGACGGGACGCTCGTCAGGTTGGCTGTCGACTGGGACAGAGTAGCCAGCGAAGTCGCGGCGGTTCTACGTGACCGAGACGTCGACCCCGAGAACTGCGACCTGTGGGAGATGCTGACCCTGTCTTCTGAGACCGGCCACCGCGACGCTGTCGAAGCGACGATAACCGACCACGAGCGGACCGGGGCACACGATTCAGAATGGTTGCCGCTTGCCGACGGGCTCCCACACAGCGTTCCCGTCGGCGTCTGCTCGCTCAACGCCGAGGTGGCGTGTCGGACAGCCCTGGCGGTCCATGACCTTGAGAGCTACGTCGGCCCAGTCGTCGGCCGGGACACCGTTGCGTCCTCGAAGCCGGACCCGGAGGGCCTGTTGACGATTACCGAAGAGATCGGCGTCGACCCCGAAGCGACCGTGTTCGTCGGCGATTCAGAGAGCGACGCGACGGCCGCCCAGCGGGCCGGAATGACCTTCGAGTGGGCGAGCGAGTTCGATCAGGCCCGGTATCGCGCGTAGAGGTAGACACAGACGGCCGTCAGGAACCAGACGAGCGCGCCGACGCGGACCGCGAACATCGCCCGCGCGGTCCATGTCGTGAGTGTGACCGCGGTCGAGGCAAGCACAACGAGCGGCGAGCCGACGAGGATCGTCGTCACGAACGTGACCTGCATCACCCACCCGAAGTCCACGCCGTCCGGGTTCGTCTTCTCGACTGTTGGCACAGCCGTCGTTACAACCAGGGTCGGCAAGCGCCTTGCGGTTTCGATATAATCCGAACAGGTAAGGTGCAGGCGCGCCCCCGCTCGGATATGCCAACGGTCCGGGACCTGCAGGCGATGGCTGGCGAGGAGCCGATCACGATGTTGACTGCGTACGACGCTGTAACTGCGAGCATCGTCGACGACACCGGTGTCGACGTCATTCTCGTCGGCGACAGCATGGGGAACGCCGTCCTCGGCCACGACGACACGCTCCCGGTCACACTCGACGAGGTGGCCTCACGGGTCGGAGCGGTCGCGCGCGGCGCGGACGACGCCCTGGTCGTCGCCGACATGCCGTTTCTCTCCTTCGGCGCGGACGACAGCGAGAGCATACGGAACTGCGGGCGGATGCTGAAAGAGGAGGGCGCGAACGCGGTCAAGCTCGAATCCGGGCCACACACGGTCGAGCTGACCGAGCGGCTGACGGACCTAGGTATCCCGACGATGGCCCATCTCGGGCTCACGCCCCAGAGCGTAAACCAGACCGGCTACACCAGACAGGCGACCGGGCGCGAGGAGGCCGAAGAGATCCTCGACCTCGCGCTCGAACACGAGGCCGCCGGCGCGTTCGCGCTGGTGCTCGAACACATCCCGGCCAACCTCGCCGCCCAGGTCACCGAGGCCGTCGACATCCCGACGGTCGGTATCGGTGCCGGTGGCGACTGCGACGGCCAGGTGCTCGTGTTCACCGACGTGGTCGGTCTCTCCGAGTCCAGCCCGCCCTTCGCCGAGCAGTTCGGCGACGTTCGTGGGGAAGTCGCCGACGCCGTCGACGAGTACATAGACGCCGTCGAATCCGGCGAGTTCCCGGCCGACTCTCACAGCCACACCGAGGCCGAACTCGACGACCTGTACTGACCCTTCGCCGCGAGACACCCCCTTACCCGGCCGTGGACGTCTGATTCTCGACCCAGGCGTCGTACGCGGACTGGTTCTTGACGACCACGGTGGCGTTCATCTTGCTGTGGCCGGCCCCGCACATCTCGGCGCAGTACAGCCGGTACTTCCCGGGTTCGGTCGCGTGCGTGCGGGCCGTCATCGTCCGGCCGGGGAAGATGTCCTGTTTGACGCCCAGTTGCGGGATGTAGATGGCGTGAATCACGTCCGTCGTCCGCAGCCTGAACGTGACGTTCTCGTCGGCCGGGAGCACCAGCTGTTCTTCCGTCGTGACGTTGGCCTCGGCGTAGGAGAACTCCCAGCCCCACTGGTAGGCGAGCACGTCGATCTCCGTATCGTCCGCGAAGGCGTCCCCGTCGGCGGTTGCCTCGGCCGCCGCGGGTGTGATGTAGGGGTTGGCCATCACCACGAACGCCGAGATGCCGACGAAGACGAGTATCGCGCCCGTCGCGGCCGTCCAGGTCACCTCTAGCGCCGGGTCGTCGACCGTCGGCCGCGGGTCGTCGTTGTTCCGGAACCGGTAGATGGCGTACACGAGCGTGAGCTCGACGAACAGCGTCAGCGGCAGGGCGACATACAGGAGCTGCGCGTTGAGTTCGTCGATAGCCGCCCTGTTGAGCGACTGTGCCGCGGCTGGCGTGGCCAACAGCGAGAGCCCGACCACGAGGAGACACGCCCGAACGAGGCGTCGTCTGAGACGCATTGTCACACTGTAACAAGTGGCATGTCAAATAACTTTCCCAAACCCGCGACAGTCAGCCGATGACCGCTACAGGCACCGGGTTCCCAGCGTAGTTTTATGAGCGTGGGCGTGTCAGTGGTTGGTAACGTATAGCATGACGACACGAGCATTCGTTCCGGCACGACCGGTTACACACAGATGCTGAACAGGGCTATCGTCGAGGGGACTGCCCTGGCCGTGCTGGCGCTGTCGGTGCTTGTCGTGTGGGTCTGGGAACGGCGGAAGGCTCGACCCGAGAGCGACGGCGGATACACGACGCGGGAGGAAATCGAGTTCGAAATCGGTCGGGTCCAATCCGAGGTGTACCGCTGGCTGACGACGACGGACCACCGGGACATCGGGCTGCTGTACATCTTCTTCGGCACCGCCGCTGGCCTGTGGGGCGGCGTCGACGCGATGATGCTCCGGACGGAACTGCTGACGCCGCCGGCGGACATCTGGACGCCGGAGACGTACAACGCGCTGTTTACCACCCACGGCCTGACGATGCTGATATTCTTCGTCCTGCCCGTGTTCTTCGGTATCGGGAACTACGTCCTGCCGCTGCTTATCGGGGCCGACGACATGGCGTTCCCGCGAGTCAACGCCATCGGGTTCTGGCTCCTGCCGCCGGCGCTGATTCTGGTCCGGATGGGACTCATGATTCAGGTGCTCGGCCAGGTCCTGAATCTGGTCCTCCCGGCGGACGCCATCCGGTTCTTCCTCACGATGCGCGAGGTGAGCGTCGGCTGGACGCTGTACGCCCCGCTGTCGGTCCAGCAACCGAATCCGCAGATAGACCTGCTGTTGCTCGGCCTGCATCTGAGCGGCATCGCTACCACGGTCGGTGCCATCAACTTCATCTCGACTGTGGTTTACGAGCGCGGCGAGGGCGTCACCTGGGCCAACCTCGACATCTTCTCGTGGAACATGCTCATCACGAGCGGGATTGCGCTGTTCGCGTTCCCGCTGCTGGGGAGCGCGCTCGTGATGCTTCTCCTCGACCGGAACCTCGAAACGGCCTTCTTCGCGACGGAGGGCGGCGGTGCCATCCTCTGGCAGCACCTGTTCTGGTTCTGGGGCCACCCTGAAGTGTACATCCTCTTTCTCCCGGCGACGGGGCTGATGAGCCTCATCTTGCCGAAGTTCGTCGGCCGCAAGCTCTTTGGCTACCAGTTCATCGTCTACTCGACGCTGGGGCTTGGCGTCCTCTCCTTTGGCGTCTGGGCGCATCACATGTTCACCACGAGCGCGGACCCGCGGGTCAAACTCTCCTTTATGGCCGTCTCCATCGCCATCGCCGTCCCGAGCGCCATCAAGGTGTTCAACTGGATCACGACGATGTGGGAGGGGAACATCCGCCTGACCGCGCCGTTTATCCTCTGTGCCGGTGGCATCGGGACGTTCATCATCGGCGGCGTCACCGGCGTGTTCCTCGCCGTCATCCCGATTGACATCCTCTATCACGGGACCTACTACGTCGTAGGGCACTTCCACCTCATCGTCGTCGGCATCATCCCGTTCCTGATGATCGCCGCGAGCTACTACTGGTACCCGCTCATCACGGGCCGGTGGTACGACACACGGCTGGCGAAATTCCAGTCCGTGCTCATCGTCTTTGGCTCGTTCGTGACGTTCATGACACTGCTGGTCATCGGCGGGCTGGGGCTCCCGCGACGACAGGCCATCTACCCGCCGGAGTACCAGCTCGCCCAGCAGATCGCGACCGTGGGCGGCTACATCATCGGCCTGAGTGCGCTGCTGTGGCTGTACAACATGCTCGTCTCCTACTGGCAGGGCACGCCCGTGACGACGACTGACCCGTGGGGCCTGAAGGCGACGAACCAGTTCACCCGCGAGTGGCAGTGGTTCGAACAGCGTATGATAGACAAATACGACGTGGAGCCGGCCGAACCCGAGACGACGCGACGCTCCTACGCGCCGGAGGGGGAGCCGACCGGGCTGGCCGGCGGCGTCGGCACCGTCGCCCAGACCGTCTCCCGGAACGCCTGGATGGCCGCGGCCGGCGGGTTCGTCGGCACAGTCCTGATGTCCGGCGGGCTCATCACGGCGATACTCGTCGGCGTCCTCGACCCGGTTTCCTTCGGTGAGATAGCCGAACTGGTCGGTCTGCCCGCGAGCCCGGCCATCGGCGCGGTCCTGTTCCTCGTTGGGGGCACCGTCACCTGGCCGCTCCTGTTCCTTGCCTTCTCCGACTACCTCCCCGGTCGCCTGCTGTTCGAGACCGGGCTGGTGTTCGCGACGCTGATATCCACCGGGTTCGCTATCGCCTTCTACACCGGCCAGAGCGGGCTCGCGTTCGTCGGGTATCTCACCTTCGTGCTCGTCTCCCACTGGGCGTACGGCGTCGGGCTGACCGTGACCTTCCAGTATCTCAAATCCGACGAGACGCTCCGCAACCGCACAGGAGGAACCTGACGGATGAGCGCCGGGTCTGACTCGTTCGTCTTCCAGTACGTCGCGCCCTTCGTCGGCGTTCTCCTCATCGCGGTCGGCATCGCCGGCGCCGTGCCCGGCGGGTACGCGCTCATCGAGCCGAGCCTGGAGAACTGCGGGAACCCGACCATCGGCGTGGAAGGCCCGGAGGAGACGGCCGAGCGCTTTGGCGGGGACGAGCCCGGACCGCGGCTCCCGCAGTTGACCTTCGAAGACCTCTCGGCGGCCGAGCGGGAGGCGTTTCAGGAGGCGGTCGACGACCCGGTCGGTGAGGAGCAGGTCGTGGGTGACGTGCCCAACGCCGACAGTTTCCGCCGCGGGGCTATCGTGACCTACGAGGGCGACCAGTACTACGTGACCCTCGTCGCCGAGAACACCTGCTTCGCGGCCGCGCCGCTACAGTTCCCGCTCGGGGTGTTCGCAATCGCGCTCGGGTTCCTCGGCGTCCTGGCCCCGCCGCTGTATCGGCGGCTGGTGCGCCTGGAACAGCGGGCCGGCCGGTCGAACTAGCGGTCCCATGCCCCCGGCCGTGGGTTCAGAGCGCAGCGCCCACGTACAGGACGACGACGAGGAACACCCACACCAGGTCGACGAAGTGCCAGTACAGCGACGTGGTCCGGATAGCAGTGTCCCGTTCGGGCGTGTAATGGCCCCGAAGCGCGCGCCCGAATGCGATGGCGAGCAGCAGGACGCCGAGCGCGACGTGGAGGCCGTGGAGGCCGGTCAGGCCGTAGAACGCGCTCCCGAACGCGCCCGAGCCGATGCCAAAGCCCTCCACGGAGACGAACTCGTAGTACTCGTACACCTGTCCGGCGAGGAAGACGACGCCGAGTCCGAGCGTCGCCCCGAGCAGGCCGAGGAACCGCCGCCGGTTCCCGCCTTCGAGTGCCTCGTGCCCGTAGTGGAGCGTCACACTGGAGGCGAGCAGCAACGCCGTGTTGACGACCACGAGCGAACCAAGCAGCGGCGGGAGGTGGGCCGGCGGCCACGACCCGGCCCGGATGAAC
Source organism: Haloarcula sp. 1CSR25-25 (assembly GCF_032027985.1). Taxonomy (NCBI): domain Archaea; kingdom Methanobacteriati; phylum Methanobacteriota; class Halobacteria; order Halobacteriales; family Haloarculaceae; genus Haloarcula; species Haloarcula sp. 1CSR25-25. The sequence goes on from NZ_JAHYBW010000003.1 coordinate 185,008, forward strand.
GCGTAGTAGACGAAGCCGGCGGAGAACGTCGCCACGTCGGAGACGAGAAACAGGACCATCGTCGTGGTGTACAGCTCCGGCCCGGCGTCCGCCCGACGCTGGAGGTACTCCGCGATGAACGCCTCGTTGGCCCAGCCGGCGAGTCCGGCGACGAGTCCGCCCGCACCCAGCACGCCCAGCACGAGCGGCACTGCGGCCGGGACCAGGTCGAGCCCCACAAACACCAATCCGACACCCAGATACAGCGATGCGGCACCGATTGCAGCGATCAGCGGCCACCGACTCCGGTGTTCGTGACCGTCTTCGGCGGCGTGTTCGCTTGCCGTCTCCGTCGAACCAGCCATGCGAACACGTAACACCGGACCCGGTAAAACGGTACCCCCGTGACTGACACGCCTGTTGCCGGCCCCACCCGAATCTTTATCAAACCGTCAACCGACAGCCAGAGTGTGGTTTACGAGACGGGCAACCGAACGGTAGACGACGCCGTCGCTCGGGTGCTGGACGGCGAGCGCCTCGACCGCCGGGACGGACTGGCACTCATCGCACAGCCGGTCGACGCCCTGGCGGCCGGGGCCGACTACGTGCGCACGCAACTGGGCGACGATACCGTCGACGCGTGTTCGATCGTAAACGCCAAAGCAGGGAACTGCGCGGAGGACTGTGGCTTCTGTGCCCAGTCGGTCCACTTCGACACCGGCATCGACAACTACGGTTTTCTCGGCCCCGAGAAGATACTTGAGGCCGCAAAGCGCGCCGAACGCGACGGCGCACAGCGGTTTGGTATCGTCGTCGCCGAGAAGGGCGTCTCGAAGGAGAACCGCCCCGAGGAGTGGGACGAGGTACTGGAAGCCATCCGCCTCGTCCGTGACGAGACAGACGTTGAGGTCGACGCCAGCCTCGGCATCCTCACGGAAGCGGAAGCGGCGATTCTGGCCGACGAGGGGCTGAACCACTACAACCACAACATCGAGACATCGCCGCGGTACTTCCCGGAGATCGTCCAGACCCACACCTTCGAGAAGCGGGTCGAGACGCTCCGGGTCGCCAAAGAGGCCGGCATGGACCTCTGTGCCGGCGTCATCCTCGGGATGGGCGAATCGCCGACCGACAGGGTCGACGCGGCGATGGCCCTGCAGGACATCGGCATCTCCTCGCTCCCGGTCAACATCCTGAACCCGGTCGCGGGAACCCCCCTGGCCGAACAGGGGCTGCCCGACATCACGACCGAGGAAGTTATCAAGACCATCGCGGTGTACCGCCTGCTCCACCCCGAGTCCCGCGTGCGCCTGACCGGCGGACGCGAGGTCAACCTCGACACGGACGGGCAGGTAGCCGCTCTGGAGGCCGGCGCGGACGGCATCCTCACCGGGGATTACCTCACCACAGAGGGCCAGTCGGCGGCCGACGACCTCGAAATCATGGACGCGGCCGGGCTTGAACCCAACACCGAGGCCAACGAGTTCGACCCCGAAGCGGTCAAAGAGCGCGCGGCCGACGGGACGGAGACCGAGACGGCGGCAGGGACAGCACAGACCAAATCAGAGCTCAACTCCGACGACTGACAATGGACGACATACGCTTTGCAGTGCTCGGAACCGGTGGTATCGGACGGCGGACGCTCGACGTGTCACGACACAAGGACGGCCTCACGGCTGTCGCGGCCTGTGACCGCAACGGCGTGGCTATCGACCACGACGGACTGGACGTGGACGAACTGCTGGAGGCGACGGAGGGCAACATCGCGAGCGGGCCGCAAAGCGGCCCCGACGACGCGTCCGGGTCGACGCCCGCGACACCCACGGACGACTACGCCTCGGACGGCGGCGCGGCCGCTGTCGAGGGCGGCGGCGTCAAACAGCACGGGGAAGGGGCCGGCGTCGTCGCCAGCGAGCAGGGCGAACCTTCGGAGACGCCCATCGACGATATAATCGCCGAGAGCGACGCCGTCGACGCCGTCCTGCTGGCGCTGCCGAACCTCGAACACGACTTCATCCCGCGCGTGGCAGAGCACTTCGCCGCGGCCGACTACGAGGGCGTGATGATCGACGTGCTCAAACGCTCCCGCGTCATCGGCATGCTCGACGACCGCGAGGACCTGCTGAAAGCGTCCGGCATCACGTTCGTCTGCGGGGCCGGCGCGACGCCGGGGTTCCTGACAGGCGCGGCCGCGCTGGCCGCCCAGTCCTTCGTCGAGGTCGAGGAGGTCGAGATCTGGTGGGGCGTCGGCCTCAAGTCCGGCTACGAGGACAACCGCGGAACCGTCCGGGAGGACATCGCCCACCTCGACGGCTACGACATCGAACGGGCCCGAGAGATGAGCGAAGCAGAAATCGAGGCGCTCATCGACGAACACGACGGCGTGCTGGAGTTCCACGACATGGAACACGCCGACGACGTACTCCTCGAGCGGGCCGGTGTCTGCGACGCAGAGGACGTCCACGTCGGCGGCGTCCTCGACGTTCGCTCCGACGAGAAACCCACCACGACGACGGTCAGCGTGACGGGCAGGACCTTCGACGGGGAGAGGGGGACGAACACCTTCGAACTGGACGACGCGACGAGCATGGAAGCGAACGTCAACGGCCCGGCGCTTGGCTACCTGAAAGCCGGCGTCCGCAACAACCGCGCCGGCCACTACGGCGTGTTCGGCCCCGCCGATCTCATGCCCGGCTTCTGAGACGGTCTGTCTTTCATGTCTCACGGCTTCGATCTGGACGGCAGACTCGAACAGCGCGAAGCGAAGGACCTGCGCCGCCATCTGGAGGTCGCCGAATCCGTCTCGGCGCGGACCCGCTTCGCCGACGACCCGAAAGGCGGCCCGGCGGAGTTCGGCCAGGAGGCCGTCGTCTTCGCCTCGAACAACTACCTCGGACTGGCCGACGACGGCCGGGTCCAGTGTGCGGCCGAACTGGGCGCACGGACCGTCGGCACCGGCGCGGGGGCCTCGCGCCTGGTCACCGGCGACACGCGGGTCCACCGCGGGCTAGAGCGCGACCTCGCGGCCTGCAAGGGGACCGAGCGAGCCCTGGTGTTCTCGTCGGGCTACGCGGCCAACATCGGGACCATCGACGCGCTGGCCCCCGACGTCGTCTTTTCGGACGAACTGAACCACGCGTCGATAATCGACGGCTGCCGGGTCGGGGCGAGCGAGACGGTCGTCTACGACCACTGCGAATCCGACGACTTGCGGGCGAAGATGGAACGGCGAGCGGCCGGCGCGGACGAGGACGAGCGGTGGCTCGTCGTCACCGACTCCGTGTTCTCGATGGACGGGGATGTCGCGCCGCTGTCGGCCATCTGTGACGTCGCCGACGAGTTCGGGGCGTGGCTGATGGTCGACGAGGCACACGCGACGGGGCTGTTCGGCGAGGGCGGCGGTGGCCTCGTCCAGCGCGAGGGGCTGAGCGACCGCGTCGACGTGCAGCTGGGCACCCTCTCGAAGGCCCTGGCGAGTCAGGGCGGCTACGTCGCCGGCGACGAGGCGCTCGTGGAGTACCTGTTGAACGCCGCGCGGTCGTTCGTCTTCTCGACCGGGCTGTCGCCGCCCAGCGCCGCGGCGGCCCGCGAGGCGCTACGGGTCGCCCGCGAAACCGACCGCGCGGCGGCACTCTGGGACACCGTCGCAACGCTCCGGGACGGCCTGGAGGCGATGGGCTACGAGGTGCTTGGCGAGACACAGATACTCCCGGTCGTCGTCGGTGACCGGGGGGACGCCCTCGAACTGGCCGACCGATTGCGCGACCACGGCGTCGTCGCCCCGGCTATCAGACCGCCGACGGTGCCGGAGGGCACGGCCCGCATCCGGGTCGCGCCGACGGCGACCCACACCGCCGAGGACATCGCACAGTGTCTCGACGCCTTCCGAACCGCCGGCGAGGAGGTGGGCGTGCTGTGAGTGATACGACGCCGGGCTCTGGCCCTGAGCGAGGGACCGACCGCATCGCTGAGGACGGCGTCTTCGTCGTCGGCACCGACACCGGCGTCGGCAAGACGGTCGTGACCGCCGGGCTGACGGCCTGGCTGCGGGAGGAAGGGACGGAGGCTGTCGCCGTCAAGCCCTGCCAGACCGGGTATCCGCCGGACGACGACGCGGCGTTCGTCGAGGGCGTCTGTGGTACGGCGGACGCCGCGGTCTGTCTGAAGCGGTTGTCGCCACCGCTGGCCCCAGAAGTGGCCGCGAGGGAATCGGACGACGACGTCAGGCTCTCCTACGAGCAGATCCGTGACGGCGTCACCGATATCGTGGCGACGAGCGAGGCGGCTGTCGTCGAGGGAATCGGCGGCCTGCGCGTCCCGCTCGCGGACGGTCGAGAGGTCATCGACCTCGTCGCGGATGTGGGTCTTCCGGCTCTGGTCGTCGCCCGCTCGGGCCTGGGGACGCTCAACCATACGGCGCTGACTGTCCGGGCGCTCCGCCGACAGGGGGTACCCGTCGTCGGCGTCGTTGTAAACGAGTACGAGGGCGCGACGACCGCCGAACGGACGAATCCAGCAGTCATCCAGCGAATGACCGACTGCGCCGTCTGGCCCGTCCCGCCGCTTGACACCGAGTCGCCCGACAGCGTGGTCGACGGGGTCAGTACGAACCTCCCGGTGTCGATTTTAGGCCCGGCTGTCGAGCGGTAGCTGTCGATAGAGAGCCGAACCAAGGGGATGGAACGGGGGCAAACCCCCGTCGTGTGACACTACGGAGCCAGTAAGGCTCCATGGGTTACTACTCTATCAATCACTAAAATAGTAAGGCATGTTTCATTTGGAGATTTCGTCGTTGTAAGGGCTCGTGTTCCGTTAGGAACGGACTAACGCCCAGCCGAAACGACGGTGTTATAATTCTATTGACAGGAGAGCCTCGATATCGACGCCGTCGTCAAGTAGCGTCCGCATACGGTCGACTGTCGCCTCGTTGCGCGTCTGACCGGTGCGGAGGACTTCCTCGACTCTGTCTATCGTCGTCCGCGTGTCCGATTGAACTGACAGCACTGGAATGTTTTTCTCGGCCGCCCGGCCGATGACTGCACTGGCAGGCTGGAACCCACCCGTGAGAAGGAGCGCCTTGATGCCGGACGCTTCGAGGGCCGCGGTCTGGACCTCCGAGCGGTCGCCGCCGGTCACGACGATGGCATCACGCGTCCGCCGGAAGCGTTCGAGTGCGCTGCTGCCGCTCATCGCGCCGACGCTGAACCGCTCGACGTGCACGTCGGTGTTGGCGTCACCGGTGAGGATGTCCGCGCCGAGACTCCGCGCGAGGTCGGCGACGGTGACACCGGCGAGCGAGCGGTCTCGCGGCAAAATCCCGTGGACCGGAATCCCCTCGCTTTCGAGGAACGGAACCACGTCGTCGGCGAGTTCGTCCACCGTCGCGTCGGTGACGCCGTTGAACAGGACGCCGTCGAGTCGGTCGCCGATCGCCCGGGCCGCAGACAGGATCTGGTCCGTGTCACTGGGCGTGTCGTACCCGGTGACGAGCAACACGCGGGCGTCGAGCAGTTCCGCGATGTCGATGTCCGTGAGGTCGACGATACTGCCGGTCGCCAGGTCGCTTGCCCCTTCGACGAGGAGCAGGTCGGTCCCGTCCGAACACGTCTCGATGCTCTCCTGCAGTCGCTCGCGGAGCTCGTCGGGGTCCTCGCGCCCGCGGATAGCCTCCTGGATGAACGTCGGGGAGTAGACGATGGGCTCCATCTCGTGGAGGTCGGTCTCCAGGCCGAGCAGTTCGCGGGCGAGCATCGGGTCCTCGTCCCGTGTCTTGCCGACCGCGCTCCGGAGCCGCGTCCCCTTCGGTTTCATGTAGCCGGCACTGTAGCCCGCGTCGTGGGCGCGGGTCGCCAGCGCGAGCGTGATTGCCGTCTTGCCGATACCTTCCTCCGTTGACGTGACGAGTAGCGTGTTCGTGTCGGTCATAGTTGCTCCTGGTCGAGGGTCAGCCGCAGGTCGACCGCCTGCACCCCGTCGGGCGTCGCGACGAGGGGGTTGATGTCCAGTTCGACGATAGCGGGGAAGTCAGTGACGAGTTGCGAGAGCCGCTGGATGGTCTCGACCAGCGTGGCCTCGTCGACGGGGTCGCGGCCCCTGGCACCGCGCAACAGCGGCGCGGAGTCGATATCGTCGAGCATCCCCTCTGCCTCGCTCTCGCTGACCGGGGCGACGCTTACCGTGTTGTCTTCGAGTACCTCGACGAAGATGCCGCCGAGACCGAACAACAGCAGCGGTCCGAACTGCGGGTCGCGGTTCATCCCGAGTATCGTCTCGACGCCGCTGTCTAAGTCGACCATCTCCTGGACCTGGACGCCGAGAATCGTCGCGTCCGACTGGTAGTTGCGTGCCCTGACGACGAGGTCCTCGTAGGTGTCGCGTACGTCCTCGATGGAGACACCGACCTCGACACCGCCGATGTCGGACTTGTGCAGGATGTCCGGGCTGATGATTTTCATGACTATGTCGTCGCCTATCTCCTCGGCGACGGCCTCCGCTTCGACGGGCGAGGAGACGACCTCGCCCTGTGGCGTCGGAATCCCGTAGGCGTCGAGCAGTTCCATCGCTTCCACGCCGAGCCGGTTCGACCCGCGTCGGGCGCCGGATTCGAGCACCTCGCGGGCCCGCTCGCGGTCCACGTCGAACGTCGTGGGCTCGTCGTACTCGGTCGCCTTGATCTCCCGGTAGCGTCTGAGAGCGTCCAGACTGCCAACGGCGCGGGCCGGGTCGAAGTAGTTCGGGACGCCCGCCTCGCTCAAGACCGTCGCACCGGCGTCGACTGACTTCCCGCCCATCAGCGTCGCCGCGACGGGTTTCCCGAACCGCTCCTGCTGTTCGACGACGCGCTCCGAGAGCTCCTCGAAGGAAAGCACTGCCGTCGGACAGGCGACGACGACGGCCATCGAGACGCTGTCGTCCGCCAGTACCGTTTCGAGCGCGGTCTCGAAGCGTTCCGCCGGGGCGTCCCCGATGATGTCGACCGGGTTGTAGATGTTGGCCTCCTCGGGCATCTCCTCGCGGAGTCGGGAGAACGTCTCGTCGCCGAACTGGGCGAGTTTCAGGCCCGAGTCGCCGACGGCGTCGGTCGTCATCACGCCGGGACCGCCGGCGTTGGTGACGATGGCGATCTCGTCACCCTCCGGGAGCGGCTGGCCGGCGAGAATCTGTGCGTAGTCGAACAGTTCCTGGACGGACTCGACGCGGAGCGTTCCGGCCTTGTCGAGGCCAGCTTCGTAGGCCCGCTCCGAACCGGCCATCGCACCGGTGTGGGAGGCCGCCGCGCTCGCACCCGCGTCCGTGCGGCCGGATTTGACGAGCACGATCGGTGTCTCCTGTGTGACCTCCCGGGCTGTCTGGACGAACGAGGACCCGTCGTTGATATCCTCCAGATAGCCCAGAATGACGTCGGTGCCGGGGTCGTCGCCCCACTCGGCGACGAAGTCGCTCTCGTCCAGCACCGCCTTGTTGCCCAGCGACACGATGTCCTTGAAGCCGACGTCGCGCTCGGCGGCCCAGTCCAGCACGGCGGTGATGAACGCACCCGACTGGCTCATAAATGAGATGGCGCCGTCACTGGCCATCTCGTTGCCGAAGGTGGCGTTGAGCCCGACGGGGGTCGACATCACGCCGAGGCTGTTCGGTCCGACCAGATTCAGGTCGTACTCGCGGGCCGCCTCGCGGAGTCGCCGCTCGCGCTCGGCCCCGTCGCTGCCGGTCTCACCGAACCCGGCGGTGATGACGACGACGTTCTCGATACCCGCTTCCCCGGCGTTCTCGATGACCTCGACCGCCACCGTCGGCGGCACGACGACGACGGCCACGTCGACCGACGCGGGGTCTTCCAGGTCGATGAGGTTGTCGTAACACGGCAATCCAAGCACTGTCTCTTTGTTCGGGTTTACGGCCACGACCTCCCCTGTAAACGAATCGAGCAGGTTCGTGGTGACCGCGTGACCGACTGACCCCTCCGAATCGGTCGCCCCGACCACTGCGACACGTTCCGGCGCAAATAACGTCGATAATCGTCCCATGCCTCTATTCGAAGGTTACAGTGGCGTCGGAATATAGCTGTGGGGAACTCCCAGCGGGCGGGAATATAGACGATTCATTACCGCAGTTTCGGTGTGGCGACGTTTTTGTCCGTCACCGCCGTAGCCGCTTCCGATGGACGAAGCAACGCTTCTGGCACCGTTTGACGACGAAGTGATCCGCGCGGTTGCGGGGACGAACAGCGTCGACGAGGAACAGTTGCGGTCCGCGCTCGCCGACCACCAGCGAACGATGCGTGAGAACCCGGGCGTCGAGGACCTCGTCTACGAGTGGCGAAAGCGGTTCGACGACGCAGTGTTGCATCGCACGCCCGAGACGTTCTTCATGGCTGTCAGAGAATCCGTCTGGCAGGAGTACGGCGCACATCTCGGCATCGACGACTACCTGCTCGCGGCAGTGGTCGCAGTCCACCAGGAGCAGGTCCTCCGCGAAACAGCCGTCGACAGCAGCGACATCGACGCGGACGCCGTCGCGCTTGTCGCTTCCCGACCCTCCCCGTCGTAGCGCCCGTTCCTTTTTATATCAGGCGCCGGAGAATCGGCCGGAGTTACGATTGTCAATAGCGGAGAATATTTCCGCTCAGGTAATCGGCTGTTCTATCTTAGAATATATTTTTTTGGGTTCCCGAAAACAAATTTTCACAAAACAATCTTTAAGTGGCTCCCATGTGTACAATGAGATGACTATGGCAACTCAAGAGCACGTGCGACGCGAGTTCGGAGCCGTCGAAGAGAACGAACTCCGTCTCGATACGGAGAAGTCCGAGCAGGTAATCAACGCGCTGAATCAGGACCTGGCTGACACGTACACACTGTATCATCAGGTCAAGAAGCACCACTGGAACGTCGAGGGCGCCGAGTTCCGCGACCTCCACCTGTTCCTCGGCGACGCCGCCGGCCACGCCGAAGAGGCAGCCGACGAACTCGCAGAGCGGGCCCAGGCCCTCGGTGGCACACCCGTCGCCGGCGGCAAGGCACAGGAAGAGCACGCGTCGGTCGAGCCGGAAGGCCAGGACGTGTACGACATCCGGACGTCGCTCGAAAACGACCTCGAGATGTACGGCGACATCATCGAGTCGCTCCGTGACCACATCGACCTCGCGGAGAACCTCGGTGACCACGCCACGGCACAGATCCTGCGTGAAATCATCGTCCAGACCGAGGAAGACGCCCACCACATCGAGCACTACCTCGAAGACGACACGCTCGTGCTGGACTGACTCGCTGTACCGCACTCTCTCTCAGTTTTTCCGGGTTCGGTAGCGTCGCTACCTTGCAAACAGCGTGATGTGAACCGTTCCAGAAGAAAGTAGTTGAAGAACCGAAAAGGGGGCGATGCGGGGGCGGGCGAACGGACTACCGTCGGAGGTCGACAGTTATGTCGGTCGAAATCCAGCCGTCGCGGTTTCCGTCTTCGGTGAACACGGTCCTGTCAGCACCGCTGTCCAGTGCTGCAACGTCCGGGCGGTCCTCGGAGGTCTCGGCATCGTCCGTCTGTGATGGCATTACCTGAGTTAGGCACCCCTAAAGCTAAAAGAGTTTTGGTAAGCCTAATCATCCGTGGACACGGGCCCTGCTCCGACAACGGAGTCGAAAGGTCCGCCGGGACGGCGCGGCCTTTAGTACCCGAGGCGACAAGAGAGAGACATGAGTTCGGACGACGACCTTACCGCCCTGATTACGGACCTCGTCACGACGCTACAGGAGCTAGAGACGGAGGTCGAGCCCACGACCGACAGCGGCCTGCCGCGGCCGCCCACGCCCGGTGAGCTCCTTCGGTTCACCAGCGACGTGACGATTCCCGCTATCATTCTCGTCCTGAAGACCAACATCGAGGCGCTGAAGATTCTCAGGCGTGCTCTCCGCATGGCCGAGGGGCGGCCGACTGCAACCGGCTCCGCCTCCAATGAAGTGCGACAGCGTGCGAGTGACCTGAGCCGGGCCACGCTCTCCCGTCTCGACGGAGCGCTGACGGACCTCCAGCAGGCTGTCGAAGGGACACCCGAAGACGAGGAGGCCCGCGAACTCATTCAGGAAGCCCAACAATTACGACGACAGATACAGGATAGGCTGACTGATGAAACAGCGGCAAGTGCGGACGCCGAACCCGACCAGGTTACTGACGTTCCCGTGGACGTAGATGCCGAGTTACGGTCGATTAAGGACGATATCAACGGTTCTGACACGAGCGACGCCGACAACGAAAACGGGGACGGGAACGACGAGGAGTAAAGAACTCCAGTGCGGTGTGAAAGTTATGTTATATCAAACATAATGATTTATTATTGAACAGGTCTAGATACGGGTACCGATGTCCAGCTCTACCGCTCCGGGCGGTCGTCGGGCGACCCTGTTCGTCCGGTCTGACCTCCCTGCGCCGTCACAGAAGCACTGCAACGCTATCGAATGTGAGCTACAGGAGCTGGTGTGCCGTGACGTACTCGACGGCGTCGAGACAGTCGAATGGGAGAAACGCGTCCCGCTGCAGGGACCCGGGAACGGGGCCGAACGGGACCTGTACAACGAGTTCGCGGACTGGGCCCGCGAGGCCGGTGTCTGCCTCGCGCCGTTTTTCGACACCCGGCTCTGTTACAGCTCCACGACGGGCGAGAAGCGCCGGGAACTCGTCATGCCGGCCGTCTGTCTCGCGGTCTACGAGGACGGCGACCTCGTGCAGGTCGCCCCCTTCGCCGACGCGGGCCGTACGGAATCCGTGGGGGAATGCATCGCGGAACTCGCCGAGACGGGGACTGTGCCGGACACCTCTTCGACAACTGTCTCAACCGCATAGACCGTCAGCGCACCGCGAACCGCCTCTCTAGCCCCACCTGTACAATTGCCGCGACACAAACCATCAAGTTCTGTTCAACAGATATGTTTTACTGATATGACATATCAGGTGACACGTCGCGACCTGCTCGGAACCGGTGCGTCCATCCTCGGCAGCCTCGCAGTCGGCTCAGCGACCGCCAGCGGCGCGCTCCAGACCGACGGAACCACTGTCACGTTCCTCCACGACACCCACGTCCACGGGCGGTTCACCAACGCCTCCGCTCCGGACCTGAGCGTCTCCCGCTACTTCGGGCTGATGAACGATATCACCGAGAGCGCGGACACCACGCTCCGGGTCGGCAACGGTGACGACCTGGCGTCGTCGGTCCTGTCTGCGGTGTTCGACGGGCGACACGTCGTGTCGACGTTCAACGCCGGCGGGCTGGACTTCGATACGTATGGCAACCACGACTTCGACATGGGGCCGGAGACCCTCCGCGAGCGGGTGTCCGACAGTCTGTTCACGTGGGTCAGTGCAAACGTCCGCGAGGACGGGGACGTGTTCGCCGCCGACCAGGGCGCACAGCAGTACGTCCTCACCGACGTCGGGGACGCGACGCTGGGTATCACCGGTCTGATAACGCCGGAAGCTCCCGCGATAACCTCTATCGGGGAGAACACCGAGGTACTGGAGCCGGCGTCGGCGCTGCAGGACGTGACAGAGCGGATGCAGTCCGACGGCGCTGACGCGACCATCGTGCTCTCCCATCTCGCCGGCGAAACCGCTCGAACCGTTGCAGAGGACGTCGACGGTGTCGACGCCATCATCGGGGACCACGCCGCGTCGGTACTCGAAGAGCCGGCGGTGGTCAACGACACCGTCCTCTCGTTCGTCGGCGACGAGTACGAGTACATCGGGGAGTTGGCGCTCGGTATCGACGGAGACGGCGTCACGGGCCACGAGTTCGCACTGCACGACGTCGGCGCGTCGTCCGCCGGAACGGACCCGTTCGTCAAACTCGTCCAGAACCACTACGAGACGCAGCTGGAACGGCAACTCGACGTCGTCATCGGGGAAACCACCCAGCCGCTCGACACCAGGCAGTCAGTCGTCCGGGCACGCGAGTCGAACATGGGGAACTTCGTCGCTGATACGATTCGGGCCGACGTCGAGGCCGACACTGCGCTGATGAACGGCGGCGGTATTCGGACCGACAGGCTGTACTTCGAGGACGCGAGCGAGGACAATCCGGTCGAGATTACGCGCCGCGTCGTCGTCGACATCCTCCCGTTCCCGAACAACGTGGTCGAACTGGAGGTCACCGGCGAGACACTGCTCGCGGCGCTGGAAAACGGCGTCAGCCGCGTCGAGGAGGGGGCCGGGCGGTTCCCGCAGGTGAGCGGTATCACCTACACCTACGACCCGACCGCGGAGGGCGGTGACCGAATCGTCGAGGCGACTGCCGGTGGCGACCCGATCGACCCGGAAGCGACGTACACGCTCGCAACCAACGACTTCGTCTCCGGGGGCGGCGACGGCTACAGCATGCTCAGTGACGCAACCGTCCTCGTCTCGTCGAACGAGGGAGCGCTCCTCTCCGACCTCGTGATAAAGACCATCGAAGCACAGGGGACGATTTCGCCGACGACGGAGGGCCGCATCACCAGACAGGGCGGGGAGAGCTGATCAGACCGGGTCCCAGCGGTAGCCGTCCCAGTCCTGGCTCTCGGGTACCTTGATACCCACGTCGGGGTCCCGGAGCTCCTCGACGTAGACGGGTTCGACTGTGTCGCCGGTTTGGACATCGTCCGTTGTCACCTGTCCGAGCGCGCGGACGAACTCGTCGCTCGCACCGGAGACGTCCGTGATGTCGAACTCGACGATAGCCAGCGTGTTGGGCTGGCGAACGCCCGGCGGCGTCGCCGTCGAATGGGTCCAGGTGACGACCTCGCCGGTCCTCTCCGAGAGGTCGAAGGTCTCCTCCTGTGGTTCGCCACACTCCGGACAGCGGGGGTGCGTGGGGTACGAGACGTGACCGTTCGGGCACAGTCCGGCTTCCAGCGTCATTCTGCGGCCTCCATGATGGTGGTGATGACACAGTTTCCGAACCCGCCGACGTTACACGCCAGTGCGGTGTCGGCCTCGACCTGCCGCGGCCCGGCCCCACCGACGAGCTGTTCGTAGATCTCGACGCCCTGAGCGACGCCGCTTGCCCCCAGCGGATGGCCCTTGGACTTGAGGCCACCGGAGGTGTTGATCGGCAACTCGCCGTCCTTGGCAGTCGCGCCCTCCATCGCTAACTCCCAGGCCGTTCCCTGTTCGGCGACCCCGATGCCTTCCAGCTGGAGGAACTCCAGAATAGTGAACATGTCGTGTAGCTCGGCCACGTCGAGGTCGTCCGGGCCGAGGCCGGCCATCTCGTAGGCCTGCTCGCTCGACTCGACGACCCCGCCCATGACCGTCGGGTCGTCGCGCTCGTGGACGACGTGGGTGTCGGTCGCCCCGCCGATGCCGGAGACGAGGGCGTACTCGTCGCTTATCTCCCTGGCTCGTTCTTCTGTCGTGAACATGAGCGCGGCGCTGCCGTCCGTAATCGGACAGAAGTCATACAGCCGCAGCGGGTCCGCGATGATGGGCGACTCAAGCGCCGTCTCCATCGTAATCTCCTTCTGGAACTGCGCCTTGGGGTTGTCCACGCCGTTCCTGTGGTTCTTGACCGCGACCCGAGCGAGCGATTCCCGCGGGGCGTCGAACCGCTCCAGATAGTGTCGGGCGGTCATCCCGGCAAACGACGGGAGCGTCACGCCGTGTTTGTACTCGTCGGGGTGGGAAATCGAGGCGATGATGTCGGTCGCCTGGCCCGTCGTCTTGTGGGTCATCTTCTCGCCGCCGACCAGCAGCGTCATCTCGCTGGCACCGCTGGCGACCGATTGCCAGGCCTCGTAGATACCGGCCCCCCCCGAGGACGAGGTCTGGTCGACCCGCTCGCTGTAGGCCGGGAGCACGCCCAGGTCGTGAGCGAGCATGTTCATGATTCCCGTCTGACCCTCGAACTCCCCGCTTGCCATGTTCGAGACGTACAGGTGCTCTACCTCCTTGGACGCGACGCCGGCGTCCGTGAGACACTCCTCGCCGGCCTGCGAGAGTAACTCGCGGATCCAGGCGTCGCGTTGCCCGAATTTCGTCATGGACGCGCCGATTACTGCGACTCCCATACCTGTGCCGTCACAGGGGTATCGTGTATGTATTACGGTCTGACCTATAGAACGAGCGGAATGTTCAGGCAGTCGTCGTGACGACCGACATTCCCTCGGCGGGCCGGTCGCCGGCCAGTGAGACGAGCAGCCGCCAGCCGTCCGCAGTCCGCTCCCCGTCTGCCATCTGTGGCGTGATTCCCGTCCGTCGCAACAGCTCGACGGCGATCGGCAACACCGGACAGCGGAGGGCCGACAGCGTCGGGCGATAGTTCCGTAATGTGATATATCTCGGACGACGGCCAACGTCGGCGGCTGCGGGGTCGATTGCCGTCTCGTCGACCAGACCCGCCGCTTCGAGGTCGGAGAGGGCGTCCCGGACCGGTTCGGGCCCGCTTGGCTTTCCCGGTAGCTGTCCGGCGGCTTCCCGGAGCGTGTCCGCCTGTACCGCCGGGTCGAGGTGGTCCGCGAGCGCCTCGGCCATGCTTTCGAGCATCGCCAGACAGAGTCGCTCGCGGTCCTCGGTCTCCTCGGCCGCGTCGAGGTAGCTGTCGATGACTGCTCGCTCGACGGACCGATGGCGGCCCGACAGCGCCTCGAACAGCGCCCCGGCGACAGCGTGACAGTACTCCGGGAGTGACGAGGCCCCAGTCCCGACGGCGTCGGTCCCCCACGGCGCTTCACAGACGATGAGGCCGTGAACGGTGACACGTGGGTCATAGCGCCGGAGCGCACTCCGGTAGGCCGTCGCCACGCTGGCCGCTTCGGCGGCCGTCTCGCGGTCCGGGAACTGCATCCCCGCCACCGGGAACGGCGGCGTGCCCGTCCGTGCGCTCACGACGCGGTACGGGCCGACAGCGACGCCGAGTGCCGAGAGCCTGTCACGGATGTCCGCGAGTGTTCGTCCGACCATGGTCACCTACAGGTCCCCGGCGACGATATCGGCGACGCGCTGGCGGTCGAACAGGTCCCGGTCGACGCCGTACACCTGCGACGTCGCCCGGTCCGTGAGGACCAGGTTCGTTATCGGGCCCTGGTACAGCGAGCCACCGCGGTACACGTTCCCGTTCTGTACCGCCGTCAGTTCCCGTCCGGTCGAGTCCGCTTCGAGGGAGCGGACGACCGTGTCCTCGAACTCCGCCTGCGCCTTGTTCTCATGTCCGCGCAGGAGCAGGTACTCCGGATCGATGTCCAGCAGGGTCTCGAAGTCCACCTCGCTCCGATCGGAGTGGAAGTCCCTGACGCCGGTCTCCGCGAACGCGTCGTGCACCCGCAGGTCCCGCCACTGCTTGAAGCTGGTCCCGTCCTCGATGAGGTACGGCGAGAAGCTGGTGGGCTCGTCACTGCCGGCCCACACGATGGCTACTTCCGGCCGTTCGGACGCCGAGTCCGGAACGACGTCCTCCAGGGTCGTCTGGAACTCCTCGTGGAGCGCCTGGAACGCGTCGAAGCGGTCAGTCCGCCGGAACGCCTGGGATAGTTTCTCGAAGGCTTCGTACAGCGAATAGTAGGTGTAGTCGTGCCACTCGTAGCCGGTCGAGAAGATGCTGTTACCGAAAAACGGGGCGATCCGGGACTCGATTTCGTCGATATCGGACTGGTCCCAGGACCCCCGACTCGTCAGGAAGTTCGGGTCCATGACGTGGACGTCGGCGTCCATCTCGTAGAACTGCTCCTTGCCGACGCCGCTGTCGCCCCACAGTTCCCGGATCGAACTACCGTCGACGCTGACGCCCGGAATCTCGTCGTAGTACTGGGTGTGATACCGCGACGGCAACCAGACCCCTTCCGGTGGGTCGAGGCCGAGCGCAACTCCCATATCGGCCCAGCTCCCGTTGTTAGCGACCCAGACCTCTGGCACTGACTCGAAGGAGACCTCGCCCACCGGCTCCATCGAGACGGCATAGGCCGAGTCCGTCGACTCCGTGGTCGCTGTTGCGGTCGACTCCGTCGTGTCGTCAGTCGCGCCGTCGCCGCCGCGTTCGGGGTCTGACTGGCCTGAACAGCCGGCGACGACGCCTGCCAGCCCGACGCCGGTCGCGACGATGTACTCTCGTCGGTTCACGTCGGTTTAGGCTCGCCTAATTAATTTAAATCTTCCCATATTTAGGCGGGCCAAAACATCTCGAACCGGCGACCGGTACCACAGTCTCCGGGACTGAAAATCCACACAAGATATATCTGTGTGTGCTAATCACACCCGGATATGCAGGAGGCCTGGCTACAACTGCGATGTCCGGCGTGTTCAGCTGACTGGGAAGAGCGCGTGTCCGACCTCTCGGCCCCGGAGACGCAGTTCGTCTGTGACGACTGCGGGACCGAGCGCCCACTGTCGGAGTTCATGCGAACCGCCCGCGACCTCGAAGTACTGCAGGAGTTCACCGACGGCTAGTACCGCGCCCGCGCCGCCGCCTTCCACTCCTCGCCCCGTTCGACGTTGTCCGGGCGGCGGCGTTTCCCGACACTCGCCAGCCGTCCGGCCAGCGTCCACTCGTCGGCGTACTCGACCGTGGGACGCTGTGACGGTGCCACCGCGGCCCGCTTGCGGTCGGTTAGGTGAGCGCCGACCGCGGTGGTGATAGCTGCCGCCTCGGCCTGTGAGGCGTCGGCCGGGACCGACAGCGACAGCTCCTCGGGTTCTGTGCTGTCAGCGGCGGGGGCTGTCTCCGCGTTCGGCGCTGACGTGTCGCGTGTCGCCATCTTACAGTGGGATGTTGCCGTGGTCTTTCGGCGGGGTGTCCTCGCGCTTGCGCTGCAGGAGGTCAAGGTCCTGGATGAGCCGCTTGCGCGTGTCCTTCGGCTCGATGACGTCGTCGAGGTAGCCCCGTTTCGCCGGCCCGTACGGGTTGGCGAACTCGTCGCGGAACTCGTCCATCAGCTCCTGCCGCCTGGCGTCCGGGTCGTCTGCGTTCGCGATGTCCTTCCGATAGAGGATGTTGACCGCTCCCCGCGGGCCCAGCACCGCCATCTCCGAGCCGGGCCAGGCGTAGTTCACGTCGCTGCCCAGGAACTTCGAGGACATGACGATGTACGCGCCGCCGTAGGCCTTCCGCACGACGACAGACAGCAGCGGCACCGTCGCCTCGGCGTAGGCGTAGATCAGCTTCGCCCCCCGGCGGATGATGCCGTTGTGCTCCTGGTCGGTGCCGGGCATGAACCCGGGCACGTCGACGAGCGTGAGGATGGGGATGTTAAAGGAGTCACAGAACCGGACGAACCGGGCCGCCTTCTCCGCCGCATCGATGTCGAGCGTCCCCGCGCTCACGCGAGGCTGGTTGGCGACGACGCCGACCGACTGGCCGTCCATCCGCGAGAAGCCAACGACGACGTTGCGCGCCCAGTTGCCGTGCACCTCGAAAAAGGAGTCCTCGTCTACGATGGCGTCGATGACCTTCGTCATGTCGTAGGGCTTGCGCGGCGCCGACGGGACGATGTCGGTCACGCCGGGCAGTTCCCTGTCGGGGTCGTCCCAGGGCTTGACCCGCGGCGGGTCCTCCATGTTGTTCGCCGGGAGATACGACAGGAGGCGGCGGATGTTCTCCAGGGCCTCCTCCTCTGAAGGGTACGAAAAGTGAGCGACGCCGGATTTGGTGGAGTGGGAGCCCGCGCCGCCGAGTTCCTCTTTCGACACCTGTTCGCCGGTCACCGTCTCGATGACGTCCGGCCCGGTGATGAACATGTGGCTGGTGTCTTGCACCATGAAGGTGAAATCGGTCAGCGCCGGACTGTAGGTGGCCCCGCCCGCGCACGGCCCCATAATCGCGGATATTTGGGGGATGAGTCCGCTGGCCTTCGTGTTGCGCTCGAATATCTTGGCGAACCCGACCAGCGAGTCGACGCCCTCCTGGATACGTGCGCCGCCGGAGTCGTTGAGTCCGATGACCGGGACGCCGTTCTCGATGGCCCTGTCCATCACTTTGCAGATCTTGTCGGCGACGACCTCGCCGACTGACCCGCCAAGCACGGTGAAGTCGTGGGCGAACAGGAACACCTTCCGGCCGTCGACCGACCCGTAACCGGTGACGACCGCGTCGCCGGCGAAGCGCTTCTCCTCCATGCCGAAGTTCGTCGACCGGTGCTCGACGAACGGGTCGACCTCGTTGAACGTGCCGTCGTCGACGAGGAAGTCGATGCGCTCGCGGGCGGTCATCTTGCCCTTCTCGTGTTGTGCTTCGATACGGGCCTCGCCGCCACCGAGTTCTGCCGCGGCCCGTTTCTGTCGCAACTCCTCGACCGCGTCAGGTGTCTCGGTCTCGTCTTCTGGTTCTTCCTGTTGACTCATGTTACCACTCCATGCCGCCGTTGACGCCGAGTACCTGTCCCGTCATGTAACTCGATTCTTCGCTGGCGACGAACCTGACGATGCCGGCGATGTCCTCGACGCGTGCGAACCGGTCGAGTGGAATCTCCCGCAGAATCTTCTCCTGGACGCGTTCGGGCACCTCATCCAGCATGTCCGTCTTGACGAACCCCGGCGCGACGCAGTTCGCGGTCGAGCCCGTGTGTGCCAGTTCGAGCGCGAGCGTCCGGGTAAAGCCGAACAGGCCCGACTTCGTCGTCGCGTAGTTGGCCTGTCCGATGTTGCCCTGCTGGCCCACAACGCTTGAGATATTTATCAGTCGGCCGTGGTCGGACTCGCGGATGTCGTCGTAGAAAGCCTTCGTCCCGTTGAACACGCCGCCGAGATTGACGTCGATAACCGTCTCCCAGTCCTCCCGGGTCATGTTCTCGAACTTCTTGTCGATGGTGATTCCGGCGTTGTTGACGAGCACGTCCGTGGGTCCGAACTCGTCGGCCACCTTCTCACGCATCGCCCGGACCTCGTCTAGCTTCGCCACGTCGGCCTGTGCCGCGATAGCGGTGCCGCCGCTTTCGCGGACGTCCTCGACGACGGCACGGGCTTCCGCCTCCGAGGAACGGTAGTTGACAACGACGTTGGCCCCGTGGGCACCGAGGTCTTTGGCGATTCCGCGGCCGATACCGCGCGAGGACCCGGTGACGACACAGGTCTGATTATCCAGGTTCATTTGTAGTTGAGGGGAGCCCTGTTGCTTCGTACGCTCATCACCTTATCTGGCAAAGCACAGCCAATTAACAGTTCTCCTAATACAACATTAAATACCAGATTTAAAATATAATGACAATCCACCTTCACAGAAAATGACAGTATGGAAAAGGATTCACGAGGGAAATAAGACGGAGAACGCCAAATTTTTTAGGATGGCCTAAAGAGGTGGAGGCAGTACATGACAGCCGACATCTGCGTGATGGTGCCGACGATTCGAAACCACGAGTGCATGCGCTCGTACTTCGAGAACGCCCGGGAACACGGATTCGACCTTGACCGGTTGTTCGTGGTGCTCATCACCGAGGACTTCTGTGACACCGACGCGATGGAACGGATGCTCGACGAGGAGGGCGTCGACGGGGCCGTCTACGACGGGGCCGGCCGCGAGGCGTGGTTCGAGAACCACGGCGCGAGCGAGTATTCGCATCTCATCCCCGAGGCGAGCCACGCCCAGACGTCGTTTGGCCTCCTCTACATGTGGGCCAACGGCTACGAGTACGGCGTGTTCATCGACGACGACACGCTCCCCCACGAGGACGCGGACTTCTTCGGCACGCACATGGAGAATCTCGCCTACGAGGGCGAGGTCGAGACGGTCCGCTCCGACGAGCAGTGGGTCAACGTCCTCTATCAGAACGAGGACGACCACGGCCTCTACCCGCGTGGATACCCCTACGCCGCGATGGACGAGACGGTCGAGACCGAGACCACCGAGGTCGACGACGTGGTCGCCTCGCAGGGCCTGTGGACGAACGTACCGGACCTCGACGCCGTCCGCATCCTGATGGACGGCGACCTCCGGGGCCAGGCCCAGACCCGCACTACTGCCGAGGACTTCGGCGATGACTTCGTCGCCGCCGAGGGCCAGTACCTCACCGTCTGCTCGATGAACCTCGCCTTCCGCCGCGAGGTCATCCCGGCGTTCTACCAGCTCCCGATGGACGACAACGAGTGGGACGTGGGCCGCTTCGACGACATCTGGTCGGGCGTCGTCCTCAAGCGGGCCTGTGACGTGCTGGGCAAGCAGATATACAACGGCGACCCGCTGTGTGAGCACAACAAGGCCCCCCGCTCGACGTTCTCGGACCTGACCAACGAGGTCCACGGGCTGGAACTCAACGAGCACGTCTGGGAGATCGTGGACGACGCCGGCTCGGACGCCGACTCCTACGCCGAGGTGTTCGAGGCCATCGCGGCGGCGATGGCCGACGGCGATTTCAGCGACTGGGAAAACGGTGCCTTCCTCAACTACTGCGGCGAGTTCATGCTCGACTGGCTGGGCTGTCTCGACGAACTGGAGGCCGCCACGACGGGACAGGTTCCCGCAGCCGCCGACGACTAGAAAGGCCTAAGTTGTTTAGGCAACCCTAAATCAAACAATGAGTGATTCTAACGACACGACAGGACGCAACGTACCGCATTCGCGTCGTCGCTTCCTCGCTCTCGGCGGCGCAACGGCCGCGACAGCGATGGCAGGCTGCTCCGGTCTTCTCAGCGGTGGCGCCGGCAGTGACGGGGGAAGCGACAGCGGGGCTGGTGCTGGAGCCGGACAGATTTCACTGTCCGACTTCCGTGGCTCCGGCCCACTGGTGGCACAGCGGGACGCCCCCGGCGGGACCTCCATCGAGGAACTGCCGGACCTCAGCGGCGAACTGACGCTGTATCTCGGCGGTGGCGAGGGCGGCCTCTACCTCGACCTCATCAATCTATTCGAACAGTTGTACCCGGACTTCTCGGCGAACCACCGGCTCGAAGCCTCCAGCGACCTCGCGAACACCATCATCGAGGAAAACGAGGCCGGCGCCAGTCCCGCCGACGTGTTCATGTCCATCGACGCCGGTTCGCTCGGCGCGGTGGCAAACGCCGGCGCGACCGCGAGCCTCCCCGAAGAAGCCCTTTCGACAGTCCCCGAGGCGTACCAGGACAGCGAAGGCCGCTGGGTGGGCATCGCCGGCCGCGCCCGGGCGATTCCGTACAACACGAACCAGATATCCGAGTCCGACATCCCGTCGACGGTCCGGGAGTTCCCCGAGACGGCGGCGCTCGGAAACAGCATGGGCTGGGCCCCCAGTTACGGCGCGTTCCAGTCCTTTGTCACCGCGATGCGGCTCATCCGCGGCGACGACGAGACGCGGGCGTGGCTCCAGGCGATGCAGGACCACGGCATCGAGACCTACGCTGACGAGTTCCGCGTCTCGAACGCCTGCGCCGACGGTGAACTCACCGCCGGCTTCGCCAACCACTACTACACGCTTCGGGTCCAGTCCGCCCGGGAGAACGCGCCTATCGGCCTCGCGTTCACCGAGGGCGACGCCGGCGCGCTCGTCAACGTCTCGGGCCTGGAAATCATCGACGGGACCGACAACGCGGAACTGGCAGCGAACTTCGTCCGGCACGTCCTCTCGGCGGAGGCCCAGGAGTTCTTCGCCACCCGGACGTTCGCGTATCCCATGATTCCGGGCGTCGCACCGGTCGGCGACCTGCCGCGCATCGACGAGCTGAACCCGCCGGACATCAACCTGACCGAACTGGCCGACGTGGCCGGAACCGTTGACCTACTTCGGGACGCAGGCGTCCTCTAATATGGGCACGAGAGACCGCTACGAGCGGCTCCGGGAGCAGGCGACGACGTCGGAGCGAGACTCGTCTCCGCACACGCTGCTCGCAGTGGTCTCGCTTGCCATCTCGCTGCTGTTACTGGCGCCGCTGGTGTGGGTGTTTCTCCGGGCGGGCGAGATCGAGTTCGCGCGTGCGGTCGAACTGCTGACCAGCGACACGACCGTCTCGGTGACGCTGAACACCCTCGCGCTGGTGACCGGCGTCACCGCCGCGTCGATTCTCATCGGCGTCCCGCTCGCTATCCTCACCGCCCAGACCGACCTGCCGTTCAAGCGGTTCTGGACGATCACGTCCGCGCTGCCGCTGGTCGTCCCGAGCTACATCGGGGCCTTCGCGTTCGTCTCGGCCTTTGGCCCCCGCGGTGAGCTCGCGGACCTGCTCTCGCCGCTCGGCGTCGAGCAGATACCGACGATTTACGGTTTACACGGTGCGATACTCGTGCTGACGCTGTTTACGTACCCGTACGTGTTTCTGACTACGCGCGCGTCCCTGCTGTCGTTCGACGGGACCGTCGTCGAGGCCGCCCGGACGCTGAACCACACCCGCTGGGAGGCGTTCCGCCGCGTCACGCTGCCACAGATTGCACCGGGCATCGCCGCCGGCGCGCTGCTGGTGGCGCTGTACGCGCTTTCGGACTTCGGGACGCCGGCAATCATGCAGTACGACGTGTTCACGCGGATGATCTACAACGAGTTCGGTGCCCGCCGACTGGACTACGCCTCCGTGCTCTCGATGCTGTTGCTCGTGATGGCGCTCGGCATCCTCGCCGTCGAGTCCCGCCTCAGCGCCGGCCGTGACGGCGCCTACGTCAGCAGCGGGTCGCGCCGGCCGGGCCTCATCAGGCTCGGCTACTGGAAGGCGCCGGCGCTGTTGTTTTGCGGTGCCATCGCGTCGCTGTGTCTGGTGCTTCCGGTCGGCATCCTGCTCCAGTGGCTCCTCCGCTCCGGGACAGGCTACAGCAGCGGGGGCTTCGCGTTCGAGGCGTCCTACGCCTGGAACTCGGTCGGGCTGGCCGCCGCCGCGGCCGCTATCTGCGTCGTGGCGGCGCTCCCGATCGCGTACCTCGCCGCACGGGGCACGTCGGGCGTCTCGTCGCTCCCCGAGCGGGCCACGTACGTCGGCTACGCCGTCCCCGGCGTCGTCCTCGGCCTGGCGCTTGTGTACCTGGGGCTCCGGTACGTCCCCTTCCTGTACCAGAGCGTCATCCTGCTGGTGTTTGCCTACGTGATTCGGTTCCTCCCGCAGGCCGTCGGGACGACCGAGTCATCGATTCTCCAGGTCGACCCACAGTACATCGAAGCGGCGCGGTCGCTTGGCTATCACCCGCTCTCGGCGTTCCGGAAAGTCGTCTTACCGCTCGTCGCGCCGGGTATCGCCGCCGGGGCCGCGCTGGTGTTCCTGACGACCATGAAGGAATTGCCGGCAACGCTGATGTTACGCCCGACGGGCTTCGAAACCTTCGTCACGTACATCTGGCTCGTCCAGGGTGCCGGCTACTACGGACAGGCGGCGGTCCCGGCCCTCGTGCTCGTCGGCCTCTCCGGACTCTCAATGCTGGTCATTCTTCGACGGGAGGACACAAGCTAATGTCTCGACAAACACGCACACAGCAAACATCGGACTTCGACGACGTGGACGCGGCGGTAGCGAACCCGAACCGCACTGTCCTGCAACTGGACGCCGTCTCCAAGGACTACGGGCACGAGGTCGCCGTCGAGAACCTCTCGCTCGACGTGAAAGACGGGGAGCTGCTGACGCTGCTCGGTCCCTCGGGGTGTGGGAAGACGACGACGCTCCGGATGATTGCCGGGCTGGAACGCCCCTCCGACGGGCAGATCTCCATCGCCGACGAGGTCATCGCCGACGGCTCCTCGTTCCGCAAGCCCGAGGAGCGCAACGTCGGCATCGTCTTCCAGGACTACGCCCTGTTCCCACATCTCACCGTCGCCGAGAACATCGCGTTCGGCCTGACCGAGATGGCCGAAGACGCTGTCGCGGAGCGGGTCGACGAACTGCTCGAACTGGTCGACCTGGCGGCCCACCACGACAAGATGCCGAGTCAGCTCTCGGGCGGACAGCAGCAACGCGTCGCGCTCGCCCGCTCGCTGGCCCCGGAGCCGGACGTCCTCCTGCTCGACGAGCCGTTCTCGAACCTGGACGTGCGCCTGCGCGTCGAGATGCGCGAGGAGGTCCGTAAGATCCTCAAGCGGGCCGGCGTCACCGCCATCTCGGTGACCCACGACCAGGAGGAGGCGCTGTCGATAAGCGACCGCGTCGCCATCATGAACGACGGGACCATCGCCCAGATCGGCGACCCCGCCGAGGTGTTCGAGAACCCCGAGAGCCGCTTCGTGGCGAGCTTCCTCGGACAGGCGAGTTTCCTCTCGGCCCGGGTGACCACCGACCGCATCGAGACCGGACTCGGCTCGTTCGATGTGGACCTGCTGAACGGGCCGGTCGAGGCGTACAACGGTGCGATGGTGGACGTACTCGTCCGGCCCGACGACCTGCAGGCGATGCCGACAAACGAGTCCAAGGCCGACGGCTACGTCGTCCACCGCCAGTACAACGGCCCCTCGTTCGTCTACCGGGTCGAACTCCACAGCGGCGACGTCGTCCACTGCATGCACAACCACGTCGAGACGTTCGAGCCGGGCCAGCCCGTCGAGGTCGACCTGGTCGCGGACCACGACCTGGCCTGGTATCCGACGGAATGAGCCGCCTGCGCCGGCCAGGGGTACAGGCGGGACTGGTGGCGCTGCTCGGCGGGCTCGTCGTCTTCACGCTCGCCCACGTCGTCTTCCCCCATCACACGACCAACCACGACGAGGGCGTCTACCTCCAGCAGGCCGCGATGTTGCTGGAGGGGCAACTGTTCATGTACCCGCCGGTCGAGGAGACGTTCCGGCCGTGGTTCTTCGTGGCCGACGGCGAGCGCCTGTATCCGAAGTACGCCCCGGTTCCGGCGGCGATGTTCGCCGTCGGGAAACTGCTGGGCGGGTACCGCGTCGCGCTCGGGCTGATTGCGACCGGCGTGCTGGCGCTGACCTACCACACCGTCCGCGAGGCCTTCGACGCCCGGACGGGCGTGGTGGCGACCGTCCTCATGCTCGGGTCGCCGCTGTTTCTCGTCGAGGCCTCGGTGTTTCTCTCGTACGTGCCGGCGACGCTGTGGAACCTCGGGTTCGCCGCGGCGTATCTCCACGCCGACCGGACCGGAAGCCACAGGACTGCGGCTGGTGCCGGGCTCTCTATCGGCGTCGCCTTCTTCGCGCGGCCGTACACGGCGGTGCTGTTTGCGACGCCGTTTATCCTCCACGCGCTGTGGACGCTCCGGACGCGCGATCCGGCGCGGTTCAAGCGACTGTCGCTGACCGCGGCCGGCGGGCTCGCCGGCGTCGCCGCGACGCTCGCGTACAACCGCCTCGTCACCGGCTCTCCCCTGCTCTTCCCGTACGAGGTGTTCGCCCCGCAGGACGGGCCGGGCTTCGGGCGTCGGGAGATTCTGGGCTACTCTCGGGTGTTCACGCCGGCGATGTCGCTGGACGCGAACGCCGAACTCCTCCGGAAACTCCTCACGCAGTGGGTCGTCGCCGGCCCACTGGGGACGGTGGCCGCCGCCGTCGGACTCGGGACCGTCGCGCGCCGGGGGCTGGACGGCCGTCAGGCGGCGCTGGCCGGCGTCTTGCTGTCGGTCCCGCTCGGGAACGGCTACTTCTGGGGCACCGTGAACATGCTCGGGGACCTCTCGGACCCGACCGACGGTCTGGTCGCCTTCCTGGGCCCGTTCTACCACGTCGACATGCTCGTCCCGCTGACGGCCTTCGGTGCCGTCGGCGTCGTCGCGGTCGCCCGGTGGACGCGCCGGCTGGTCACCGAACGGGTCAGCGCCGACCGGCTCCGTCCGGTCCTGCTCGCCGTGGCGCTCTGTGGCGCGGCGGTGGGTGGCGGCGCGGCCGTCACGGTGGCGGCCGAGCCGATTTCGGACAACTACGAGGTGACCCAGCAGCTCGAACAGGCCTACGAACCGTTCGAGGAGCGTGACCTCGAGAACAGTCTCGTCTTGCTCCCGACGCCCTATGGCGACTGGCTCAACCACCCGTTCCAGTCGGTCCGCAACGACCCCGGCTTCGACGGCGACACCGTCTACGCGATGCAACACCGCCAGTTCGAGGTACTCGACGCCTACCCCGACCGGACGTACTACCGCTACGTGTTCCGCGGTGAGTGGGTCCCGTATCTGGGGCTGCCCGTCGAGCCGCGGCTCCAGCCGGTGTCGGTCGCCGAGGGCGGGACGGTCCGGACGGACGTGTCGGCGTCGGTCCCGGAGCAGGCCGCCCTGGTCTCGATCCGGCTCACCAGCGAGGGCGAGAACGACTACGCGACCGTCACCGGGACCGACCGGCTGGATTTACAGCTCTCGACGGACCGGAACCGGACGCGGCTCACCGGTGACGGCGTCGAGGACCAGGTCAGCGTGCCGACACCGGACGAGGGGACGGTGACGCTTATTATGTTCGTCGATTACGGCACCGGCGCGGGGTTCGAGTACCGGGCAGAGCTCCCGGTGGACCAGACAGACGAGGGCGTCCGGACGCTGACGCCGCGGCTCGAAGTCTGCAAGGACCAGCGCCGCTGTGGCGGCGAAGCGGCTTACGTCCCGGGCACGCACCGCGAGGGAATCACCATGAACGCGACCACCACGGCCGAAGATACCTGAGACTCACCGATGACTGACCACGAACTCACCAGACGCGACGCACTGAAAGCACTCGGCGCAGCTGGGGTCACCGTCGCCGGCGGCGCGGCGGCGCTCACCTGGGACCGGTCCGGGGACGAACCGGTCGAGAGTAGCGAGGACGGCACCGACGCCACCGAACCGGCGTTCGGCGAGCACGAGCGCGAGACGTACCTGGCCGTCGCCGACATCGTCTATCCGAGCGAGGTGGCCGGTGTCGGGGAGTTCGTCGACAGCTACCTCGCCGGGCGCACCGAGGCCGACCCCGAGCGAGCGGCGGAGATGGCGGCTGCCGTTGCGGACCTGGACGCGTACACCCGAGAGTGGGAAGACACCGACTTCGCGGCGCTAGACGGTGCGACACGGGAAGAAACGCTTCGGGGAATGGGCGTCCACGCCAGCGACCCGGACCCACACGGCGACCCACGGCACCGCGTGCGCTACTACCTCGTGAACGACCTCCTGTTTGCGCTGTACAGTTCACCGACTGGCGGCGAACTCGTCGGCATCGAGAACCCGCAGGGTCACCCCGGCGGAACGAGTAGCTATCAGCAGCCGCCAAACGGACGATAGGGCCGCTCGCTTCGGATCTCGGGCGCTACCGGAACCGCTCTTCGAGGGCGACCCGGACGATGGATTTGGCGATGGCCGCCCCGCCCGAGAACGGGTCGAGTTTCGTCTCGCCTTTCCGCTCGTCGTACTCGATGGGGCGCTCGCGGACGTCGTAGCCACGCATCACCGGTCGCATGAGCAGTTCGGCCGAGAGCCCGGTGTTCTCGGTCCAGACGATCTTCTGGAGCACCTCGCGGCGGTAGGCGCGCATCCCCGTGGTCGTGTCGTGGACGCGCTTGCCCATGAGCACGCTCGCGAGCAGGGCGAACAGCTCGTTGCCCAGTTTGTTCATGGCCGACATCTGGTCGGCCCCGTAGTACAGTCGGTCACCGCTGACGACGTCGGCCCCGTCGTTTATCTCCGCGAGGAAATCGGGCAGGCGCTCCATCGGATACGTGTCGTCACAGTCCGTCGTGACGACGACCGGGCGGTCCGGCGTCAGCACGGCCTCGCGGACCGCCACACCGTACCCCTGTGGCTCCTGCTCGATAACCGTCGCGCCGTGCTCGCGGGCGATCTCCGGCGTCCGGTCGCTGGACCCGTCGACGCAGACGACTTCGGCGCGCCCGTCGGTCACTGCATCGATATCGTCGAGGACGGTCCCGATCGCTGCTTCCTCGTTGTACGTCCCCATGACGACCGCGAGGTCGTCGAACGTGTAATCGTCCGATTCGTCGACGCGTGGACCCTGAATTGCCATTGCTCATCGGTCAGTACCGACGGTTCTTGAATGTTTAGGTTTGCCAAAATTAGATGTCAGCGAGATAGGTTTTCAGCGGGGTCGCGTCGGCCCAGAGCCGCGTAAACAGGTCCCGCGCCCACGAGATAGCGCCGTCCGTCTCGGACACGATTTTCGCCGACGGCCAGGACCCGTCTAGTTCCGGCAGCGTCAGTATCATCCAGTCGTCGGCGACGGCGAGCGCGTACGGGATCGGGGTGACGCGGACGGCAGTTTCCTCGTACTGGGCCGTGTCGACCGAAACGGAACCCGAGTCGAGCAGTTCGTCGATGACGGCACAGCTCACTATCAGCCTCGACTCGGCGTTGTCGGGCATCGCCGCCTCGTACTCTGGGTGATAGACCGGCGAGACGACATCGCAGTTCGGAACGCTCTCGACGCGGGTGACGACTTCACGGACAGGCCGGTTGATGTCGGTCTGGGTGCCCCGGACGACCGTGTACTCGTCAAGTTCCCGGAGGCGACATCGCAACGGCTGTGGGAGCACTGACGTATCGTGGCGCTCCCAGTACTGGGTGTCGATGGCGAAGAGGTCCTCAAGGCTTCGCTGGCGGTGAATCGTGTCCGCGACGAGACGGCCGGTGCCGGTGAGTCCCCAGCCGTCGTCCGTCGAGGTGAGCAGGCCACGGCCTTCGAGATTCGAGAGCGCATCGTAGATAGCCGACTCGCTCGCGTCGACCGCCGACAGCAGTTCGTCTGTGGGCTTGGTTCCGGGACACAGCGAGCCGATGATGTCCGTCCGGACGGATGACGTCCGAACGTACTGAATAACAGATTTCACGCCCATACTGTCCCTATGACCTGTGGGTCATCTCTCGCGCACATATCAGTTTCCATTTGTAATGGAATACTCTTCGTAATCTGTATTACTCTTCCACAGATTGGATATTATTGCAGACAATGTGTTCATCTTTTTTATCTCTCACACCGGATACACCATTGCTGTCCACCTACGACCACGTCCCCGCTGAACGCGACGGAGCACGTCGGTCCTGTGGAGTTGCCACGTTCGGGCCCGGCGATATCGTGCCTCTGACATAATTCGCCAGCCCGTAGGGTCATGCAATCACCGTGGGTTGCCCGCCCACGGTGCTCATTGTCTCCGCTGTCTACTCATCCAGATGTGCCCGTATCAGTTCTCCGGCGGTCCGTCCGTCCCGATGCGGATTTCGTACGCCTCTATGTCCTCGAACGCAGCGACTTGCCCGCCGACCTCGACCGGCCCCTCGGCCGTCTCGACGACCAGCGTCGCGACCTCGCGGTTCGAACTGAACGACGCCTGGTCCACTTTGCCCTCGACGACCCGGTGGTCGCCCGTTTCCACGTCCCGCCCCTCGATAGTCGCGTAGAACTCCCCGTCTAAGGTCACCAAATCGGAGATACACCGCCGGATCGTCCCATACCGGCGCGGAAACGGCAGTCCATCCCCGTCGCTGGCAATCGTTTCGGCCGTCGTCCACAGCACCGTGTTGAGGAACCCGGACACCAGAAACCCGAGTTCCGAGCGGTTGAAGATGACCCCGTACCGGTCCGTGTCGCCGCGGATGCTCTCGCGGGTCGCGTACATCGAGTAGTTCCCGTCGGCGACAGCGACGACCGGCGTCGTGATACCGCGACGGGCCTTCACCGTAGTCGCGATGGATTCGTAGTCGAACCGCGCCGGGTCGGGGGCGTCCACGCCCGGCGAGATGAGAATCTCGATAGCGATTCCGGACTTCTTCCGGGTTGCGAGCCTGTCCTCGAACCGCTCTAACAGGGCCGGGGTCAGCGACAGGGTCAGCTCGTACTCGGCCGTCTCGATGATGTCCTCCAGGTACCGGAGTATCGTCGGCCGGGATTTGACGAGCGAGACGGCTTCGGGCTCCCGTGCGGGTGCTGTGTAGCGCGAAGACAGCTCGTCGACGAGGTCATCAAGCGAGTCCTGAATCCCCTCGAACGCCTCCCGCGGGTCGATAGCCAGGACCTTCATCGGACGGGACTCCTTGAGTTCGACGAGCCCGACGTCGCTGAGGCTCCGAACCGTATCGTACACCCGGGGCTGTGGAATGTCCGTGTTCTCCGATATCTCCGACGCTGTCAGCTCACCGTGTTGCAGCACGGCTAGATAGGCTGAAATCTCGTACTCGCCGAGATTGAACCGCGCAATCACCTGCTCGAGCGATGCTTCCAAGTCGTCACTAGACATATGGGGCCGTTTGCGAGTCGAGTACTAAGAACTTCGGCACTGTACTGGGGCGATAGTTTCAGGACATTTGACAGGCTACTCATGAGGTTATATCACAAGAAGCTTCGCTCCGTTACAACAGGTGTGACCCAGCGAGCGCTCCGCTCGTTGGTGTCATCACGGCGAAAAAACTTCGGGGGTCGTCGCGTTACTGGTAGGCGCTTGACATCTGGGAGACGACGTCCGATGGTTCCGCACCGGAGTTCAGCGACGAGATTGCAGATTCGAGCGAGGACTTGACCGCCGGCGGCGCAGCGAGTCCGTGTGCGACGGACGGCGGCTGGGCCGAACTGTCCTGGAAGTCCGAGATCTGGTCCTTCGAGAAGTCGTTGAACGGGTCGGTGCTCACGTCGGTGCGTGGCGGAATCGACCCCTTCATCGGATTGAATATCTCCTGTGCCTCGGCCGTGCCGACGAACTGACACCACAGCGTGGTCGCTTCCGGCGACGGGTTGTTGACCGGATACGGGAACGAGTCCATGTTGAGCGCGTAGTAGCCGTCGGTTCCCGGGAACGTGACGTGGTCCCACTCCTCGCCGTAGGTGAGGTCGTTCGTGATGTACGTTCCGGCCGCCCAGTCGCCCTGGTGGAGGAACGCCGCCTCGCCGTTGATGACCTGGTTGTTGGCCTCTGTCCAGGAAATCGACCCGGCGTCGCTCGGGATGTAGTCGAGATAGGACTGCGTGGTCTCGACGGCCGACTCCAGTGCGTCGCTGTTGGCGTCGATCTCGCCGTCCTGGAAGATAGCGCTGTACGTCTCGGCGTCCGTCTCGCCGAGGAGGACAGTCGCGAACATCTGGAAACTGGACCACGGCGCACCGGTCTGGTGTGCCATACCGGTGTAGCCGGCCTCCTCGATGGTCTCCATTGCGCCGATGAGGTCAGAGGGCGTCTCGAGGGACGTCGGGTCGACACCGGCGTCCTCGACGACCTCGACGTTGTAGAAGAGGTTGTTGATCCGGTGGATGTTGAGCGGGACCGTCACGTAGTTCCCGGCGGGCTGGGCCGCGTCCTTGACGCCCTGGAGGTAGGCGTCCTCCATGCTGTTCTCGGACCACACGGAGTCGCCGATGTCCTCCAGCAGGTCGGCATCGGTGTAGGGGGTCAGATTCTTTCCGGGCCAGGCCTGCCACGTGCTCGGGTGGTTGCCGTTCTGTACCCGGGTGCGGATGTTCGCCTGCAGGTTCTCCCCGGCTCCGCCGGCGATGAGGTTCTCGTCGAACGGGACGTCCGGGTTCTGCTCCTTGAACGCGTCCATGACGGCCTGAATCGCTTCCAGTCCGTCCCCCTCACCCCACCAGTGGGCGACTTCCAGTGTGTTGTACTGTGTGCCGCTGTCTGTACTGCCGTCACTGCCGTCGCCGCTGCCGCCGTCGCTCCCGTCGCCGCTGCCGCCGTCACCGCCGTCGCCGCTACCGCCGTCACCGCCGTCACTCCCACCGCAGCCAGCGAGCGAGGCAGCACCTGCTGCACCAGCAATCCGAAGAGCGTTACGTCGCGTCAACCGTCTATCTGAATTGTCCTCAGTCATGGTTGCACCAATACCTCATAATTCCTTATTGAAGATTCGCACTTAATACTTCTGTATAGCGAAAATCAGCATTTGACATTCGGGCCGAACCGGTAATATCGCCTCTATGTCGAAAATTATGGCTTTTCAGTGCCTGAATAAATTAATACCATCTGAGTAAATACCTTGCCAATTCATATCTGTTTTCTTATAAACGGGTGGTGAACCACCGTCTAGCCCGGGTCCAGTCGGGGTGAATTGACGACGGAACGCTCGGGCGCGGTCCGCCCCGGGCCCTACAGCGAATCGAATTCGACGACCGCTTTTATCTGGTCGTCCCCATCCTCGAAGGCTGCCCCGACGTGTTCCGGGTCGGTGACCGTCGTAACCAGGTCGTCGAGCAACCACTCCGGGAGGTCCTGCAAGGTCTCGACGGCGTCCTCGAAATGAGAGACGTGTGAGTTGACCGTCCCGATGAGACACTTGTTGTGCAGGACGATTTCGTTGTGCAGCGAGCCACCATCGACTTCGAACTCCCAGGGCTCCGGGATGCCCAGCAACACGCCGACTCCGTTGTGGTCGAGCGCCTTCACCGTCTGGAACGCGTGCGGGGCGAACCCGGTCGCCTCGCAGATGTAGTCCATCGCCTCGTACTGCGCCGGGAGTTCGTCCACGGGCGTCTCTCGGGAGTCGACGTACGTGCTGCCGATCTCGTCGATGATGTCGACCGTCGGGTCGGGCCGGTCCCGGCGACCGACACAGTAGGTCCGGTCGTACTCCCTGGCAAGCAGCCACAGCGTCAGTAGTCCGAGCGAGCCGTTGCCCAGCACGCAGGCGGATTCCGGTCGCCAGTCGAACGGTTCCCGCGTCGCGTACGCGTGCTCGTTGGCCTTCTCGGTAATCGAGAGGGGTTCGACGAGGAAGCCGTACTCCGCGACCGATTCGGGGACGGGAACGAGGAAGTCCGCCGGCGAGGTGAAGTACTCGGCCATGAAGCCGTGGTCGCCGACGATGCCACGTTCCGTGTACTCGCCGTCCGGTGCCATGTCGGGCTCGCCCCGCCGGAAGTACCGGTTCGTCTCGCCGTTCGGTTTCCGCCGGACGGTCGGCGCGACGACCTGCCCCGCCTCGAGCCCCGTGCCATTGGGCTCTTCGACGACGCCGACCGCCTCGTGTCCGAGAACCATGTGGTCTGCCCCGTCGGGGAACCCGCCGTGGGACCCGTTCAGGACTTCGTGGTCTGTGCCGTCAACACCAACGCGGAGCGTCCGGACGAGCGCCTCGCCGGGGTCAGGCGACGGCCGCTCCCGCTCCATGAGCTGTGGGCCGTCGTCGCCCCGCGTAACACCAATCACTTTCATGCGCAGGCAGAGAGTGAGAACACTGGGGATTAAGTCTTTCCTCAGGGATCTGGCCCGCAGAGCGTACGCCTCCTGTGGACAGTCGATATAATACCCAACTACTAAAACCGCTTTTCGCATCACCTCTCATCTTTGATGGGGTTATCCCCATAGATATTATTATCATGGGGTTTGTACCAGTACGTGTGGATGGCACCCTACGATACCGTCGAAGAGTACACAGAGAAATCGGATGGGTACGTCGAGCACGTCCGCATCCGCAAGACGGACGACGACAAGTACCCGTGTGGGTACGACTATACCCTTCACTACGGGACGACAGACGGCGAAACGCTGCTGCGATACGATAACGCACACGAGCGCTCGAAAGGGCACGAGTGTCATACCGGCGACGGCGTGACCGAGATCGAGTTTCCGGGCATGATGGAACTGTACCAGCGATTCCGCGGGGAAATTGAGGACCTGTAAGCGACCCGGTCTAGGGTGCCATCCTGAGAGTGATACACATGACAGACACCACAACCCTCACCGTCCGCGTGGGCGATGGGACGACGACAAGAGAACAGACGCGAGAACGCATCCGTGCTATGGAGCGCGGTGAGGCCCTCGAGGACCGCCATGTCCTGGTGCTAGATGACGAGGCCGACATGCAGCGATTGCTCAGTCCGGCGAATCTGGCCCTGCTGCGGACCATTCGGAAGCACGAACCGGAGAGCATGCGTGAGACTGCTGACCTGGTCGACCGAGATTTCAAAGAGGTACACCGGAATCTGACCGAACTGGAGACGCTGAACGTCATCGAATTCGAGCAGTCGGGGCGGTCAAAGCGACCTGTCGTCCGTTTCGATGAGATAGACATTGAGGTGTCTCTCGACGACGGAGACACAGATGCCGCGACTGCATGACCGTTACTCGCCGACGCTGACGGCTGCGCCAGTCTCGCTAGAGCGGTAGATCGCGTCCATGACGCGCTGGACCCGGAGCGCCTGCTCGACGGTGTTCGTCGACGGCGGCGTCCCCTCCCGGACCGCCGAGACGAACCGCGCCTGCTCATTTCGTTGCGGGTCCGACCGCCCCGTCTCGATGTCGGTCGTCCGGTGGTGCATCCGGCCGGTGTCGGCCGTCTCGAACAGCGTCAGGGACTGGTCCGCGAGGTCGAGTCTCGCGCCCGCTCCGGTCCCGCGGACGTAGTACTCCTGGCTGTCCGGCCGGTTCGTCGCCCACGCGACTTCCAGGGAGATCGTCGTGCCGTCCCCACAGCGGACGAAGGCGCTCGTCGAGTCGTCGACGCTGAACTCGTCTGCACCGTGGTCCTCACCCCACATCTCGACGTAGGCGTACTCCTCGTCGACGCCGAACTGGGACCGCGTGTCGCCCGAGACCTCCCGCACGTTCGGGTGGTCGGCGATGTGCAACGCCAGATCGATAGCGTGGGCGCCGATGTCGATGAGCGACCCGCCGCCCGCCACGTCGCTGCGCGTGAACCACGACCCCCGGCCGGGGACGCCGCGACGCCTGATGTAGTTCGCCTCGATGTGTGACACCTCGCCCATATCCCCAGCGTCGCGGTAGCCCACCAGCGTCTGGACCGGCTCGGCAAAGCGGTTGTGGAAGCCGACCATGCAGAACCCGTCGGCCGCTTTGGCGGCCGCCGCGATGCGCTCGGCGCTTTCGAGCGTGTGGGCCAGTGGCTTCTCGACGAGGACGTCGAGGCCCGCTTCGAGGGCCGCCACGACGTACTGCTCGTGGTACCTGTTCGGGGTCGTCACCAGCACGGCATCGACGGACCCGAACATCGCCGACGCCTCCTCGTAGACCGGGGCGTCGTACGCGTCGGCGAACTGCCGGCGCGCGTCCGGGTCGACGTCGACGCCGGCCGCTATCGAAACCGGCTGGTCCAACTGCTGGAGATTAGAACAGTGGATGTGTGCGATGTTGCCGAGGCCGACGATGCCGATTCGGACCGTCTCAGTCATTGGTAACAGCTGTCACCGAGCCGAGTTAATACAACTGCTTTTCGCGTTCCTCTCGTTCCTCTTCCTGTTCCTGTTTCGCCTTCTCGCGCCGTCGGCCGCGCCGATACTGGATGATGCCGGGGACGATCTTGTTTTTCAGGTCCAGAACGAACGACACGATGCCGTACGCCCAGAAGAAAAACAGGACGAGCATCCCGCTCCAGTACAGCGTCGCGAGGTGACCACTCATCTCAGTCGTCGGATTCCACGCCGCTGCCGCTCCCGGTAGCGGCCTCCTCTGCGTCGTACGGGATGAGGTCGTGGACGATGGCCTCGCCGGTCGCCGAGTCGAACAGGTGGACGTTCCGCCGGTCGATGACGACCCCGACCTCTTCGTCCTCTTCGAGGTCCGAGTCCGGGTCGATGCTCATCAGCAGTTGGTCGTTCGTCGCCAGCTCCTGGTCCATCGACGTCTCCCCGTCACCCAGCAGCAGGTACGCGAAGATCTCATCGCCCATGGGTTCGAGGATGTCCGCCGTGGCCTGTATAATCCCCGACGGGTCGGGGACTTCCTCCCGGAGGTCGCTGGGGTAGATGTCTTCGGGGCGGATGCCAAGCGTCACGTCGTCGCCCACCCCGACACCATCGACGGAGGCGGGGTTGAACTCGAGCGAGAAGTTCGGCGTCTCCAGCGCGTTCTCCGAAACCGTCCCCTCGACGAAGTTCATCGACGGCGAGCCGATGAAGCCGGCCACGAACAGGTTGTCCGGCTCGTTGTAGCAGGTCAGCGGCGGGTCGATCTGCTGGAGTTGGCCCGAGTCGAGGACGGCGATGCGGTCCGACAGGGTCATCGCCTCCTCCTGGTCGTGGGTGACGTAGATGATGGTCGTGTCCAGCTCCTTGTGCAGGCGCTGGAGCTCGGTCCGCATGTGGACCTTGAGCTTCGCGTCCAGGTTCGCCAGCGGCTCGTCCATCAGGAACACGTCGGGCTCGCGCACGATTGCGCGGGCAATGGCGACGCGCTGGCGCTGGCCACCGGACATCTCTTCGGGCATCCGGCCGAGCATCCCCTCTAGCTGGACGATGTCGGCGGCGCGCTCGACCCGGCGGTCGATTTCCTCCTGTGGGTAGTCCCGAAGTCGGAGGCCGAAGGAGATGTTGTCGTACACGTCCATGTGAGGGAACAGCGCGATGTTCTGGAACACCATCGCGATGCCGCGGTCCTTCGGCGGGAGGTTCGTCACCTCCCGGTCGCCGATGTAGATCTCGCCCTCCGTGGGGATGGTGAGCCCGGCGATGGTCTCCATCGTCGTCGACTTCCCACAGCCCGAGGGCCCGACGAAGCAGATGAACTCGCCGTGGGCGATGTCCAGGTTCATGTCGTCGACCGCGGTGACTACGTCACCCTGGTCGTCGTATCGTTTCGTCACGTGTTCGAGTTGTACTCGTGCCATTGTGTTACTCCTTGAGTGCGCCTGAGGTCAGTCCGCTGACGATTCGTTCCTGTGCGACGACAACGAGGATGACGACGGGGAGGACCCCGACGATGCTCGCGGCCGCCATGAGGTTGTACTGTGTCGTGTACTGCGTCTGGTAGCTGAGAATCCCGCCGACGATGGGCGACCACTTCGTCGCCTCCGGCGAGGTCGCCATGATCGAGCTGAAGAAGTACTCGTTGTAGACGGCGATGAACGTCAGCACGGCCGCGGTCGCCACGCCCGGCGCGGACAGCGGCATGATGACTCTGAACAGCGCGCCCAGTCGCGTCGTCCCCTCGACCCGTGCGGCGTCCTCAAGGCCGTCCGGAATCTGGCCGTAGAACGTCGTCAGGATGAAGATGGACAGCGGCATGAACAGCGCGCTGAACGGCAGCACCATCGACCCTGGCGTGTTCAACATTCGCGGTGGGGTAAACAGCGGTATGGACGTGAACGGCACCGTAATCGGGGCGTTGCCGGCGAACGCCTGGAACAGCGGGATGACGAACGCGGCCGGCGGGAAGTAGCTGATCGCCAGAATCGCCAGCATCAGCAGTGCGCGGCCGGGGAAGCGGAGCCGTCCGAACACGTAGCCGGCGAGGCTCGCCACGAACAGGACGATGACCGTCGTCGTGACCGCCAGCGCGAAGCTGTTCAGCATGTACAGGTGGAACGGCACCTGTTCGAAGACAGTGACGAACGCGCCCGGATTGAACCCTTTCGGCACCGGCAGCGGGAACGTCCCGCTGACGCCGAAGAGGTTCACCGACGGGAGGAAGCTCCCGGCGAGCAGGTTCCCTTCCGGGGTCACCGCCAGCACGATGAGCCAGTAGAACGGGAACAGCGTCGTCACCAGGAAAAACACCATCGCCGCGTAGAACAGGGCCCGGTACACCTTGTCCGGGTTCTGGATGGCACTCTGTGTCCAGCGCTGTAGCGGTCCGTCGCTCGACTGCTCTTGGTTTTCGGTTGTCGTAGCCATGTCAGATCGCGTCCTCCCCTTGCCAGAGGATGAGTCCCATCACGACGATGCCGATAATCGCGGCCGTCACGAACGCGATGGCCGCTGACGTCCCCTCGCGGGTGGTGAACGTCGCGACGACCATACACGACAGCGACGGCACGACGGTACAGCTAGACACCGTGTCGATGATGCCGTACACCCGCATCGCCTGCACTGACCGGAACAGCACTGCGACGCCGATAGTCGGCAGGATGAGCGGGAACGTGATGAGCTTGAACTGCTGCCACTTCGTCGCGCCGGCGACCTTCGCCACGTCGTACAGGCCCCTGTCGATGCTCTGGAGCCCCGCCAGGATGAGCAGCGCCATGAACGCCGACGTCTTCCAGATGTCGGCGACGATGATGATGAACGTCGCGCTCGCCGTGTCGTTGAGCGTGTTCGTCGGCGCTAACAGTCCGAGGTCGGCAAGCGGTGGCGTCAGGAACCCGATGTTCGAGTTGAACATCAGGAAGAAGATCATCCCCTGGATGACGATGGGGACGGCCCACGGGATGATGATAGCCGCACGGATCCACCGGCGGCCATAGAAGTCCTGGTCGAGGATGAGCGCCTGGCCGAGGCCGATGAGCGTCTCGAACAGCACGCTCACGACGGCGAAGATTATCGTGACGATCAGCGCACTGTTAAGCAGCGCGCTGACACCGAATCCCTCGGGGAGGAACGTCGTCCCGCCCGGCAGGAACCGGTTTTTCTCGCCAGTGAACAGCCCGACGTAGTTCCCGGCTCCGACGAAGTTCGTGCTCGAGAAGTCCGCCGACAGTGCGAACAGCGACAGCTCGAACGTCCGCAACAGCGGGTACAGTGCCACGACGCCCAGGAGGACAAACACGGGAACCAGCAGTAGATACGCGTACTGCGTATCACTGAGGTTCTCCATCCACCGCATCACGCTGACAAGTGCCCCCGAGCGTCTTGACTCACGGCCGGTTTCTGTGCTCATTCAGTTACCTCCGTCCGTTGTTACATTCTGTCATGATAAATAATCACAGGGGGTGTTTTGTAAAGCTATCCCGGGACTTTAGGTTTGCTCGGTCTCTTCGAGTGCGCTCTCGAGCGTCGCCATCGCGTCAGCCGAGGAGGCATCCTGGCCGACGGCGCGGTTCGCCTGTTGTGCGATGTTACTAGACTGGTCGCTCCAGACGGCCGTCACCGGGCGCGCCATCGAGTTGTCCCCCGCGACCTGCAGGGTGTCCATGTATCGGCCGACGACGGGCACGTTCTGGGCCTCGCTGGAGTTGAACAGCTCCGGCCGCGGCGGCAGCCAGCCCTGGATGGACAGCAGTCTGAGCTGGAAGTCCGGCTGCATGGCGGCGCGGATGACCTCGATGACGGCGTCGATGTTCTCGCTGTTGGGGTTGACGGTCATGTGCCAGCCACCGAGGGCGGCGGTCGTGCCGCCGGTCCCGGGCTGTGCGGCCTCGCTTTCCGGCACGGCGTACGGAATCGGCATCGCGCCGAGGTTCTCGCCGAGCGCCGGGTCTTCGGTCTCCTCGGGGTTCCGACCGGTAAGCGCCAGCGAGTACGGCCAGTTCCGGTGGAAGATAGCGTTCCCGTTCGCGAAGGGGGCGCGCGCGTCCTCCTCCTTCCAGCCGAGGATTTCGGTCGGCGTGAAGCCGCCGCCGTAGCCCTCGAACTGGCCGCCGAAGTCCTCGTCGTGGACGAACTTCCGCATCATGTTCAGCGAGTTGATGACCTCCGGGTTGTTGACCGTAATCGGGCGCTCGCCGATCGGTCCGAAGAGGTTGTCGCGGCCGCCGAAGTACGCGCCGCCCCACGAGGACATGACCTCGTTGAACGTACAGCAGGAGGTCCCCTCGTAGATGTCCCACTGGGTCGTGAACCCGAAGTCGACGTCTGCGTTGTCGTAGGTATCGGCGGCGATGTTCGACCACTCCTCCCAGGTCATCGGCTCTGTCGCCCAGTTGTTCCCCTCGGGGTCGTAGCCGGCCTCCTCGACGAGGTCCTTGCGGTACTGCATCGTCGGGAAGTCCGGGAACACCGGGACGCCGAACAGGTTCCCGTTGCTCGGGTTCCGAGCCGTGTCGGTAAACGCCGAGAAGTAGTTGTCCGAGACGTCCGAGAGCAGTCCCTCCGGCAGCGTCTCCGAGAGGTTCTGGAGCTGTCCCCGCTGGATGAAGATGTTCGTCCAGCCGTTGTCCATCAGGAACATGTCCGGGTTCGTCTCGCCGGCCGAGAGCAGCCGGTTGTAGTTGGACCGGGCTGCGCCCGTGTCCTGGTCGCGCGGAACGAACTCTATCTCGACGGACTCCGGGAGGCCGTTGTCGCGCAGGGCCTGCTTGATAGCGTCGCCGTTGTTCTGGACGGCCACCGGGTCAAAGCCCCACTGGACCGTCGTCGCCTCGCCGCCGCCGGTCGAACCACCGTCACCGCCGCCACCACCGCCATCACCGCCGTCGCCGCCACCGCCGACGAAGTCCGCACAGCCCGCCAGTCCACTGACAACACCTGCTGCTCCGGCGGCACGGACAAACCGTCGCCGGGAAACGCCTGTCGAGCTCCGCTCGCCGCTTGTGCCATTGTCCGACATGTCTATTCTGAGCTATCCCGGACACACCTTAAAGGTTGTCCATAATTAACCACAGGTGTTGTTAATTGTCGCCCTCTTCCGGGTTTCATAGTATATTATCGGCTGGTGAAAACTGTATGAAACGTTCCGTATATATACGAACGGATAACTCAAACGACTGTTTGGCACACTGGTGCGCTCAAACGCGCAAACTGAGGTAAAGTTTACCCCAACAACAGAAGCGGTGCCCGCGTCACTCGTACGTTACGTTCGTAATCGTGATTTCGGTAGCCTCTATCTCCTCGATGACGGCCCCCCAGCCGCCGACTTCGTACGTCCCGTCGTCGGTGACCAGCGTCGCACTGATTCGGCCGGCCAGTTGCGCGAGCGGTACCGGGTCCGTCCGTCCGATGCTACTCCCGGTGTAGTCGACGGCAGTGATGCGCCCAGTCAGCTCGACGGACTCTTTTGTTTCCGTGTCGTATCCCTCGATGACGGCTTCGATAGTCGCCCCTTCGTTCAACAGCGGTTCGATATCCCGGACGGCGTGGCGGAGATCGACGTACGTCGTCGGCGTCTCCGGCGTCAGTTCGGTGTACAGGGTGTCCCATATCTCCCAGAGACAGGTCAGGAAGAACCAGTGGAACACGTAGGTGTGGGTCCGGTCCTTGACGAGCACGCCGTACTCGTTGACGGAGTCGTGGTGGGGCGCAAAGCAGGTCCAGGTCCGGTCGACGAGAACGAAAAACGGGGCCGGGATATCGCGGTTCCGGGCCTCCGTACAAGTCCTCTCAATATCGGAAAGCGGCGGCAGCTCGTCGCCGGGGGCCGTGCAGATACTGAGCTTGATGTTCACGCCGCGGTCGTGGGCGGCGATGAGTTCCTCACGGACCGCGTAGAACTGCTCCGGGTTCACGCCGACCTGGATCTGGTTCTCGGCCGTTTCGATGAGGTCCCGGGCCCGGCTGACGACCGTTTCGAACCGCTTGACGATACTGACCTCGTGGTCGGATATCTCGGGCTGGTTCCAGCGTTCCTCGATAGTTTCGGCCGCGTCGAGGTACCTGCTCGACCGGGACCGCAGGTCCTCGAGGACTACTTCGGGATTGCGAGCGCGCGCTGTCAGGCTGTCCTGCTGGAACGTCTCGATGTAGCCTTTCGTCTCCAGGTCCCGGAGGACGTCGTAGATACGCGGGTCCGGAACGTCACAGGAGTCAGCGACGTCGGTGGCTGATGCGGTCCCCAGCCCCAGCAACGCCACGTAGGCCTCTGCCTGATACGGGGAGAGACCGGCATCTTCGAGGACGTCGGTTAGTTCGCTGTCGTCCATGTGTGTTCAGAGAAACCGAGTACGCAATTAACGTGCATGGTTATCCATCGAAATCCAGAGTCAGTCCTTGCCCTCAACCGGCCACTGTGGCTGTTTCGGGGCCTCGATTCGGGCGCACTCCTCGTCAGTCAGCTCGACGTCGAGCGCCCCGACGTTCTCCTCCAGCTGGTCCATCGTCCGCGGGCCGATAATCGGTGCGTCGACGACGGGCTGGTGACAGAGCCACGCCAGGCTGACCTGTGCCGGGGTCGCGCCCTTCGCGTCGGCGATGGTTCGCACCTCGTCGAGGACCGCCCAGTTCTCGTCGCTGAACCGGTCTGCCGTGTACTCGTCCGTACTCGCCCGGCCCTCCGAAAGACCGTCGTCGCGCTCGTACTTCCCAGCCAGGAAGCCGCCGGCCAGGGGCGACCACGGAATGACGCCGACCCCTTCCATCTCACACACCGGCAGGAGGTTCGCCTCCTCGTGGCGGTCGACGGCGTTGTACTCCGGCTGCATCGAAACGAACCGCTCGTATCCCTCGATGTCCGCCGTGTACAGCGCCTTCTGGAACTGCCAGTTGGCCATCGTGCTCGCGCCGATGTAGCGGACCAGTCCCTCGTCGACGAGATACGTCAGCGCGTCCAGCGTCTCCTCGATGGGCGTGTCCTCGTCCCACCGGTGGATCTGGTAGAGGTCGAGGTAGTCGACGCCGAGGCGGTCCAGCGTGGCGTGACACTGGTCGATGATGTGT
Organism: Haloarcula sp. 1CSR25-25; assembly: GCF_032027985.1. Classification (NCBI taxonomy): domain Archaea; kingdom Methanobacteriati; phylum Methanobacteriota; class Halobacteria; order Halobacteriales; family Haloarculaceae; genus Haloarcula; species Haloarcula sp. 1CSR25-25. The sequence continues at coordinate 226,917 of NZ_JAHYBW010000003.1, forward strand.
TTCTTCGAGAGGCCGCCCCCGTTCGGGCCGTCGTGCATGTCGAAGTACACCTTCGAAGCCAGGACCAGTTCGCCGCGGCGGGCGGAGTCGACAACCCCACCCAGTATCCGCTCGCTCTCTCCGTTCGAGTACGCGTTGGCCGTATCGAAGAAGTTGATACCCAGATCGAGCGCCCGTTCGAGAATCCGACGGCTCTCGGCCTCGTCGTTCAGCATCCAGGGCTCCGCGCTCCCGAAGTTCATCGTTCCGAGACAGAGTTCGGACACGTCGAGCCCTGTCGACCCCAGCGTGGTGTACGCTACCGGCGAGTCGCTCATGTCACGTTGTACCACAGCTGTTGTTAAAGAATTTTGGGACTGCCAAACGTTGTCCGGATATGAGCCGCGAATCCACACCGCAGAGAGCCGACCCGATTGAAGCGCTCGAGTCCCTCCACGAGGAGTCCTACACCGGGGAGAACAGGTGCTGGCCGTGTACGGTCCTGAACCTGGGGTTCCTCGGGCTCGTTGTACTGTTCTTGCGCGCACGAAAGCGCTCGTCTCTGAGCCTGCTGGTCGCCGTTGTCGGCGTCGCGGCGGTCTATCTCCGGGGGTATCTGGTGCCGTACACACCCGAGTTCGCCCCGCGGCTCGTGGCGGCGTCACCGGTCCCGGACGAGTGGTTCCACGGAGGGCCGTCACACGGCGAGCCATCGCAGGAAGCCCTGGCCCACGAGGAGCGTGAATCGCTGGCCGACGACGTCGGGATGGACGGTGAGACCGTCCTGCGGGAGCTATCCGCGGCCGGTGTCATCGAAGTCGAGGGGGAGCGGCTGTTTCTCGCGGCGGCCATCGACACAGCGTGGCACGAGCGGATGGACGAACTGGCCGACCAGTCGCTCGAGGCACTCTCGAGGACACTACAGGAGTCCCTGGAGCGGGTCGACCACACAGAACCGTACGTCGAGGACGACACGGAGTGGGTCGTGGTCGGTTCCGAAAACGGACAGCTCCTGGCCCGTCCGGTCGTCGTGGCCGAGCTCGCAGCGTACGAGGTTCTCGGTGAGTCCCTCGACGACGAGCGCCTCAGAGTCGCCGGCGCGGAAGCCTTCCGGATGTTTCTAGACAGCTGCCCGGTCTGTGGCTCCGAACTGGTCGAGTCGTCGTCGGTGTCCTGTTGTGGCGGCCATCTGGGACCGCGACAGGACCCCGACGAGACGCTCGTCTGTCCGGCCTGCGAGCAGCGACTCTACACGTTCGAGGGAGTCAATTGAAAGACCGTGCCCAAGTGTCCGCATCGTTCACAGCCGGACTGCTGGTATGCCGGTGGGCGAGCGGACCGCACTGTCAATTCCCGATGATGGCCGACAAGGGACCGTTGCGATCACCACCCATCACACGGCGTCACGGACGTTTCAGAATTGTGGAGCTGGAATAACTGCCACTAGCTGTAATTCATATAATCAAAAACCAATATCAAATAAAAACTACCGGGGTTGATTCCTGTTCGCTGCGTACTGGGTAACGCAGAGACCGAAACGTCGGTTGCCCACCAACAGACATGGAATACTCAGATACAAAACAGGTTGTCGATGAGTCGTTCGAGTTCCCGGTGACGCATACAGCTGTGGTCGAACAGATCGGTACCACTGAAATAACGTCTCCCTCCGGCGATTCGATCACTATTCAAGAGGTTTTAGCTCAGGTCGAAGAGGAGAGTTACCCGTCTTCGGACGCGCTTTACACCACAATTATCGGCAACCTGGACGAAACATTCATCGGACGCAAATATTATGACGACCGAGGCGGCACGTCCCCGGGAACCGAGGTCGAGGACGACGCAACCGTCTCACTCTGAGACCTGCTGCTCATCTGGAACTGAAACGCCGCCAGTGAGAGTTCCGCGTTTTGTACTGACCAGTTCGAGTCGGGTGTGCCGACAGTTCTATGCCACACTCAGAGGAGCGGACGATGGATGGGGAACGGCGGGACGGACCCGCCTGACCGCTGGTGCGTGCGGTCCCGCGTACAACCATGCAGTCTGGCAGACAGACGGTTGGCGTCGGCCGGGTCGGGGGAACGTGGTGACCCGACGAGGGTCGCCACCGACAGTAGTCCCCGAATCGCAGGGGGAGTGTACCCAGCCGATAAAACAGTACAACGGCTGTTGTAAATATATTTTGGTGGGTGAAGAACACCGCCTATTAAATCCTCGCACACGGAGATACGGGTATGAAGAATATCGACGACCTCGTCGACAGCGCGTCCGACCTGGCGCAGCGTGGCCTCTCTAAGGGCGAAATCGCCGACGAACTCAACGTCTCCCGCGAGACGGCGAGTTGGCTTGTCGAACGTAGCGGTACCGGCACGGAACCGGACACGAGCGGCGATGGCGGTCCCCACGACATCCACGTCGACTGGTCCGCCGTCGGGCGGGACAGCAACCGACTGTACCACGCCGGGGCAGCCATGGCGGACCTGCTCTCGAAGAAGGGCGATGAGGTGGACCTCACTATCGGTATCGAGAAGGCGGGCGCACCGCTTGCGACGACCGTTGCGCGGGAACTGGAAACAGACCTCGGGACGTACGCTCCGACCAAACACCAGTGGGACGACGACGAGAGCGAGACCACCGACGGCTCCTTTTCCCGGAACTTCGCACAGATACGGAACCGCGACTGCTACGTCGTCGACGACACTATCACGAGCGGCAAGACGATGGGGGAAACCATCGACGCGATCCACGAACAGGGCGGCAACCCCGTGGCCTGTGTCGTACTGGCGGACAAGCGCGGCGTCGGCGATATCCGCGGCGTCCCGGTGTACTCCCTGCTGCAGGTCATCCGGGTCGGTAGCGACAGCGATTCGTAAGCGGTCCTGCCGGCCTGCCCCGAACGCGCGAGAGACTATCCTTTTATTCGTGCCGTGCGTAATTCCGTGTATGACTGTGCTGTCGTTCGACGAACAGGGTGTGGATGTCGTCTACGAGGGAACGGAGTTCCGCCTCGAAAAGGCCCTCATCGAAGACGCCATCCAGAAATCGTATCCGAACGTGACCGACCACGAAGTACTGCAGATGGTCGAGCCGGAACCGTCGCTGTCGGGAGAACCCCAGCGTATCGCCGAAATCGTGAACTGAGACGGTCTGTTTCCTTCGAAGGTTAGTTCCCTCGTGGGGATTTAATTCGACGCAGACACAATATTCCGTTTTCAGGCGTTCATAGCAGCGAATATGCACTAATTGAGCAGCCGAACAGTAGGCATTTAAGCCGGCAGCGCACACTGGGTGATAATGTCAGACCCACGTATCGCCGGAGCCGGCGTAACACATTTCGGGAAACACCCCGAACGGACCGGCCGAGACCTCTTCGCCGAGGCAGGGCTCGAAGCGCTGTCGGCGGCCGGAATCGACCCGGAAGACGCTGAGGCCCTTTATTACGGCAACTTCATGGGAGAGCTCGCGGAACACCAGGGCCACCAGGGCCCGCTGATGGCCGAAGCCATCGGGCTAGACGTCCCGGCAACCCGTGTCGAAGCGGCCTGTGCGTCAGCCGGTACCGCCGTTCGCGAAGCCGTCAAGACGATTCGAAACGACGAAGCGGACGTCGTCGTCGTCGGCGGCGCGGAGCGGATGACGAACATCGGGACGGCCGCCGCGACGGACGCACTCGCCATCGCCGCCGACGACCTCTACGAGGTCCGCGCCGGGATGACCTTCCCCGGGGCGTACGCGCTGATGGCCCGGTCGTACTTCGACCAGTACGGCGGCACCCACGAGGACCTCGCCCACATCGCTGTCAAGAACCACGAACACGCCCTGGTGAACGACCACGCCCAGATTCAGAAGGCAATCACGGTCGAGGACGCATTGGAGGCCCCGACGATTGCGGACCCGCTCGGTCTCTACGACTCCTGTCCGATCACCGACGGGGCCGCGGCGGCTGTCCTGACGACGGAGTCCTACGCCGAGGAGCACGACCTCGACGCCTCGGTCGCAATCACCGGGACCGGCCAGGGCGGCGACAACCTCGCGTTGCAGGACCGCCCACACCTCGCACAGACGCCCGCCGCCGACAAGGCCGCCGAGGAGGCCTACGGGGACGCCGGCGTCGGTCCGGACGACGTCGATTTCGCCGAAGTCCACGACTGTTTCACTATCGCGGAAGTGCTCGCGATAGAATCGCTTGGCTTCTACGAGCGCGGCGAGGGCATCGGTGCGGCGCGGAACGGCGAGACGACCCGCGACGGCGACCTCCCGATAAACCTCTCGGGCGGGCTGAAAGCCAAGGGCCACCCGGTCGGCGCGACCGGCGTCGCCCAGCTGGCGACCGTTGCCTGGCTCCTCGAGGGGTCGCATCCGCGGGCCGACGCCGTGCCGGACAGCACCGTCGGCGTCGCGCACAACGCGGGCGGCACAGTCGCGTCTACGACTGTCCACGTTATGGAGGTGCAAGAATGACCGAATCCACAAAGGACGGCGAGTACGACGAGTGGCTCGACAGCATCGAATCGGGTGACGCCTACTACCTCGAATGTTCGAAGAATCACGGCTGGCTCCCGCCCCGGCGGGTGTGTCCGCGCTGTCACGACCAGGACCTCTCGCGGGTCGACCTGCCGGACTCCGGCGAGATAGCGAGCCACACGACGATTACGGTCCCGACGCCGCAGTTCGAGGACGACGCGCCCTACGTCACCGCTATCGCCGACTTCGGGCCGGTTTCGGTCACGGGGCTCGTCCGTGACGTGGACCCGGCCGACGTCGCCATCGACGACGTAGTCGGTATCGACGTCGGCGAGCGCGTGACGACCGGCGAGAGAGCCGTCGTGTTCCGACCGCGCTGAGGGGTCGACGGCTGTTGTACGTCGGTTGTGAATATCGCCGACCCCGCGTCGGCGACTGTCAGTAAACAGATACACCAGTCAGTCTCAGCTCTCGACCGTTACCGAGGTCACTCTGTCGCGGACCACGTCGACGAACTCGCCGGGGTGTTCGACGTGCGGAAGGAGCAGTGAGTCACCGAACACGATGAGCTTCGCGTCCGCCTGCTCTGCCAGGTCGCGGCCCTCCGACAGCGGCGTAATCTCGGCGTCCTCGCCCCAGACCAGCGTCACGGGCACGTCGAGACCGGCCAGCACCTCGCCGAGGTCCTCCTCGGGGTCGAGGAAGCCGGAGACGAACGACGCCGGCGCGAAACGCGCGCCGGGCTGGTGGCCGCTCTGCCACTCGTAGTCGACAACTTCGTCGGTGAGGTTGTCCATGTCGTAGTAGCCGTGGTCGGCGTGGAAGTGGCGGATGGAGGGCTTCGAGACGGTGAGGTTGTAGATGGCCTCGCCGACGACAGGCGCGCGCAGCAGCGAGCGGAGCCAGACGGTGCGGTTGCCCATCGAACTGTCCGTCGGGCAGATGAGGACGAGTTCCCTGACGTCGACCTCATGTGCCGCGCTGGCGGCGTAGGCTCCGGTCAGTGACGACGCGACGACGGTCGCGTCGGTGGTGGTGTCCTCGATGAAGTCACGCACGAAGGCCGTGTACATCGACGCCGAGTACAGCAGCGGCGGCCGGTCCGTGTGCCCGAAGCCCGGCAGGTCGGGCGCGATGACGTGGTAGTCTTCGGCCAGCGTGTCGAACACCGTGTGGAACTCGTGGCTGCTGGCAGCGGCGTTGATGCCGTGGAACAGCACGAGGTCCGGGTCCGACGGGTCGCCGGCCTCGGTGTACGCGATATCGAACCCGCGCCAGCGATAGGTCCCCTGTTCCCCGTCGAGCATCGGTTCGAACGCGCCGGCCTGGGCCTGCAGCACGCGGTTGGCGGCGGCTGTCGCGCCGACCGCACCGACGACCGCACCGAGCGCCTTGCGGAGTTTCATGGTAGAGTCTTGGGGCCCGAACAGTGTTATAAATGCTGGACGAACGACAGCGGCCTGTCGCTATCGGCCCGGGCCACAGGCAGTTCGGTGGCGGTTCCGAACTCAGTCGCGACGCTCGTCGAGACACTCTCGGAGCGGCGAAAGCACTTCGTCGACGACCGTGTACGGGTCGGTGTGACGGTCGATGACGGCGTCGACGTAGCCCTCGATGCCGCCCCGCCGGTCGAGTTCGTCGACCAGCAGTTCGTTTGCGTCCTCCCGAAGGAGGGTTCGGATCTCGGCGGCGAAGCGCTCTCGGGCCTGCCCCTCCCGGCGGCCGGTTCGGTCCAGGTACGCGCCGTGGTTGGCCAGCGCGTCCAGGAAGTCCTCGACGCCCTCGCTCCGGTTGGCGACCGTCTCCACAATCGGCGGGTTCCACGTCTCCGATTCAGCGTCCCCCTCGCCGGCGGACGCGTCACCTTCGCCGGCGGACGCGCCACCGTGGCCACCGGCGAGTCCGGTCGCGCCGTGGTGGCCGGTGTCCGGCCGCCCGCTCCGGCCCTGCAGCATCTCCCGGAGTTGCTGGACGGTCCGGTCGGCCCCGTCGAGGTCGGCTTTGTTAACCACGAACACGTCACCGATTTCGAGGATGCCAGCCTTGAGCATCTGCACGTCGTCGCCGCTGCCCGGCGGCACGAGCACGGCGACGGTGTCGGCGGTACGGACGATGTCGACCTCGTTCTGGCCGGCGCCGACCGTCTCGACGATTATCTTGTCCTTGCCAAAGGCGTCCAGCGCGGTCACGGCGTCGGTCGTCGCCGTCGACAGCCCGCCCAGCGAGCCCCGCGCGGACATCGACCGGAAGAACATGTCCATATCGCCCGCGTTCGAGGCCATCCGTATCCGGTCGCCGAGCACTGCGCCACCCGAAAACGGCGAGGACGGGTCGATGGCGATGACGCCGACGGTCTGGCCCCGCTTGCGGTAGGTCGCTGCCACCTTGTCGACCAGCGTGGACTTGCCCGCGCCGGGACTGCCGGTGACGCCGATGACGTCGGCTGTCCCGGTGTGCTGGTGGAGATCGGAGATTATCTCGCGATACCCCGGCGAGCGGTTCTCTATCTTCGTGATGACTCGGGCGAGCGCGCTGTGCTTGCCAGCGAGCAGGTCAGCGACGAGGTCGCTCATCGCTCGGGCGCGTGCTCGTGGATGTAGTCGATCATCTCCTCCATCGACGCGCCCGGGCCGAATATCTCGTCGACGCCCAGGCCGCGGAGTTCGTCCTTGTCGTCGTCCGGAACGATGCCGCCGACGAGGATTAGCCGGTCGTCGAACGCGTCGTACTCCTTCAGTCCGTCGAGAATCTTCGGAACCAGTGTGTTGTGCGCCCCCGAGAGGATGGAGATGCCGACGACGTCGACGTCCTCCTGGACGGCGGCCTGCACGACTTCGTCGGGCGCTCGATGAAGCCCCGAGTAGATCACTTCGAAGCCGGCGTCACGGAGCGCCCGCGCGATGACGTGTGCCCCCCGGTCGTGACCGTCGAGTCCGACTTTCGCCACCAGACACCTGATGGTCCGTTCCGTCTGCTCCTGCTCGACACTCATGTCAGTACGTACCGCGTGGTGTGTTTTCACTCTTGCCCCCGGAGCATTTCGACTGGTTCATGGAACGACAATTCTAAGTTCGCTGCCAGCGGCGTTTCCACCAGTGCGAACAGTCGCCGTCATCCCCGCGTACAACGAGTCGAGCACCATCGGGTCGGTGATCGACGGAACGAGCCGGTACGTCGACGAGGTGGTCGTCGTCGACGACGGCTCGTCGGACGACACCGCGACCATTGCCCGCGAGCACGGCGCACACGTCGTCACACACGTGTTCAACACCGGCGTCGGCGGGGCCGTCAGGACCGGCTACCAGTACGCCATCCGGCACGACTACGACTTCGTCGTGCAGGTCGATGCCGACGGCCAGCACGACCCGGAGAAGATTCCGACCCTGCTGGACCACGCCGAGGACGCGGACATGGTCATCGGTAGCCGCTACCTGAACGAGAGCATAGACGACTACCCGCTCATCAGGCGGCTGGGCATCACCTTCTTTACGACCGTCGTTCGGAAGCTCGGCGGGATAGACATCACCGACGTGACAAGCGGCTTCCGCGTCTACCGGGTGTCGGCGCTGCAGGACATCCTCCACCGCTCGGACAACCACTGGGCGGTCGAGCAGACGCTCGATGCGGCCCAGCGCGGGCATCGCATCGAAGAGGTATCGATAGAGATGCCGATTCGGGACGAGGGCGAGTCGCAGTTCAGCCTCGACACGCTCGTGCTCTACCCGCTACGGATGACTGACACGGTGTTTCGCGTCCTCCTCTTTCGCTAATCATGGTCTTTGGATTCGACTACTCACTGGTCAACCTCCTGTCGCTGGTCGTCGGGCTGGCGTTTCTCGCGAACGGCTACGTCATCGTCAGGAGCGAACGCGAATCGTTAGAGCTGTTCGTGATGTCGCTGCTGCTCGGTTCGGGGCTCATCGTCGTCGCAATCGTCCCCAACGTGTTCGAACTCGTGGCGCGGCTGCTGGGCCTGGAATGGAAAGCCCGGGCCATCCTCGTCATCTCGAACCTGACGCTGTTCGTGGCGGTGACGTACCTCCTCAACCGCATCGGGCACATGTACGACCGGCTGTCGCGGCTGAACGAGGAGCTGAGCCTCCTCCGGAGCGAACTGGAGGAACACCAGCTACAGACCGAGGACAGGCAGGATGAGTAATCGCGCGGTGCTGTCGATGGATTTCGAGTTGTTCACCCAGACGCCGGCGTACCGGAGCGCGTCGGGGACGACCGACAGGAACGGCGTCGGCCTCGACGGCGGCCGGTTCTTCAGAGAGATACTCGCGGAGTACGACGCGACTGCGACCGCGTTCGTGGTGTCGTCGGTCGCCGAGTCCCACCCCAACGCGGTACGGGCGCTCGCCGACGCGGGACTGGAAATCGCCTCCCACACCCACACCCACCAGTTGTTTTCAGACCTCGACGGGGAGGGGCGACGGGCGGAACTGACCCAGTCCAAGGACGTGCTGGAGCGGGCCACCGGTGAGGAAGTCTCGGGGTTCCGCGCGCCCGCCTTCGACATCACCGACGACCACTTCGACCTGCTTTCCGAGGCCGGCTACACGTACGACTCGAGTGTGGTCTCGAGCCGGTCGATTCCGGGGTGGTACGGCGGCGAGTACGACCTCCACGAGCCCGTTCCGGCGTCGGCGGTGCGCCCGGATGCACCGGACACCATTACGGAGTTCCCGGCGAGCGTCATGCCGGGGCTGCAGTTGCCCCTCACCGGGACCTGGCTCCGGTTTTTCGGCCCGCGGTACACGACCCTGGGCATGCAGTTGCTGGCCCGCCGGGGGGTTACGCCGATGCTGTACGTCCACCCGTGGGAACTGGTCGACCTGCCGGCCGTCGAGGGGGTGCCGACGCGGGTGTACGTCAGGACCGGCGACTGGATGCGGCGGGCCGTCGAGCGGATTCTGCAACAGGACTTCGAGTTCACGACCGCGCGGGCGGTTCTGGCGGACGGTGAGCCGGCCGCGACACAGCTACACAGGGGCGAGCCGCCGTGACGAGCCGGGCTCGTGATCTGGGGATCACGGTCGCCCAGTACGGTATCGCCGTCGCGGCGCTTTCCTGGCTGCTCACGCAGTTCGACATCGCGAGCGCCGTCGACCTGCTCGCCGGCGTCGATATCGAGACGGTGCTCGCGATAGTCGCCGTCAGCACGCTCGGCATCTGTGGCCGGGTCTACTCGTGGCACGCGGTAATCACCCCGCTGGCACCGGTCCGGTTCCGGACCGCCGCCGGGACGACGCTCATCGTGAACTTCGTCAACCAGTTGCTGCCCTCGCGGCTCTCCGGGCGGCTGGCCGCGCCGTTCGTCCTCCGGAGCCAGACCGGGATGGCCTACAGCGACGCCGCGGCCGCGTCGGCGCTTCACACCGGCATCTTCGCGATGTACTACGGCGTGGCGGCCACGGCAGGCCTCATCCTGGCGATTCCACTGCTCCGGCTCGAACTCCTCTTGCTATTGGCGCTCGCGACCAGCCTCTACTTCGCGGCCGGGCTCACCATCCTGCTTGCGGGGCTCAACCTCGCCTATCTGGACCGGCTCATCGGCTGGCTGTCCGGAGTCGCGGTCCGGGTGCCACGCCTCGGCGAGACACTCGCGGCGCGTCTCGAGGGCCTGCTCGAATTCACTGACAGCTCGACCACGACGTTTCGGACGCTCGCGAGCGAGCCGGCAGTGTGGCTCCGCTACGCGGTCGGCTGGACGGTCGACCTGGTGCTCGCCCCCGGCGTCCGCGTCGGCCTGCTGCTGGGGAGTTTCGGCGCCGCGTTCGAACCGCTGGTCGCGTTGCCGCTGTATCTCCTGGTCGCGTATACCGTGACGCTCCTGCCCCTGACGCCCGGCGGTATCGGCGTCACCGAGGCGACGGCGACGGCAGTGTTCGTCGCGCTGGGCATCCCGGCCGAGGTTATCATCCCCATCATCTTCGTCGACCGGTTCCTGGGCATCTACCTGCCGTCGCTCGCGGGCTGGTATCCCTCCGTTCGACTCGATATCGCGTCACTGACCACAGAGTAGCCACACAAAAGCGGCGGGAAAGCGTTCAGAACGGCGGATGCCGGCTCGTGTCGCACTCGCCGTCACGTTCCAGAATGAGGGTGTACTGGTTCGCCGCGAGCTCCTGCTCGTCGGCGAACTGGTCCGTGTGCGGGACGACGCCGAGCCGGAGCAGGTCGGTGAACGAGCCGGGCGTCGGCCGCTGGGGGACGAAGTTCGGCGGCCGCTCCCCGAACTCGGCGACGATCCTGTAGTTGTACTCCTCGTTCAGGAGCGCCCGGAGGTAGGTGGCCTGTGCGTCGCCGTTCCGGTAGTAGGTGTCCTCCTTGAGATACAGCAGGTCCCGGTACCCGACCTGGATGTATCGCGGGCACGCCATCGCTTCCTCCGCCTCCGAGTCTTCGCCCGCGACGTGTCGGGCGGTCAGCGAGTGCGGGACGGCAGTGTCCTGGATGTGGACGCGGTAGGTCTCCACCACATCGCCCTCCTCGCTGTTGTCCTCGAGCCACGCCGTCGCCTCGTCCCGGGGCATCGACGCGAACCCGGCCGTCCCGACGCCGGCGTAGACCGCCGTCGTCACCAGCAGGACGGCCATCACCGGGCGAGCCAGCGACGGCGAGCGGTTGCGGAGCTGGTCCAGCCGACCGCCGACGAGCAGGGCGATGAGCGGGAACGTCGGCAGGAGATGGTGCACGCGGAAATCGTGCCACTGGGAGAACATCGCGACGTAAGCGACCAGTCCCGTCAGGACGAGGACGGTGCCGTGAAACGCCGACGCCCGCTCCCGTACCGTCGCGGCGGTCGCCACGACACTGGCTGCGGCCGCGGCAAACAGCGCCAGTCCGAGCGCGCTGAAGTAGCCCCGCAGGAACCACCACCACATCGGGGCGTCTGGGCCCGTCGGGTGACTCATCCGCGAGGTCGAACCGCCGAACACCCGCTCGATGAACGGCTCGGCCCCCGCCACGAGCGCGGTCGGGAACCCGAGCACGATCGTGGCGAACCCGAGCAAGGCGCCGCTCAACAGGAGTTTCGGCCTGAGCAGGGTCTCCGTCAGCGGCGCGTCCGCGGCATGAGCCCGGAGCAGGAAAGCCACGCCGATGAGCAAGACGACCGGCGCGGCCGTCAGTTTGAACGCGATTGCGACGCCGCCAGCGGCGCTGGCCGCCAGAAACAGCGTCCGCTCGTCCGTCTGGACGTACCTGACCAGCAGGTACAGTGCGAGGAGGACGAACACGAGCGCCGGCATGTCCTCCCCGGCCTCCTTCGAGATGGTGAGAAAGCCGAAGGTAAGCGAGAGCACGACGGCCGAGAGCCGGCCGGCGTTGGGGCCCTCTATTGCGACGCCGAGGCGGTACGTGAGGTAGACGGCACAGATCGCGGCGACCACGTTGGTCAGGCGGATAAAGACGAGGCTCCAGGTCCATATCCACTCGGGCGTGGCGGCCCAGACCCCGTAGTGACCGAACTCCCAGCCGGGGAAGGCGATGGCCGTGAACGCGCCCAGGTCGCCGGTGATAGCCGCGACGAGCACGACGGGGAGGATGGCGAGCACGTAGAGGTACAGCGTCGCGCCGAAGGGGGCCCGCCCCCACTCGACGCCGGCTTTGAGCCCCTCGAAACTCGGCTCTTCGAGGACCGACCCGTAGACGACCATCGCATCGAGCAGGCGACTGTACTCGTCACGGGTCGCGAAGTTCGGAATGCGGTGCCAGAACCAGAACCCGACCATGACAGTCGACAGCAGGAGCACGTAGCGGAGGTAGGGGTCGTCCCGGAGGTCGGACCGTATCTGGTCGACAGCACGTCGGGGCAGTGACCGCCAGCCACTCATCGTGTCACCGCTCCGGGGTGAGTGTTGAAAAGGTTACCCTTCTCAGAAGTAGTCGGCATCGAACTCCCGGCGGAGGATGTAGTGGTTGGCGTACCCGCGAACGTACTTCGCGAACAGCGAGAGATACCCCTCGTCGGCCTCTCTGCGGGCCGACGTCGCGACACAGGAGTCGGCGTCGTAGACGATTCGACCGTAGTCTTTCATCCGCAGCGACAGCTCGGTGTCCTCCATGAACGGGATGTCCTCGTCGAAGCCGCCCGCGGCCTCGAAGGCGTCGGCCCGGAAGCTACAGTTGAACCCCGGCTGCTGGACGAAGCCCAGCGGCCAGGACACCCGATACCAGTAGTCCGACAGCAGCTTGAACAGCACGCGGTGTTTGCGACTGTCTTCGAGCGGGCGCGCGGGACCGCCGACCCCGACCACCGCGTCGTCGGTGTAGTGCCTGAGATGCAGGCGGACCCAGTCCTCGGGGACGACCGTATCTGCGTCGGTAAACAGCAAGACCGGCGCTGTCGCGGCCGCTGCCCCGCGGTTCCTGGCGGTCCCGGCACCGCCCTCGTCGCACCGAACGACTGTGTCGACAAAGGGCGTGTCGCGGGCCACCCGTTCCGTGCCGTCGTCGCCGCCGACCACGACGACCAGTTCCACGGGCTGTGACTCGAAGGGAGCCAGACAGCGGGCCAGTGACTCCGCCTCGTTGTAGGCCGGGACGATGACTGCGGCGTCCATCTGGCAGTCCGCTACACCGTACAGACAGAAATAGCAAGCGATGCGACGGCCCGTGGCCGAAATCACCCGTCACCGACGCCGGGCGAGGACAGTCCCCGCGAGGACGGCGACGAGGGCGATGCCGGCCAGCGTCCCGAACAGCGTCGTCGCGTTCGCAAAGGCCAGAATCGACCCGGCGAGACCGCCGCCCAGCGCGCCGACGCCGAACACGCCCAGATACGTGAAGCCGTACGACAGGCCCCGCGTTCCGGCGGGCGTGTACTCCGCGACCGAGGCCTGATACATCGGCTGAACGACGAAGAGGGCAATCCCCAACAGCGCACCCAGCACCGCCAGCGGGCCGAGGCCCATCGCCGACACCGGAACGAACAGCACTGCAAGGACGGCAAGCAGCAGGAACGAGCCGGCGATGCCGTACTCGACGGGAATCCGGTCGCTCAGTTTCCCGCCGGCGAACTGGCCGAACACGCCGATGAGCAACAGGCCGGCGTAGAAGTAGTCCTGTGGCTTGAGCGTCTGCCCCGTCCCGGCCTCGATACCCAGCGCCGACAGGACGCTGGGGGGCAGTAACGTCTCGATGGGGATGGGCTCGAACCCCGGCAGTGTCCGCAGCAGTTCCGGGAGGAAGGTGAGCACGCCGCGGTAGTACAGCCCGGAGCACATGACGACGACGAACACCAGGAGGAAACTCCCGGTCAACAGGTGCTTGCTCTCCGTGAGAAACTCCCCGAGGGAGTCGAGACCGCTGCTGGCCTTCGAGCCGCCGTCAGTCGCGGCTGTCACCGCCGCCGTCTCGTCGAAGCTCGCCCGCGAGGCGTAGAGGGCGGCGAGCAACGCGGGGACGCCCAGGACGAGCGCGACCGTCCGCCACTCGGCGACCAGCAGGAGGACCGCGGCCACCAGCGGCCCCAGGCCGATGCCGAGGTTGCCGGCGACGCCGTGGTAGGCCAGCCCGGTCCCGCGCTGTTCGACGCCCTTGCTGATGAGCGAGAGCCCGGCCGGGTGGTACACGCTGGCCGAGAGGCCCCAGAGGACAAGCGCCAGCGCGATGACGACCATGCTCGGGGCCAGTCCCAGCAGGATGTACGACCCGCCCATGCCGAGCAGACAGCCCGTGATGAGCCGGCGGGAGCCGATACGGTCGACGACGATACCGCCCGGGAGTGCGCCGGCCCCGAACAGGCCATAACCCAGGGTCACGATGACGCCGACAGTCGCCGTCGTCACGTCGAACTGGGCGACACCGAGGTTGATGAGGTCGAACTCGGTGAGCCAGATGACGACGAATATCGGGACCGCCATCTCGTAGGTGTGGACCAGCCCGTGTGCGAGCATGACCAGCGCGGTGATGGCTCGGTCGTTCGCGTTCACACTGTGGTTCCTGTTGGCCGCCGGCAAGTGTGTGACGGTTCCGCCCATCCACGCGTGCACCCACCCAGAATCAGGGGTGGGTTTTTATGTCCGAACAGTATAGGCGGCAAGTGTGAGCAAGATTAAGGTGTCACTCCCGGACCAGGTCGACTCGGACATCCAGCGACTCGTCGAACAGGGTGAGTTCCTCAACCGTGACCAGGCCGTGGAAGACCTCCTGAAGCGAGGGATTTCGGCCTACAACACCACGACGGAGGAGACCGAGACGCTCGATGAAGAGATCTTCGATCAGACGGCCTCCGAACAGCAGGACCCGGCGATGCAGGACGATTTCCTCTAGTCGCGGTTCTGTGAGAGCCGGCCGTCGTCCCCGGACGCCCGCCGCCCGGAGCCGTCGTTGTCCTGCCGGCGCTGTTTCGTTCGCGAGCCGGGTTTCGGGCCTCTGTCGAACGATTCGTACGGCGTTTCTGCGATGCTCTCCGGGATGATGTACCACGCGAGGGCACCGCCGACAACGGTGCCGCCGGCGAAGATACCGACGACCACCAGCAACTCGGCACCGCCGTACAGCGTCACCAGCCCCATCGAGGCGCCGATGAGGAGCGCGAAGCCGACCTGCATGTATCTGAGAACGCGTTGCCGGTCCGCGTCCGTCATCGAGGGGCCGACCATCAGCGGCCCCCGATACAGGCGGCGCGTGTCCGGTCGGCCATCAGTAGAAGCCCCGCTCTACGTCTTCCTCGATGACGTCTTCGAACTCCGCGTCGAGTAGCTCTTCCGCTTCCTCGAACGTCTCGGTGAGTTCTGTCATCTGGTCAGGTCTGTCGTGGTGGTCGAACTCCATCGGGCCGTAGGCCGGGGAGTCCATCGCGTCCATCATGTCTTCCAGCAACGCCTGGGGCGACGTGGGTGCGTCTGCGTGGGTCTCAAGGACTGTCTCGATGTTCTTCGCCTTCTCCTTGGCGTCGTCTTCGTCCTCTGGCCCCTGCTGGACGCCGAAGATACCCGAGCCGTCAGTCGGGAACAGCGGGTCGATGTCCTCGTCGACGCGGCGGGCCACCTGTGACCCGACGCCCTGTACCTCGAAGGGGTTCTTGGCGTAGGTCTTGAGCTGGTAGACACCGGCGTCGGGGTGACCGAAGTAGATGTCCTCGCCGATTCCGTTCGCGCGGTCACCCCCGACGGCACGCCAGTCCCCCGGATTGGCGTTGCTCTCCATCACGTCTTCGAGAATGTCCTGCCAGTCGCGAACGCGCATTGTCAGTTTCCCGTTCGGTCCGGGCCAGAATGAACCCATCGGTCCTGATTGACACAGTCGCGGGTGACGATAGCGGCGTGACAGCCGGGAAGCGGGCCCCGTAGGCGAACGGCTTTACTCCACGGAACAGCCAGACGTGGTATGGAGAGCGAACGCAACGTCCTCGGCGGGGAACTGGCCCCTTGCTCGATGGACCCGGAGACCGGGTTCATGCGCGACGGCTACTGCTACCCGCTCCAGCGTGACCCGGGGCGGCACGAGATCTGTGCCGTGATGACGGCGGCCTTTCTGGAGTACAGCAAGGCCCAGGGCAACGACCTCGTGACGCCGCGACCGGAGTTGGATTTCCCGGGCCTCGACCCCGGCGACCACTGGTGTGTCTGTGTCCCGCGATGGATAGAGGCCCACGAGGCCGGGCACGCACCGCCGGTGAACCTCGAAGCGACGAGCGAGGACGTGCTCGAAGACGTGCCCCTGGAGACACTAGAAGAATACGCCGCCGACACGGAATCCGATGTCGACCCGACCGACGAGTGAGCCGCGGCGCGAACGACTTTTGAGGGGGCGCCCCGTGGCTTCGACCGTGCAACAGGGGAGGGCCGAACTATGAGCGCGGACCGCGTTCGCGGCGTCGTCGTCGACGTTGAGGAGCCAAAGACGGTGAACACCCAGTACGGGGAGAGCGAACTCTGTGAGGTGACGATACGGCCCGACCGCGGGGCCGGCGAGCCGACGACGGTGACCCTCTGGGGGAAGTGGACCGAGAACGCCGAGGTCATCGAGGCGGGGATGGAGGTGGCCGTCTACAACCCCGACGAGCGGGAGTACCGGGGCGAAAAGCAGTACTCCGTCGGCGGCGACGCCACGCTCGTCGTCCAGCCGGAGTTCCTCGTCGACGTGACCGACATCCGTGCGTGGGTGCAGTGCCCGCGGATGTACTACCTCCGGAAACTCGACGGCGCGGACCACGCCTACCCGCTGGTGAAAGGGACCGTCGTCCACGAGGTGTTCGGGGACCTGCTCCGGGGCCGGGACCTCGACACCGCTATCGACGAGCAGGTCGACGCCGCCGGCCTCGACATCGGACTGCTGGGTCGGGAGGCTGACGAGGTGGCCGGCGACGTGCGCGACCACGCGTCGGCTATCCAGGGGTGGCTCCAGCAGGGGACGCTGACCGAACACGATGAATGGCGCTCCGAGATGACGCTCATCTCCGAACGATTCGGCATGAAGGGGCGGGCCGACGCCGTCCGGCGGGGGATGCCAGTCGAACTCAAGACCGGCAAGAACACCAAGCGGGAGCCGCGGTTCCAGGACAAGATCCAGGCCACCGCCTACGCCCTGATGCTGGGCGAGCGCGCGGCCGGCGCGGGCAGCGCTGTCGACGCGGCCCCGGACACCGGGACGCTCCTCTATACCAAAAACGCCGCCGTCGACCGCAACGAGGAGAGCGGCGACCTCTCGCCGGCCAAGGAGTTCTCCATCGGGAGCGGGCTGTTGAACTACGTCGTCCGGACCCGCAACGCGATTGCGGCGATGGAGTACGACTCGGGCGTGCCGACGGGCTACGAGGCCAACGCGAAATGCGAGTACTGCTTCGAGCAGGACACCTGCATGGGCGTCTCCGGCCGCCTCGACCAGGAGTCCAAGGCGGGAACGGTCGGCCGGGCGGTGCCCGAGGAGGAACTGGACTACTTCGAGCAGTTCTACACGGCACTCGAGGCCGAACGCCGGGCGGTCCACCGGGAGTACGCGAAGCTCTGGGAGCAAACGCCCGAGGAGCGGGCCGACGACGACCGCGCACTCGTCGACCTCGAACCGACCGGGCGTCGGGAACTCGACGGCGGCCGCTGGGAGCTCCGTGCGAAAGGGACCGGCGCGGTCTCGAAGATACGCGAAGGCAATCTCGTGCTCGCCAGCGACGGCGACCCCGTCACCGGGAACGCCGAGCTGGCCCGCGTCGAGCGACTGGGCAACGAGGCGCCACGCGCCTCGGATAGCGGGAACGGCGCCGCCGTGAACGAGGAGATTGTCGTCACGGCCGACGAGCCGCTGGACCTCCGCCGCCTGGACGTCTACCCCTCCGAACTGACGACCGACCGGCTCCAGAACGCGCTCCACGACGCCGTCCTGCTCCAGTCCCCCGAGCAGAAGGACGTGCTGTTCGGGCGATGCGAGCCGGAGTTCACCGCCGTCGGGGAGACCTTCATCGACAACAACGACGCCCAGAACGAGGCCGTCCAGCTGGCGGTCGGTGCCGAGGACTTCGCGCTCGTCCACGGCCCGCCGGGGACGGGCAAGACCTACACGCTGGCTCGGATGGTACGAGCTCTGGTAGACCGAGGCGACCGCGTCCTGCTCTCGGCCTTTACCAACCGGGCCGTCGACAATCTGCTGGAGGCGCTGGAAGAGCAGGGCTACACCGACATCGTCCGCGTCGGCACCGAGAGCGGCGTCCGCGAGGACATGCAGGAGTACCGCCTGGAGACCATCGGCGACCCCGGCGAGTGTGCCGGGCGGCTCCAGAACGCACAGGTCGTCGCGGCGACGACGGCCACCTGCGGCGGGAGCACGCTCCAGACCCAGGACTTCGACGTCGCGGTCGTCGACGAGGCCGGCCAGCTGACCGAGCCGGGGACCCTGGCGGCGACGACGCTGGCTGACCGGTTCGTCCTGGTCGGCGACCACCAGCAGTTACCGCCCGTGGTCCAGTCCGAGGACGAGACGCTGTCGACATCGCTGTTCGAGCGGCTCATCGACGCCCACCCCGAGGCCGGCATCATGCTCGACCGCCAGTACCGCATGGCCCAGCACATCCAGGCGTTCGCCTCCCGGGAGTTCTACGACGGGCAGTTGCGGCCCGCGAGCGGCGCGGTGGCCGCCCAGCGGCTCGAGGACCTCGACGGCGTCTCGACGGCTAGCCTGCCCGAGATACTCCGGGACCGCGTGGCGTTCGTCGACCCCGGCGGCAGCCAGGTCGGCAACACCAACCCGACCGAGGCCGACCGTATCGCCGACATCGTCGCGTCGTACCGGTCCGCCGGGGTCCCGGCCGACGACATCGGCGTCATCGCGCCGTATCGGGCGCAGGTCGCGGAGATATCCAAGCGCCTGCCCGACGTGACCGTCGACACGGTCGACCGGTTCCAGGGGTCGAGCAAGGAGGTCATCGTCATCTCATTCGTCGCCACTGGGACGCTCGACAGCCCCATCTTCGAGGATTACCGGCGTATCAACGTCGCACTCACGCGGGCGAAGAAGGCGCTCGTCCTCGTGGGCGACGGCGACGCGCTGGCGACCGACGAGGTGTACGGCCGGATGGTCGAGTGGGCGCGCGGGTAGTCAGACCTCGCTGGACTGCTCGGAGGCGTCGGCGCCCTGCTCGCCCGTTCTGGCGTGCTCTCTCCCGGTCCGACGGGCGGCGATGTCGGCCCGGAGCCGCTCCCGCAGCGTGTCTCTGAGTTCTCCTGCTGTGTCCTCGTCGATGTCGTACACCCGAGCGACGCCGCCGAGCAGGCTCGAGGAACTCGCCGTGTCGGCTCCGACGGTCGCCAGGTCGCGGCGGCGCTGGAACGGTGACCGCGTGACGAACACCGTCTGGAGCCGGTAGTACGGGACAACGCGCGTCGTGCGCCGCCAGAACCCGCTCCGGGTCGCGAGCACCGACTCGCCCAGGTCGAACCCGCGGTGTCGCCAGCGGAGGTGGGCCGCCGGCACGACCGGGAGAAAGAGGAGGCCCGCGAGCCACCAGTAGCCCGTCTCCAGTACTAGCGAGTCAAGGGCGTAGGCGACCGCGGTGAGTCCGGCCGCGGCCAGCGAGAAGCGGGCGAGATACCGGCGGCGGGCGCGTTTCGGCGACCGGTCGAAATCGAGGTCGGCGAAGGGCTCGATGTCGCGGGCCAGTTCGTACACCTCCTCGCGGGGGGCGAGGGGGACGGCGACGCCCTGCGTCGACTGCTGGTTCCCGCCGCTGTAGCCGGCCGTCTCTACGGCCAGCGTCGCGTAGCCGAACCGGCGCATCAGGACGTTCTCGCGGATGGTGACCGTCTGGACCTTCTCCAGCGGGATGTTGCCGCTGTAGCGGCGCAACAGTCCCCGCTCGTACCGGAGGTCATCGTCGGCCTGTGTGAGCCGGAAGCCGTAGTACTCGATGACGGTCAACGCCACGCTGACGACCAGTGCGAGCAGGAGGAACTGGACGACCGAGAGTACGGCGAAGACGGCGAGCCGGGAGGTCTCGGGCGAGCCGAGCAGCCACCGTACCACCGGGCCATTCAGCGACGCCCCGACGAGACCGGCGTTGAACCGCAGCACAGTCCAGACGATGTCCATCCCCAGCGGGAGCGACGCCAGCGTCAGGACCGGGGCGGCCGGCCGAACGGAGACGAGCGCGTACGTCAGGAGCTCGCGCTGGTCGAACGCGAACAGCAGCGACCCGTCCGGCTGGTCGCTCCCCTCCGTGTCCGAGGCCGAGACCGGTTCCCCGGGGTCAGTTGGCGCCTGTGTGTCCCCAGTGTGTGCCGGCGAGGGACCGGTCACGCCGGGAAGGTCGGCGTGGGCCGACCGGCCGCGCGTCGCAGTCTCTGACACCGCGTCGGCGGGTTCTGCACCCGACTCCGCGGCAGCATCGCGGTCGTGAGTCCGCACGTAGTTCCGGAGGCGCTTGACCTCGCTCTCGTCGACCGCGTCCAGTGTGGCCTCCGTCGCGCTGCCGCCGGCCGTCTCGAAGCGGACGATGGCGAGTCCGAGAAGGCGGTTGAGGATGTTCTGTTCGACGTCGAGGTTCTGGACGCGACCCAGCGGAATCTGGCGGGACTGCCTGGCGAAGACGCCGGACTCGACGGTGAGCGTGTCCCCGTCGAGTTCGTACTGGAAGCGGAGATAGCGCGCCAGCGCGTAGCCGCTGAAAGTAACTGCGCCAAGCATTGCGAGCGCCGGCACTGCGAACCACGGGAAGCCGAACATCCCGGTCCCGAGCGACCCACCGAAGAAGCCGAAGAAGCCGCCCTGCAGGGCTGCTCTGGCGATCCGAACGACGGCGCTGCGCGGGTGAAGCCGGTTCATACCGCGTCCGTGGCCTCGCTCTCGTTTGCGAGGTCACGTAGCTGCTCGCGCAGTTCTGTGGCTCGCTCGGGCCGCAGTCCGGGAATCGTGATGTCCGCGCCGCGGGTTCCGGCGGTGTACACGACGACGCTTGCCAGCCCGACAGCGCGCTCTACCGGGCCGCGCGTGGTGTCGACGTGCTGGACGCGGACGTACGGGACCGACGTGTCGGTCCGGGTCACGACACCACGGAGGAGAAAGAGGGCGTCGTCCTGCAGGTCAAAGCGCCATATCCGGTGGGCGGCGAAGGCGTGGACGGCACCCAGCAACACGAGCACGACCCAGCCGACGACGACCACAGTCTGTGGCAGCGAGACCGCGAACCGGTCGACGAGGTACGCGACGACGCCGAGTACCGACGCCTGGATGACTGTCGATAGGACCCACAGCAGCCTCACCCGCGGGTGGAGCGACTCCATGTGTCACCCGAGGGGCCGGCCCCGGATTAACGGTTTGGCTCCGGGCGGAGTTGGGACGGCTTCGCAGTCACCCGGCGACGACACCAGCCGACTATACGCGTTCGTTAACCTGCTCGGCGACCCGCTCACCGGGCCGCCGGAGGTGCCCGCTCTCGACTTCGTAGACGTATCCGTTCACGGTGACGTCGTCGGGAATCAGTTCGTGGTTCTCCAGGTACTCGACCTGGGCCGCACAGGCGACATCGATGTCGTCTGTCATCCGGACCCACTCTGCGATGGACGCATCACCGATGGTTAGCTCCGGCAGTGCCGGGTCCAGGTCGACATCATCAAGGTCACCATCAACCGCGGCCTCGAACCCCTCGACGACGTCCTCGTCGGACGCACTCATCATCCCGCAGTCGGTGTGGTTGACGACGATTATCTCGGTCGTGTCGAAAAACTGCGTGGTCAGGGCGGCCGAGCGAATCACGTCGTCAGTCACCTTGCCGCCGGCGTTCCGGTATATCTGTGCGTCGCCGAGCGAGAGACCGAGCACCTCTTCCACGGGGATGCGCTCGTCCATGCAGGCGACGACGAGCAACTGCTTGTCGGTCGGAATCCCCTTCCGGCGCCGCCGCGCCCAGTCGTCCCGTGCGTCGACACCCTCGTCGACCGATTCGTGGACGTGTCCGGCTTCCGGCTCCTCGTGTCCGCTGTCGTCGCTCCCGTGTGTGTGGTGTGGCATTACGTGACAGGCGTTCGCGCCGCGGCGACTTTAGCGTTAGCCGGCAGACAGATTCACACGCACGAAGCGAGAGGCTCGGACGCCGCCGGGGGATTCAGTCGTCGGTGGCGACGGCTCCCTCGTCGCCGTCCTCGATTTCGTCCAGTACGCGGCGGTGGAACTCCTGCAGGACGGCCGACTCGTCCTCGGCGAGGACCACGTCGCTGGCCATCAGCGTCGCGAGGCCGAACGCGCGGGGCGACGGCGAGTCCACGCGGGTCCGGACCACCTCGACGTCGCCGTCCTGCATCGCACGCAGGACGGTCTCGATGCCGTCGACGTTGAGCTTGTCCTCCAGAATCTCGCGGTAGGTCTCCTCGACGACGGCGAAGTCCCCGAGGTCCTCGGCGAACCCCAACAGCATCTCCGAGGAGACCTGCTGCTCGCTGGCCGACTTCTCGTAGCCCTTGTAGCGTTTGAGTATCATCAGCGACCGCGTGGCGTTGATTCGGAAGTACCGCTGGAGGAGGTCCGTCCCGTCGAGGCTGGCCCGGAGGTCCTCGCGGGCCGTCTCGGGGTCCAGGTCCCGGACGATGCGCCCGATGTCGACCTTGCGGTTCAGCGGCATCGAGAGGGTGAAGCCGTTGTCGGCGACGGCGACCTGGACGTTCGCGCTGGCCGCCCGGGCGATGTGGTACGCCAGCAGCCGCGAGAAGCCGTCGTTGAACCGTCGGCCGTAGTTCGAGTGGACGTGGTAGTGCCGTTCGTACTCGTCGTGGTCCAGCGTCTCCTCGACGACGAGGCGGTCGGTCGTGGCCACGCTGTCGGCCCCGGCGTAGGCCACCTGCTCGCGGAACATCCGCGCGATGGCCCGGATGCTGTTCTCGTCGACGGGGAAGGTCCGGAGCCAGTTGCGGACCTCCGACATCCCGCCGTCGGCCAGCCGGTCCAGTAGCTGTCCCTGAAAGTCGAGTATCTCGCGGCCGAGGTCATACGACAGCGGGAGCCGCTCGGAGAACCACGAGGGGACCGTCGGGCGGGCGGCGGTGCGGTCGACGTACACCTTCGACCCGCGGCGGTAGCGGTACTCGAAGTTGTCTCCCCCGAGCACGAACACGTCGCCTTTCTCCAGGGTGTCCAGGTACGACTCGTCCAGTTGGCCGACCCAGCTGTCGTCGCTCCGGGTGACCACGTCACAGGTAAAGGAGTCGGGAATCGTCCCGATGTTGGTCATGTAGATGACCCGCGCGAGCCGGCCGCGTTTGCCGATGAGGTGCTCGCCCACGTCGTAGTCCTCGTAGTGGTGCTCGCCGTCGGGCGCGTCGTTGGTGTCCCGCCAGATCTTGGCGTAGACGTTCTTGTCCTCCATTCCCGGGTAGTCGGCGGTCATGTACCGCAGCAGCTGTTCCCAGTCCTCGTCGCCGTAGTTCCGGTACGGGTAGGCCCGACGGAGGACGCTTTTGAACGTCTCCTCGGGGCGAACGTCGTTGATAGCCATGCCGTATATCTGCTGGGTAGCAACGTCCTGTGCGTTCTCGGGGATGAACACGCGGTCGACGAACCCCCGCTCGGCCTTCTCCAGCATCACCGCACACTCCACCAGTTCGTCGCGGTCCAATGCGATGACGCGACCCTCCACGGTCTCGCCGAGCTGGTGGCCTGCGCGGCCGATGCGCTGGAGCAACGCGGCGACGGATTTCGGCGACCCTACCTGGACGACGAGGTCGATGTGGGGCATGTCGATACCCAGTTCCAGGCTGGTCGAGGTCGTCACCACGTCCAGCGTTCCGGCCTTCAGTGACTCCTCGATGTCGCGGCGCTTCTCCTTCGAGAGCGAGCCGTGGTGACAGCCGGAGTTGGACTCGTCGTAGTCGCCGAATTTCTCGCGGAGGTTGTGGAGGACGCGTTCGGCCCCCGACCGGGTGTTCGTGAACACGAGCGTGTTCGTATGCGACTGGACGTGCTCGTGGAGCTGGTCGTAGAACCGCTCGGTGACGATGTCCCGCGGCGTGTTGATGAGGTCGTCGGCCGGACAGGACAGCTCCATGTCGAAATCGCGGGCGAAACGCGTGTCGACGATTTCGCACTCCCGAGGGTCGCCGCCGGGTTCCTCGCGGCCGACCAGGAACTCGGCGACGGTGTCAAGCGGCTCGACGGTCGCCGAACAGCCGATCCGCGTCGGGGACTCGTCGACCATCTCCTCTAACCGCTCCAGGGACACCGAGAGGTGGGTCCCGCGCTTGTTCTCGGCGAGGCTGTGGATCTCGTCGACGATGACGTACTCGATGGTCTCGAGTTTCTTCTTGAACTTCGGGGAGTTCAGCAGAATTGCCAGCGTTTCTGGCGTCGTGTTGAGGATGTGGGGCGTCGTCGAAAGCATCGCCTGGCGCTCGCTGTCGCTGGTGTCGCCGTGACGGATGGCGTGCCGGATTTCGACGTCCTCGCCGCGGTCGTCCAGTTTGGCCGTGATGCCGTCCAGTGGCTGTCCGAGGTTCCGGTGGATGTCGTTGGCCAGTGACTTCAGGGGGGAGACGTACAGGCAGTAGACGGAGTTCTCGAGTTCGTCTTCTCGGGCCTTCCCGAACAGTTCGTTGATGATGCCGGTAAAAGACGCGAGGGTCTTGCCGCTGCCCGTCGGCGCGCAGATGAGGGCGTTCTCGCGCTCGTGGATGAGCGGGATTGCCTCCTTCTGTGGCGGCGTGAAGAAGCCACCGTTGCCGGGGACGAACTCGCCGAACTGCTCGACCCACCACTCCTGGACGACGGGTGCAAGCCGGTCCAGCACCTCGGCGTCGTCGATGTCGACCGCGTCTGGGTCGAAGCCGGGGTCCGTCGCTGCGAGACGCTCGCGTCCTCCCATTGTCGGCTCTTACCGACCAGTAGGACCGCCGCGGCAAGTGGGTTCCGCCATGTCGACGGGAAAACGCCTAAGCGACCCCCGCGTCTGACCTGAGTCATGACCGAATCCTTCGACGTGCTGACGCCGCTTGTCACACCCTTCGACGCCGACGGCGACCTTGACGTCGCCGGCCTCGAGTCGCTGGTCCGCCACGTCGCGGCGGCCGGCGTCGACGGCATCGTTCCCTGCGGGACGACCGGCGAGTTCGAGACGCTGTCTCCCCGGGAGTACCGGACCGTCGTCCGAACCGCGACGGAGACGGCACCCGACGACTGCCGCGTCATCGTCGGGACGGCCGCGACCGACGTCTCGACGGTCCACGACCGGATGGCCTTCGCCGCCGAACAGGGCGCGGACAGCACGCTGGTCGTCCCGCCGTACTACGGCGGGCAGGCCAGCGAGGCGGGCAACGAGGCCTTTTTCGACGCGGTGCTTTCCGACGCGCCCCTGCCGGTCTATCTCTACAACATCCCCGGGGCCGTCGGACAGGAGCTGTCCGTCGAGACGGTCGCCGCGCTCGCCGAGTCGGACGCCGTCGCGGGGCTCAAAGACTCTTCGGGGGACCTCCCGTACGTTACTTCGGTCCTCAACCGGACCGCCGAGGAGTTCACCGTCTACCAGGGCCACGACGGCCTGTTCGTCCCGTCGCTCGTGCTGGGCGGCGACGGCGGCGTCAGCGCGCTCTCGCACCTGCTGTACAGCGAGCTAGAGCGAGCGGGCACAGCCCTCGCTGGCGGCGACGTTACACAGGCCAGAACGGTACAGCGCGACGTCCTCTCGCCGCTCTCGGAGGCGTGTGCCGAGTTCGGCTTCGCGCCCACGGTGAAGGCGTTGCTCACCGACCGCGGCGTCATCGACCACGCGACGGTGCGGCCGCCCCGGGACTCGCTCTCGCCGGACGCAGTGGCGTCCGTGACCGGGATGCTGGAGTGACACTCCGAGCGAGGCGCACACCGAGCGCACTGCTGTCGTGGACGAGTCGGTACCTCCCGGTGGCTCGGGTGGGTATGCGAGACTCAAATGGGCCTGTGAGGTTCCACGAGATTCATTACGCTGGGCGGCAGTGAACGCAATGTATGTCGTTGCTGCCCTCCCGCGGTCCCGACACGAGCACCTCACAGGACGGGGAGCTACAGGTCGTCGGGGTCGACGAAGACGTCTCGGCTGTGCTGGATGCCCTCTCTTCGGAAACGGCCAGAGAGATACTCAACACGGTCTATGAGGACCCGGGGACCCCCTCTGAGCTGGCCGACCGCCTCGGCATGTCGATACAGAAGGTCTCGTATCACCTCGAGAAACTGGAAGACGAGGAGCTGATCACCGTCGCCGGGGTCCAGTACTCCGAGAAGGGCCAGGAGATGAAGGTGTACGAGCCCCCGGAGGACCCGCTGGTGTTGTTCGTCGGCACCCAGGAGCGCAAGCAGTCGCTCCGTTCGCTCGTCCGCCGGGTCCTGCCTATCGTCGGTATCCTCACCGCGGCCAGTGTCATGCTGCAACTCCTGCTCGGGCAGTTCCCGATACAGTTCGGAGGCTCGGGGGCTGGCGACGCGGGAACCGCCGGTGACGGCGGGGACGCCGAGAGCCTGGACGCGGCGAACCGGACAGCCGCGACGGCCGAGGCCACGGGGACCCCGACACCGGAGGGGGACGGCGGCTTCCAGATAGCGGAGGCCACCGAGACGCCGGAGGCCACGCCGGCCCCGGAAGCCGACACGCCGGTCGAGGTGATGACCGAGGAGGCGCGACAGTTGACGACCGATGCTGCGGCAAGTGGCGCCATGGATATCGAACCCGGGGTGGCCTTCTTCCTCGGCGGACTGCTGGTCCTGACGCTGTACGTCTCGTTCTGGGCCTACGGGAACTACCGGTGAGCCGGCTTCGCGGTCCGACCGCGGTCAGTCGGCGTCGACCTGTTCGGCGACCAGCACGCCCGCCTGTTCTGTGACCATCTCTACGGCTGTCAGCGCGTAGCCGGCGTCGGTGAAGGCGTCGGCGAGGACGCCGACCGTTGCCGGGTCGTCGACCTCGGGGCTGTAGAACGGCGCGTCGGGGCCGTCGTCGGCAAACAGCATCACGTCCCCCAGAACGATTCGGCGCGGCCCCAGGTCTGCGATGGTGTCGATGGCGTCGCGCTTCTCGTCGTCCCCGAGGTGGTGCATCGCGAAGTTCGACGTGACGATGTCGACGGGACGGTCGACGTTCGGAGCGCGGAAACGACCGTCGCCGAAGGTGACGTTCTCGACGCCTCGCTCGTCGGCCTTCTCCCGAGCCTGCTCCAGCATTCCGTCGCTGATGTCGCGGCCGATAACCTCGCCTGCGTCGGCCGCGAGCGCGAGAGCAATCGCTCCGGTGCCCGTGCCGAGGTCGAGCACCACGTGTCGCTTTCAGGGGCCGCGTGCTCGACGACGAAGTCGACACAGGCGCGATACGCCGCCGAGTCCTGGTCCTCGTCGTAGGCGTCGGCGTGTTCGGAGAACCGTTCGGCGTGTTCGTCGAGTGATTTCTTCATAGTCGGTTCTCGTCACGCTCGCACAAGTGTGTCCCGCTCCGTGTTGCGGTTCTGTCGCAGACCGGGTTCGGTTAAAACGGTTTTTGAGCCACGGGTGCGTTTTTGCTATCCCCGTCCCAAGCATGAACTGCGCCGTCGACGGGTGACCTGCCCGAAGCCGCCCTGACCCCGTCCCCGCCGACGGCCACCGCCCTCACTCCGCTGACGCTCCCTGGTGGTCTCCCTGACAGCGTGTCCCCAGACACCAACCCTTTGTCCGTTCGCTCGCTGTCGCTCATACTGTCCCTATTCTACGATATTCGCCAGCCGTGTGGCGAAGTTCTTTACAGACGTACAGCCGACAGTATCAGTATGCGCCTCACGTTTCTCGGCACCGGCAGCGCCATGCCCACCGGGTCGCGAATGCAGTCCGGCTATCTCCTGGAACGCGACGGGAACCGGCTGCTCGTCGACTGTGGCAGCGGCGTCTTGCATTCCCTGGCCCGAACAGACACGGGCTACGAGGGCGTCGACACCGTGTTGCTGACCCACCACCACCTGGACCACGTTTCGGACCTCGATGTGCTGATGAAGGCGCGCTGGCTGGCCGGCGAGACAGACCTCACGATAGCGGGGCCGCCGGGCACGAGCGACCTGGTCCGTGACCTGCTCGAAACACACGAGTACATGCAGGGCCGGCTGGACCTGACGCTGAGAGACCTCAACGGCGGGCCGTTCGACCTGGCGGGGTTCGCCGGCGACACCTGCGAGACGCGCCACTCGATGCAGTGTTTCGCCTACCGGCTCTCCGTCGCGGACGGCCCGGCGATAACGCTGGGCGCTGATTCGGAGGCGTTTACCGACCTCGTCGAGTTCGCCGACGGGTCGGCCGTGCTCGTCCACGACTGCTCGTTCCCGGACGACGTGGACGTCTCGAACCACCCGACGCCGACGACGCTCGGAGAGACGCTCCGGGATGCCGACGCCGAGGTCGGCCGCGTGTATCTCACCCACCTGTATCCACACACGGAGGGGCGACACGAGGAGATGCGCGACTCGATAGCCCAAAGGTACGACGGCGACGTGCAGTTCGCCGAGGACGGCCTGACGATAACGGTCAGCTAGACGCGTTCGAGCGTGACACGGAACTCGGCCCCACCGCCGTCGCTTTCGGCCACGCTGACATTGCCGCCGTAGGACTCGGTCAGCGCCCGGACGAACCCGAGCCCGAAGCCGGTCCCTGGACTCTCCTGTCCCTTGACACCCATCTCGAAGATATCCTCGCGCAGGTCCGGTGAGATGCCGGCCCCGTCGTCGGCGAAACAGACGGTCACCTCGTCGGGACCGACTTCGGCCGGGTACACTCGCATGCTGACCTCGCCGTCGTTGTGGACCGCCGCGTTGGACATGATGTTCGTGAACACGGAGTCGAGCAGGTCGCCGCCGTACACCTGGTAGTCGAAGTCCGACGCCTCGAAGTCGACACTCAGTGACTCGTAGTTGTCTCTGACATCACGTACCGTGTCACCGAGGACCGACGCGAGGTCCCGTGGCTCCGGGTTGTCCTGTGCTTCGAGCGTCGAGACCAGGTCACCGACGCGCTCGATGAGGTCGCCGGCGCTCTCGGCCGCACGCTGTATCTTGCCGGCGTACTCCGCTGTCTGTCCGTCGACTTCCCCCGCCACGGCGTCGGCGAACCCGGCGATGACCTGGAGGTCGTTGCCCAGGTCGTGGCGGAGGAGCCGGTCGTACATCTCGATCATCTCCTTTCGCCGTTCCAGGTCCCGGTGTGCGCGCTCCAGGCGCTCGCGGGAACGGATGTTGGAAATGGCCGTCGCGGCGTGTGTCGCGAGTATCTCCATCGGCTTGACGTACTCGTCACCGAACTCCTCGACGGTCTGGGACCGGGTGACCAACACCGCAGTCACCTCGTCGCCCATCCGGGCCGGAACAGCCAGCGCACCCGCCACGTCCGAGTCGGCCGTGATTCCGGCTTCGGCGCCCCGTTCGACGAGCGTTTCGTTGGCCTCCCTGGCCCGTCGAGCCAGATCACTCGGTTGCTCGCCCTGGGCGAGCGTCGGGTTCGTGCTGTGGACGACGAGGAGGTCGTCCTCACGCACCTCGACGAACGTAGAGGAGGAGAACCCGAACAGCAGCGACATCGCTTCGAGCGTGAGAGAGGCGACTTCGTCGACGGACTCGCACCGATTGAGCTCCTGGCCGTACTTGTTCAGATCGGCGACCTGTCTGGCGAAATCTTGCTGCTCTTCGAACGACATATCACCCACTCCTCGCAGACATTGGAACTACACAGAAATGGGGAGCGGAGCAAAAAACGGTTTCGGGCTTTTCACCGATGAAATGAAACTTCAGAGACACGCTACACGGGCACGCGCACTCAGTCGAGTCGGTACCGCAGTAGCGCGGCGATGCCGCCGAGGTTCGAGAGCTGCTGTCCGGGCGCGAACTCCGCGGAGAAGACGGTCACGTCCCCGCCTTTCTGCTCTGTCGTCTCGATTATCTGGTCGACGTCGATGTCCCAGTCGCCCTCGCCGGCCCGTTCCAGCCGGAGCCGCTCGTCGAGCACGAGCAGCGTCTCGATTGCACCGTAGTCGGCCGCCTTTGCGACTTCCGCCGGGCCGTAGGCCACTTCCAAGCCCGAACCGATACGCTCCATCAGTTCGTCGATGTAGTCGGCTTCCTCGGCGATGCGGGTCTGCTGTTGGACGTCCTCGACAGCGCCGCGTTTGAGCACTTCGTGGACGCCACGGTCGCCGACGGCCGAAGTGTCCACGACGGTTATCTGTTCGGCGATATCGGGGATCTCGTCCCGGAAGTGGTCGAGCGCATCCTGCTTGGTGAAGCCGGGGCCGGCGAGGATGTAGGCGTCCACGTCCTGGCGTTCGAGTACCGACGCCAGTTCGTCGAACAGCTCCTTCCGCGGGCGGGCGTACTCGCCCTTGCCAGTCGTCGAGGTGATAGTCGCTCGTTCCTCGGTGCCGTACTGGGCGACGGTGTGGACGTGGGCCTCGCCCTCCTCTACGGTCGCGATTGCCACGTCGGGGTTCTCCGTCGCCTCGACGGCCTCCTCCAGGCGGTCGGCCTGGTCGGGTTTGAGGTGTTTCTCGACGGTGAGTTCGGTGTGTTCCTCGACGTTGAGCGTGTGGTGAAAGCCCAGCTGGTCCTCGCGGGAGCAGTCGACGATCTCGCCGCCGACGCGGAGCCGGTTGGCGAACTTCGCGAACTCCACGTCGGTGACCTCGATCTGTATCCACATCGGCTCGCGCTCGCCGCCCTTGTCCCGGAGGGTGTCGTCGTTGCGCTGGATGCGCCGGGTCGTGTCACCGGAGACGAGGTCCCCCGGCTCGATGACATACGAGAGATGCCAGAGGTCGTCCAGCGTCTCGGGGACCACCTCGATTCGCTGTGCCCCTTCGGCGGTGGTCTCCTGACTCTGTATTTGCATACTGAAGCGTCCGCCTCAGGGACACAAGTGTTCTGCCATTCGACACGCCAGTCGGGTCAGAACCGAGCGTCGGCCCGGTCAGGCGACCGAGCCCGCGGCGGGCGTCTCGGGTTCGGGTCCGACGGCCGGGACCTCCTGCATTGCGGTCCCGATGGCGTACGCGCCGGCGACGTTGCCGAAAAACGAGACGAACGGGATCAGGACCGCGCCGATCACAGTGACCGAGGCGACCCCGCCGATCAGTTGTGCGCCGATAGTGACGCCGACGGCGACCAGCCACGCGACGGCGTAGATCTGAGACCCGACAATCGGCCGCAGCGTGCCGGGCGAAAACGCCGCCCCGACGCGTCCGGTCACTGCGTACGCGGCCACGGCCGCGGGGAGGAGATACGCCGCGCCGAGCGAGACCACGAGAGTGACGGCGACGACGACGAGCGCGAGGAGGATGCCGCCGACGGCGAGTCCCGACGTCGGCTCACCGTTCGCCGTCGTGACCACAGAGAAGGGCAGGACGAACGACGCGATTGCGAGGCCGACGACCACCAGCGGGACGAGCGAATATACCAGTGAGATCAGGAACGCGACCAGTCCCTCGACCAGCAGGTCGCCCCACTCGTCGAACACCGGCGGCACCTCGTCGTCGCCGTCGCTCACGGACCGAATGACGCGAACGAGATAGCCGTACACGAACAACACCGGGATAAAAAACACCCCCAGTAAGCTCAACACACCGCCGATTAGTATCGTTTCGACCTTCTGTTCGCCGTTCCAGGGGTACCGGATTGCGTCTTCTAACATGGGGACTCCGTCACTGTGAAGATCAGGGGGCAGGCTCCGATAGTCTAATCAGTCCAGTGACGAGTCAGTTTTTCGGAAGCTGTCATATAAATCTACACTCCCGGAGCGAAACGACGGGAGGGAAAAAGGAGGACTCGGGGCCGCCGCGTGTCTCTATCAGGCCGCGGGCTGGGCATCCGGCGTCTCGTCGCCCGCGTCGAGGACGGGCATGTCCCGCACGGCAGTCCCGATAGCGTAGGTCCCCGCTACGTTCGCGTAGAACGTCACGAAGGGGGCCAGCAGTGCGCCGATGACGACGGCGTTCAGGACGCCGATGATAACACCGGCGACCAGGCTGATACCGAACGCGACCAGCCAGCCGGTGGCGTAGGTCCGACTGAAGGCGTATTGTCGGAGTTCGTCCGGCGCGAACGCCGCGGCGATGCTGTCCGTGCGAACGTAGGCGACGACTGCGGCCGGGAGCACGTACGCCACGGCGAGCGAGATCACAGTCACCGCGAGCGTGGCGGCGAGGACGATGAGGCCGACGGCCAGTCCGGTTCCGGACCCGCTACCGCCCAGACCCAGGGTCGCACCGCTGGCGAACACCGCCGCGAGCGCGATGACTGCCGGGACGAGCGAGTAGGCGAACCCGATCGCGAACACCTTCAGGCCGTCCATGCCCAGGTCGCCCCAGTCGTCGAACACCGGCGGCTCGGCCTCGCCGTTCAGTACCGACCGGAGCGTCCGGACGATGTAGCCGAGAACGAAAAACACCGGCACGACGAGGAAACTCAGGAACAGCAACGCGCCCCCGATGGCG
Source organism: Haloarcula sp. 1CSR25-25 (assembly GCF_032027985.1). Taxonomy (NCBI): domain Archaea; kingdom Methanobacteriati; phylum Methanobacteriota; class Halobacteria; order Halobacteriales; family Haloarculaceae; genus Haloarcula; species Haloarcula sp. 1CSR25-25. The sequence goes on from NZ_JAHYBW010000003.1 coordinate 259,237, forward strand.
ATGGTTTTCACTGCGCTGTCGCTTTCCCGCGGATACGTTATGGCTTCTTGGAACATGATGGTACTCCGTGACAGCGGTCCGGCCGACGTGAGCGTTCCCACGTCGGTCACGACGAGATGTCACATTGATTTATAATACTACTTACAAGTATATATAGGGGTATGTGGGCCGTGCTGACAGTCGTACCCAGTTCCCACAGTCGACCAGATCTCAGCGTATCACTGCTGGTCGACGGTGCCGTCCGCGGCCGCCTGCAAGCGCGCGAACGCCTCCCACGAGGGATCGGCTCCGGGGTGTGACTGCCGGGTGCCGTCGACGTACAGCCCCGTGCCGTCTGTCACCTCGCCGACGACGGCGGCCGGCGTCCCGCGAGCCTGGAGCGACGCGACCACGTCGTCAGCGTCCGCGGGGTCGACAGCGGCAAGGAGCGTCCCGCAACTGCTGACGTGCCAGGGGTCGATGTCGACGGCGTCACAGACAGCCTCGACGCCGTCGGCGACCGACACCGCCTCGCTGTCGACGTCGAACCGTGCCGACGCGCCGTCGGCCATCTCGATGAACGCGCCGGTGATGCCGCCCTCGGTGGCGTCGTGCATCGCCGTCACCGTCCCGGCGTTCGTCGCGGCCATGGCGTCCTCGACGAGAGCGGTGTCGGCCAGGCGCTCCTGTGCGGTGGCTGTCTGGTCGGGCGACAGGCCGAGTTGCTCCGGGAAGAGCGTCGCGAACAGGCCCGCGACCTCCGCACCGGGACCGGTCCCGACGACCAATCTGTCGCCCGGCCGCGCGCCGTCCGGCCGGACGATGTCGTCGTGGGACCCGACGCCAAGCACCGTCGCGCCGCCGACCCAGGAGTAGTCGACGCCCGAATAGCGGGCGGTGTGGCCGGTGACGACGCTCACACCTACTTCCGCGGCCCGTCCGGCGAAGCCGTGCCACATCGCCGCCAGTTCGTCGTCGGTCATCTCGGGCGGGAGCGTGAACGTCACGGAGAGGTGCGACGGCGGGACGCCGGAGACGGCCACGTCGGCCAGGACCACGTCGAGCGCGAACCGACCGGCTCGCTCGAAGCCCAGGTCCGGTAGCACAGACAGCGGGTCGGTGGCCGTGACGAGTGCCTCGCCGCCGACATCGATGACGCCGAAGTCGATACCGTGGGTCGGTCCCAGGGTCACGTCCTCGCGGTCCGCACCCAGCTCCGGGTAGATGACGCTGTCGAACAGTTCGCGGTCGATCTTCCCGAGGTCACCCATGCAGGCCACCACCTCCAGCCCGAACGCGCTGTCCCGGCATCGTCACTCCTCGGTCATCCGACTGCCGCCGGGTGGCAGGAACTCCTGTATCAGATCGGGACTTGCGACCTTGCGGACGAAGGACTCGTCCGCGAACCGGGACCTGAACTCCCGGTACAGCCGCTTTGCGATGTCGTTCTGGGCGTACTGGCCCGGTTCGACGGTGATGCTCGTCGCCGCCTGTCCCTCGATGGCCGCCGGCGGGCCGCCGATGACCCGCGTCTCGTCGTCGCAGGTGATGCCGACGGCGACGCCGACGGGCGTGTCCTCGAAGTACGTCCGGTCGCCGCGGACGGCGAAGCCGCCCTTCTCCAGGTACTCGCCGCTCTCGGGGGTCTTCGACACCTGGTCGGGGTCGACCATGTAGACGTCGCCGGCGAACTTCCCGTCCTTCCAGACCGAGGAGTACGAGACGGCGAACTGCGCGGCCTGGTCCAGCGAGGACTGCGGGAAGTCAACGTCCCTGGACGGCTCGCTGGGGCCGGTGGCTTTGAGCACCGTGACGGGGCCGCCGTGGGCCTGGGCGTGGAAGAACTTGTCACCGCCCTCCAGGTACTTCTTGACCAGTTCCTCGTTCTCGTCGGCGTCCCGTCCGCCGATGACGAGGAAGCCATCCGAGGTGTGGAACCAGCGGAACTGCTCGTACCAGCGCTCTGTCGACCGGGTGGGGATGGACTGCATCGAGAGCCAGTCGGTCGGTTCGTCCTCGCTCTCGCCGGCGTCGTCTTCCGCGTCGTCGGCCTCCCACTCCTCGCGGCGTTGCTTGACCGCTTCGAGGTCCTCGCGGGTGTTCTCAATGGCGGCGAGCGCACCCTCTTTCTTCTCCTCGATGCGTTTGGCCTCCGTGTACAGTTCGTCGGCGTTCTTCTCGACGCCGGTGAAGGCGTCCACTGTGACGCGTGTCCCCTCTATGTCCAGCGTCACCGTCCCCTCGCTTCCGTCGAGCGAGACGACCGCCTCGGCGGCCGCGATGCCGCGGTCGGCTCCCTCCGCGAACGTCGCCTCGATGTCGTCCCAGGACACGTCGTCCTCGCGGGCGGCCTGGACCGTCGAGAGCACCTCGTCGACGAGGTCGTAGTTGGCGTACAGCAGTTCGGCCTTCTCCCGCTCGGCCTCTGCGTCGGCCTCGAAGTCCTCGATAGCACCCTCCTGCTGCTGGATGATGCGTTTCTGTTTCTCTATCTCGGCCTCGAAGTCCGGGCGCTGGGTCTCGCCGCCCTCGACTTCTTCCTCCCGCTGGAAGTTGAAGAAGTAGTCGTCCAGCGCGGGGTTGAACTCGGTGAAAGACTCGCTGTAGAGTTGTTCGTACTCTTCCAGCGGAATCGGCGTCACGTCGACGCGCCGGCGGTTCGGTTCCTCGTCGGCCTCCGTACTGCCAGCGCCATCGCCGTCCTCGAGCGTCTCGTAGTACACCCGCGGGTCGACGTTCCCCTCGCGCAGCCGCGTCCCCATCTGGTCGACGAGTTCGTACAGCCGCTCGAAGTCGGACTCCTCGAGCTCGTCGACGGCGACGTTGTAGTCGATGCCGGCGCGGGTACACAGCTCCTCGCCATACAAGCCGCCGAAGTTCAGTTGCGTTGCCAGCGTCCGGACGAGGTCGGCGTCCGATTCCTCGATGCGGGCGACGAAGCCGTCGTAATCGACGGTCATCGGGTTGAACCGCGCCGAGGGGAACTCGTAGGGCGTTCCCGGCGCGACGGTCCGTGATTTGAGCCGGACCGTCTCCAGACAGTCGATGACCTCGCCGTACTCGTCGAGGACGGCGACGTTCCCGTCGCCGAACAGCTCCGCGACGATGGTGGTCGAGGCGTCCTCGCGGTCGAACTCCAGTTCGATGATGCGGTCGAACTCGAACTGCTCGACGCGGACGAGGTCAGCACCCGACAGCCGGTTCCGGAGCATCATCGCGAAGTCCGGCGGGCGGCCCGGCGCGTCGGGGACGTGTGCCGGGTCGGCGGCGTGGGCGCGCTTGACGTCGCCGACCTCGATGAGGAACTCGACGCGTCCGCGGTCGAAGTCCCGGAGCTTCAGTCTGACGAGGTCGTCCTCGGGGTAGAGGTACGCCTTGTCGAGCTTCGCGCCCTCGTAGCCGGCGAGTTCGCCCTCCAGGGCGGCGAGGTCGACGCTCGTCAGTTCCCGCTTGTGGTCCATGTCGGTGGCTGTCGGCGGGCACCCAAAGGCGTTCCGTTAGCCGCTGTCGGCGATTGCCTCGCCCGTCTCCAGTCCGTTCCGTATCGCCGCGTGGAGTCGGCCCTCCCCGGCCACCCAGTCGCCGGCGAAGTACAGGTCGTGGTCGGCCGCACGCGACAGAAGGCCGTGGTCGACTCCGCCCTCCGGCTGGGAGTAGCGCCAGTGCTGGTGGTCGGTCCAGTCCGGGTCGGCCAGCCGGTCGTCGTCAAGCAGTCGGGCCGTCCGCGTCGCGATAGCGTCGATGAGCGTGTCGGGGTGGTCGTCGTAGTTCGCAATCGACCACGGTTCGTTCATCTGGACCAGCAGCAGGGACTCGCCGTCGGGGACGTGGCCGTCCTTGCACTCCTCGCGACCGATCCAGCCGATGTCGTGGTCCTTGTCGCCGTTGACCGCGGCGTACCACGGCACGTCGAGTTCGAAGGGGTAGTGCAACACTCCGGCGATAACCGTTCGGTAGGGGACCGCAGCGATACCCTGCCGGAATTCGCGGCAGTCGTCGTGGTCCCACCGTGACTGCCCCAGGAGGTCGGCTGTCTGGGGCGCTGGCGGTGTCAGTAGCGCGGCGTCGAAGTGGCCGAGGTCGGCCCCGTCGTCGTCCTGGAGCCGCCAGCCGTCCTGTTGTCGCTCCAGGCGCTCGACCCGCACGCCGTTCTCCAGGCCGGCGTCGGTCTGGTCGAACAGCCGCTTTGCAACCTGTGTAATGCCCGTCTCGTAGGTCCATTTGTGTTCGTCGGACTCTCGACCGACGTCGATTTCGCCGGTCCTGTCGAACGTGTACACCGGTTCGTCGATGTCGACGAGCCCCTCGGTCGGCAGCGTCTCCGTGACCAGCTCCGTCACGCGCTCGTCGTCGGACTTGAGATAGTTCGCCCCGTACTCGTACGTGCAGTCGCCGTGTCGCCGAGTCGCGGCGCGCCCGCAGACGCCGCGGCTCTTCTCGAACACTGTCACGTCGACGTCCTCGTCGTGGAGCGCGTACGTTGCCGCCGCACCGGCACCACCGGCACCGACGACTGCGAGGTCACGAGCCATACCGGATTGTCGGACGGTACGAGTAAAAACCCACCACACAACCAGTTCGGACCGCCAGCCCGCAGTCCGATTCAGCGGTCCCGCCGGTGTCGGAGGCCCCGACGCGTCCAGCCGATGGCGGCAAGGACCGCAACAACTACGCCCACCTGTGCGAGTGAGAACCCTGGGCCCTGGGCCGCGGTGGTCGCCTCTTCGTCGACGCCAGTGGCCGAAACGGACTGGTTTTCCACCGTGAGCGGGCCCGCCGTCACACCGTTGACCCGAACGGTTCCGTTGACCGCCTCGAACTCGGTTTCGACGACTGTCTCCTCCTCGGGGTCGAGCGTCACCCGGTTCGTTGCCACCGGTTCGCCGTCGACTGTCACGGTCAGCGTCTCGTCGACCGTCCGCGACCGGGGATTCCGGACTGTCGTTCGCACGGTCGTGTTGAAGCCGGACCGAACCCAGTCAGCCGACAGCGACGCGTCTGTGATGCGAAGCGTCCCGCTGCTGTCTGCACCTGATTCGGGCGTGTCGGTCGCCGTCGGCTCCTCGGTTCGGACCGGCTCGGTTCCGGTCGCATTGTCGGCCGGAGCGGCGCCGCCCGACGTCTCGTTCAGTGGCGTCGTCTCCTCCTCGGACGATGTCCCGGTCCCGTCCTGGTCATCGGCTTCGGCGTCATCCGCTTCGTCGTCATCCGCTTCGTCATCATCCGCATCGTCGTTGGCCCCGTCGTCGTCCGAATCGTCGTTGGAGTCATCGTTGCTATCCCCATCGACGTCGGATTCGTCGTCTGCATCCGCATCGTCTTCCTCCGTCTCTTCGTCACCCTCCGGATCTTGCACAGTTAGCGTCCCGATAGTGACATCGTCGACGGCGATAGACTGCTCTCCAGGCTCGTCGGGAACGTATTCGAACGTCACCTCCTCGCGAGCACCGGGGTCGATCTCCTCGATCGTTCGTGTTTCGACAGTCGTTCCATCGGCCTGTAGCGACACCTCGTGCGTGTCGCTGGTTTCACCGGTGTTCTCGACGGTGGCTGTTGCGTCGACGGTCTCGCCGACCTCGACTGTCCCCTCGTCGAGGTCCGCACGTACCACCTCGAACGAAGCCGGGTCGTTGACGGTCAGTGTCCCTGCGTCGACCCCGTTGACCGACAGGTCGTACCCTCCTGTGGCGGCCGGTTCCACGGCGAAGGTGACGTCTCGCGTCGAACCGGCATCGACACTGAGGTCGCTTGTCTGTGTCACCGTCCCGTTACGCGTCAACTCTGCAGTGAACGTCCCGCTTCTGTTCCCGTTGTTTTCGACGGTCGCTGTGACCTCGGCCGCCTCTCCCTTCGTGACTGTCGTCGGGTCGACAGTCGCGTCGGTCACCTCGAAGGCCGCGCTATTGCCGGCGGCTGTGATATCATCGGCAGCCGCCAGTGGCGAAGCCGCAATACCGCAGAGAGCCACAGCAACGGTAATAAACAGCACACGTACCTTTTCCATGGCCGGGATTTATCGAGTAAAGCATTAGTTACGTATGAGGCAACGTCACGGTAAGCCGCTCCTTCTGCGGACGCGGAGCGGAACTCAGCGCCGGCGTCGAAGGCGAGCGACGACCGCGACCAGCGCGAGTACCAGCGCGACTAGCTGGACGGTGAAGCCGGGCCCCGACGCAGCGGTCGTTTCCGCGGCTGGCTGGGCGCCCCCACCGCTTTCGCCGGTGTCGTCGGTCCCGGACGTGCCTGAACCCGACCCCGTTCCGACACGCAGGTCGCCGGCACTGACGCCGTTGACCGCGACTGCCCCCTCGACGGCTTCGAACTCGACACTCACAGTGGTCTGTTCGCCGGCAGCGAGCCGGACCGCTCTGGAAGCGACGGGGTCGCCGTCGACGGTGACTGTCAGCGTCTGCTCGACGGGTTCGTCGGTCGGGTTCTGGACCGTCGCCCGCGCCGACGTGTTGAACCCGGCCCGGACCCAGTCAGCCGTCAACGACGCATCAATAACGGCGAGTTCGGCGGGTGTCGGAGTCGCCCTATCCGAGGACGGGGTAGACTCCTCAGCGACCGGAGAGACGACAGCGATAGTCGATAGACGGGGCGACCTGGCCTGAATAGACCTGTTCGTCGCGTTGACGGTGCTGGGTAGCTGGCTCCAGGTCCCGTTGTTGTACTGGAACACCCGGACGTCGTCCATCGACCCGGTAGCCGGTAGCGCGGACTCGTTGAGCCGCAGGGTGTAGGTCGCCCGGCTGATGGCAGACGCGTTTGCGCCGGAGGTGACGGTCACGTACCCGCGCACACCGTCTTCCTGGATCGCAGCCATGTCGTTCGGCGTGGCGTGCGGGCCCAGCATCGTCGTGTTGAATCCGTCGCTCTCGTCTGTCACGTCGAGCGAGAGTCGAGCGAGGGTAAACGCCGGCGCGGTCTCGGACGGTCCGGAGCGGTTCAGCGACTGGGAGACCGTCGAGTTCGCAGCGTTCGCAGTCACCCGGAGAGCGACACCGTTGTCGAGGCGGGACTGCGAGATAGCCGGGGGTTCTGCGCCGCCACCGGTTTCGGTCTCCTCCGGTTCATCGTCGAAGTCGAATCCGCCGCCACCGCCGCCACCGCCGCCACCGCCGCCACCACCGCCACCGCCGCCACTGCTTCTGGCTTCGACGGAGAGCGTTCCGGCGGTGGCGTTGCCGATAGAGAGCGACCGGTCGCCCTCGCTGTCGAATAAGATGGTGAAGGTGACAGTTTCCGTTTGACCGCCCGCGACCGGCCCGACGGATTTGGTTTTGAGCGGTTGTCCGCCCTCGGTGAGTTCCGCGGTGTAGCTCCCGCTTTCCGTACCGACGTTCCTGACGGTCGCGGTCACGTCGACCGACTCACCGGTTTCGGCGGAAGACTGGCTCAGTTGCGCGTCCGCCACCTCGAAGGTCGCTGGCCTGAAAACCTGCACCGTGCTGACGCGCTCGCCGTCGAGGTCGATGGTGTAGTTGCCGACGGCGCTGAACGTCCGCGTGAACGAGACAGTCGTCGATTCGCCGGGGTCGAGTGCCACTTCAGTCGAGTTTACCTCCTGGTCTGACACCGTCAGCGGCACCTCGTAAGTCCCGGCCCGACCTCCGGTGTTCGTCACCGTGGCGGTCACCTCGACGCTGTCGCCCTGTTTTATGAGCGGCGAACTCAGTTCCTGGTCAGATGCCGGCGAACTCAGTTGCGCGTCCGCCACCTCGAAGGACGCTGGCTCGAAAACCTGCACCGTGCTGACGCGCTCGCCGTCGAGGTCGATGGTGTAGTTGCCGACGGCGCCGAACGTCCGCGTGAACGAGACGGTCGTCGATTCGTCGGGACCGAGTTCCACCTCGGTCGTGTCCACCTCTCTGTCGGCCACCGTCAGCGGCACCTCGTAGGTCCCGGCCCGACCTCCGGTGTTCGTCACCGTGGCGGTCACCTCGACGCTGTCGCCCTTACTCACGTCCCTCGAACTCAGCGTCCGGTCGGATACCTCGAAAGTTGCCGGCTCTTCGACTGTGATAGTCCGTGTTCGTTCTCCAACCGCGAACTGGTACGTGCCGGCCTCATCGAACGTGTGTACGTACGTATCCGTCGCGGATTCACCGGGTGCCAGGTCGAAAGACACCGCGCCGACGGACTCCCCGTCAACGGAGGTACTGTTGTCTTGCTGTCCAGCAACGCTACCGGTGTTCTCCGCGGTAACGGTCAGTTCGACTGCTCCACCCTCGACAACTGTCGTCGTATTCCACTCGGCCGCAGTCAGCTGAATATCGGGCTGGCCGACGGTCAGCGTGCCGGCGGATTCGCCGTTGACCGTGACCTCGTACTCCCCGTCGCCTATATAGCCGCCGTCCCGGGTCTCTAACACGTATGTCGTGGTTACGTTTTCCGTCTGGCCCGGCCCGATGGTCAGCGAGTCGGTGCCGATGACCGTCACTTCCCGCCCGCCGACCTCGACAATTATTGGGACTGTTTCCGTCGTAAAGCCCGTGTGCTCGAAGACGACCCACAGCTCGGGTTCGGGCGTTTTCATCTGCTCCGTATCGATTTGCTCGTCGATGAGCCCGGCGTCCCGTACCTGAATGGCCGGCGGTCCGGCCCCACCGCCGTCGTCCTCCGATTCGACCGTGATAGTCCGGGTCTCCTCAGTAGTGCCGAACTCGAACTCCCCGGGTTCGTCGAACGTGTGCACGTACGTGTCCGTCCCGGACTCGCCCGGTTCCAAGTCGAAAGACACCGCATCGACGGACTCCCCGTCGACGGATACCTCGATATCACGTTGCCCGGAGACGACGCCCGTGTTCTCCGCAGTGACGCTCAGTTCGACAGCCTCGCCTTCGCTGATTGTCGTCGTGTCCCATTCGTGGTCTGTGACGGTAATATCCGACTGCCCGACGACCAGCGTGCCGGCTGATTCGCCGTTGACCGTGACCTCGTGCTCGCCGTCCTCGATATAGCCGCCGTCGCTGGTCTCCAGCACGTAGGTCGTCGTTACGTTTTCTGTCTGGCCCGGCCCGACAGTCGCCTCGTCGGTGCCGATGACTGTCACCTCCTGCCCACCGACTTCGACGGTTATCGGGACTTCACCCGCCCTATCACCCGTGTTCTCGAACGTGACCCAGAGGTCGAGTTCCGGCGTCTGCATCTGTCCCGTGTCGGCTCGCGTGTCGATCAGCCCGGCGTCCGCTACCTGAATGTCCGGCGGCCCGGCCCCGCCGCCGTCGTCCTCCGATTCGACCGTGATAGTCCGGGTCTCCTCAGTAGTGCCGAACTCGAACTCCCCGGGTTCGTCGAACGTGTGTACGTACGTGTCTGTCCCGGACTCGCCCGGTTCCAGGTCGAAAGACACCGCATCGACGGACTCCTCGTCAACGTAGGTGAAAATGTCTCGCTGTCCGGCAACCACACCGGTGTTCTCCGCAGAGACGCTCAGTTCGACGGCCCCGCCTTCGCTAACCGTCGTCGTGTTCCATTCGTGGTCTGTGGTAGTGATGTTCGACTGCCCGACCACAAGCGTCCCGGCGGATTCGCCGTTGACCGTCACTTCGTGTTCCCCGTCCTCGATATAGCCGCCGTCGCTGGTCTCCAGCACGTAGGTCGTCGTTACGTTTCTCCGTTCACCGGGTTCGACCTCGACCTCCTCGGTGCCAATGACGGTCACCTCCCGCCCACCGACCTCGACGGTTATCGTTTCCTCCCCCTCCTCGTCACCCGTGTTCTCGAGCGTGACCCACAGGTCGAGTTCCGGCGTCTGCATCTGCCCCGTGTCGGCTCGCGTGTCGATCAGTCCGGCATCCGACGTCTGGATGTCCGGTCCCTCGAATGTCTCCGTCTCGTGATTGGACGCAGCCACGACGCCCGGCCCGAGCATCGAGGCCGTCGGCACCATGACCACAGCGAGTATTGTCATCGCTGTTAGCCACAGGCCCGTAATCTTACCCATGGGTGGGTCGATGGCAGTATCGCAATTAGTTAGCGGGAATGAATCAACGAGTAAGGTAGTATTATCGTGTTTTACGCCCGCTACCGGCGGTTCTTCAGTATTAAGGGCTCCAGTCCGCCATTATTGATAAAGCCCCGTTCGACAGCACTGGCTCACCCCGTCGGAGTGTGGGCATACATATAGTCACTCAAATGAGCTCAGGCCTTTCACCCCACCGACCGTCTGCCGCCGTGCGACGAGCGTGACTCCGTTCAACCAGCCGTCTGGCGGCTCGTCTCTGCAACGACGGTCTATCGAGCCGGGCACTCACGCTCGAACAGGACTCCGGGCAAGTTCGGGGCGGACCGTCGTCGGTCTGACGGCTATCAGAGCCGCTTGCTCACGTACGGCCCGTCCTGCTTGTACCCCAGTTTCTCCCGGTAGTACTGCCGGACGCCGATCCCGGAGATGACGGCCAGCTTCGGGAAGCCGGCGTCTCGGGCCAGCGCTTCCGCTTTTTCGAGCAGTTTCTTCCCGTAGCCCTTGTGCTGGTGGTCCTCGTCGTCGCCCTGCTGGCCGACGCCGACGGCGTTGCCGTAGACGTGGAGTTCGCGCACGATTGCGGCGTCCTGTAGCTCCCGGCGCACCGGGTCGTTGGGGAAGCGGAGCCGACAGAATCCGACGAGCACGTCGTTGTCGAAGTCCTCGAAGGAGATGAAATGTTCAGTGCCGCCACAGGCCTCGTAGGTCATCACGCCGAGTTCGATGTTCTCGGCGACATCGTCGCTGTGTCCGGCCTCCCGACAGCGGATGCAGTCACACGTCCAGCCGTGCTCTTCCATCCGCTTCCAGGCGAGCTGGCGGAGGTTCGACTTCCAGACCCCGCCCTCGATGAAGTCAGCCGGGATATCCCGCTGGACGCGCTGGAGGCGGGTGTAGCGGGGAATCATGTCCTTGATTTCGGCGACCAGGTCGGCGGCCTCGTCGTTGTCTAGCGGGTCGAACTCGTCTTTGCGCCACCAGTCGTAGGTGACGGTCCCCTCGACGATCAGCGTCGGGTATATCTTGAGGTAGTCCGGCCGCCAGTCGGTCCCCTCGAAGATACGCCGGAAGTCCTCCAGGCACATCTCCCTGGACATTCCGGGCTGGCCCGGCATCATGTGGAAGCCGACCTTGAACCCAGAGTCGCGCAGGCGGCGGTTCGCGTCGATGGAGGCCTGAATCCCGTGGCCGCGGTGCATCTCGCGGTTGATGCGCTCGAAGGTCGTCTGGACGCCGACTTCGACTTTCGTCCCGCCGAGGTCAAGCATCCGGTCGATCTGTTCGGGGTCACACCAGTCGGGCTTCGTCTCGAACGTCGTGGCGACGTTCCGGACGTCGGCGGTCTCGTTCTCCGCGATGACGTCCTCCAGATAGCGGAACTCGTAATCGTCCTCGGCGAAGCTCACGTCCTCCGCGGGCGTCGGCTCGGCGTCGGCGTCGAAGTCGTTCATCGCCTCCAGGGCCCGCTTGACGAACCACTCCTGGTAGTCGTGGCTCCGGGCCGTCATCGTCCCGCCCATCAGGATGAGTTCGGCCTTGTCGACGGGGTGGCCGATCTCACGCAGTTGGTTGAGCCGGAGCGTGACCTGGCCGTAGGGGTCGTAGTCGTTCTGTTCGCCGCGTGCGGCCGCGGGCTCGTGGCCGGTGTAGGACTGGGCGGAGGAGAACTCCGAATCCGGGCCGCCGGGACAGTACAGACACTTCCCGTGTGGACACCGCTCGGGCGATGTCATAATCGCGATAGGAGAGACGCCCGAGGCCGTCCGAACAGGCTTGCGCTGGAGGACTTCCTCTAGGACCTCGCGGTGTTCCTGTGGCGCGTAGTCGAGCAGTTCCGAGTTTTTCGGCACTTTGGGCGCGGAGTACTCCCGGCAGACGTCGATCTTGGCCGATTCGACGTCGTCGCGCTCGACCTCGCCCGCGAGAATCCGGTCGACAAGCTCCGCACACACCTGCTGGAAGGTCTCTGTCTCGTCTGGGTCCGGCGTCTCCGTGCTCATCGGCGTTGTGCGAAATCGGCGTCTCGGCCGAATAAGCGTGTCGCTCGGGTGTCGTCAGCGACGGGGACAGCCGTGAGATTCATTGGGCTGTCACACCAAGCGACGGTATGAGTGGCGAAACGGACGACACCGGGAGCCCCGACCGGCCGACCTTCCGCGGCTGCGTGTTCTGTTACGGCGCAGAGTGGGCGTACTACGGCGTGAAGAAGGCAACCCGGTCCGTCTCATAGACGGATACGTAGCGGGACCGGGGGTGGTCGGTAGCTAGTGGGCCTCTGGAAACAACTCCTGAGCCGTCGAGTCGTCACCGCAGACACCGGACCTCGTTATCTCGGTTGATAGGTCAATACTGGACTGAAATCCCCGTCGGCAATCCGCTGGGTCGTGTGCGACCCGTCACATCGTGGCCGCCCGAGAGCGGAAACGGAAACAGAGTACGCTCTAGGAGGGACGACTACGTCTCCGGCCACGAGGGGCGCACCGAGCGACGACGGCGTGAAAAGTGCACGGCGGTACTGCAGTTCCAGGATTGATAATCCGCACGAAAGGGTTAATTTGCGGTACTCGGACCGTTTTTACATGGCTCAATCCACGGGAGACGTGGGGGACACAATCGGCGGCGATCCGAGCGTAGCCGAGCGGTTGGAAACCTTCGTCTCCTATATCCCGGACGGTTCGACAATCCCGGACAAACAGTGGCGCAACCGACACCGGAGTGTGGTGCTCGTGACGTTGCTGCATATCCCGTTCCTGTTCGGGCTTGGCATCTACAGCGGGTCGACGCCGATAGCTGAAGCGCAAATCCCTGTCACTGCCTTGCCTCGAATACTGTTACTCTGTGGGGTTATCTTCACCCTGTCTGCAGGGAGCCTCATCGCTCAGTTCCCGCGACGTGTCAGGACAATCCTCTCAGTCACGGGGGTGTTCGTGTCATCGCTGGCTCTCGTCCAGTTCTCCGGCGGCTACATCGAAGCCCACTTTCACTTCTTCGTCGGGATGGCGATTGTTGCCGTCTACGAGGACTGGGTCCCGTTCCTGTGGGGACTAGGATATGTGGTTCTCACCCACGGTTACTTCGGAACCATCGACCCGAGCCGTGTCTACAATCACACGGCAGCAATCGACAACCCATGGGTCTGGGGGCTCATCCACGGCGGGTTCGTCCTGATGCTGTGTGTCGCCCTCGTAAACAACTGGGTGTCGACCGAGCGGTCACGCGAGAAATCCCGAGTGCGTTTCGAAGAGGCCGAACAGCGTGCCTCGGAGATCGACGACCTCCAGGCCAAACAGGAGGAGATAGAGCGGAAACGCGCCGAGGCGAAGGAGGCCCGTGAGAAGGCGGAGGAGAAAATGCAGGCAGTCGAGCGCCAAAACACCGAACTTCAGGAGACGGCCAGCAGATTCAGCCAGGCGATGGCGGCCGCTGCCGACGGTGACCTGACGGTTCGTGTCGACCCCGACGGGGCCGACAACGAAGCGATGGCCCAGATCGCCGAGTCGTTCAACAAGATGATGACGGAGACAGAGACGGCAATGGAGGAGATACAGACGTTCTCACAGGAGGTTGCGTCGGCGAGCGACCAGGCCACGGCCGGTGCCGGCGAGGCGACCGAAGCCAGCGAGGACATGAGCGAATCGATCCAGGGCATCGCCAGCGGGGCGGCCGAACAGCGGGAGATGCTCGAAACCGTCTCCGGCGAGATGACCGACCTGTCGGCGACCGTCGAGGAGGTGGCCGCCTCCGCCGAGACCGTCGCGGAGCGGTCCCGCGAGACGGCCGAAATCGCGGACGCCGGCGAGGAGACGGCACAGGAGGCGATAGCGGGGTCCCGGGAGGTCCAGGCAGCCATCGACTCGACGGTCGAGAACGTGGAGCGCTTAGACGAGAAGATGGCCGAGATCGGCGACATCGTCGAACTCATCGGTGACATCGCCGAACAGACGAACATGCTGGCCCTGAACGCCAACATCGAGGCCGCGCGTGCCGGAAACGGGTCGGGCGGCGACGGCTTCGCCGTCGTCGCGGACGAGGTCAAACAGCTGGCCGAGGAGACCCAGGCATCGGCGACCGAGATCGAACAGCTCATCGAGGAGACCCAGGCCCAGACCGAGACCACGGTCACGGAAGCGCGGGGAGCCAAGCAGGACATGCAAGCGAGTACCGAAGCCGTCGAAGACGTCGTCGACACGTTCACGCAGGTGGCCGAGAACGCCGAGGCGACCGACGACGGGATTCAGGAGATCAGCGACACGACCGACGACCAGGCCGCCACGACCGAGGAGGCGGTGTCGATGGTCGAGGAGGCCGTCGACATCAGCGAGGCGACCGCCGCGGAGACCGAAACCGCGTCCGCGACTGCACAGGAACAGGCCGCGTCCATGTCGCAGGTCAGCGCCAGCATCGAATCGCTCGCCGACCAGTCCGAGCGGCTCCAGACGATGCTGTCGGAGTTCGAAGTCGGCAGCCGGTAACTTACTCCTCCCAGTACTCTTTCTCGGCGTTGCTATCGAGATACGTCGACAGCGTCCGGTCGGTTTTCTCGCCGCCCGGGGCCGACCCCGCGTACAGCCCGACCATCTCCCGGTCGGGATAGACAGTGATGTCCGGCTCTTCCATCGTCGAGACCATCAGCAGTCGTAGTTCGGACTCGTCGGCTTCGATCTCGTGTGCGCTCTCCTCGCCGGCCGGGAGCGCGACGTAATCACCCGGTTTGAGGTCGTGCTCGTCGGCATCGGGGCCGAGCCAGAGTGTTCCCGTGCCCGCCCGGACGAATATCGCCTCCTCGTTGCCCTCGTGGTAGTGGCGCACCCAGAGGCGCTTGCCCGGCGGAACGGCATAGAGGCTCGCGCCGAGTTTCTCACCGCCGGCAGCGTCGCCCAGCTGCTTTCGCCTGAACGTCCGGTCGCCGTGTTCGTGGTCGGTCCAGTCGAGGTCGGCTTCGTTGACGGGGCCGTCGCTCATGACCGAGCAGACAGCCGGCAGACAAAAAAAGTTCCCTGCGCTACAGCTCTTCGGCCAGCACATCGAGCGTGGCGTCGAGGACGGCCGGTCGCTCGCCGGCCAGATAGCGGATGGTCCCCTCGCGGACGCTCCGGGTCGCGACGCCGCCTTCGGGCACCCGTTCGCGGACTTCGCTCACCAGTTCGTGCAGGTCCAGGTCCCCGTCGGCGCGGACGTACATCGTGTCCGTCGAGATGCCGAGCACGGCGTCGCTCTCGTCGCGGACGGCCCGGTGGAGTTCATCGAGCAGGAGCGACTCCGGCGGGAACTCGTACTGGTGGGTAAAGGCGTCCGTGTCGAGCACGGCGATGTCCACGCCGTCGACGGTCCGGTGGTCCAGGTTGGCCCGGGCCGTCGAGACCTCTTCGTCGACCTTCTCGCGGAACTGCTCGGCGACGTGGCCGGCCAGGCCGCCCACGTCCTCCTCGTCGTCGCCGAACACGAGGTCGGTGATGAGTTCGCGCTTGTCCTCGTAGGACTGGTAGTGGGCTTCGAGCGCGACGGCTTCGCGGAGCTCCGAGACGGCGGCCTCGTCGTAGCCGGCCTCGTTTGCGGCCGCCAGGTACGGCTCGGGGATGTTCTCCCAGAAGCTCACCGCCGGGAGGTGCTGCAAGTCGTCGCGAACGTCCTCGTTTACGTGTGCGGCGACGTTGGCCGCGAGCGCCGTCGAAGTGGTCTCGGAAACGGTGTCGGCCGAGGGCGAGACGACGGCGTCGACCGTGTCGACGACCGCGCCGTCGACGTCGATGTCGTCGATGACGACGCTCGGAGCGCCGTAGACGTTCAGCAGGTCGAAGCCGTCGAGACTCTCGCGCGTGCCGCCGGCGGCGACGAAGACGAACAGGGGGAGCTTCTCCTCGTGGCGCTCCCGGTTGTCGAGCATCGTCGTCGTGTCCTTCGTCGCGTCGTCCATGTCGTAGACGCCGCCCTCGATTGGGCGGCGGTCGAAGTAGTGGTACTTCGCGTCGGCCCGGCGGTGCTGCTCGGTGACCAGCGGGAGCGCCGCCCGTTCGAGCGCGCTGCCGGCGAGATAGCCGTCCGCCGTGTTGGCGTGGCGGACGATGACCGGCCGGTCCGTCAGCACTGCCTTCCGGATCTGGGTCGCCGCTTCGACCAGTTCCTCGGAGAGGGCCGCGACAGCCGTGTCCTCGGCGAGCGGTTCGACCGTGTCGGGTCGGGCCTCGTCGTCGAGGGCGTCGGCGAGTCGCTGTTCGACTGCCTCGCGCTCCTCGGCTTCGAGCACGTCGAGGTCCTCGGTCTCGACCTGCAGTTCACCGCGGCGTTCGCGGACCTCACCCGTCAGTCGGGCGTAGTCGTTTTCTTCCACCTCGGGGTAGGCGCGGACGCCCGCCTCGACGAAGGCCGCACAGTCGACTGTTCCCGTCTCGTCCTGGAGTTCGAACACCGTCGGGCCGGAAGTCTGTCGGATGCCGACGACTTCGCCCTCCAGTCGAACGTCCGAACCGACGTGGTCCTCGAGGTCGCCGATAGCCGCGGCGACCGGTTCGGCAGCGGTCGCTTCCGCCGTCTGCTCCTCGGTGGTGTCCTCGGCGGCCTCGGACTCGGCGGCGACAGCGGAGTTCGAACCGCCGTCGTTGCCGCCGACGGCCGCAGTGCCTTCGACGCGGTCGGCGTCGCCGGTCCGGCTTACCGAACCGGCGCTTGCGGTGGTCTCCGACTCGGCCGAATTCGAACCCGAACTCGGATCGTCGTCCGTGGTGGAATCGTCGTCGCTCTCGCTTGCGGACTCGTCGGGTGCAGAGTCGGACGCCGCCTCGTCAGAGCCGCCGTCGGACTGGGAGTCCCCGTCGTCTTCGTCGTCTTCGTCGTCTTCGTTCTCCAGCAGGACGGCGTGGCCGATCTCCGGGTCGTCGACGAGGACGCCCCGGAACTCTCGCTCGGACTGGCGGATCGACCAGCCGAGGTCGACGTTGCCGTTGTCCCGCACGTTCTTGACCTGGACGTAGACGGTGTCGCCCGGTTCCCAGTCGAGGGAGTCGAGCCGCTGGTCCAGTTCGCTCCGGTGGAGCAGCCCCGTTACGCTGTCGCCGATGTCGACGAAGACGCCGAACTCGGCGAAGCCGTCGACACTGCCGCGGTAGTAGCGGTCGACCGATAGCTGGTCGGCACGCGAGCCGCGGAACTCGAACAGGGCGTCCTCCTCGTGGAGGTCACAGATGCGTCCTTCGACAGATTTGCCGCAGATGATACACGAACCCATTACACGGTGCAAGCATGTCGGGCCTAAAACGGTTGTCGGATTACGGACGAGCTAAACCGGTCCGCTAATCGAACAGCTCGCTCTCGTCTTCGAGTAGCTCGAGCCCTGTAGCGACTGCTTTCGCCTGTTCCGGGAACAGAGCGACCTCGATTTCGCTCCCCTGTTCGTCTTCGAAGGCAATCTTCACGCGCTTGTCGCCGTACTCGCGAACGTCGACGCCCTCCACGTCGTACATCTTGATGGTCGCTTCCTTGTTCGACGGCCCGACGCTCTTGAACGCTCCGTCCTTGAGTTCCAGCATGAACTGGTCGATGTCGATACTGAGCATCGTGCGAACACGCACGCGGACAGACCCTAAAACCCGTAGTCGGCGACCAGCACCGAGAGGGCCTGGAAGCCCCGGAAGCCGTAGCCGAAGATGATCGCGGCGGGAAAGGCGCCGACCACTGCGGCGACCGGGAGCCGCACGTTGTGGACCACAGCAGTGCCGAGCAGGTACAGCCCCGCGCCCCAGGCGGTGACGAGCACCCGCACCTCTGGGCTGGGCAGGCCCGCCAGCAGACAGGGGGCCATCGCGTAGCACATCACCTGGACGGTCTCGCTCACGCCGGCGCGGTCCGACGCGACAGGGAGCACCGAGAGGGGGAGCAACAGCAGGGTCTGTAGCGCCGCCGTCAGATGCACCGTCGCCGGCGTGACGAACACGAGGATAGCAAACAGCGCCAGCACCGCGACGCCGGGCGAGAAGCCCGCAATAGCGGGGTAGTCGAACGGCCCAGTCGATACGAGCCCCCGCTCGGCCAGCCTGACGACGGCGTAGCGGCTCACCTCCTCGAAGAGAACCACCGTCGCCGCGAACACCAGCCCCGGGGCCTGGTCGCCCGGCGCGACGCCGGTGCGGAAGAACCGTCGCGGGCGAGACAGTATCTCGACCCACGCGCGCACCAGCGCGGTTGGCCCCCGGTCACGGCCACCGGTCGGATTTTCGACCCACTGAGTCACGACAGGACGTAGGGTGTGGGTCGGTTTGACCGTTTCCTTCTCTCGGCCAGCGGAGGCTCAGGGCTCGGACAGGCACAGCAGTTTTGCGGCTAATCGTCTGCTCCTGCGACGCAGATGCTCACGGCTCGGACACGCACAGCGGTCCTCCGGCTAATCATCTGCGCCTGCGAAGCAGATGCTCACGGCTCGGACACGCACAGCGGTCCTCGCGGCTAATCATCTGCTCCTGCGGACCGGACGCTCACGGTTCGGACACGCGGGGCGGTCCTCACCGCTAATCGTCCGCTCCGACGTTCTCCGTACTCTCGAAACACGCCGGGTCCGGCTCGATGTTCGCGTACTGGACCGCTTCCTCGCCGAGGGTCGCCACGCGTTCGTCGATGTCGGCGTCGGTTATCCGCCCGTCCGCGACGTAGTTACGCGCCTTCGGAATCGCGGCCTGATGGGGGATGACCCAGCAGTTCAGCGCCCGGCAGACCGAGCGGAGGTGTTCGAGCGCAGTGATGGGAAAGCCCCCGCCGGCGACTCCCAGCAGCCCCACCGTCTTGTGCTCGAACTCGTCGAAGCCACAGTAGTCGAGTGCGTTCTTCAACACGCCCGAGTACGACCCGTGGTACACTGGCGTGCCGAGCAGGATGGAGTCGGCCGCGTGGACTCTGTCGGCGAACTCGACGGCGTCACCGGCCTCGCGGCGGTCGGCATCGAACACCGGCAGGTCAAACTCCCGGAGGTCGAGCAGCTCCGTCGTCGCCCCTCGCTCCTCGGCGGCAGCGAGCGCGCGCTCGATGCCGACTCTCGTGTAGCTCTGGTCTCTGAGACTCCCGACGACACCGACGACGTGTGGTCCGGTCATGGTCGGACTATGGAGCGGGGCCGGTATATGAATGTGGAAACTGCCGGGTCGGCGAACCGCTATCCTCCGCGATACTCGTCAGTTACTTCGATGGGGTTCACCCCGCCGTCGGGAACGCGGTACGCCGCGACCACGGAGCGGTCCGCGTCGGGGGCGCCCGTCGTCTTGTCGACGCCGTAGCCGACGTAGGTGCAGTCCTCAGGGGTGAAATTGACCACGGAGACCCCGGTTGTGGCTGTCGAAGAACTCGATGTGGGGGTCCATCGCGGTGACGAGTTTCGTCAGCAGCGGCTCCGTGGGCCGACCACGCAAACTGCGGGTGAGATGAAGCGCCTCGGCGGCGTTGAGCGACGTGATAGCGGGCGCCATGGACCGACGCCGATGCGGTCGCCCTGCGCGAGCTTTCGAAGGCGGTATCCGCGAACTCGTCGGCGGTCGTCACCTTCACGCCCAGCGACGCCCCCGGGTCGAAGCGGTCGGGCCGACCTGCGTCCGGAGGATGACGCCCGACGGCGTCAGCCGCCGCCGTCTCGCTGACCCACATCGCGGGGTCGTGAGAACCCAGTTCCGAGAGGGGTTCAGCGTGGTCGTCGGTCCCGCGTGCTGGTTCGTCACGACCGCCGAGCCCTGGCTCATCCGAATGCCAACTGGTTCGGTGCGTGACTAGATCCGCACTTCGGCCGGTGGGCCGGGCAGTTCACCGCCGGGTCGCCGGCCCGGGACTACTGGTTTAGTTGTCGTGGTACACGTACAGCAGGTTCGGATACGGGATGTACGCGACCCGCTCGAGCCCGCCGCCTCCGACCTCCTTCTTCAGGTGGACGCCGTTCGAACCCTCGACGACGTCGTGGATGTTCTTTATCTCGGTGCCGTCACTGAGCTCAGCTGTCATGTGTGACATTATGAACCATACACGCTCCGGTCGTAAAGCAGCCCGGACTACGCCACAGTCGATGTCCGTAGCTGAGACTGTCCCGGGTTACAGCACGACAGAGTGAGCGACTGGAAAGACAGTCCGTGAGTCAGGAACCGAGCTGGATTTTCTCGGACGACGCCTCCTCGCGCGAGCGGTGGCCGAGGTCGGCTTTCAGCGCCTCGATAGCCTCCTCGGGGTCGGTCTCGGAGTCGAAGACGCGGTCGAAACCGAGCGCTTTGAACGTCTCTCGCGTCTCCTCGAAGGAGTCCTGTCCGACGGCGAGATTGCCGCCGATGTACGTCGTCACGTCCAGTCCTGCCTCGTTGATCTGCTGCTGGAATCCCTGACAGTCCTGCTCGGCGTGGCCGTACAGCGACGACACGAGTATCGCCTCGGCGTCGTGTTCATCCGCGGCCTCGATGAACTCCGACTGGGACGACTGGACACCGAGGTTGACTACGTTGAACCCCGCCGCTTCGAACGCTCGTTCCAGAATGGTGATTCCAACGACGTGCGCGTCGGAGCCGACGACACCGAGGATGACTGTCCTCATACAGGACCACCAAAGCGCGTCACCTACATAAACCTAATGATAAACCATTATAGATACTGAGAACCGTTCACAATGTCGAAGGGATGGATATTAGCCACGATAGCACAAACCAGTCGACAGACACTCAAGCTATGGTGCACGACTCGTTCCAGCGTTCGATGGATTCCGCGGGGAAACACCGCCTGTGGCGTCAGTTGCGGACCTGTGAAACGCCGGGTGGTGCCCAGGCACCGTCGACGGGACACGCATGACGGCCATCCGCCGGGCCTTCGACGCGGACGCCGACGGTATCCGCCGGGTCGCTCGGGCGGCGTGGCACGACGCCTACGACTCGCTGGATTCCGATGTCATCGACGAGACGATAGCCGACTGGTACGCCGACCCACTGGGCAGCGCGCTCCACGGGTGGGCCGGCGGCGTCCCCGCCAACGACCTCGAGGACATCGAGGCGACGCTACTGGTCGCCGAGCAGGACGGCGAAGTCATCGGATTCACCCAGGGGATCACCATGCATACGACGGGGACGATGCTGCGGTTGTACGTCCACCCGGACTACCACGGAGAGGGCATCGGGACGGCCCTGTACGACCGGCTCGAGGACATCTTCTTAGAACACGGCGTCGAGCAGTTCCGGGCGCTCGACCTGGCATCGAACGACCGGAGCCGGGAGTTCTTCGAAAACCTCGGTTTCGAACGAATCAAGACTCGCTCGCTCACTATCGGCGGCGACCCCTACGACGAGGCGGTTTACTCTCGCACGCTATCGTCCGACGGCGAATAGGTAACACGCACGGACGGCTGGATGGCCCAGCACAGCCCGCAGGCATCACTGCCGCTGGTCGGGGCTTGCACTGGCAACCCACCAGTGACAGCAACACGGCCCGTCTCAGATACCGCGGACCGTCTCGATGAGCCCGACGGATTCTAGCGCCATCCAGCAGACGAACACCACGTACAGGCCAAGCAGCGTGTACGCTTCGCGGTCCGAGAGTTCGAGGTCCGTCCGGATGAACACGATGAACACCAGCGTCGCGAACCCCAGAAAGCCCATCGTCGGAATCGCCACGAGGAAGTCGATCGTCGCCCGGCCTGCCAGGAGGACGCCGACAGGAATCGCCACCAGAAGGTTGAACGTGTTGCTCCCCAGCACGTTCGTCAGGCTCGTGACGCTGTCGTCGTCTTTCGCCGCCCGGACGCTGACGAAGGCATCGGGGAGGCTCGTGCCGGCGGCGATGACGGTCAACCCCCAGAGGAACGTCGGCGTGTCGAAGATGACACCGAGAGAGAGCGCGCCCTGGACCATCCCCTCGACGCCGACGGTGATGATGACGAGCCCGACTCCGAGAAGCCCCCACTCCCGGGCCGGCCGGACACTGTGCGCTTCGTCCGCGACGTGTTCGCTGGCGTCCTGCTGGTGCAAGAAGACGTAGATGCCGTAGGTTGCGAGCGGAACGGCGGCCAGTGTGGGGGTCAGTACAGCCGCCCGGTTGGTTCCGCCCGGGACGTACGTCGCCCCGAGGGCGAACACGATGAACAAGATGAGGACACTGATGACGTAGAACTGGGCGTCTTTGTGGACGATGTCGCGCGTGGACCGGAGCTCCTCGCTCGAGAGCGCCGCGAGGGCCGGAATCACGAGCAGATTGAATATCGCGCTCCCGACGATGGCACCGACGCCCAGCGAGAACTCGTCGTGGACGACGGTACTGATGACGACCGAACTTATCTCCGGGAAACTCGACCCGACGGCGACGACGATGGCGCCGTGGACCGCCACCGGCAACCCGTAGTACCTGCTCAGCCGTTCGGCAGCCTGCTCGAAGTACGCGCTCCCTTTCCAGATGACAGCGGTTGCGACGACGATGAGGGCGACCGAACCCAGCAAGCCAGCCATTGTGAACGTATTAGCCACAGGGGTTCAAGGGTGTGTTCCACTGGCGGTCAGCGCTTGAGGCGTGCAACGACGTCTCCCTCAGTACCGTCACACTCGACCAGCCCGTCGTCTTCGAGGTCTGACAGCAGCCCGCGAAGCCACTCCCGGCCGTACTCTCCCTGGGGAGCGTAGTCGACGCGCACACGCGGGCCGAGTTCGTCAAGTCGCAGTTCGTCGTACTCCTTGAGCGTCGCAACGACGCGGCCCCGCATCTGCCGGCGGCTTCCCTCGAACTCCGGCTGGGTCGGTACGTCCGGGGCAGTGAAATCGCCCGTCTCGTACGCCTGACACCACTCGCGCCACGGACATTGCGCGCCGTCGCAGTCCGGCGTCTTCTCGCAGGCAACCCCGCCCAGTTCCATGATGGCGTTGTTCCAGACCCGCGACCGCCCCTCGGGCATGAGCGCGCTCGCGGCTTCTTCAAACGCCGAATCGTCATCAGGCACGCCGAAGGCCCGATACAGGACGCGCTTGACGTTGGTGTCCACGACGGCGTTCCCGTTGTTGAACGCGAAGGAGGCGACAGCGTTGGCGGTGTAGGGCCCGACGCCCATCAGGTCGCTGAGGCCGTCCGGGTCGCGGGGCCACTCGCCGTCGAAGTCGCTGACAATTTGCCCGGCAGCCTCGTGGAGGTACTTCGCCCGGTTGTTGTATCCCAGCGAGTGGCTGGTCCAGAAGCCCACGACGGCCGAGCGGTCGGCTCCGGCCAGGGCCGCTGCGGTCGGCCAGCGGTCCAGGAAGTCCTCCCAGGCGTCGACGACGCGGTCCAGCTGGGTCTGCTGGCTCATCACCTCAGAGACGAGAATCTCGTAGGGGTCTGTCGTCTCCCGCCACGGATACGAGCGGTGGTCCGCCTCGTACCACTCCACGAGCGCGTCCCGGACAGCCGACGGGTCCGCAGGCACGCCTCCCGGCCGGTCCGTCGCTGTCGACTGGTCGGTCATACCCTCCTTTGGCCCTGTCCTGATTTGTGCGTGGCGGTCGCCGCACCTCGGCCGTCTGCCTCGAAACGCCCCACGCGGATGCGGCGCTGTCGTGGTCCGGTTCGACCCCTCGACCGGCTGTCCCCGGATTCCCGATAGCGACCCCAGCCGAGTCGTAAGGGGTTTCCTCGCGCTCGTCGTCTGCGTCTGTATGAGCCTCGAGGACCTACAGGACGATATCGAAGCGGCGTACGGCGACTTCGACGACGAGTTCGAGCTGTCTATCGACCGCGAGACGCGCAACGAACTCGCGATGCTGTCGGTCGCGCTCGACCCGGACGACCCTGACGAACTCGTACGGCGCGCGGTCCACATGCTGTTTCAGTCGACTGTCGACCGCGGGACGCTGGATTTCCACCTCCGGTCTACCTATGACTGCACCTACGACGAGTACCTCTCGGGGATGACCTTCGACCAGATGACCGGGAACGACTTCCCACAGCCCCAGGACAACGACGACCGGCGCTACCAGTTCTAGAGCAGTAGCCCGAGCGCCAGCACCGTCGCCACGCCCAGGATGACCGAACTCCAGAACGCGACGCGCGAGGCGAACGCGCGGTTCGGTCCCGGAGCCGTCAGCGCGGCCTTGACCGCGATGCTGGCCGCCGTCGCCGCGAGGATGGCGAGCATCGCCGTCGTAGCGCTGATGGCCCCGGCGCGGTACAGCAACACGGCCGAGGTGGTCGCGCCGGCGCTCGAGACCAGGCCGCTGAGTGCCGACGTGATGTACAGACCCGCCGTGCCGAACTGCGTCTCCGCGAACCCGCCGGCGACCACGACCAGCAGGAACACCCCGCCGAAGGCCAGCGCGTTCCGCAGGGAAAACGGACTCTCAAGCCCCATGTCGACCGTCTCGGACCAGTCCGCCGTGTACGCGGCGACGGCGACGCTGCCGACGATGACGGCTCCCAGGGGGAGGACTGCCTCGACCAGGACGCCCCGTTCGATAGTGAAAAACACGGTGATGAGGAGGTTCCGAAGCGCCATCGCCGCGTCGGCTAGCAAGATTGCGGCCACGGCGTAGGAGGTGGCGTCCGGTCGCTGCCGGACGTGGTCGAGCATCGTGCCGACGACCGCCGTCGACGACGCCAGGCCGCCGAAAAAGCCGGTGACGGCGATGCCGCGGCCGCCGTAGGTCTGGACGATTGCGTAGTTGACGATACCGATGCCGGCGACGAACACCACCATCAGCCAGATGACCCGCAGCTCCACGGCGACGTCCAGCAGCCCGCCGGGTATCTCGACCGGTTCGGACGGGAGCAGGGGGTAGATGACGAAGGCGATGATGGCGAACTCCGTCGCCGAGCGCAGTTCCTCGCGGGTGAGTCCCCACGCCAGCGAGTGGAGTTCCCGCTTGAGCACCAACAGCAGCGACGAGAAGACGGCGACTGAGACGCCTTCGAGGATGAACCCCTGTGCGACCAGCGCCCCGACGCCGTAGGCGACGAGCATCGACACGGACGTGGTCAGTGACAGCCCCTCGCCTTCCCCGTCGACGAGTAGCCCCTGGGCTGCGAGCAGGATGCCCTGCACGATGACCAGCACGCCGCCGACGACGAGCAGCGCCTGATTGTCGACCAGCGTGAACACCGCGGCGAGCAGGCTGATCAGCGCGAACGTCCGAATGCCCGCCGACTTCTGTGACCACTCCCGCTCCAGCCCGAGAAACATCCCGAGCGCCCCCGCGAGCAGGATTCGAAACACGGTCGTCTGAATCGGCTCCGGGGACAGCTGCAAGAGAGACGACACAGGTGTGATACAGCAGGGGTGGGCTAAAGTGATAGGGGACTGCTACGGTCGGTCCCTGTCGGCTCACAGACGCGACGCTACCGGCGAAACGACGGCCTCGGCACAAGCGGCGCTGCGACGCTGTTACAGGTCGACGTACTGGTCTTCCCACTCGCGGCGGGCGTCTATCTCGCGACGCCCGCGACGTGTGAGCGTATAGAAGTTGGTCCGGCGGTCGCGCTGGCCCTTCTCGACCAGTCCCTTGTCGACCAGGGTGTCGAGGTTCGGGTAGAGGCGACCGTGATGGATCTCCTTCTCGTAGTACGCTTCGAGTTCTTCCTTGATAGCTAAGCCGTGGGGCTCCTCCCTGCCAGCGATCACGTAGAGAAGGTCACGCTGGAATCCTGTCAGGTCGTGCATCGATCTTCCTGTATAACGGTTTAGTATCTATACTGTTAAATATATCGGCCCAGAGAATTTGGAGCGGTCCCCGTAGACTGGACTGTCGAATTTTCCGTACTTAGGCCCGTTGTCGATGGTTTGCTCATACGGCAAATACAGTCAGTATATCATCATTCTTCCGAAACTGATGGCAACAGTATTATTTGTCAGTGGGGGCTACAGACGGTATGGTAGAAACAGTCCTGTTCGAAAACGAGCAAGTACTCGACCGCAGCGCCGTCGCGACATACCTCAGAACGGTAGCCGACTCGCTGGATGACGGTTCCGATATCACACTCAGCGCAGGCGGTCAGGAAGTGACGTTGGCGCCGCCATCGCAGGTGGAGTTCGAGGTCAAAGCCGAGCGCGAGGGGCCGGAGGGCGGCGACGGCGAGCTCAGCATCGAGCTCGAACTGGAGTGGCCCGAGAACCCGACGGACACGGACCTTTCAATCGAGTAAGCAGCCGTACCGTCCAGCAGACACCCGTCGGTCATAGAAGGCACTCTTGTATGCTATTTCAGCGAAGTAAGTGGAAAGCGGTCGCGAAAAACGCGACCGCTTGCCGCCCTGAATTGGTCCCCGCTGACGCTTCGGCCCTCCAAGCGAAGCGTCACTTGGTCGAATGGGGCAGAATAACTTAAAAGTACCGGCCCCGTCCAGCAGATGTTAGTTATCGAAACAGAAGCGTATGGAAGCTGTAACCAACTCAGATATGTTCCTCCTCGAGCACCCAGCCGAGTGCCCGCTTGTAGTGGGTGAACATCATCCGGACCCGCTCGTGGTTCATCTCCTCGTCGTCTAACTGTTCAGCGAGGAACTCGTACTGCTCGCGGACCTCGTCTTCCGAGCGCATGCGTCGACGTAGGCAGCCCTCGCGGAACAATCTTGAGGGCTGCCCTCCCAGCATCACGTATGAAAGTCCGCGGGGAGCGCGAGTGCCAGGACTGTGGCACGCGATGGCGGTACTACGAGACGGGGAGCATCGCCTGTCCGGACTGTGGCAGCATCCACAGCGTCGGCGTCGACGAGCACACCGAACACACCGACACACCGGCCACGCTCGACCTGACGCCGGTCCGGAGCCGAATCGACGCGGATTCGATCCGAGAGATCGCTGACGCGGCCGCAGAGCGGTGCCGGGAGTACACGCGCAAGCGTGGGTTCATCGACGCGGGCGCGCTTCGCCCGCTCGACCAGACGTTCGTCGCCGCGGTCGAACTCCAGCACGTCGGCGCGCACCTCGCCCGGGAGATGCGCAGCAGCGACCCGGCAGAGCGGTACTTCTACGAACTGCTCGGAGGGGCTGACGACGGCGACCGTCCGGCTGTGGAATCGGTCCCGTCGGAGCTACGCGTGCCGTTCGGCCTGGCGATGGCGGCCGCCGTCGGCAGCTATCAGCGGGACACACGGACGTATCTGGACGGAGAGCCGGACCCCACCGCGCGACAGCTCTCCGGACGGATCCGCGACCATCGGAAGCGGATCGAGGCCCTGGACGGCGATGTCGACCCCGCGGACGCGAACCGCCTCGTCCACGCGACGCGGGACCTGGGCTCGTACATCACCGGCGACGAGAGCGCCTTCGTCAGAGCCGAGAACTGGCTCGCCGGCATCGAGGACGACACCGTCTGAGCAGTCACCGGAGCCGCCGAACCAGCGTCTCGTCCAGACAGTCCTGTGGCACCGAGTCTCGCCACGTCACAGTCTCGATTCCCTCACCGTCGAGTCCCGGGTCCGACGTGAGCGTCGTCGACTGGGCCGTCCCGCGATAGGTTCCGAAGAAGAACGTCGCTTCACGCCCGCCGTCGGTCACGGTGACCTCGGTGACGGCGGCCAGTCCGTCGACAGTAATGTCTACTCCTGTCTCCTCGCGCACCTCGCGGCACACGGCTTCCTTCCGCGTCTCACCGGCCTCGACGCCGCCGCCCGGGAGCTTCCAGGTCTCGTCCTCGTAGACAAACAGCAGCCGGTCCGCCGAGTCGGTGACGAGCGCGCCGACCGCCCAGTGGAGCCCCCGGTCGGCACGGGCACGGACCCCGTCGACGCCCGCCGTGTCGGTCTCGCGGGTCACTCGTCGGGTCAACATATCGCGCTCTTCGAAGGCCGAAAGCGTCGGCATTCAGGGGAGGTCGACGTCGATGTCGTGTTGCAGGCCGGTCGCTTTCACCGTGTTGTACAGCAACATCGCGCGGGTCATCGGGCCGACGCCGCCGGGGACCGGCGTGATTGCGCCCGCGACCTCCTTCGCGCTCTCGTACTCGACGTCGCCGACGAGTTCGTACCTCTTCTCCGTGTCGGCCTCGACGCGGTTGATGCCCACGTCGATGACCGTCGCGCCCGCCTGAATCATCTCGCCGTCTATCATCTCCGGGACGCCGGCCGCAGCGACGAGGATGTCCGCGTTCCGCGTCCGCTCGGCGAGGTTCTCGGTGCGCGAGTGACACACCGTCGTCGTCGCGTTGCCGCCCGGTGCCTTCTGGATGAACAGGTTCGCCATCGGCTTGCCGACAATGTCCGACCGGCCGACGACGACGGCGTCCTTGCCTTCGGTGTCCACGCCGGCGCTCTCGATGAGCTTCTGGATGCCGTGGGGCGTGCAGGGCTTGTAGCGGGCGTCACCGGCCACGAGCCGGCCGACGTTCTCCGGGTGGAAGCCGTCGACGTCCTTCATCGGGTCGATGGCCCGGAGGACCTCGCGGTCCTCCACGTGGTCGGGTACGGGCATCTGGACCAGAATCCCGTTGACGTCGTCGTCGGCGTTGAGGTCCTCGACGGTGTCGTACAGCTCGGCGGCGTCCGCGTCGGGGTCGATGTCGATGTCGATGGCCTCGATGCCGACCTCCTCGCAGTCGTCCTGTTTCATCGAGACGTACGTCTCGCTCGCCGGGTCCTCGGACATCAGGACCGTCGCCAGCGACGGGCGGGCGCCGGCGTCGGCGAGGCGGTCGATGGACGCGACCAGATCGTCCCGGATGGACTGGGCAACGGCGTTGCCGTCGATGATGTCTGTCATTACCTACACCGGCGGCGCGGGACGGTATGAACGTCCCGGATTTCGGCCAGCCGCGACAGACTGCCGCTCCCCAGGTCAAGGACAGTCCGATTCGGTGACCGACCGTCGTTCGGACCCCTGCGCGACGGGCCGCGTTTCGCCGCCCGGAACGGCCACCGTCATCGCCTGCCCGCCGTAGCCGTGGGTCTGGTCGTGGCCCCGGACCACGACACAGCCCACATCGTCGGGAACTGCAATCGTCTCCGACCGAGTGAACGGGGCCGTCGAGTGGGCGTGCAGGAGGTCCCGGCGGCCAAGCCGGTCACCATTCGGCGTTTCGACCTCCCACCAGTCCGCGTAACCGTCCTCGCCGTCGTCGTCGTGATACAGCGTCACGTCGAACCGATACTCCTGGTCCCCGCTGTTGGTCACGACCACGTCGGTTACGTTCGCTTCGCGGAGGTCCAGGTCAGGACGCTCGGTTCCGTCCGTCTTGGCCAGAGAGGTCGTCGTCGATTCAGTGGGTGGCGTCGTCCCGGAGTCGGACGACTGCGAGTCGGGTCCAGAACCACCGTCGCATCCGGCGAGCGCGGCAACTGCCGCCACGCCCGCACTCAGGACCGCGCGACGCGTCCTGTCGGTCTCGGTCACGCTGAACCCAACGGCGGGCCCGGTAAAAAATCAGCGGGCACGCCGGACCGCTCGGACGAACGCGTCATCGGTAATCAGGGTATACGTTCATGCTGTCAGCCATCCATTGTGTCTCATGGTTGCACGACGTCTCCTGAGCCTGCTCGTCAGCAGCACGAACCGAAGCCCGGACCGGAAAACCAGACGACTCCGGCGCAACGCCGTCGAAATCGTCACCCGCCCGTTCCGGACGCTCTACGCCATCGTGTTCATGACCCTGCTTTTCGGCGTCATGTACACGATATTCTACGACAGCGGCGCGGTCGCTGCCGTCGACGCGGCGGAGGGAGACGCGGTTGCGATGGCACTGGCGGTCCTGCCACCGCTCCCTATCCTCGCGCTCATTGCCCTCGCGATGGCGGTTCTGGTCCCGTTCACGATGCTGTTCAGGGGCGTCAGCGACGAAAGCCGATATTACCGGTAAAACGACGTTCGGAGCCGCTCAGTCGTACAGGGTGTACTCGTCGGTCAGTTCGTCCACGCGGTCGCTCCGGCGGCGTCTCTCATTCGTGGAGCCACTCGTACCACTCGCCCAAGTCGACCAGTTCGTTTTCGATTCCAGCCGCTCCATACTGGTCGAACACTTCGTCGACAGTCCGAGCCAGTCCTTCCGGATCAGTATCCGGGAGTTTTTGTTCGTAGTAGAGGAGAACCCCTGCGTGGTCACACTCCCGGCTCAGCGGCTCGAAATCCTTTGCGTTGTTTGTCAACAGGACAGTGCCGTGTTCCCCACACCACTCCAGTAGCTCGGCATCTGTCGTGTGTTCCCCGAACCGGTCTTTTGCCTGTTCCACGTCGTGTCCGCGTTCACGAAGCAACCGCTCAAAGACACGACCGACGTGCTCATCGAGAAGAATCTGCGCGCCCGTCACTGGACCG
Source organism: Haloarcula sp. 1CSR25-25 (assembly GCF_032027985.1). Lineage (NCBI taxonomy): Archaea > Methanobacteriati > Methanobacteriota > Halobacteria > Halobacteriales > Haloarculaceae > Haloarcula > Haloarcula sp. 1CSR25-25. The sequence continues at coordinate 289,380 of NZ_JAHYBW010000003.1, forward strand.
TTTCTTTCGGCTTCAGCGACGACTCTCGGGCTCGCTCGAACGCGTCTTCGTTATCTCGTTCGAGTTCACGCATCTCGTCAATGTGTGCGTAGTAGTAGGAAAGTGCCTCATACACTTCTGAGAGCGAAATATCGAGCTGGTCAGCGACGTGAGCGGGACTCAGACCACCTTCGATTGCCCGCGTCGCGACGTGGCGAACACCGACTCTCGTCCCGTCAATCCTCGGTTCGCCACCGAGAATCTCTCTGTCGCGTGTGATACTCATATAGGTAAGTAGACACACGCACCGGTTATATCTTTTCGGCGACCGTAACGCGAGTCTCGTGACCGATATGGGAACCCACACCGAGGATAGTGAGTGCGGACGGAGCGCCTACTCGTACAGGGTGTACTCGTCGGTCAGTTCGTCCACGCGGTCACTGACCGTCGCGACGACGTCGTCGTCGTGGGGGGCGTCGACGACCTCGTAGATAAGATCCGCGACCTCGCGGCAGGCCTCTTCGCCGAACCCACGAGTGGTGAGTCCAGGTGTGCCGGCACGGATGCCCGAGGGGTTAAACGCCGAGCGGGTCTCGCCGGGGACGGTGTTGGCGTTGAGGACGATGCCGGCCTCCTCAAGCGCTGCCTCGACGTCTTTGCCGGTCGTATCCGGGTGGGACGGCCGGAGGTCGATGAGCACGAGGTGGTTGTCCGTGCCGCCGGAGACCAGCGAGAGGCCGTGCTCTTTGAGTCGCTCACCGAGCGCGATGGCGTTGTCCACCGTCTGTTCGGCGTACTCCTCGAACTCGGGACTCAGCGCCTCACCGAAACCGACGGCCTTGCCGGCGACGTTGTGCATCAGCGGGCCGCCCTGGGAGCCTGGGAAGACGGCGTTGTCGATGTCGTCGGCGTACTCTTCGGCACACATGATGATGCCGCCGCGGCCGGCGCGGATGGTCTTGTGCGTCGACCCGGTGACGAAGTCGGCGACGCCGACCGGCGACTCGTGGACGCCGGCGGCGACGAGGCCGGTGATGTGGGCGATGTCCGCGAGGTGGTAGGCATCAGTGGCGTCGGCGGCTTCCTGGATGCGCTCGAAGTCGACCTCTCGTGGATAGGCCGAGTACCCCGAGACGATGATGTCCGGGTCGAACTCCTCGGCGTGGTCGTGTAGCGCTTCGTAGTCGATGTAACCGGTTTCCTCGTCGACTTTGTACTGTTCGACCTCGTACACCTGGCCGGCGAAGTTCGCCGGGTGGCCATGTGAGAGGTGGCCGCCGTGAGTCAGGTCAAGCGAGAGAATCTTGTCGCCTGGTTCGAGGACGCCGAGGTAGACGCCCATGTTGGCCTGCGAACCGGAATGGGGCTGGACGTTGACGTGGTCCGCGCCCCACAGTTCCTTGGCGCGGTCGATGGCGAGTTCCTCGACGTCGTCGGCGTACTCGCAGCCGCCGTAGTAGCGCTCGCCGGGATAGCCCTCGGCGTACTTGTTCGTCAGTTCGGAGCTCTGGGCCTCCATGACGGCCTCGCTGACGTGGTTCTCGCTTGCGATCATCGCCAGCGTGTCGTTCTGCCGGCCCCGTTCGCCCTCCAGGGCGTCTGCGACTGCCGGGTCCGTCTCTCGTACGGTTTCGTAGCTCATGTGTCTGGGTCGGGACCGGGACGACAATAATCTACCCTTTGGGCCCACGCGTGCGAGGAGGTGGCACGTCCTGTTCGCTATCTGGGATACGGCGTGTGTGACACCGTTCTGACATACGTACGTATATATCGGATGACGTTCCACATGCCCATACATGGTCACCTGGGGGGTGACGGGCGAGCGGGTGGGCCGGGACAGCAGTGAGGCGCTGGACTGGGACGGGCAAACGGTCGACCCGACCGCACTAGTGCGCCAGTTGCACAGTCGCGAGGCCACGGACGGTGGAGGGGTACCACAGCATGTCGACGACTGTTACCGCGGGACCGTTACCGAGTTAGCGCTGCCGGCGGTGGATGCCACGGTAACCCGAATCGACACTGACACCGACATCGGGACGGTCGACTCGCCGACGACGCTACAGGCGGGGACGTATCTGCTGACGATGCAGGCCCGTGCGTCGGGAAGCGGTGGGGAATCCCCGCTCGGGGTCGTCGACGACGTTCGGATTCACGTCCGCTTCGACGGGCCAGCGTCGCTCCACTCGGCCGGTGTCACCACTGTCCTCGCCTTCCGGGAGTCGACGTGTGTCACCGTCGGGTTCGTCTGGGAGACGAACGCGGAGCGGCCGCATCTGCAGGTCCCGGCAACACCTGCGGGGCTCGCAACCGCGATTACGCATCTGAGCGGGGCGCATCACACGATGCAGCCGTCCCGCTCGCACCCGGAACTCCGCGGCCATCCGCCGGTAGTCACGACCGGCGAGACGACCCGGGTCCCCGAACCGGTTCGGGCGGACCGTCCCGAGACCGGCATCGCGCTTCGGGTCCCGGAGTGTGAGGCGGAACTGCTCGTCAGCGCCCCGCTGGCGTACTATCTCGGGGCCGAAGTGGTCGTCGAGTCGCGGGACTCCACGCTGTTGACAGCCGACGGCACGTCGGTACGACTCTCCTTCGACGCGTGGCCGTCACTACAGGACGGCGTCGCAGCGCTGCTCAGGAAGGTGTTCTACCTCGACTGCCAGGTCAGACGTATCGACCCGGCCGAGAGCGGGACCCGTATCTCGTCGGCCCTTTCGCTGGACCCGGACACCGTTCGGTCGCTGTCGCCGGCCGGGCGGCTCGAACGGTACGTCGACGTCTCCGACGAGGCCGTGAATTCGATTCTGCCGGAGTGGCCCCTTTCGACGTACGTCTCGCCGGCGCCGGAGCGGGTCCGCTGCCTGCCCTTCCTGCTCGACCGGCTCAGCCTGATCTACCTCCCGGACAGCTCCCGGCTCGACCGAGGCGAACTCCTCGACAGAACGCTGTCGGACTCGTATCTGAGCCGCGGGTCGGCCGAGCGCCCGCCAGTCATCGAGCCGAACCTGCGGGAAGGCCAACTCCACGCCTGGCTCGCGCCGGGCACCCCCATCGACGCCTGCAAGACGCCGCCGGAAGCGTACGTCAATCGCTACCGGTCACAGACCAGGGACAGCGACGACCAGCGGGTCACGGTCGTCCTCAACGACGAGGAGATGGCAGACGAACACACCGAAGTCACGGAGATATACCGGGCGGCCGACCTCCCGATGGACGTGCAGGTCAGCGAACTGCTGTCGGTCGAGGAACTGGCCGGCGTGTTCCGACAGCCGACGGAGTTCGTCCACTTCATCGGCCACTGCGACGACGGGGGCCTGCGCTGTCCCGACGGCAATCTGGCGCTGGCGTCGCTATCGGAGGTCCGGACGCAGACGTTCTTCCTGAACGCCTGTGGGTCCTACGGCGAGGGGCTGGACCTGGTGGGACAGGGCGCAGTTGCCGGCGCAGTGACGCTGACTGACGTGCTGGACAAACACGCCGCGCTGGTCGGCACCGCCTTCGCACGCCTGCTCAGTAACGGCTTCAGCATCCAGCGAGCGCTGGAACTGGCCCGCCGGCGGATAATAATGTGCAAGGACTACGCGGTTGTCGGCGACGGGACCTACTCGATTGTACCCAGTCCCGCAGAGCCGGCGGTGGTCTGGCTCTCGGAGGGAGAGACGGGGTTCGACGTACAGTGTACGGTCGTCGCCCCGGAACGGCCCGGCGAGAGCTACCGGCTGCCGTTCGACGACAGCGCGGCGCTGAACGGCGAACAGACGAGTCACTCGCTGGGCGCCGCGGAGTTGGCCGACGCGCTGGGCCAGACGTCGATGCCGGTCGTCTACGACGGGGAACTCCACTGGTCCGACGACCTGGCTGCGCGGCTCCGGACGGACTTCTGACGGACCGACACCCGTCACGCTCTGTGGCGGGACCCGGGAAGTCGTGCCTGTTTCAACTGATGTCAACCGAGGAATACTAGGAGTCGACACTGCCGGGGTCCCCTGAGTACCCAGGTGAAGATGCAAAATGTGTGACTCAGCCGTGGGCACTGCCGGGCAGGAGCCCGGAGCCTCCAGCCACTAATCCGACCGCCGTACCGCGATGACAGCGGCCGGAACGGGTGGTTCAGTCCGTGAGTCGGACGCCTTCTGGTTAGGACGGATTTGGAATATTTTATCGCCGTTCGTCGGTGGGTGTTGTCGGAATACGTGCGAAATCAACACGGCCTGTTCGGTAAAATTAAATATAATAGTCCTCTATATACTGGCATCGGACAATGACTGAAAATCTCCTTCAGGATGACGTCGGTTCTATGTTGACCACTGTGTTCGGGGCGACTGACGAGCCGGTGTACGTCGTGAACCCGTCCCGACGGAGCATCTCGGAGCTTGTATCGACACTCGACGCTGACTCGGACGCCCCCGAAGTTCGCCTGCTGGCCGACGAGCGCGCACTGAAAGGCGTCATGGACGACTTCCTCGTCGCGAGCACCGCGGCCGACCTCATCGACGAAGGGCGGCTCACGATGCGGCTGCTCGACGACGTGCCGAACCACTCGGTGGCGGTGACTGTCGATACCGTGTACGCGCTCGTCACGATCAGCGACACGGTCGGCGGTCTCGGGACCGACGACGCCGAGTTCGTCGACAACGCCTACGACTACTACGACTCGACCTGGGCGGACGCCGCCGAGTACTCGCTCCGGACACCGCCGCTCAACCGCGTCCAGAGTACGCTGGAAGCGGACATCGGCCCGGAAACCGCATCGGATTTCAACGCCGTTCTGAACTCCCTGTCGACGGCCCGCGGCGACGGCGACGGGCTGGACGAGGTCACCATCAGCCTGCTCGTGGCCGCACGGAACGGCGAACTGCTGTACGACATCAGCAAGTGGGGCGAGGATGTCGGGCTGGCGAGCAAGGCGACGTTCTCACGGACGAAGACGAAACTGGAGGACATGAACCTCATCGACACCGAGAAGGTCCCGATAGACGTGGGCCGACCGCGACTCCGCCTGATGCTCGGCGACGAGCGCCTCAAGGACGCCGACCCGGACGAACTGGCCTCCGTGGCACAGTCGCTGCTGGCCGCGTAGGTTTTTCACGCTCCACCGCGAGGGGTTCGGCATGCGAACTGTCGAAGTCGTCGGGCGCGGACCGGCCGTCGATGCACTCACCCCGTTTCTCGCTGATATCGATGTCACAGTTTCACAGCCGTCGACGCCGACGGACGCCGGTGGCGACCTCGCTGTCGTCGTCGATACCGTCGGTTCGGAGACGTTCGCGACGTGGAACGAGCGGGCACGGACCACTGAAACGCCCTGGGTGGCCGTCGAACTGGGCGGCGTCGGCGGCGTCCCGGTGACCGACGCCGCAGTCAGCGGGTTCGGCCCGGAGACTGGCTGTTTCGACTGTCTGCGGACTCGGGTCGAAGCCACGGTCGACGACACCGAGGGACTCACAACGGCTCCGGCAACGGCCACGCAGCGGTTCGCCGGCGGGCTGGCGGGCCGACTGGTCACCCAGTTTCTTGACGGCGACGCTGCCCTCCTCGGGACTGTCACGGAACTGCCACACACCCAGCGGCGGTTCCTCCCGGTTCCGGGCTGTGACTGCGGCAAGACACCGAGCCGAAGCCTCGCCGACGGACGCCAGACAGCCCCCGACAGCGAGGCGCTGTCGCGGGCGGAACTCGGGCTCGACGACCGGGTCGGTATCGCCACGGAGGTCGGTGAGGTCGAGTCGTTCCCGGCTCCCTATTACCTCTCGACGCTCGCCGACACCGCCGGCTTCAGCGACGTGTCGGCTGCTGCCAAGGCCGCGGGTGTCGCCGTCGACTGGGACACGGCGTTCATGAAAGCGCTGGGCGAGAACTACGAGCGGTACGCGGCCGGGGTCTACCGCGAGGCGAGCCTACAGGGCGGGACAGTCCAGTCCGTTTCCGACGCCGTTGCGCCCGCGACGTTCGTCAGGGACGAGACCGAGTGGGACGAATCGACGGCGCTCCCCTGGGTCCCGGCCACGAATCTGCTGACAGACGAGAGACGGTCGCTCCCCGCCGAGACCGTCCACTATCCGCCGCCGTCGAACGTCGTCAGACCGGCGACGACGACCGGCCTGGGACTGGGCAACACCGTCACCGAGGCGCTGCTGACAGGGCTGTACGAGGTCATCGAGCGCGACGCCGCGATGCTCGCCTGGTACTCGACGTTCGAGCCGCTCCGAGTTGCCGTCGAGGACCACGCGCAGTACGACACGCTCAGACGCCGCGCAACGTCTGAGGGGCTCAAGGTGACGGCGCTGTTACTGACACAGGACGTTGACGTGCCGGTCATCACCGTCGCACTGGAGCGAGACGAGTGGCCCCGCTTCGCGCTGGGCACCGATGCCGGCCTGGACCCCGGTGCGGCCGCCGTCGGCGCGCTGGAGGAAGCGCTCCAGAACTGGATGGAGCTCGACAGCATGGGCCCCGAAGCGGCCATGGACGCACAGGGCGCTATCGGGCGCTACGCACAGTCACCCGGCGAGGCGGCCGACCTGACGGCGGCAGAGACGGCGGTCCCGCTCGACTCGCTCGGTCCCGAAACGGACCGCTCCGGCGAGGCGGAACTCGAGGCGCTGTGTGACCGGGCGGCCGACGCGGGGCTCACGCCGTACGGGGCACGGCTGACGACGCGTGACCTCGAACAGCTCGGGTTCGAGGCGGTCCGGGTCGTCTGTCCGTCGGCACAGCCGCTGTTCTTCGGTGAGGCGTTCTTCGGCGAGCGCGCCGAGACAGTCCCGGCCGACCTGGGCTTCGAACCGCGACTCGACAGGGACCACCATCCGTTCCCGTGACAAGTTGCTGAACGTTTTTGTATACGCATGCGTATGCATATATGTATGGGAGACACCTCGATTCGCGTTTCCGACGAGACGAAGACTCGGCTTGACCTCTACAAGCGAGAGGGCGAAAGTTACGAAGACGTGATACTTCGTCTCACCGAGCGGGACCCATGGACCGGGTTCGGGGCGCTCTCGGACACGGCAACTGAGACGCGAGAAGGGATGCAGCGGATTCGAGAGAGCATGCGAGCCGGACTGAACGAGGACATATCGGACAGCGAATAGATGTTGGTCCTCGACAACAACCTTCTCAGCGATTACCTCGATGGTACCGCATCAGCACGACAGTTCCTCGAACAGTACACCCAGGACGTGTGGGCCGTCTCATCCATCGTTCTCTACGAGGCATACATGGGCAGTGTTCACGGCCACATCGATGGGTCGCCAGAAACCATCCGGCAGGCAGTGACAGCATCGATGGAAGTGCTTGACGTGACTGAAGGGACTGCGAACGAAGCCGCAGCGCTGCAGGGTGAATTACTCGATAGAGGTGTGCCAGCGGACCATCCAGACACACTAATCGCGGCCACAGCGCGGCACCACGGCGCACAGTTTGCGACCGCAGAGAAGCATTTCTGGAACGAAGACGTACAGGACGTTCTGGATATCGCCGAGTACGATCCGTACTAAAAACCCGTTTTACGAAGCGAGCGTTCAGATACCGAACGTCGCCCGCAGCATGTCTCGCGTGCCCGGCCCCAGCCCGACCGCGGTGACGGCGATGAGCAACAGGAGCGCGTACCGCGGGCTGTCGTCGATGAACTCCTGGTTGAACAGCGAGACGACTAGCGAGGCGACGGCGAGCTTGACGACCAGGAACGGCCAGGACGTGCCGATAGCGGCCGAGAGTCCCGCCGGCTGGAGCGCCTCGGTGGCCGCGATAATGAACTCGTTGGCCGGGTGTTTCGGGTAGTACGTCAGCGGGACGTTGAGCGCGTCGAGCCAGTCGGCCAGCACGACGTTCGCCACACCGTCGATGGCGTGGCCCCAGATGACCAGCAGGCCGATGTAGCCGGTCCCGTCGTTCACTGCCGGACGGTAGGACTCGAACAGGCGGTACAGTCCATACGCCAGCGCGGATGCCAGCACGACGGTCGTGATGAGGACCGACGGGTACAGCGTCGCGTACTCGCGCGTGAGCGCGACGAACGTGAGATAAAGCAGCGTCACCACGACGAGGCTACTACCGATAGCGCCGGTCATCCGGTAGTAGCTGTCGACGACGCCGCGCTGTTCGAGCTCCACGCAGACGACGAGGACGAGCAGCGTCAGCAGGAACACCGTGCCGTAGATGACGGGGCTGATGATGAGCGAACTCAGCGGGTACTCGACGATGGGTGTGACGCCGGCGTCGACCGCCCGGTCGGTCGCGTCCTCGACGGTCCGCAGCGCGCCGCCCAGCAGCATGAACGGGACGAACGCGAAGTAGAGCTCCGGGTCTTCGGCGATGTCCAGTCGCTCGAGGAGGAAGTAGACGCCGACGAGCATGTACACCAGAATCAGCATGTAGCCGACCTCGGAGACGAGGGTGTACCCCGGTTCGGCGATGAGCCGGCCCTCCTGAATGGCCGCCGAACAGCCCTCGTACAGCGGCTGTGGCCCGGACGCAGTCATCTCGGCACAGCTGGCCGATCTGGCGTCCGCGTACACCGGACCCCAGAAGTACCGCCAGAGGAACCGGTCCCAGATGGCCTGTGGGGCGGCCACAACAGCGCCGACAGCGACGAGAACGACCGCAACGAGAGAGCCCACCCAGAGCTGGCCGGGCCCGAAATCATCGACGGCTCGCTCGAACGTTTCCATGGCCGTGTGACCGGTGGCAGGCGGTTTTAGCGTTCCGGTCGCGTGTGCTTAGCGCGGAAGTCCATAGCCAAGCGGTAGCGAACTACGAGGCGAAGACGTAGTCAGTCCCCCGTGAGCGCCTCGTTGCCAGCCACCACGAGGGTCTCGTGTGCCTCGCCGTTGGACGCGACGACGGAATCGCTGTCGTGGGTCCAGGGCTCGCCGTCGAGGTCGGTGACCGTGCCACCGGCCCGTCTGACCATGTGGACGCCGGCGAGCGTGTCCCAGGCGGCCATCGGGCGCGTGCAGACGAGCCCGTCAAGCGCCCCGTCGGCGACGTGTGCCAGCGTGGCCTGGAACGACCCCAGGCGCCGGACGTCGCCGAATCGGTCGCCGACAGCGCTGCAGAGCCGCCCGAACTCGGCCCGCTCGTTGCGGTCCCACCAGCCCACCGGCGCCACGGCGAACGTCTCCGGGTCGGTCCGGTCGCTCACCGAGAGCTCGGTCCCGTCTCGCGTCGCGCTCTCCGGGCCGACGGCGTAGAGGTCCCCGTAGGAGGGCAGGTAGGTCGCGGACGCGACCGGCTCGCCGTCGACAACAGCGCTCACGACTGTCGCCCACAGGCGCATCCCACGGACGTAGTTCGCAGTCCCGTCGATAGGGTCGATGACCCACGCCGCACCGCTGTCGGGGACACTATCGACCGCTTCGGCGTCGTGGTCGGTCCCCGGACCGGACACCGTCGGGAGGTCTTCCTCACAGAGGAAGCGGTCGCCGGGGAACTCCCCTCGGATTGTGGCGACCACCTGCCGCTGGGCGTCGCGGTCCGTCTCCGTGACGAGGTCGTTCTTGTTGGCCTTCGACTCGACACTGAGATCGCCCCGGAACTGCTCGCGGGCCACGACACCGCCGGCGCGGGCCGCTCGCTCGGCAACCGCTGCCCGGTGGTTTGCACCTGTCATACCTTTGGCTGGACCGGCCTCGTTCAAACCATCTCGCCTTCCAGCAAAACAGGACCGTCGTCCGGTGACAGCTCAGTCGGCTTCGACGGCTTCGTCGACGGCCTCGAGAATGGCTTCGGCGATGTCCCGCGCCTCGGTCGGCGTGTACAGGACCTGGTTCCCCAGCGACTGTTCGATGCGGATGTAGCCGTCGTCGTCCTCGATGGAGAAAAACGCCGTATTCTCCAGCGGTGGCACGCGCAGGCTGGCCCCCTCGGACTGGTCTGTACCCATGTTATTGTGTAGCATATAGAGCGATTTAAATCTACGGCTCAACAGGGTAGGATCGGCCTCGATTTCAAAGATTGATAACTGGGCCGAAACGGATCATACTCATGCTGAGAACATATTGATCTGGTTTCGATACGTGGAGCCTTCCGGTTCAGCAAGGATGTCTCAGTTATCATGCTTCTGGGGGTCGTCTACGTCCTCGAGTTGAGCGTGAAAACGGTCCTTAGTGCATCGAAAAGTCGATTGCCGCGGCTACACGTTCTTGGCGAAGAGATCCGGAACCTATTTTCCTGGCCGGCGTGAAAGCGCAAAACCCGAAGGCGCGGACCGGAGCACAGTAGGGAATTGCTGCAATCGAGTGTTCTTTATCAACAGTGGTACCACCCGTAGTCGGGGTCCCAGACGACCGGTGATATTTCACGAGCGGTTCCTGACATAGCAGGGCGCGCCTGCATAAACCGGATCAAGTAGCAGTCGCTCTTTGATTACACTGTTTGAGAGGCCTATGAGAGATGGTCCTACTACATATAGGCTCAGAGTCTGATATGTATCTCCTTACATCGGTAATTAGTATGTGAGTAATGTAAATCAACGGAGGTGGATCATACTGACACTCCGGCTACGAGCGGGAGAAATTGTGTACAATTGAGGGAGATATGGCTCGGTGCGCTAATTATGTTTATTAATCTGGAACTATCGTACCCAACAGTTTTATTATACGTTACTTTGACATGACTTCCTGTGTAGGGTACGTGTGGGATCTATCAAAAACCACCTATTGAGATCGAATAAAATGGTGCCTACTAGACGCATGCAGCGAGAGTTGATCGAGGAGTGGGAAGTGTATGACAGTATATGACTCAGCCGAGGTACGGGAATGACGATACAAGCAAATCAGGCAAATCAAGCGAATCAACAGGGGATTACCTCAAGTAGTATCGACGAGTTTCTTGTCACTCCGGAGAGCGAAGTCGTCCCGGTTTTGAGCGTCGTGATGCCCACCCTCAACGAGGAGAGGGGTATCATAGAGTGCATCGATCGGATCAAGACGGCGATTTCGGAGCTGCGAGTACCGACTGAGATTATCGTTAGCGACAGTTCGACTGACGCGACACCGGAGTTAGCTCGCGAGCGGGGTGCGATTGTCGTAACACCCGACGAACCGGGCTACGGCTACGCGTATCGCTACGCGTTTGACAAAGCGCAGGGGGAGTACATTGCGATGGGCGATGCGGACACGACCTACGACTTCAAGATGATTCCGCAGCTCCTCGAACCGGTCCGGAACGGCGATGCCGACATCTGTATGGGAAGCCGACTGGAGGGTGAGATTCGGGACGGGTCGATGCCGCCACTCCACAAGTACGTCGGGAACCCGCTGCTGACGCGGTTCCTGAACACGTTCTACGGAGCCGGTGTGAGCGATGCACACAGCGGGTTCCGCATGTTCACGAAAGACGCGCTCGAAACGCTAGAGCTGGAGACGACCGGAATGGAGTTCGCCAGCGAAATGATCATGGAGGCCGGCGCGAACGACCTCACTATCGAAGAGGTCCCGATTATCTATCACGAACGGGAGGGCGAGGAGACGCTCGACAGTTTCAGCGACGGCTGGCGACACGTCCGGTTCATGCTCGTGAACGCGCCGGATTACCTGTTCTCGTATCCGGCCCTGCTGCTAGTCTCGCTTGGGGTGGTGGTGATGTCGCTGTCAGTCGTTAAACTGTCGGTCGGTGGCGTCAACTTCGGTATCCAGACGATGGTCGGCGGGTCGATGCTGACAATCGTCGGGTATCAGGTCTGGACACTCGCGCTGTTCAGTTCTATCGCCGCAAACCCAATAAACACGCCGGACGGCGTGCTCGTCGGCATGATACGGAATCGGTTCCAGCTAGAGCATGGCGCGTCCATCGGCATCCTTGCAGCCGCAGTCGGCGTTCTGTATCTCGGGGGTGTGTTCGGACGGTGGCTGCTAGCCGGTGAAGCGGCATTACCGTCGGCCACGGCAACCCTTCTGGCTTCGACAGTCGTGGTGCTTGGCATGCAGACCGTGTTCGGTTCGTTCTTCATGAGCATGCTAGCAGACAGCGGCTGAACGCAGACATTTGATACAACAGGCCGGTCAATCTTTGGAACACCGATCGGTGCACGTCCCGTTCGCCGCACATTGAACCTCGGGTTGGGTCCGGTTTTCGGCGACGAACTGCCACTCGTTTCGCCCCACGCTATCGGTTCCGTTCGAATACGTGAGTTGCTTGTACAGTCCGTTGTAGTTCATCACACTGTCGTACTCTGCCCTAGAGTAGCGCTTCTCGTCGATGCCGTCCCGGTGGGCACCGAACCCCATCGCGTGCCCGAATTCGTGCATGAACAGCGACGCGGTGATCCTCGTCGAGTCGAACCGTTCCATCGCAGCGACTTGGGGCCGGCCAGCGCCGACAAAGTATTCTTCCCCGTTGTATGCCACATTTTCGGTGACCAGGACGTAGTAGTAGCCGTCAGAGCGGTGCTCCGAGTGGTTGGCCCGGAAGTCGTAGATGTCGTTCCCAGGACCAGCATGGGGTTTCGAATACACTGTCCCGTTGACCGAGAGGTTGATCTCGTCTCTGACCAGATGGAAATCGATACCGCTGGACCCATCGGGGTTCGAAACTGGCGCACTATCAAACGTATCGATGACGGACGTTCGGACTGAGTCGCTCAGCGTCGCTGACTGTGTGGAGTCTACTTCGACATAAATGTCCGCTCGGAGCGGGTCCGCGCCCGGAACAGCCTGCTCGCATCGGACTTCCATACCGTCCGGATAGCCGTCCCCGTCCGTATCCGCGTCGGTTGGATCAGTACCGTACACGGATCGCTCTCGCGAATCGGATAGCCCATCCCCGTCTGTATCAGTGGCGTTCGCATCGGTCTGTGCCTGTCGTGCGTTTGGACTGTCGGCCCCACCGCCGCTAGTGTCCTGGGCTGCCGTTCCAGCGGCTGGAAGCACGACACCGGCGAGCAGCAGCGTGACGAGCACGACCGCGCCGACGTGGAGTATCGACGTGCGACGAAGCCAGTCGTCTGTGCGACGGCGTTTGGCGTGGGCTCTGATATTAATATTAATATTTTTATCTGGAGACAGACGACCACGCAGCTTCCGGACCAATCTGTACCGTTCTGGCATTTCTTGGACGGGGTTTTAGATTAACAGGTAAGTAGCTGATTCTCCAGCTATCAATATCGATTTCAATAGTAGGGCTGGCGTAGACAGAGTGATCCCGACCGTGGCCGTCGGTATCTTCAATGGCCTCGGTCCAGTAACGGTAGATAATGCGTGGTACCCGGCGGCTCTGGCTCACGCTCACTGTAATCGGCTGTCTCGTCGCGGGTGGTGAACTGCTCGATGCACCCCTGTTGACTGTCGGGGCTGTCGGGCTCGCAGGCTGGCTGCTCGCCATGCAGTTCGCGTTCGTCCGCAGCGTCTCGCGGCTCAGGTCCGAACTCACGGTCAGCCAGTCGCTCGATCGGTCCCGGATACGGACCGACACCGAAACGAGGTACACGCTCGAGGCGTCAGTTGCTGCTCCCGGCAACCACCTGCCGCTGTCCGTCGAATCGACAGTTCCGCTCGCAGCACGGGTGGAGGGAGGCCGGGCTCCAGCAACCGACCTCGACAGGTCGGTGCAGTCGTCGTCAGCGACGGTTTCGCTCATCTGGGAGACGGTCGGCGACTACACTATGCCCGGAGCCACGGTGACGGTCAGTGACGGAGCCGGACTGTTTACCCAGTCGTTCACGACTGAGCCTGGGCCTGAAATATCGGTCGAACCGCCGTCTGTCGGCCCGATTCACGTCGGCCAGGGCGGAAAACAACTGCTCCGTGGTGTCGGTGAGCACGACGCCCGCGGGCGAACAGGCGGCCTGTCGGCCGAGGAGATTCGGAAATACGTTCCGGGTGACGCGCTGAAATACGTTGACTGGAAAGCCACTGCCAGGCTGGACGAGGCCCACGTCCGCAACTACGAAGCCGAGAGTAACCGGAGCGTGGCGCTCATTATCGATCACCGCCACACGATGGGCGACGGCCCACCGGGCGAAACGAAGCTAGAGCATCTCAAAGCGGTCGCTGCGGCGTTCCAGCAGCGGGCCGAAACGCTCCGCGACCCGTTGGGCTATCTCACAATTGACGACGCGGGCGTGACGGCATCGGGAACACCCGTGGCGAGAACCGAGGCATACAGATCGTGTCAACACCGAATCAGCGACCTCAACACCGAGCCCGAGAAGCCGGCGGCAGCCACCAAGTCGTCGGCTCACACCGGAGCGACGACAGGAGCGGTTGATTCGATGAGAGAGACACAATCACCGATGGAAAGGACGCTGCTCACATATCGAGACGCCGCTGGGTCGAAGCGGCACCTTCCAAACCAACCGCTGTTCAACGGTCTTCAGTCGGCACCGGGTGAGATACGTCGCGCAGACCTGCTGGTCATCTGTACCGACGACAGCAAACCGAGCGAACTGCAGAACACGGTGGGCTTGGCGAGACGCAACGCGACGGAGGTTGTCGTGTTCATCACACCGTCAGTAGCCTTCGATACAGACCTCATCGCTGACCTCGATACCGCGTACGACCGGTATCGAGCCTTCGACCAGTTCCGGCGCGAGCTGAACGAGATCGACTCGGTGACGGCCTACGAGGTGGGGTCGCCGGCCCAGATTTCGGCGATATTGTCCACCAGCTCAGCGGACGCGGAACGAGGGGAGTACGCATGAGCATGGCACCGCAGACGGACGAACAGTCGTTGCGCTCCCTGCCGACCGTGCTCGGCCTGCTGGGAATCGCCACAGTGGTAGGCGGCCTCGTCCGAGGCGGGCCGAGGTGGCTCGGTCTCGTCGGAGTCGCGCTCGTCGCCCTCTACCTGTACGGACCGCCGGTCTTCGTGGTCGCACTCGGACAGGTCGCACTCGTCGCGGTCGAAGCCCCGTCACTAGTATCCCTCGTTCTCGTCGAAGGCGGTCTGTACATCACGTTGCTTTCGGCGGCCGTCGCCACGCCACATAGGCAGACTACCGGCGGCTTCGTCGCGCTTGTCGTTCCATTGCTCGGTGGACTCGCTTGGCTGTCACTCCGGCGCTGGAACCTGGATCCGCTGTCGGTCGGGGCCGTCTCTCTCGCCGGGACCGCCATCGTCGGCTATCTGCTTCATCGATACCTGCTGATAGAACTCGACATTGTGACAGAGGCGCCAGCTTCGGACGGTGATCCCCTATGAGCCAATCCACGCCTATACAACCGGATAACCCGGCGGAAGAACGTGAACAGCGACCAGACGACGAACGCGATCCCCAGACACTCGAGGCAGAACTGGAAGTCCTACGGGAAGAGAACCGGCGGTTACGCGATTCGTATGCGCGAGCAAAGCGGACGACGTTCAGACGGACCGCAGTGGGCTTCTTTGTCGTTGGCGGGTTGTCGCTCGTTGCGGCTGTCCTCTTTCCAGCGCTGCGGACCATCTTCATCGCGTTTGCCGGGACCGGTGTGTTTGCCGGAATCGTCACGTTCTATCTCACGCCCGAGCGGTTCGTCTCGGCGTCGGTCAGTGACACGGTCTTTGATACCCTAGCCGACGTCGAACAGCATCTTGTCAGAGAGCTAGAACTACAGACCGAAGCAGTGTACATCCCGACACCGTCGCGTCCGGAGACAAACGCGCGCCTGTTCGTCCCCCAACACGTCGAATACGCGGTTCCTGACGTGGCGCAACTGGGAGACCTGTTCGTCACCAGCGACGTCGAAGCGGAGCAGGGCGTCTCCCTTCCGCCTACTGGTGACCGTCTCTACACCGAGTTCGAGCGAGCGATATCGGGCGAGCCTGGTGATGGTCCAGGAGTGATAGTGACGCAGCTAACGGCGGCCCTGACTGAGCAATTCGAACTCGTCGACGACACGACTATCGAAACCGATGGCGAGAACCGAAATGCATCCATTGGCGTCAACAATCCCGCGTTCGGCGACGTTCACCAGCTAGACCACCCCGTAGTGTCACTGCTCGCGGTGGGGTTTGCCACGGCCCTTGACCGGCCTGTGTTCGTTGAAACACGGGATGACGACCGGTTCGACGGCGTCGTGACAATTTCGTGGGACGCCACCGAACAGCCAACAAAGCGGTCCGGTGACGAGACGAGCCCGTCAGAAGAGACGACACCAGCACAGGAAAACGCCTAA
The DNA here is from genome assembly GCF_032027985.1 of Haloarcula sp. 1CSR25-25. NCBI lineage: Archaea > Methanobacteriati > Methanobacteriota > Halobacteria > Halobacteriales > Haloarculaceae > Haloarcula > Haloarcula sp. 1CSR25-25. The sequence goes on from NZ_JAHYBW010000003.1 coordinate 305,453, forward strand.
CGGTGATACGGTCGCTACTCGAACTCGCGTTTCGTCCCGCCGTCGCCGACGGCTGGTTCGACGCCCGCACTGTGGTCGGTGTCAGATCCGGGCGGCGTGATCGACTGGAGGATCTCCTCGATAACCGCCTCGGAACTGATCTGACTCAGTTCGGCGTCGCTGTTCATGATCAGACGATGTCGCAACACCGGGAGCGCCATCTCCTTGACGTCGTCGGGAATGACGTACTCCCGGCCGTTCAGGCGTGCGGCCGCTTTGGCCGTATTCTGCAGGGCGATCGTCGCCCGCGGAGAAGCCCCGTGAGTGACGTTTCGGTGGTCCCGCGTCGCGTCGACGATAGAGAGGATGTACTCCTTGACGCTGTCCTCGATGTGCGTCTCTGGAATCACAGTCCTGGCGTTCAGGAGTTCATCCCGGGAGAGGACTTGTGAGATAGCGTCCGCATCGAGTGTCGGGTTCGCGTCGAACCGGTCGAGAATCGCACGTTCTTCGTTTGTGTCGGGAATCTCCGCGACGAGTTTCATCTGGAACCGGTCGCGCTGGGCCTCAGGGAGCTTGAACGTGCCTTCCATCTCCAGGGGGTTCATCGTTGCAACAACGGTAAACGGCGTCGGTAGTTCGAGGGTCGATCCTTCGATTGACACTTGGCCCTCTTGCATGGCTTCCAGCAGCGCGCTCTGGGTTTTCGGCGGGGCGCGGTTGATTTCGTCAGCAACGACCAGGTTCGTAAACACGGGGCCTTTCTGGAGTTCGAACTCGCCGTTCTGCTGGTGGTACACCGTCGTTCCGGTGATATCCGCGGGGAGCAGGTCGGGCGTCATCTGGATCCGGGAGTGTTCGAGGTTGGTCGCATTGGCCACGAGCGTGGCAATCGTGGTTTTCGCGACACCGGGAACACCTTCCAGAAGTACGTGCCCACGTGTCAGTATTGCAATAGTAATGTGTCGGAGAACCTCTTCGTTGCCGATAAGAACTGTGTCCGCCTCCTCCTTGAGACGGTCATACAGTACCGACGGATCAGTCATCGCGTTGACGTTCGGCCCGGTGTTTAATAACGGCTTCCGTTACTTGCTTTATTTGTGCGGACTCCCAGTCCGGATGACGGGCATTGAGATACTGCTCGACCCCATCCCGGGACAGGTGCGGGCCCAGGCCGCGGCCCCGACGTTCCCTGAGTCGGTCCCAGACCAGCTCGTCGAGACGCCGGTCGAAGGCAAGCAGTACCCCGACCAGTACAACGCCACAGAGCAGTAACAGAGCGTCCGACCGCTGCACGGCGAGAACCGCAGCGGCCACAGGGGGGACGCTGCTGGCGTGTGAGTAATCCAGCAGGGCGGCGCGGTGGGCACCGATGAGGTTCCGAACGAACTGCCGGTTGTCACCGCGTTCGAGCATCGCGTTCACGAAGATGCTGGGGTCGCTAACTGCGATGACCCGACCCTCGCCGACCGGTTCACTCGTGACGATAGGGCGGGAGGCTAACTGCTCGCCGCCGTCAAGCTCGGCGTTTCCGTTGGTATCGAGGTAAGCGTACTCTGAGGTGTTGACGAGCGTCGTCGCGTTGCCGGCCCGCACGGTCGTGCCGTAGTTGAGAACGACGGTGTCAATGCCCGCGGTCTCCGGAGCCTCGCTGACAGGCGTCGCTTCAGGGAACGAAGAGTTCCGGTAGTAGTTGCGGTTGTCGTACACCGTGCGGCCGTCGAAGCGCGCGTCCGCACCGACGGCAGCGAGTAGAGTATTCCCGTGTGGCCGGTAATCTTCCGCGACGACGAGTGTGCCGCCGTTTTGAACGAACTCGGCGACCCGCGACCGCTCGCTCGGTGCGTACGGTTTCTCCGGCGAGAGAACGACCGCGACGGTGCCGTCCGCGTCGGTCGTCGGATACTGACTCACGTTCGTTCCGACCGTCACATTTGTGCCGGTGTCTGCAGCAACGCTTCGGAGTTCGCCCGCACCGTCCCACTGAGAGTTGTACGCACCGAACGCCGCTGAGGACGTGCTCGCAGCGTAGACGAGCGCGACAACGGTGAGACCGGTGTAGGCGGCAAGCAGTAGCTGCGGGAGAGTGAGCGACGGCAGCCAGGAATCGCTGTGAGACGGTATCGACCCCATCAGATCAGTCCCGGAGGTAGGATCTCGAGAATCCGTTTGATTACCACGTAGGCAAAGCCCACCAGCCCGACCGCGATGAGCCACCAGAGCCGCCGTCGCCAGCGCGGCGACACGGCCTGTGGTGTGACCAGCTCAACAGTGACCAAGAACCCGATTAGCGACACGACAAAAAACAGCTCCAGCGTCAGTGCGTCCAGCAAAGTCAATACAAGGATGGTCCCGAGCACCCACATGAGGTGTCCGTAGATGAACTGTTGGCGCTGTCGGGTCGCCATATTAATATCTCTGCTGTGCTGGAAAGTAAACTTCAGGGTTCCATATGACTCAATGATACTTTCGTCGGATCCCGTCAAGGATTCACTGACGGTTAGGCCTTTTATATACGGTCAAATGGACATGCCTGAACCTGAAGTGTCATACTACAATTGGTCTAGCGCTCCCATCGAACTCATTCGCTCTCTAAGGCCGAAGCAAGTTTTCAACCCAACAGTACTTACTCTGAAATGTCTCAGAGGTGCTATATCCCAGACCACCCGGCACTGTCTAGTTGAGCGAGTTTGAGAAGCGAGGAGGTCGTAGCGAGAAGTGTTCATGCCACTCGCAGACCTCCTCAGTGAAACGTTAGATGAGGACAGCCAAGACGTTTGGGAGAATGAGCGCACCCCGACACCCGTCCGGCAATTTGGGGTGCGTCTCCATACTGCGGGGCTGGCGATCAGGGAGACGGTAGCTATCTTAGACCTACTGGGTGTCGATCGTTCTCACGGCGCGGTCTGGAATTGGGTGCATACACTGTCTGAAGCCCAGAGCGACCCGCCGACGGCGGAACCGTCGCGGGTCGCGGTCGATGAGAAACAAATCGAGATCGATGGGGAAAAGAAGTGGTTGTACGCCGCTGTCGACACCGAGTCAAAGTTGCTGCTCGAAGTTGACGTGTTCAGCCGCCGCGGGACTGACCCAGCGGCGGCGTTCCTGCATCGGCTCACTCAGAAACACGATGTCGCCGAGACAGAGTTTCTCGTCGATGCTGGCGGCTATCTGACTGCCCTCTCACGCCACGATTTGAGCGGTCGGCTCGACTACCGAATCCGAAACCACATCGAAAAATGGTTCCAGACTGTGACCATGCGAATCGACCGCTTTCACTCCTTCTGGCGGGGCAGTCAATCCAGCGCGAAACAGTGGCTCCGACGCTTCAGACACCACTACAACCACGAACGACCGAACCAAGCACTCAACGGGAAAACGCCAGCTGAGGTCATCCAGAACTAGACAGTGCCGACCACCCAATAATATAACACTGATGTGTAATTCTGTAGTAACTATGGCTAAGATAGCTGAACAACTCGGACGCGACAAAATTCTCGTTACCGGCGGCGCAGGCTTCATTGGTAGTCATATCGCTGACGCGGTTAGCGACGCCTATAGCGTCACCGTATACGATAATTTTAACTCAGGGGCGCGGCGGCATGTCCCTGACTGCGCCGAAGTCATTGAGGCTGATATAAGAAACAAACAACGACTCAACAAAGCCGTGGCACAAGCGGATACGGTTTTCCACCAAGCAGCACAGGTCGGCGTTACGCAGTCGGTTCAGAACCCTGTTGAAAGCCACGCAACTAATCTTGACCCACTACTCACGATTCTTGAGGCAGTCCGGGGGACTGACACTCGCGTTGTGTTTGCATCCAGCGCAGCAATCTACGGGAACCCGGAGTACACTCCTATCGATGAGGCCCACCCGAAAACGCCAACCGCTCCGTATGGGCTTGAGAAACTTTCAGCAGACCACTATTGTAGACTGTATCACGAGCGCTACAGTGTTGAGGCCGTTGCCCTACGCTATTTCAACGTTTATGGACCTCGCCAGCAAGCAGGTGACTATTCGGCGGTCATCTCGATATTATCTGAGCAGGCATTGAACGAAAACACCCTTACAATCCATGGTGATGGCACTCAAACACGCGATTTTGTTCACGTTGAGGACATTGTTCAAGCTAATCTCCGAGCCGCTACAGAAGACGGTGTCTCTGGAAGGGCGTTCAATATCGGGACCGGGAAACAGACCAGCATCAACGACCTCGCCGATATAATAAAACAAATAACCAATTCGGATTCAGAGGTCTCTCACGTTGATGCTCGTGAGGGAGACATTGACCAGAGTGTCGCGGATATCTCGCATGCACAGAAATATTTGAACTACGTCCCGAAATACGATATCGAGACTGGATTGTTGGACTGCCTATAATTCACGCCAGAGTGTGAAATATTTAATATGGCATTCACTGTTTTGAGCGGTTCTGCTTTTGGGTTTTCCTAGCGACCTGAATGGCACAATTGAGAAGTGAAAACGGGTGGTGGTTCGGTCCTCAAAACACGTAATTGAGTGCATAGAAACTTCTGAGACATTACCGTTTCAATCGGATACCTCTAGTCGAAGATTGGTACCTACTGTCAAGCTTTTAGTGGGCACGGAATAGATTAGTAACAGGATTGATGAGTCATAAGAACGTAATTTTACTCACCATCGATGCCCTTAGGGCAGACCATCTCTCGTGTCACGGATACGGTCGGCAGACCAGTCCTACGTTGGATCGACTTGCAAGCGAGCATCTCCAGTGTGATAAAGCGATCAGCGCGAGCTCACACACGCGGGAAGCGGTTCCCGCACTTCTCACCGGCCAGTATCCGTGCGACGCGGTTGATGAAAGTTACGCACTTGCCACAGACAGTATCGCGACACATCTTTCAGAGACGCCGTATGCTACCGGCGCCTTCCACTCGAACCCATACGCCTCACGTGCCTACGGATTCGACAAAGGTTTTGACCATTTTTACGACGACCTCTACTTTGGCGGGAACAAAGCGATTGCACTGCTCCAAGGTGTGCTCAACAAGTTCCGAGATCATCTGTATGCCACCGCCGAGCAAATCAACGAGCGTGCCCTTGACTGGCTAGATTCACAGAGCAGACCCGTCTTCGTCTGGAATCACTACATGGACGTGCACGGTCCTTACAAACCACCAACCACGTACCGGGGCCTCTTTTCTGACCAGGCGAAAACTAATAGCAATCCGAAGAAATTGTATGAACGAGCCGCTGTGACCGATCCTGAGGGAATTACTCCAGCGGAGCGACAGGAATTGGTTAACCGTTACGATGAAGAAATTCGATACGTTGACGACAGCATTGATGATTTCCTGAGCAGCCTTCGAGAGGGAGGCTATCTTGAAGATGCTCTCCTAATCATCACGGCAGATCACGGTGAAGCGTTCGGCGAATCGAACTTCTACGGACATCCCCGATATCTCACGGACGAACTTGTTCACGTACCGATGATTGCCTCCCTGCCGTCGGAAAGCGCAGATAGTCTTGACGTTCCGGTAAGTACTCTTGACGTGGCACCGACTATCCTCAAACACGTTGGTGTGACTGATTTTGAGGGCCCAGGGACGCCATTACAAACGTTAGCAAGACACCCTAATCAGTTTCGCGATCGTCGCGTATTCTCAACCGCTAGAGGTGAAAACGAGCATTCAAATCGGCGCAGGTTCAGCGTCAGAACAACCCACGGACAGTGTTTCCTCGAACGAAATCGGACTACGGGCCAGGTTCTCTCGGTCAGGACCAAAGGAGAAGAATCTTCTCTTGAAACGGAACTAAGAGAATTCAGCGGCATGAAGTTGTCGGAAGAGACAGCAGAGGGGAGAGAAAGAGAGACACTGAGTAACGAAGTTGAACGGCGACTTGAAGGGCTCGGATACAAGTAGTATAGCCTGACCGACCAACGCCTGCGAAAGAACTCTACCCATTAGTATCCCAACAGTGCAGATAACAATGCGTATGCGGTGAGCGCATAGCACTTGCTTGTCATCGAGGAAATTCGCCATATTTGCTTGGTTTAGGCGATTATTCAGCAGAAGTCTTCAGCGGACGGAGACTAACATCTCAATGCAATCAGGTCTACCGGCATAACTTTTGCGTCGGTTGAATGGACCGTATGTGTCCATAACGCAAGTCGTTCGAAGCCATATTCGCATCAGACGAGCGGTTCTTGAGGCGCTTGATTAGTAAGACGGTGGTCCAGGTCTCTTGTTCTAACAGTCTTCTTTATAAGAGTGGGTGAAATACCAATAGGATTTAATGAACGGGTCAGGAAGATAACTAAAATGACAGTGTCCGCGACTCGAGAAAGTGTGACGCTGTCCATGTCCGCTATCGCAATTAGTGTCTTTTACACCCACGAAACCGAGAGGCTCTTTCCTGAACTACCAATCGGAATTTCGATTGCGGTAACCGTTCTTCTGCTCGCTACGTATTTTAAAAGTGAAAGTGGCCTCCGGTCTTCGTTCCACGTTTATCTAGGAGCGATCGTTGTAATCGCGGTTTTTTATCGATCATATATTTTCCTTTATCCTGCCAGTCTAATCGGATTAGACCCAATTAGCTATTCTGTACAGATCTCTCGTGTGATGATTACTGGTTCCACTGACTCAGTTAGCTTCTTTTTTTATTCAAGAGCCCCACTTTCAATCATACTCCCGGCTTTCTTTGGCTTGGTTTCCGGCCTTTCTGCACCTGATTCGTTGGTAGTTTACTCTATCTTAGGCGGGATTGTCCCGACATTGGTAATAGCCGGGTTGGCGAAACGAACTGCCACCGCTCGGCCACACAAAACTGGTATCGTCGCAGGCGCTCTTGCATCCATTGCGGCCGTCTCAGTTCACTTTTCTTTCTGGCCTATTGCACAGACTCTGTCCGTCTATTTTTGGATAGTATTGATTCTGTTATTGGTTCGATATTACGAGCGTAGCTCGAAACGAACATTCCTACTACTCATCGGGGTGCTCGTTGGCCTGACGTTTACACATAAACTTCCGCTTTTCATTACTATTTTTGTTCTTTTACTCATAGCTGGATTTTCTAAAGCCAATCGCTTGGTACATCGACGAATCCTGGGACATAATGTAGAAGATACCGCCGTGCGGCGTCCGCTCAGTCTCGGACTCGGCCTAGTTGTAATCGCGTTATTGCTCGTTCAGTGGTCCTTTATTACCGATTTTATCAAGACTGTCGCAATAAACCTGCTCGCTGTATTCTCTCTCGGCGCACCTGAGGTCTCGTCCGCACCAGCGGTTCAGTCGCCGTCCGCTGCCGCGCCGCCTAACCTTTGGGTAATCGGACTTCTATATAGGCGGAGTCACGGGATCTCATTTTTAATCGTCGGTGGATTGGCGTGGCTCCTGCTGTTGATTGATAAGCCGTTCAAGTCGTCTTCCGAGGTGCTACTCTCCTCTGTGGCGGGGCTGGTCTTCCTGCTTGTCGCGAGTGTTATTTCTCGAGCACCGGGAACGTCGGCACCGCCTCCGATGCGAATGTATGCGTTTCTTGAACCGATACTCGTTGTTCTCGTGGCCGTCGGTATCGAACGTCTTTCATCAAGGGGCCTCTGTGTACCTTTTTTAAATCACCGGTTGTTCAGTTCATCATCCGGAAGAAGGGCATTGAAATTGCTTTCCGTCACCATCCTCGCCCTACTTGTCGTCTCACAGGCGTTCTCAACGGCAGCGGTACCGGATCACCGGGCTGCACCACGGTACTATTTGACGTCTGGAGAAACCCAAGCGAAATCATTCGGTTTAGGATACACCGATAGTCAGATTACGACGGACTGGTTCACAACAGTCGCGGGTCCACCTGATTGGAGGTTGATAGAAGAGGAACGCTCAGGCCCACGGTATCGACCTGCCGGAGAGTCCCTTCTGAACGCAAACTTGACCAGACAAGGATATCATTATATTATGTACCGCCCGAATGTGAGAATCTATGCGACTGGTAGTGGACCATGGGTGCTGGAATGGAATCCGGAACGCCAGCTAGACTCGGAGTATAGCCGAATATATGCAAACGGTGACGGGTTAATTTACGCTAAATCTCCCGATGAGGCAGCAATCAACAGGTAGCTGTTGGTCTCTGGAGTGATGATAGAGTTTCCAGTGGTGAAACGTCCTATTAAATATATCCGAGGTCTTCCAGTCGCTCCCTGCTCTGCTCTGATATCGACTCGGGGTCATCCGTCCTGCGTCTCAACGATCCCTGCTCGCGTCGCAGGATGCGTTGAAGCCGTCCGATAATCTCCGGGTTCGATTCGCTCACGTCAGTGGTTTCGGTCGGGTCCTCGGCCAGATGGTACAGTTCGGTTGTTCCGTCTGATCCTTCGATCAATTTCCAACTTTCAGTCCGAATCGAACGTAATACTCGGTCATACCGCCTCGTTTGTTCATCGAGGCTTCCGAGGCGCTTTTCGAGGGCGCTCATTGAGGGTTGCGGTCGGACGTATTCTGCGATTGCGTACTCACGATCAGTATAAGTGCCATTTACGGGTAGTAAGCTGTTATCAGAAACCGAGTCGACTGCCGGGTCCGGATTTGTTCCGGCCAGTTCCAGTAAGGTCGGATATAGGTCACGCGACTCTACGAGTCCGTCAACTGTAACACCGGCGTCGAAACAGTCCGGATATCGAATGACAAGTGGCACGTTCAGCAGAGTCTCATACAGGCAGTACTGGTGGTCCATCAGTCCGTGATCTCCGATATTTTCACCGTGGTCCGATACGAGTACAATCGCAGTCTCATCAAGTATGCCTTTCCGTGAGAGCGCAGCGTAGAGTTTAGCAATCTGTAGATCCAGGTAATTGAGCTCGCCTTTGTACATCGCTTCAAGTACAGCGAAGTCATCCTCGTCCATCGTCTCGTCACCAGCGATGTATCGCCACTGGTCTTGGTTTACCTCTTCAACATCAGCCGGGTCGATTCCTGCTGGGAGAAACTTTTCTGTGTATCCCTCCGGGGGATTGTACTCCAAATGTGGCTCCAAGTAATTAATAAAGAAAAAGAACGGCGACTGTGACTGATAATCTTCAATCCATCGAATCGCTCGCTTCGTAGTCAACCAAGCACCGTCATCGTATCGGTTACCGACATACCGACCATAGATTGCGTTTAATACTGTCTTTGGAGCGTTTTTAAATGAGAGTTCGCTGCGGAGCGCTCGTACACGGGGCCCGAGTCCGTCTGCCGCACGAATTCGAGAGAGGTCTGCACCACCCCAGAAGACGTCCCACTTCATCGAGAACTGGTCGAAACCCGCGTCGAAGCCGAACTCCGGACTGACCCAAATATTTCCGGAAATACCGACAGTCGTGTATCCTTCTTTCTGTAGTCGGGCCGCCAGTGGTTGGGCCGCTTGGTCGAAGTGTGTAGAGCCACGGTGCGTGTCATGGTCGCTCGTATACCGGCCAGTAAAGAGCGATGCGTGTGAAGGGAGCGTCCACGGCGCGACGGTACTGACGTTTCGGAACGTCGTCCCTTCACTGGCGATCCGTCCGGTCGCTGGCATCAGCCCGTTTTTTAGCCCCGGGAGGACCGTTTGGCCACGGGCGGTATCGAGAATAATAAACAGGATGTTCGGTTTATTCATTGGTATTCCTCTCTACTGGAGTTTCGCCGATAACTCGTTCAGCCACTGGTAGCGTTCGGTTCGTACACAGATCATACTAATTCGTAGTCCAGCAGGTACGTCATGACTCGTTGTACCAGACGTCAACGTGGTGCGTCGGAGTATACGATTTTCCGACGATGTCCATGCGCCCGTCGCCGGTCAGGTCAACTGCTTTTGCCTCGTGTGTCGGGATTCCCCGGAAAATCCGGTGCTGTTGAAACTCACCACCCCCCTGGTTCACGAACAACAGGTGTTCTGGGTTCTTGTTCTCACCGAGGCCCATCTCGCCGACATAGATATCGGGGGTACCGTCGCCAGTGAAGTCTGCAACCTGAAGACTGTGGGGACAGTAGAGATCATCACGAAGGACAGTCGTCTTCCAATCCGGGGGGTCAAACCAGCCCAGCCGACCGAGTTGTCCATCCGCGTATGGGCGGTCACCCTCAGTCAGAACGACTTCCAACTTCCCATCGCCGTCGATGTCTGCGACAGCAATCCGCGTCCATTCCCATCCCCGGGCGATACATTCACGTCTCCAATTGTCTCGCCGTCCGTCAGTCTGTCTGAAAATATTCGGGCCAGCAATGAGCTCGTCCTCTCCATCATTATCAATGTCGACCACGGTCAGTCCCTCAACATTGATGTCTTTGGCAACGATGTGACGATGCGTGTCCGGCCAAGGTGACTGTCGGGGTTCGTCCGGAATATCATAGTAGAATACTACCTCACTTTCTTGTGACAGTCCGACTACCTCTGTTAACCCATCGTTGTCAACGTCAGCGACGACGACATCGTGGTACTTTTCAAATTCACTGGTCACCAGCGATCGGTCCCATTCGTCATGTGGATCTCTCGGTTGTTCGAACCAGTACAGGTTGCGGCGGTTGATTCCCTGTCCCGCTACGATGTCGAGACGCCCGTTCCCTGTGATATCCCCAAGGGCTCCCCCAACATCCAAGTTGGAAACGTCGGCCACGTGACGGCGGTTCCACCCAGGGTTTTCATAATAAAAAAGATTCGATTCAAAATACTGAATCAGTTTGCCGATTCCTTTCTGTTGTCGCAATGCAATCCGTTTTGTTCCGAATGAGAGTGGTTTGGGATCACCCATAGCACCGATAATTACATCTGGATGACCGGTTCCGGTCAGATCGGATGTTAGACAAAAGCTGAGCCGGCCAGAGGGTGGATTCTTATCGATGCGCTCATGTCGGAATTGCATTTGTTATATCGAAAGTTGTTGGTCATGATACTAATAATTGTGTCGGCTGCGAAGTAAGTAATTCCTCTCCGAACCGGTTCAAGAAAACCTCAGTACTTCACAAAGCTGGTTAGTTGAGACGTCTGCTTGCTGAGGATGTGCACTCCAACAAGCAAGCAGACGATGATATCCACGAGGACCAGCTGCTTAACTTTCTCGTCAACTCGCTTGACGAGGAAGTTGTTCTCGGACTCGGCAACAATGCTGAAATCAATGCTGAGGACATCTTAGAGGTCCTCGTCGGCGCATGCGCCGACGGGACCTCGATATCTGAACTCTGCGAGACCAATGAAGATTCTCCCCACGAAAACACGGTTCTGTACCATCTCCGTGAGAAATTCGACCTAGCGTCGGTTGAACAAGTCGGGAACGCACTCCTCCAAAAGGACGTTCTAGAGATCCATCCCAAGCAGATGGAGGTCGTCGCAGACCTCCACCTGCGACCCTACTACGGTGACAAAGACGAGACGGATGGTCTCTATCACTCAGAAGCAAAGCGTGGAACCACCGCATTCCACGCCTACGCGACACTCTACGTGCGTGTGAAGAATAAACGGTATACGCTGGCGGTGTCGCCGTCGACGAGACGGCGCACCGCCAGCAGTATCCTCGCTGAGTTTCTTGGTCTCCTCGACGGCCTTGACCTCAGCGTCAAGGCCGTCTATCTTGATCGGGAATTCTACGATAGCAAGTGTCTCACGCTTCTTCAGGCCCACAATTACGCGTACGTGATGCCGGTCGTCCGGTGGGGAAAGACGATCAAGCAGGAACTCTCGGAAGGCTGGAGTCGTGTCATCCAACATGATCTGACGGGAAAAATCGACGGTCACAGCTGGACCGTCGATTTTCCCGTCTACATCGACTGTACCTACCAAATCGGACGGTACGGTGAACAGGGAGTGGCGCGTCACGGCTACGCCGCTGACGCGCCGTTCATTGAGACACCACGTGATGCTCGATACCACTACGCGAAACGCTTCGGTATCGAAGCCAGCTACCGACTCTCCGAACAAAGCATTGCGACAACCACAAGCAGAATCCAGTCGTACGGTTGCTGTACGTCGTGGTGAGTCTACTCTTGCAGAATGTCTGGCGGTATCTCCATTGGGAGTATGTGGCGACGCCCCGCCGTGGCGGGCGTCGTCTCTGGCAGTGGTCGTTCACGGAGTTCATCAACATGCTGTGTCGGGCAGCGTGGACGGCCCTCGCGGTGCGTCGGGCCGTCCCCACAAACCGGCCACCAGATGACCGTTTCTATCGGTAACAACGACCGAGCCAGAATCTTCGCAAGTGGCAACACTGTCGCGTCGGCGGCTGACCGCCGCCGACAGCGACTGCTCCCGCTAATTCATCCGTGATTGCTCGGTGAAAATAATCAGTAGATTCGCTTCGTCACAGAACTCATGCTTCAGAATCGGCTAGCTGAGGATGCTTTGTGAGGTACTGAGGATATCGATTTCCATTGGACAGGGTCGAATTCCTCGGCTTCACCCTTCTAAACCCGTGATATCGACCGATAAAACCGCTATTCAAAAGAACAATTTAATTAAGCGTGAAAAGTGAGGCGGGCGGATTTCTGGTGCCTATGCTAGAAATCAGCCGCCTCAGCGGACATAGAGACTGGATTGATTTGGATATTCTGGAGCGAGAGCAGACACCCGAGTCGATGATCACGTTGGGTATTCAATCCCACGTTGCGGGACTTTCGTTGTCGAATACCGTCGAATTACTGGATTCGCCGGGTGTCCAAAGCAATCGAAAAGCAATCGACGATTGGGTTCAGAAAGCCGATTTACAGCCAGAATCCAGCAAATCACCGAATCAGATTGCGCTCGATGAAACAGTGATTCGGATCAACAATCAGCAATTCTGGCTGTACGCCGCCGCCGATCCGAAGTCGAACGAATTGCTTCACGTCCGGCTGTTTGCAACGACTACAACCACCCTCACAGAAATTTTCCTGCGCGAACTTCGGCAAAAACACGATGTCGAGACTGCCGTCTTCCTCGTCGATGGCGCTCAACACCACCACATTGCACTTCAGCGAGCTGGACTCCGATTTCAGATGTCTCGCCACGGAAATCGGAGCTGTCGAACGGATTTTTCGAGAGTTGAAGCGTCGAACCTCGTTGTTTTCAAACTGCTCCAGTCACGTGGACCCGGAAACCGCCGAAAACAGGTTGTAAAGCTTCGCTCGATGGCTCTATGCTACTAACTAAACACTACCGTCCACAGCATAAGAGATATTTTATACCTAGAACCTGTTCTGTTCAATTGAGCATAATGAATAGTCCTGAAGCAGCCGGACAAATAGACTATCCACCTCCACAGTTGACGTCAAAAAATAACTGTCGACCGGTAGTGCTGTCCCGTCCCCTGTTTAGGGCAGACCACGACGCAACCGAATACGAACACAGACTTACCCAACCGAAATAAACGCATGGCTGATCTGTTTGACATTTTTGACAGGTATCTCGTAGAAGTCCGAGGAGACGGGCCTAGTGTGAATAAACTTCGGAAAACCTTCGATAGGTTCGCTACACACGAGCAAGAACGCGAACCCGACATTATATGCGATCTGACACATATTGAACCCGACCCAAAAGAGGTCTTCGGCGCGCCGGACGAGTACTATGGACGCGAAGGCGACCGGTTCATCATTAAAAAACCGGAGGGCTATGGCCATCTCTCGATCAACACGTCCTGGGATCACGTTGCGATGTCTCCCGACGTAGACCACTATCTGGTCGCGTACATAGTCGAGTTCGAAGTCAGGAAACGACTGGCGGCCGATGGGTATGCGCTAATACACGCCTCCGGAGTGCAATTCGACGAGACGGCCGTGCTCTTCCCAGCATGGCGTTACACGGGAAAAACGAACACGATGATGACCCTGCTTAATTCCGGTGCTGATTATCTTTCTGACGACCGATTGTGGGTCGGCACTGACCGGTCAGTCTTGGGGTATCCGGTACCAATTAACATGATGGTGTCAAATCTCGAAACGTATCCAGGTCTGTCCGATTTATCTCGAATCGAACAATTTCGGTCTTATCTCGTGGACCTGATTAACGACCGAATCGATCAAGACCGGTCAATATTTGATAAATTAGCGTATTTTGGTACGAAATTTTATCTAGACCCGAATCTCGGACGGAGATTGATTTCGGTTGACCAGTTGATTCCCACCGCTGACTTCGTGGATAAAACCACAGTAAGCAGCGTCGTCTCGCTTCGCACCAGACTTGATGGATCAAACGTAGAAGTAAAGAAAGTTCCAGGAAAGGAGGCACTGGCCGACATCTCTGCAATCAGCCTCTACGAATGGAATAGGGATCTGGAAGAGTACTTTGCGACGTTCGATGCGTTGTTCTCTAGCAGTAAAACTGAGGAGCTAGACAAGCTAATCGCCAAAGAAGAGCAGAATTTGAACGAGCTTTTTAATCATATCGAGACGTACCGAGCGTTAATTCCTCGCGAGCAGGACTGGAAAAGTACGGGAATCGCGGACGAAATTCAGCAGAAACTCGGCAACCTAGATTCATCAACCGACGTTGGACACTCAGCTACCAAAAAGTAACCGCGCAATGGATCATAACATTCAGCGGTTGGGTCCCGTCATCCGGAGATTCGCCGACGATTCTGGAGGGGACGATACATAATGGTCGAACTCTCAGTCGTCATCCCTACTATCGAAGAAAGCGATGGCGACATCAAAGCCCTCCAATATATACGCCGATGCAGTTTCGAAGACTATGAGGTAATCGTCCGCCGAGACTCGAGTGCGTCTAAAGCTCGTAACAAAGGTGCTGAGCGGGCCCAGGCAGAGAAAATTGTATTTTTCGACGATGATTCGATGCCGTGTGAAGGACATCTACAAGCGGCGAGCAACGCGCTCAACGAGCACGATGCGGTGGCAGGGCGAGTCTTCCAGCCGGACGACTCACCGTTCAAAAACAAGGAGATACCGTGGTACGACCAGGGCGAGGAACAAAAGCAGACTACGCTGCTTCCCGGTTGTAACATGGCGATGAACAAAACGCTCTTCGAGAACGTGGGTGGGTTCAATGAGAATTTGCCTTTCGGACACGAGGAGGTTGAGCTCGCAGAGCGTATTTGTAGAGACCACAGAATACATTACGAACCAGAAATGGTCATATATCACTACTTTGCCGAATCGGTCTGGGGATATTGGAAGAAAGCATACCGCCACGGGAAAGCAGATACAAGAATATGGGAACTCGACGGCTTCCCTTGGTCCAAGCGGGTCGTTCAGTCGTTGCCGCTCGCCCGGCCAAATGCGGGTCCGATTGAGATTATCTCACGGCTAGCGAGACGAACCGGACGAATCAGAGGATTGCTGGCCACATAACACCGAAGCTGGGACTGGTTCTCATAACAGGTAATCGGTCTGGATTAGAGTTTCTTCCGAATGAACTGAATCGTTTCAACGATGTCCCACCCAGGCGCCTGTGAGAGAACAGCAACCGCGCACAGGTACGTCATCACACCGACCCCCACGAGTACGAAGAATTCAACGTATATAGATGCTATCGGCACGTTCAAACGGACGGCAAGTACCGCTCCTAACATCACACCACTGGCTATAGTCGGATAAGCGAGTTCGTACAACAGTCGGCGATAGGTGGTTTCGATCGTGTCGACAATCAAATAGAAATTGAGTGGGATCATCGGGAACACCGAAACACCGAGGATGACGAGTGCTGCCCCCTCAAGACCGAAAGTATTGATCGCAGGGAAAATAAATATACCCATAAGGATGATCCGAATCGGGGGTAATTTCGTGAGGTAATCTGGTCGCCCGGTTGCCTTCCATATCGATCCACAAAGCTTCCCGAAGGCACGAAGCAATCCGTAGACGGCGAGTATCTGCAGCGTCCAAACCATTGGGAGCCAATCAGGTCCTAAAAACGCCAACACGAACGTCGGCGCGACAGCGACGATGCCGAAGCTAACGGGAAACGCGACGAGTGAAGTGGTTTGGAGCGTCCGGAAGAAGGATTCTCGAAGCATCTCCGAGTCGTCCTGAAACTTAGAGTACATTGGGAATGCCACGTTCGTGATTGTCTGTGAAATCTCCGTGGCCGGCGCGTTAGCAAACCGATATGCTAATTGATAAAAAGCGAGCGAAGAGGCTGGGAGAAGGTACCCGACGACAATATCGTCACCTTCAGTGGTCAAAAACGACATGATAGATGAACCCGTGATCCATTTCCCGTAATCGATCAGTTCTTTAGCAAATTCGATATCGAACTCCAAGTGAGGGCGGTAGTCGTGGATAATGAATGAGGCGACGAGCCTGACCAGATCCGCCGCAACGAACCCAACTACCAGAGCCCAGGCTGTCGGACTGACGAACGCGATGCCGATGCCGACCACCGGCAGTGTGAACGAACCACTAAGTCGATAGACGAACTCCTTGTGAAACTCCAGGTTCTTTTTGAAATATACGATTCCGGGATTTCGTAGCCCGAGAAATAGTGGAGTCAGAGCGATTACTCGGAGGGGTCCCGTAGCACGTGGTTCGCCGAAGAACGTGGCGAAGAGTGGTGCCGCTAGCGCTAGAACACCGGCGATAGCACCACCACGCGCCACCTCTAAAATCCACGTGGTGTTCAGATACTTATCTACGTTCTTGTCTGAGTGCTGAATGAGGGCTGCGTTTATTCCGATATCTGTAAATCGCTTGATTGCGGTCACCGTTAGCAATGAGATTCCGAAGATGCCGAACGCGCGAGGATTTAGCAGTCTAGCCAGGACAAGCATCGTCACCAATTGCAACCCACGCTCGATGACGTTCATCACGCCGAGCCAAACGGCGCTTTTTGTCGCCCGTTCCGCGATATCGCCTGTCGGTACGAATCTCTTTAGCGCAAGCAGTAGCTGTTTCAGGTAGAACATCAGCGGCTTTGAGAAGTCAGAGTGGTTGGTGTTGCTCGGTGTTGGTTTCTCGTTAGATGACGTAGTACAACTCCGTTTAGTCCCTCTCGCCACGGTTCACCAGTCCCGGATACGGCTACCTGGGCGAGAGCCCAGTCGCAAACACCGGGAGTTGGTACTCCGTCTAAGAGTGGTCGGCTAGTATCGTGTATAGTCGTGTGATGAGTGGCGATATATTTCAAGCGAATTGCCTCTTTGGTGAGTGTACTGTACTATTCGTTTATATAATATTATAAATAGTTACTGCTAATTCTCTTCATCAGAGTGTATTTGTTACGGGGATTCACGACTATTATCAAATCGATGATACCGCGTCGGTCTTTGAGACTGGATGTCCATGCCATCGTCCTATCTAGCGCCTCTTGAATTGCAAAATGTATAATAGCTACCTATAGGTCGACATCAGCAATCATATCGCTTATGAATCGTCTCAGTACGGCTCAGAGGTCTGTGTTGATCCCGACATTGAACGACGGATGTTCAACCGTCGTCAGGGACACAACAGTTTTTATATTCCAGCTCCTGCTGACGAGTTAGCAAACATTATTCCCCCGTATGTTCTGCTACGGAGGGGAATTCCCAGACCACTACGTAAAAAAGTGCGACACGCTCGCCGATGAAGTCCTCGCGTCCGACTAGACGGCCACTGAATTCGGGAACTTGCTTTCGAGGCTATTTTACAAGACATCTGACCTCTACAAATTGGTCGCTGATGGTGAATATAGCGACATCCGGCCACGACTCGAAGAATTTGATGGGTACTCCGGAGAACAATCGCTTCTCGCGTTTCCATGATTCAACCAAAGCAATAAGACTGTCAGGGTCCCTTTTCAACCGAGTGAATAGACAAGTGTTTGAACTGTCAGCGGCCAAATGCTGGGGCATCAAACTCCGAGGGGCATAGCCATGCGAATAGCAATGATACAGGACGATTGGTTTCCACTCGTGAGAGGAGGGTCGGTTCACGTGCGAGAGCTCTCGATTGCTTTAGCTGAGCAGTTCGGACACGAAATCGACATTTTCACGCGAGCGCTGAAACAGGATGGAATCCGGTACACAGAGAACCGTTCATATGCTGATGGGGCTGTTTCGGTGTATCGGCTCAAACCTTGTACCGAATACTGGAACCCTATCGGCCGGCTCTCATCGATGCTGACTCCTCTTTTGCAATTAAACCGGGGGAAGTATGACATCATTCACGGCCACACGTTTCTCCCATCCGTCCCCACATGGGCCGGTTCGTACCTATCGGGCTCTCCGAATGTCTTAACAATCCACGGAACCGCAATCCCGTCCGGTGTTGGACACGATACGTCTGGCTTCGCACGGATTCGACGTTGGATCGAGAGACTGCTACTGCTCGAAATCCCCTACGACCACCTGATTTCGGTCAATCGTAAGCACATGGACCTTCTCTCTGGCGCACACGAGAAAGTATCGTTCGTCCCAAACGGCGTTGATCTCGACCGCTTCGAAATCGAGCGAGACACCGTTTCGGGACGAATACTCTATGTGGGCCGATTAGCGCCAAAAAAACGCGTCGAGGACCTAATCGAAGCCTACGCGATGGCCCGTGAGGACGTACCCGAGAGCGAGTTGGTAATTGTTGGCACCGGTCCAATGCGCGGGGATTTAGAAACCCTGGCAGCCCGCCACGGCATCACCGAGCACGTCCAGTTTAAAGGATATGTAGAGGACGACGCTATCCCGGAGTACTATGCCTCGGCGGAGCTATTCGTCCTACCAGCCATCTGGGAAGGCCATCCTCTGACGCTACTTGAAGCGTGGGCGGCCGGCACACCTGTCATTGCGACGAATGTCGAAGGAATTGCTGAGTTCGTGAACCACGAGGAAACCGGATATTTAGTCCCACCCAAATCACCGCCGGAGCTCGCAGACGGACTCAGCTACGCACTAAACCATCCAAAAGTAACCAGTAAGTGGGGTATCCAAGGGAAAGAAGTCGCAACGTCGGAATATTCCTGGGCACAATCAGCTCAAAAAACCAATTCGGTATACCGGCAGATGTCGAGGTCCTAGACAGTCACTCAAGATAGCCCAGATCGGACAATCGACGCTCGATAGCATCTGTATCGGAGCGTTTGCCGTTACCTATCGACCGAGAAAGATGGGACTCGGCTATGGCCTGCCACGGCTGGGGATTCTGTGTCGTTTCTACGATAGGCACCGCCTCGCCGTCAGCATCGGTGTCGGCCGGGATTCCTAGCGACACTGCAACTGTCGGAGCAACATCAAAAATAGACAGCCGATTTATGCTCTCCTCGGTCATTGTCGGTCGGTTGGAAAGAAATATGCCGTCTGGTTTGTGATTCATGTGCGTGTGCCGCCGGAACGTATCGACGACTGAGCCGCTGACGTCATACTGATATTCGCGCGGAACGAAGACAATGTCCGGTGCCCGGTCGACGTTGGACCCGTGGTACACCTCCTCGCGGGGGTGAACTGCCTCAAAAACCGCTCTTCCCTCAGGATCTGTGATCGACCGGAGGTCTGCCATGAGATTCGCTCGGACATTCTCGTACTGCTCTTCGGGGACGCGTCCTGACGGCCAACTGCTCCTAGCGTTGATGTGCACGCCTAGGCTATTGAACAGGAGCTGGAAGGCCTTCGACTGCTCCCAATCGATTGTACGGTTCTGGAGTGCGACCTGTGTCTCCTCTGGAAGGAGACGCTCCGCGTGACCGGCGAGTCCGACAGCTGCAAGTGCGCGATGGGCCGCTCTCGGTGTAAGCCCGATGCGGGAGAGGGCATTCGTGGCCCCGCCGGCAAGTCGGTTGATTGGGCTCGAACGTGTCTCTTCTTGATTACTCCGCAGGTCGTTTTTTGCAGAACTGAAATACTCGGGATTGCCGGCCGTAGTCTGACAATAGCCGTGGTCAGCGAGCCATGAATTAATGTAGAATGTCCATCTGTACTCTCCCATTCCATGGTCGGATGCGATGATGACAGTCGGGTCTTGATCCGCGAGATCGACGATATCACTGACATACGAGTCGACAGACTGCAGGACTTCCCGTATTTTTGTAGAGTTTTCTAAATCGTGGAAGATGGAGTCAGTGACTTGGAACTGGACGGCAAGGAGATCCCAGTCGAAGCGGTCGGTCAGCAACTGGGCCATGTCTCGACGACATCGGGCGACGTCGACGTACTTTTCGATGACACCCGAGGATGCGTTGTACTCCGGATAAATGCGATATTCGCCGAACCGCTCCTCGAATGCGTCCCGAATTTCAGGTGGGTGAAATGTGGTATTTTCCGATGCGAGATAGCCTGGGATGATGGCCCCATGTTCGAGTTCGGAAACTGGATGCGTAACGGGAAAATTGATTGCGACCGATGAGAAGCCGAGTTCGTCCGCGACTTCCCAGATATACGGCGCACGCACATCTTGGCGATCGACGATAGATTTCTCGTAGCCGTCATTCGTGTAAAAGTCAAACACGCCGTGTTCTCCTGGATTTCGACCGCTGAGAAGCGAAGGCCACGCACACGGCGTCCATGGCGGAATTGTGCTCTCAAGGTCAGCCATGCATCCCTGATCTCGGATGGACGCAAGCGTCGATAATGTTCCGTCGTCTATCCACTCATCAATTGCAGACCGGCCTAAGCCATCGAGTCCGATTAGTACTACCTGCTCTGAGGTGGTCATCGTACGAGACTTTCGGTAGCTAGATAAATATGTCTGTGGCGGGTTCTCTGTTTCTATTTAAATTCTGGAAATGTAACCTTTAATTACCTCGGGAGGGGCAAACATGTCCGAACTGCACGTTAAATCGGTCCACAACCTCATAGGAATTCGGGCGGGAATTCTTCGCATTGAAACCTAACGGTTTGAATCGCTAGACGGAACATGAGAACCTCGAATCAAGTCATATAGTAGTTGCTTCAGTCGTGCACGATCTGAATCAGCAGACCGGATGGCGTTCAAGAACCAGTGTTTCTGAGAACACAGAGGCGTTCATATTTCATGTATACCGAGTCGCCGTCGCGTTTATCAAGCTCTAATCATATTAATACGGTCTATCGGGACTATACAGTATTGAACCTCCGACGTACGCGCCTCTGGTTAGGGTCAAGCAACACCCGCCGTCACCATCCTGACAGCGACCCTCGGGTACCGCCACTCACATCTTGTATCCAAGATCCCGGAGGTGCTGTTCAACTGCCGGGTCAAAATCTCCATCGATAGACGGGTGGTCTCCAGGATGAATCTCAAGTTCTCGCGCGATATCGCCGAGTTCGGGCGCAGTTGAAGACGCCAGCGGGACACGTTCGCCGGCATCCGTGGCGTACCGGTAGACGATGTCCTGTTCCATGAACTCGTACGATCGATCAGCCTCTCCGTCTGTGCTCGAATGTGTCAGAAGTTTGTATCGGTCGTCTCGAACGACGGTAGATTGACCGGCGCCGTCTAAACTGTCTGAAATAATCTTGGCAGAGTCACCGGTAGAATCTTCGAGAAGCGAATCACTTTGACTTCGTGCCGGAAACGCCCCTGGGTTGAATTCAAGTATCTCTGCTAGCAATTCGTGAATCCACGCCAGTGAGACCGGATTGTCGATTCGGGTCCCTTCGCATCCAGGAACCCGGACGAGTAATGGGACATGTAACAGTTCATCGAAGAGATGATGACGTGGGTGCCCATATATTCCGTCCCGGTCGAATAACACTTCACCGTGGTCTCCAGTCACAATGAGGACCGTCTCTTCCCATTGCTTTCGTGCGCGCAACGCGGATATCAGTTCACCAATTCGGTTGTCCACATACCGAAGCGCACTGTCATATATCGATTGGCAGGCCGGCTCGTAGATCCAACTAACTCGTGCAGCGTCCGATAGAAGGTGCCGCCATACTGAATTACTTTTTGCGAGCCCGCCCTCCCGAATAGTGTTCGGGCTAATAGGTGCATGGAGGTCCATGAGATGCGTCCAGCCGAAGAAGGGTTCACCAGCGTCCTCAAGATTCGCCAGATACTGACTCATGACCTGTGTGCCGTCTATCGACGGCCACTCATTCAAATACTGGTAGTACCGATACGCCATATACGGAAGGGTGTACGGATTGACCAGCGTTCCGTGAGTTCGCATCCGAGAACGGAAATCGTACATCAGATCCGTTTGATCGATTTCCCCAGGCCATGTAACAGACCCAGCATCTCCTTGACCGTCTGTCCGTAGGTTCTGATACTGGTCGAATCCCCGGTCGAAATTACGATCCTGAGTCAGATGGGGGTTGGTTAATGTAGCGATTGTCCGATACCCGTGGTCTTGAAAATATGTCCCGAGTGTCGGACTGGTAGTTGGAAGTGCCTTCCATGCGAGGTGATTGCCGTAGTGAGCACCGTTGTACGAGTGTTGTCCGGCAAGTATCCCCGGGAAGGATTCGGTGGTGTAAGGGCCGGTTGAATAAGCATTATCGAAGACGAAGGATTCGTTCGCTAGTGCGTCAAGCACTGGCGTTGTGTTTCTACCGTGGCCGTTGAATCCACACCGGTCGTACCGTAAGCAATCAACGGTCACAAGCACAACATTTGGCGTTTCCATAGTCTCGTGTTCAAATGTGAACTGCATGATGGTTATAAAATTACTCGTTGGAGACAGTGGCCTCAAAAGAGTTAAATCGGGCATTGTAAGTGAAACAAGAAATAGTAGCCATGGAAAGTCATTAAATAGTCGACCCACCAGTCCCCCATGCGGTCCTCCAGTGTCAGGCAACACTTCGTGAAACGGTTCAGCCAAAAGTCTAAACCGATCCTACACTGAGTTTACATATGGATGTCGCCTTCGTTACGAGCCAGGTGTATCCGTATCGTAAGGGGGGCACGGAAAAACGGATACACGAAATCGGTAAACGCCTCGTCGGATACGGCCACGAAGTGACTGTCTATGGCTGTCACTGGTGGGACGGGGCCAGCGAGAACGAAAATCGAGGCATGACTTTAAAGGGGATTTCACCGGGGCGGGAGCAGTACGTAGGAAATCGCCGATCCATTGCTGAAGCACTACGGTTTTCGACGGATTTGTTGCAGCCACTACGTCAGAAGATCGACGACCACGACGTGGTCGTGGTCTGCGTCTCCGAGCACTTTCCAGTCTGGGTTTCAGCTCTGCTGTCCAGTACTTCAGACACACCCATTGTGACGACTTGGCACGAGGTCTGGACACGCGAGTACTGGAAAAGCTATCTTGGGCTGCTCGGGAATGTCGGATGGGTTGTCCAGTTAATCACTGGCCATCTTCCGCAGAACCCTGTTGCGGTTTCTTCGATGACCGCAGACAGACTCGCAAAGATCGGCCCCAACCGGGATTCCATTGAGGTGATACCGAATGGTATCGATATCGGAAAAATCAGATCCGCACCTGCTGCCGGTGTCGGCTTCGATATCCTCTTCGTTGGGCGGTTAATCCCCGAAAAGAACGTCGACCTGCTTCTCACTGCGTTTGATCAGGTCTCCGAGGCCCACGATGTCACGCTAGGCATTATTGGCGATGGTCCACAGAGAGAGGAATTGCAGTCGCTGGCGGGGTCGTTGTCCCATTCCGACTGCGTGACGTTTCTCGGATTCCTCAAGGACAACACGGAGGTGTATGGTCACATGAAGGCGGCTGAAATCTTCGTCCTACCGTCGGTGCGAGAAGGGTTCGGGATTTCCGCGCTGGAAGCCATGTCCGCGGGATGCATCCCAATCACGGTTGACCATCCAGACTCCGGCGCCAGCGAGGTAGTCGGCGACTGCGGATTCGTCACCGACGTGACGGCCTCTGCGGTCGCAGAGGCAATCAACAAGAGTATCCGCGGAGAAACACCAGACGGTAATCCGGTCAAACGGGCTGAAAAGTTCGACTGGGACCGTATCGCCAGGCAAGCCGAGTATGTCTATCAAAACGCAGCGGGTGAGTCAGCACAACGTGTTCAAACCTGGTAGTGACGGCGTGAGGGTAGTTGTACAGATACCAACTCACACGGACCGTCATATGGATGTATAGACGACAGGCAAGATATCATATAGAGGAAGTTACTTATTGAAAACGAGTTTAGAACAACCTATGGAGCCGAACGTCTGTGTAGTCGTTCTTGATGCTGTCCGTGCATCGAATCTCTCTTGCTATGGTCATTCGCGTTTGACGTCCCCGAATATTGACGCCGTGGCGGACGAGTCGATGATTTTTGATTATGCCGTTTCGCCTGCTGCGACAACACTTGACTCGGTCAGCTCGCTTTTTTCGGGGTTGTATCCAGCCGAACACCAGGCTGGCTACAACGGGTCACTATCGGTCAATGTTCCCCATCTCCCGGAGCTGTTTTCCGACGCTGGATATCGGACGGGCGCTATAACAACGAATCCGTTCATTACGCCCGGGTTCGGGTTTGAGCAGGGGGTCAATGAGTTTTTTTCCGCCGAATACCGGTTTCAGAGAGGCACTAACGCCCGCAAGTTCTTCGACAGTACGAAACACCTGCCCACCTACCAGATTTATCTCAGATTTATCCTGACCGCATTGGGCAGACACTTCCTGTCTAGCATCGGGAACGCACTCCAATTTCGGTTCGACCTTTTCACGAGGGACGATCAAGGTGCAAAGCAAGCCTCAAGTAACGCCACGGAATTCTTTAACCGCGGCGACAAGCCCTGGTTCCTGTATCTTCATTACTCTGAGGCGCATATGAAAGATACAGAGCATCTGTACAAGCTCCCGGGCAAACAGCTTTATAAGTTTGTTGACGAGGAGACCGTCGACTCAACTGCACTCCGACGATCTGGGGATGGAGAATACCCGGAGGAGGCTCAGGGTGTCCATGAACGGTTGTACGACGCGACGATCCGGTATCTCGATCACCACGTCGGTAAATTAGTTTCTGAGTTGAAACGGACTGAACAGTGGGAAGAAACGCTCTTTATCATCACGGCAGACCACGGCGAGTGTTTAGGGCGGAACGGGCATATCGGCCACGGAACACTCTACGAGCCAGGGATTCACGTGCCGCTACTGATTAAACTGCCCGCAGATATGTCATCTAACGCACCAAACGAACAAGAACGGGTCAACACTCTCGGGCTTTATTCAATGCTGGCCGACCTGATCGGGAGTAATCAGTCTCACACGACCGTGCCACCCATTCTGGACGGTGAGGAAGATCACGTTCTCGTTCAGGACTTCTGTGCAAACTGGGATTGGAGCAGCTACGCCGACGAGGAATCGCCCGGACAGCATGCTATTTATAAAAACGAATTGAAATTGATCCAGCGAGGCGAACAAAGGGAGTGTTACAATATCGAGATTGATCCGGCGGAAAGCGAACAACTTTCGACCGATGAAAACAGAGTACAGTCAGTCGGCGAACTATTATCAGAGAAATTACAGCAGCAACAGCCTGTGTATAATCGCGGTAGCGATTTCAATATCGACGAATCAACAGCAGACCGACTCGAAGACCTCGGCTACCTGTGAACAGCAGGGAAAATGGATGCTGGTGGATAAAAAAAAAGAGAGAAATTGGGGCCCAGATTGTCTCTCTCTGTCGAAAAGGCAGAGGTAAGTAGAGATAGTAGTCGTTGCCGCCGCGTTAGTACCTGTCCGGGTACGTATCGACGGTTACGACGACAGGGTCGCTGGGGTCGGTTGACCCGCGTTGCCACGAGACGTCCGCACCGACTTCTCCACTGGGGGTGGTGAAAGTCGCGCCGTCACCAATCGTGTCTAGAAGACCCGTGTCGCTGTCGGTCGTCCTATCCCAGACGCGTGGCTGGTCGGACGATCCGTCCAGTGCCGGTGCTCCCAGACTCAGTTCGGTCCCGACGTTCGAGAATCGGTTGTGGTAGAACACGTTACCAGGCGAATCGATGTTCTTGTAGTGGACGCCCTTGTTGCAATTATCCACGTAGTTGTGCGTGTAAATATTCTTTGTAGGTGGGCCTTCCGGAAGGTAGTAGTTGTAGTTGTTGCAGTTCAACCCCGACGGACCATCGTGGGCGTAGTGATTTGCGATCAGGTTGTACTGTCCATTTTTCGCTATGACTCCGAGGTTGCCTCTGTTCCACGTGTGTGTTTCGTTGCCGTACGCTACACAGTGATGAGTGTCCTCTTCGAACGCCATGGCGGTCCCGCCACGGTCGTTCTGCGTCTGTCGGCCAGAGACGTTCCCGACGAATGCGACGTGATGCGTGACGCCGCCTGAGTGGCCAAATGTCCCGATACCCTGTGCTTGGTCCACGCCATCGACGATGTTGTTCTCGACCAGGAGGTTCGAGATCTCGTTCGAGTTCGATTCGCCGACTTCCCCGCAGCCAAACACCATGCCGTGTGACCCGGAGTTGACCACGGTGTTATTTGCCACGTATATATCGTCAGCGTCGTTCGACCCCCACACAGTGAAGCTTATGCCGTTGTTTGGGAACTCTTCGATGCGGTTGTTCGTGATGCGTATATTCTGCAGTGGCCCGTTGTCGCCTGGGCCACCAATTCCGTAGTTACCTTCTAGGACGGGTTTCTGGCCGGGTCCGATCAGTGTTAGGCCGTCGATCCATACATTCTTGAGAGGACCATACAGCCCGATGCCGTGGTCGCCATCCGACGGGACCGACAGAGTCCCCCCGTCTCCCTCAAGCTTAATGTCGTCTTTAATTCTGAGCGTCGAAGTGAGCGTTTCATTGGCGTCAACGACGACGACGTCTCGAACAGACGCATCATCAACAGCAGCCTGAAGGCTACTGTAATCAGACGAATAGAGTCGTTGCCCATCGAAGTATTCGCTCGTACTGTCGGTGCTGGTTGTGGTGAATACGTATTTGCTTCCAGTCGCTTCGTCACCGTCGCTAGCCGCCGCGACCGCCTGGTACTCGTACTCTGTACCGCTTTCGAGATTGGACTGGTCGACGCTGAACCCACCAATCGAAGAAAGCGTCTGGGAAGCAGTCGTATTCCCGAGCGATGTATCGCTCTCGCCCCATTCAAAGTAAACGTCGGCGGAACTGGCTCCACCGAGGTCCGTCAGATCGCCGTTAAAGGTCACTGACGTTTCAGCGACGTTCGACGGAGAGGTTGTTGCAACCGAGACGTCCGTATCGTCGTCGGTCCCTCCAGATGAATCACTGGAGTCAAACAGTGAGCCCTGATTTGCTACGAGATAGCCGACCTGTTCGGAAGTGTGGCTCGTTTCGTCGTCAAAGCTTTGTTCTTCCTCAACACGGACGTCAGCGCCAGTTGAGGAAAGGTTCGCATACCGAAGGCCGGCGGAGTCTCCGCCGTCCGTGGTCTGCATATCGGTGATGAAAATCGGGTCCTCATAGGACCCACTGAAGGAGAGACTGTGCCAGTCTTCGGTCACCTCGTTTCCGGTCCGACCGATTTCGTAATCCGAGGCAGCTGTCGGTTGGATAGCCAGGTAACCGACAGTCTCGTTCGTGTGACGGCCACCGTGGCCCTCGACGAATTGTTCCATCTCTTGCAGTCGGGTTTCGAAGCCGCCCGTGGAGATGCTCTCGTTTCGCGTAACGATAGCTTGGCCTCCTTTGTAGGTCTGGCCCTGTGAAAACACGATTGGAGGATCCGAGAACGAGTCACTGAATTTGATAGACTTTGGTTTTTCTTTCACTTTTTTTGTTCCGGCCTCTACCTGTGTTTCGTCTGCGAGCGTATGAGAGCCTTTTTCCACTACCACATAGCTTGCAGTGGCTTCGGTGTGCTGACCATCCAGGTAGTCCCACTCTTCAAACTTGTACTGGAACGAGTTGTCAGAGACATCCTGGAGCCTGATGTGGACAGGTTGGAAGCCGTCGTTGCTCACAGCCTTCATAATGACGACTGGTTCCGAGTACGATCTGTCGAGAGTTACCGTGTGCCACGTGTCCTCGTCTGGTTGGGACGCGGTTAGCAATCCAGTTTCCCCGATGGGTTTTGATCCAGCTTTCCCGGTTGCACTGAGAGAATTCAGTCCGGCCATCGAGATTATGGTGCCGCCTGCAAGACGTAAGCAGTTCCTACGCCCGATAGGCAGTGAATTACAGTCTAACTTCTTATTCTGGTCTTCTACCATCGGTCGGTAGGATTATGTTACTTGTAGTAAGCGATGTTACAGAATATAACTAAATACTATCCGAATACATACCAAATATCCATATTTACGTTCACATGGTATTGAATTGTTTATAATTACGTAAATGTGATATTTACGCTAATATATACTGCAGAATATATTGTCAACAGTAATGTTTTGTTATAAGAGCTGTCAGAACCTACCGGCTTAATAGATCGCCTTCCAACTGACCAGTCGACACAAATCGGTGATTGGGAGGAACATTTCTAACACTGAGTCGCCAACATAGTAGATTTTATTAATCAGAACTTACCGACTAAAGTGTACTGACGTGATTATAGTAGTCTTATCGACTCTCTTAGCGGCACTAAGCGCGCGCGTGAATGAGTATAGCGAATCACAAGAACTCATCCTAGGGTGTATCTATTTCACCTCATGCAAGTTCTAAAACACTGATTAGACCGCATCTGGCGATTTATTGCGGCTGATGATTTTGTGGAGCACTGCTGGAATAATACCGTGGCTGTCTATCTCCAACCGAGGCCCTCCTAGTGCGGCTTCAGCCCTGAACTGCTAGCTTTATTTACTTAAAGCGCCTCTAGAAAGTATTCAGAAACATTCTGAAGTAGATCATGCCACGAACACAACAGTACTCTGTCGATCTGTCTGCCGATGAACGAGCGGAATTGAACGCGATGCTTTCGGCTGGCACGTACAAGACGCGGGAACTCACACGTGCACGGTGTCTCCTACACGCCGATGACGGCTTGACTGACCCGGAGGTCAGTGAAGCCGTCGGCTGTCACCCCGGGACAGTCGGTCGCATCCGTAAACGCTACACTAAAAACGGCCTCGAGGCGATTACTCGCCGCAAGGCCGACCGCATATACGAGCGCAAACTCGACGGACGAGAGGAAGCTCACCTCATCGCGTTGGCGTTCAGCGATCCACCAGAAGGACGCTCTCGCTGGTCACTCCACCTCTTGGCCGACCACTTCGTTGCTCTCTCCGAGATCGACGTCGAGTCGATCTCTCATGAAACCGTCCGACAGATCCTAAAAAAACACAACTACACCATCACCGATCCAAATCTTGGGTAATTACGCCCGAGAACAGCGCTGCCTTCGTCTGCAAGATGGGGGACGTTCTTGATCTCTACCACGAACCCTACGACGAAAAGCGTCCAGTCGTCTGTTTTGATGAGTCCAACAAGGAACTGCACGAAAAAGTCCGCGACCCGCTCCCGGCCCGCCCGGGAGCGGTCGCTCGGTATGACTATACTTATGAACGGAATGGCACACGCAACCTTTTCGTGGTAATCGAACCGCTGACTGGCTGGCGACACGTTGAAATAACGGAGCGACGGCGC
Organism: Haloarcula sp. 1CSR25-25; assembly: GCF_032027985.1. Lineage (NCBI taxonomy): Archaea > Methanobacteriati > Methanobacteriota > Halobacteria > Halobacteriales > Haloarculaceae > Haloarcula > Haloarcula sp. 1CSR25-25. Next base: position 334,712 of record NZ_JAHYBW010000003.1, read on the forward strand.
AAACAGGAATTCGTCGTTCAGATGCAGTCGCTGGTGGATGATCACTAACCGGATGCGGACTGCATCCGGGTGGTGATGGATAATCTGAACACGCACCAACGGTACGCCTTCTACGAACATCTCTCGCCAGCAGAAGATCGTCGGTTGCTCAGTACGCTCGAATTTTACTTCACGCCAGAACACGGCAGTTGGCTGAACATGGCGGAGATTGAGTTCAGTGCCCTCTGGACAGAGTGTCTCGACCGTCGCATTCCTGACGCAGCGACACTCCGTGCGGAGGTCTCTGCGTGGGAAAGTACCCGAAATGAGGACGAATCCGAGATTAATTGGCAGTTCACGGCCGATGATGCTCGCATCAAATTCCGCCAGCTATATCCAGCAAATCACGATTGAAGCGGCAACTAGCCGGTAGTGTATTTTTCAAAAAAGCCAACTTCCCCATTTTATATTTATAAACATATAATTACTGATGTTTTTCCTTCTTCTGATTATAGTTCAAACAGGTTCGCATGTGTTGCGGTCAAGGGTCCGGTATAGTCCCCTGAACGAAGTGGTCGATTCATTGCCCGTATTGCTTCTAAGTAAATTTCCTTACGGTACTGGGAGTACAGTGCTTCGTAAATCGCGCCGTTGTCTAAGTATTCTTGAGAACGTCCACCGCCGCCGGCATGTGGCCATTCGTCGGGTGAGACAATATATGGCGCAGTGTAATCAGCGATCGCTTCCAGGACCGGTTTTTCGCCTCCATACTCATGTGGCCCCTCCCAGTCGTATAGGTTTATTCCGTTGTGTCTTGCAACCTCAGCCATGGTCGTAAAAGCCTGTAAGGCGTTCAGAGAGTAATCAAGTGCCTCGTCTCGCTTTAGTTCAAGGGGTAACGAGCCGTCGTCATTCACCTCGTATATCGCATGCTTTTTGTACCATGTGACGGCTTTTTGGAGTGCATTACCATCATTAAGATAGGTGGCCGCGGCAGCGCGGTGTTGTATGTACGAGCCACGCATATTCGTATTGTATCCTATGACTGGATTTCCGTATGGTTTCTCTGCCCAGTCCTCCAACTCCTGTAACATGGTCCTTGTCCAGCTCTCAAACTTGTGTTCTTCTTCCTCCCATGCCGGGTGATTATTAACGAGCGCAGCAGCATATATGAAGTTGGGAATCGTGATATTGATTTCGACGGATGCGGGGACACCCCATTTATTATCAACGCTAATTCGATTAACTGGTGAGGGGCGCATGGCAGTCTCTGGATTTATCGCCCAATGCTTAATGAACTCTACCGCCTTTCTTGCATATACATTCTTACCAGTCCAGTGGTAAGCGAGCGCAAGGTCTCGCGTCTGAGCCCCGAACTTTCGAGCAGCCATATAGTCATGACGGTCGGTTTTCCCACCGCTCGCGAACACGTGAGGGTCACCAGTCGTTGATCCGTCATCAGTCACGCTACGAGGCACTGAATTGAGCCACTTGTCGGCCAAGGTAAGATGGCGTTCAATCGCGGTATGCCATGGTTCGACACCGTTCGCATGCTGTTTTTTTCCCGCGGACAATTTCTCTGGACTAATATAGATTGCAGTAGGGTCTCCGGCAAGACCAGTTGTGTCTGTCGATTTCTCATTTAAGTGTTCCGACTCCGCGTTACCAGTTGAACTAGCATCCGTTGCTGTGTGGACTGGAGTGTCTTCCCCATCTGACTGTGGACGCAGAGTCGGGCACCCGGCCAACACAGATGTCCCGCCCAGAAGTGTGGTGCCCAAAATGAGCTTTTTTAAACTATCGCGTCGTGTAATTGATTGGGACTGATCTGGCGATTCCGTACTGTGTGCGTTCTTGTCATGTCCTGGCGCTACCACACTCGGGTCATTCCGTCTTGGTTGGCTACTATCGCCACCTACCTGATACGCTTTCACACCCTTCCTGAATTTTGCACGTCCTTCATGCATAATTTATAGGAATATATGTTCTATTGATATAAAATCTGTCCACTACCAAGCCGGAGGGACCACTCAGACACATTTATTCGCAGAACGATTGGTATACGTCAAGATAAGATTGTGCGGCTTTCTGACCAGAAAACTCCCGTTCTACGTGTTCGCGGAGATGCTCACTAAGTTTGGTGGCGTATTCTGGTTCTCGCAGGAACCGACAGATACCCTTTGCGAGTGCAGACGGATCACAAGGCGGCACGAGTGGATAATCTTCTCCCAGCGCTTCTCTGAAAGGTGGGATCTCAGTAGCAACAATTGGCTTCCCGAAGGCCATCGCTTCCAAAATTCCGATGCTGAAACCTTCAGAAATGGACGGGAATGCGACGATGTCGGAGTGACGATAGACACTATATGGGTTCGGAACTTCACCTACAAAGAATGTATTTTGTTTTACGCCCTCTGTCTGCGCGATCTCCTCCACGTGCTTTTGATGCGGACCCCACCCCGTCAAAACCAGGGCTGCGTCGGGAAATTCTCGGTGAATCGCTGGCAGCGCTCGGACGAGGTCCCCCTTACGCTTTTTAGGGTCGAAACGAGTTACGTTTGCGATAATAGGTTGTGATTTCGAAATACCATCGTTCCAGACCGCTTCTTCCCATGTCACATTCCCCTGCTTCCGGAGGTCGTCGGGGTCAACGCAATTATGAATCACTACCGAACGTGCTCCGAGACCAAAATACGATGGTAGCGTGGCTTCGACCGAGGACGATACCGAGACGTTCGCCGTTGAAAAGAAACTGGTTGAGAAATCAAGTAGCTTCGCAGCTTTCGACCGGTTAGCGTATGACGTGTGGAGCGTTGAAATGACCGGAATCTTACGAATTCGCCCAACAACTCGGCCCAGACACGCCGCGGAAATCATATGTGTGTGGATTACAGTTGGACGAAAATCGTGGATAAGTCGCCATAGTGAGGTCAATATGCCCAGTTCATTACTTCCCTCTCCGAGTCTCGTTACCGGAATATCGTGTTCAGCGAAAGCTGGTACCAGATCGTCACGCCCTCCAAGGTATGCGATGGCGACATCGTCAACTTCCGGTACGAGGTGTTTCGTGAGGTTGAGGACAACTTTCGGTGCTCCACCTGCACCCAACTGCCCACAGAGCATAAGGACTCTCTGTTGGTCAGCATTTACCATATCTGTTTGCTTATACAGTTCCCACCGATATATTATCTATCGTATGTCCCGACCGGCATAATTAAATTAGTTAAACGCAGTCATAGTTACACTCACAGCTTTGCTGAGTAATTATACTGAATTGCGACTATCAGGTCACTGCCGCTAGTCGAAGCGCATGTTTATAAGGCTTGGTTGCACGAGATTTAGGCAACGGGAGTAATAAAAGATAGCAGGTCGACTCTGACCTCCTGAATCATAACAGTGGCCAAAAGCCATCAGAACGAAATGACTCGGTTGGTAGTGGAGTATAGTCCAATGCAGAGTGCTCGTAGTAGCGTCACAGGCTCGAATTTCGCCCCAGAAAGAAACTGGGTCCCTTGTACAAAATGACCTTCTTTGTAATACGAGCATGCAAGGTCAAGACGATGTATCCCCGTGACATCGTATCCCTTTTGTTCGGCCAAGTCGATATCTGATTGGAACTTCGCAAAGAATCGGGATTTGGCCTCTCGGAGAGACTCGGGTGAGGGTTGTTTCGATTCGTGTTTAACCACCATTTCTTGGTCTACATATGCGAGTTTACCGGCATGTAACAATCGAACGAGGAATTCCCAATCCTGATGGCGTGCGAACTCCGGGTCAAATCCGCCTATGCTCTCCACTGCATTTCGTTTTGCGATGAGTGTGGACGCCCCGCCCAACTTGAGATTTTTCGACAGTACCTTTGGAATCAGTTCGGCCCCCCCCTCGTGTTTGTACGTGTCACTTGCATTTTCCGAAAAAAGACTTCCCACGAGGCGTTTCAGTCCTCTCCCGGCACCGTGTCGTTTCACACGATAATCGCAGTAGGCTGCGATCCATTCTTCCGAGCGGCGACTCAAGCACTGCAGTTGGTTCTCAAGTTTGTGGGGCAACCACTCGTCGTCGTCATCCAAGAAAGCGACATATTCCCCCGTACTTGCTTCGATACCCGTATTCCGCGCCGCAGCACCGCCCAAGTTTTCGCGATGGGCCATATAATTCACTCGCGGATCGTCAAACGAATCCACTACTGCTTCGGTCTGGTCATTCGAGCCATCGTCCACAACAATTACCTCGATGTCATCCACTCGCTGGGCTAAAACACTGTCTACAGCTCGACCGAGTCGTGCGCCACGGTTGTACGTAGGGAGCACCACACTAACTGTCGGCATCAGCACACAATCGGTAATTACACTCGTGTATACATATAATGATAGGTCAAGTCAAATCGACAGTATAAATCTGCCGTGTGCTCCAAAGATTGCGCTGCTACAGGTAACCAAGTCCTTCGAGCTGGTCTTTGACCTGTTTTTCTAATTCGTCGCTATCCTGTTTAGTCTCGTCGTCGATATCAGGAATGTACCCGTCGGTATCACGCGCAGTCGTTTCCACCCACGGGACACGTTTAAGATTAGGATGGAAGACGCCTGCTCCATGGCTGTAGAGGCTGAATTCGCCAAAGAGTTCTCCGTGGTCTGCAGTGATGACAACCCTTTCTGCGTCTATGTTGTCGAGGAGTCGTTCGATGCTGTCAAGAACAAATCGGAGGTTATCGAGATACGCTTCGCGCACAGCTTCGTTAGATCCGCCAGATCGGAGGTATGTGAACGGGGACGCTTCGTGATCAGCGATAGTCCCGCGCTCGAACGCTTGTTTCAGATACGGGGCGTGCGGCTGCATGTAATGTACAATAAGACGTTCGTCAGAGAGTTCTCTGCCTCTCTGAATCGCATAATCGGTGACATCATCCGGTAAAGGAGTATGTCCATACGGATTACGCTCGGAGAGATGATACAGTCTATGGATTGCAGCAAAGTCCTCCTCAGAGACTGCATTATGTTTCACCAACTGATTGGCCCAAGCGGTGCGTGCGACCACGGTTTCCTGTAGCTGTAAAAAAGTGAAGTAGGTGGTATCGGCGCCGGAAAGCTGTCCAAGGTGTCCGTTCGTACTGATGTAATGCGTCTTCCTGATTTCATCAAGATGACGTTCTGTGAAGGTCTTCAACATCCATTCTAGCGAAGTACTTCCGAGGGAGGTGATTTCCATTACCTCTTCTATGAAGCTGTATTCATCCTCAACGCTACGGAGGGCGTCAACCCGACAGGCGTCAAGGACAATCAACAAATCCCAGTTGGAATCATAGATGTTATGACCTATCGGACGGTGGGTCGTTACTGCCATCCAAAAGAGTAAGTAAACGCTCAGGAGCTCTTTCGAAATATGGCTATTATAAATCGCCCGTTCTATAGCTGGCTTCAAAGATTGCATGCCTGACAAGTCGACTTGGGTTTTAATGAAGTCTTGGGTGGTCAGGTTCGCCAGCCGAGTGATTTTTGCCGGCTTCTTAGAGACCAGTTCACGATAATCTTCGATGAGAATTATTTTCTTAAAGCTAGAATTATGAAATTATCTATATAGTAGTCAGCGTTATTTTTAATTTAATTATTTTAGGCCCTTCCAGTCGGATTATAATACAGACGGGTTGATGTGAAGGTGGCAGTTACATCATTGACCTCCTTTTCGGGCATCCGAGTCGGCTAGTGGTGCCTGAAACGAATAGAATCAGTTACTCGGCACTGTCTAGTTGAGCGAGTTTGAGAAGCGAGGAGGTCGTAGCGAGAAGTGTTCATGCCACTTGCAGACCTCCTCAGAGAAACGTTAGATAAGGACAGCCAAGACGTTTGGGAGAATGAGCGCACCCCGACACCCGTCCGTCGGTTTGGGGTGCGTCTCCATACTGCGGGGCTGTCGATCAGGGAGACGGTCGCTATCTTAGACCTGTTGGGTGTCGATCGTTCTCACGGCGCGGTCTGGAATTGGGTTCATACACTGTCTGGGGAACAGAGCGACCCGCCGACGGCGCAGCCGTCGCGGGTCGCGGTCGACGAGAAACAAATCGAGGTTGACGGCGAAAAGAAATGGTTGTACGCCGCTGTCGACACCGAATCAAAACTGTTACTCGAAGTTGACGTGTTCAGCCGCCGCGGGACTGACCCCGCGGCGGCGTTCCTACATCGACTCATTCAGAAACACGATGTTGCCGAGTCAGTGTTTCTTGTTGATGCTAGTGGCTATCTGACTGCCCTCTCACGTCACGATTTGAGCGGTCAGCTCGACTATCGAATTCGGAACCACATCGAAAAGTGGTTCCAGACTATGACCATGCGAATCGACCGCTTTCATTCTTTCTGGAGGGGCAGTCAATCCAGCGCGAAACAGTGGCTCAGACGCTTCAGACACCACTACAACCACGAACGACCGAATCAAGCACTCGACGGACGAACGCCAGCTGAGGTCATCCAGAACTAGACAGTGCCAGTTACTCCGAATTATACCTGCACAATAGCATAGGCATATGTTAATTACATTATTAGTATAACAAAAAATTCAATTAGCGCTCGAACATAGGTTCCTAATTACAAAATCTCTGGCTTCAAACAGAGCTGGATATGGTTTTCCGAACGACCCTAGCTGAACAGAATGACCCTATGCCAAAATTCTGCTTCGAGTATCTTAATTTTCAATCCAGGTTATGTAGAAAGCGCCGTTGACATCATTTCAGCAATATTACGCTTATTATAAAAAGTGATAGTACAAAAACTGGCAGAACATTTACAATTGATGGAAACTCTATCACATTGCTTGGAGCTATTAGGATCAAAACATATGCACAGGATCCAAACATTACAAAGAGTGACCCGGTAAGTCCAAGTATTTTTTTTGGCTTGTCTTTGATTAGTTTCTCCAAGAGGTTACTAATAATCATAAACCCATGTCGTATCGGGTCATGTGTATTCGCATCTATAACGTTGTAATTAATGTTAGTTGCCACCTCACTGATTTCATAGCCTTTGTTGGCCGCGTGGAAGAGAATGTTCACGCTGGCGCCCATATCAGAGGCAATCGAACTTTCTTCTGCAATTGAGTTGATTGCTTCCTTGTCATACACGCGGAACCCACTTTGTGTGTCCGAGATTGCTTTCATATTATAAGCGTGTTTGAATATAATGTTCACTAACAGCGCAATTAAGCGTAGCCCTATCAGGCGATACAATGGTATACTACCACTCTTTCCACCGGCGAAGCGACTACCTATAACAATATTAGCTTCTGTTTCCTTTTGTTTTTTAACAAGTTTCGGAACGTCACTCACATCATGCTGTCCGTCACCGTCAAGTATGACTAGCTGGTCAACTTGTTTATCTTGTGCAATCCTAAAAATAGACATTAGGGCGCCCCCATACCCCCTGTTAATTTCGTGTTGCACAACTGTTGCTCCTGCCTCTATTGCCTCAGTTACAGTGTTATCGGTACTGCCATCGTCTATAACTATAACCTCGGATGCGTACCGCTTAGCGGCCTCAACAACTGGGCGAATAGTAGTTCCTTCATTGTACGCAGGAATCCCAATCAGAGTCTCTCCCGTTGTCAGGTTAGATGGGGTTTCTACGTACGCCTTCTGGGCTATTGTTGATCGTTTCTGGTTATTCTCGCTGTCTTGGTGAGAATTACCGCTGCTTTTTGGCTTCATTGAGGATGTTAGCAGGTGGTTAAGCTACTTTCTCGTCTGGTGTCTGTGGTTCCTGAGATGGAACTAAAATAAAGAAGTGACCCCAGTAGTATAGTAAAAATCCGATTATTTCGTTTACAACAACATGTCACTCTAATAAGTTATAGTTATTTGTATAACCTCTATACTACCAGAATGTCTAAAATAATAGGTTGGTGCTAATAATACGGTATATCTGAGCGAATCTGAGAACCGAGGAGGTCGTAGCGAGAAGTGACTATGCAACTAGCAAACCTCCTCAGCGAGACGTTGGAAACGGACAGACGAGACATCTGGGAGAACGAACGCACCCCGACACCCGTCCGGCGGTTTGGGGTGAGTCTCCACACAGCGGGGCTGTCGATCAGGGAGACGGTCGCCATCTTAGACCGGTTGGTTATCGATCGCTCTCATGGCCCGGTCTGGAACTGGGTACATACAGAGTCTGAAGCCCAGAGCGACCCGCCGACTGCGCACCCGTCGCGGATCGTAGTCGACATGAAACAAATCGAGTTCGATGGCGAGAAAAAGTGGTTTTACGCCGAGGTTGACACTAAATCAAAACTTTTCCTCGATGTCGACGTGTTTATTCGCCGCGGGACTGCCCTCGCAGCAGTAAGGAGAGCTTGCGCTCGTTCGCACATCAGAAAGCTCTGATTTCTGAGGACGATGTTCCTGTATTGGCTCACTGAGAAACACGGTGTTGGCGAGACAGAGATTCTCGTCGATGATGGCGGCTATCTGACTGCCCTTGCTCGTCTCGACTTGAGCGGTCGGCTACCAACTCCGGAACCACATCGGAAAATGGATCCAGACCGTGGCCATGCGAATCTACCGCTTTACCACCTTCTGGAGGGGCAGTCAATCCAGCGCGAACCAGTGGTTGCGGCGCTTCAAATATCATTACAACCACGAACGATCGGATCAAGCGTTAGATGGTTCGACTCCTGCTGAGGTGCTGAACCAGACGGTGCCCGTCTACAGTTATCATTGGAACTTTAAATCTCAGAACACCGATTTCGGGTAGTTGTGCCAGTCGATTCTGATGCATTACTGGGCTGTATAGGTCTTGACTGTCATGACTCGGGATTCAAAGCGGGAACTCTCCAATTCTTCCTGTCAACGACTTTTTGCTTCACAAGCAAAGCAATACGCTTAGCCAACGGTGCTGTTGGGAAGCACCGACATTCTATCTGCATGAAGTTGAGCACTGCAGTTTCCGTGAACTCGTGCCGGGACGTACAGTTCGTAGCGACAAGCAGTTTCTGAGACAGTGAAGTCAAGTTACGTGGAGGCATAAGCCACGCTATTGTAACGGTCATATCTCATGTCTACGATTGAACTCAATCCGCCCACTCGTCGTCAGGCGTCCGCGTCCGGTCACCGCTGGGAAGCAGCGACACCGGCGAGGCCGTCAAATATGGCACCGTCGCGACGAGGGCACCGAACACCGCGAGCGAGATGCCGCCGACGAATATCGCCGCGAGGATGGCCGGCGGCGTCCGCGCGGAGAGGCGGAAGCCGAAGAAGACGAGCCAGCCGGCCCGCTCCAGGAGCTGTAACGCGACTACCGACAGGCCGAGAGCGAGCGCCGTCGCGGGAATCGCGATACGCGCGATGTCGGCCAGAATCGTCCGCAGGACCCGCCACTGCGTCGCGCCGGTCGAACGATGGATGCCGATGGCCTGTCGACGCGCGTGGACGCCCTGCGCGAACGTCGCCGTGGTACTGCCGATGGTGCTCAGCGCCGAGAGGACGACGAGCACACCGAGAATCAACTGGACGTTGCCGAACACTCCCTCGACAGACCGTTCGATGGGTGTTCCGGACGCGTAGGACCCGCTACTTGCCACCGCAGAGGCCAGCCGTCGGTCGCCAGTCACCTCGTACTCCGTCGTGGTGAGGGTGGTCCCGTTGGCGGTCAGCCGATAGGTGTACGTTCCGGGCTGTCCCCGTCCCCCGTCCGGCGAGAACCGCGTCTGGGTGACGTTTCCGGGCGGCATGTAGACAGTCCGGTTCCGGGAGACGCCGGGACCAACGACACGCACGTCACGCGTGATGGGTTCCTGCCATGGGTTCGCGAGCCCGATTCTGAGTGTCGGCGTCGTCAAGACCGACCCCGAAGACGGGGAGATAGACAACTCCGCGTACAGTTCCCGCTGGGCGCCGCGGACGATCCGGATGTCGTGTGTCGCCGTCTGGTCCCCCAACCGGGCGGTTATCGTGTAGTTGCCAGGATCCTGTGGTAGGGGAACGACGGCGACCCCGCTCGCTCCCGTCCTGAGTGACAGCCCGTTCACCGTGACAGTCGCGTTCGAGACCCGGTCGCCGGCCTTCGTGACGACGGGAACGGAAAGCCCCGAGCCCGGCGGGGCCTGCGACGGCAACTGGTTCGGAATCTCGATGGCGTTTGGCGAGACGACGGTCACCGAATGGGTGTACTCCCCGGCAGTGGCGTTTGCGGTCCCCAGTTCCGACGCTCTGAACGAGACCGTCTCGGTTCGCTCCTGTCCCGGCGGAACGGCCACCGTCGTTGTCCGCTGGTCGCCCCGATACTGGACTGCTACCTCCCGGGTCGCCCGCTGGGAGCCGACGTTTCGCACAGCGACGGTAAGATTGATTCCACTGCCCTTCGTGACGCGCTCTGGGCCCGATAACTCCGTCACAGCCGTTCCTGTCGGACCGATAGCACCACCACCTCCGTCACTTTCGATTGCCGAAACCGGCCCATCAACGCGGATCATGTGGACCTCTCCTCGCCCGGTCGCTAGGTCGGCCGCGGAGTTGAGTGGCAAAATGAGCAGGTCGTCGAGCGTTCTGGGGGCGTTGTAGCGCCCAACGATGGTGACCCGGCGAATCCCAGGCTTGACACTCCCGCTAACCGTCAGTTCGTCACCGACCCCGACATCCAGAGTGCGCGCGAGGTCGCTCCCGATGACGGCCTCGTCGTACCGCTGTGGTCGTCGGCCGTCGGCGAGCGTGGCACCGGTGACGTTCGCGAACGCGCCGTACTCCGCCCCGTGGGCCATGTAGGGCTGCCCGTCTGAAACCTGTGCGTAGATGATCTCCGGGCTGGCCGGCGTCCCGTCGGCCCGGAGTGCCGACGCGTAGTCGGCGTCGAGACGGCTGTTCAGCGGATGCGGCGCGCCGGCTTCAGTGATGGTTCCGGAGCCGCTCGCCTCGCCGCCGAGGGGGGACGCCAGCCCGGCCAGCGAGACGACCAGCAGGAACGTGATGCCGAACACGGTCAGCGTCGCCGCCGTCGGCACGACGGACCGCCACGACAGGAACGTCGGTGCAATCCAGTTCCTGACCCTCGCAAGCGTCGACTGCCCGGACTGGCCGGACCGAGCGTGGCGGCTGCCGAGCGAGGCCGGGGGGCGGGTCGCCGCGGGGTAGGCCGCGAGCGCCCCAGCGACCAGTCCCATCAGCACGAAGATGCCGGCGACGCCGGCGACAACGGTGGCGCTCTGGCCCGAGACGGTTACATCGAGGGCGATAGGCAGGCCGACGTAGATGGCAACGTTGACCAGCGTCTTGATGAGGATGAGACCGACAGCGTAGCCCAAGACTACGCCGGTCGTCACTAGGAGGCCGGCGCGGAGCGTAAACAGGAGTCCAACGCGCCAGCCCGGCGCGCCGGTCGAGCGGATGACTCGTATCGCGTCGAGCCGGTCACGGACGCTCATCCGCGTGACGTTGTAGACGACGATGAGGACGAGCAGTCCGCCGGCGGCAGCCGCGATGCCCAGCGCCCAGAGCACCTGCTCTAGACCACCGAGGACATACAGGAGCGCACTGACCAGCGGTGCTCCCTCGCTTGGGAGGCTTCCCAGGCCAGTCCCACTCGGGCTGTGGTCGATGACGAAGTAGCCGGTGACCCCGACCCGCTGTGCGGTCGAAGCGTTGGTCGCGTACCACTGGTCGGAGAGGAATGTCGTCCCTCGCTCCTTTGGCACGACCGACAGCGAGACCGTGCTGTTCGAGCCGCTGACCGTTCGGGTCCGCTGCTGGCCGACCGGTCCCCGACCGTCGACGCCGTCGGGAATCGTCGGTAACTGCCCCTCCTGCCACTGGGCCGACCCCTCGATGAGCACCCGGGGCACATCGGGCGGGATACCGACGAGACGGACCTCGGTCCCGTTCGCGGTCGCCGTCGCCGTCGGGAGCACGGTGACATCCCCATCGGTTTGGGGCGGGCCGTTCCCGGCGTTGTGATAGGTGACTGTCCCGGAGTTCGCAAGCGGTTCGGCGAACGTCTCCGAGTACGTGACGGCGGTGAACAGAAGCAGGACCGTGCCGATGAGAAACGCGGCCGTCACCGCGACGACGACGACGGTGAGCCGGTCCCGCCGGGACCAGCGAAACAAGAGGGCGTTTCGGTATCCCATCGGTTCGTCAGTTTGTCTCCGTGGACGGACTCGCGTCCGCCGTCGAGGGGGCGTCGGCCACGAGCCTGCCGCTGCGGATGAACAGCCGCTCGTCGAACCGCTGGGCCAGTTGCGGGTCGTGGCTGATGACGACGAGCGCGGTTTCCGTCGATTCCTTCATGCTGAACATGAGGTCTAGCACCGACTCGGCCGTGTCCGGGTCTAGCTGCCCGGTCGGCTCGTCCGCGAGGATAATCTCGGGGCGGTTCGCGAGCGCCCGTGCAATGGCGACGCGCTGTTTCTCGCCCCCGCTCAGCGTCGCGGGGTACTGGTGTTCAAGCCCAGCGATGCCCAGGCGGTCGAACAATGTGTCCAGCCAGTCGGGGTCGCGTTCGCCCGCGTGCTCTTGGGGGAGCGAGGCGTTCTCGCGAGCGGTCAAGTCGCCAATGAGTTGAAAATCCTGGAAGACGAACCCGAGGGTTGTCCGCCGGAGTCGTGCGCGTTGGCGCTCTGATAGCGTACTCGCGTCCCGGCCGGCGACCTCCAGCCGACCGCTAGACGGGGCTTCTAGCAGTCCGAGTACGTTGAACAGGGTCGACTTCCCGGCCCCACTGGGACCCTGGACGAGCATGGCCGCGTCGGATCCGACCGTGAGTGAGACGCCATCGAGAATGTTTGTCCCTCGTCGCATGACGCACAACTCTGAGCCGACGAGGACGGAATCACCCATTATTTGCATTTCTCCCGGACCCGTATTGTATTCTACGATTACAATTCCAAATTACATGTCTGGAGAGTCGAAAGAACGCTCTAGCTGTCGGTGCTCAACAGTTACTGGCGTTCGAATCCGGCCGGACGAGGTATACGGAGTCGAGACTGCGCGTGTCATAGACCACGTCGTGCTCGTATCGCCACTCCGCCAGCGCCGCAGGCGTGGTCTTCTCGCTCGCTGCCGGAAATAGGTGCGCCCCGGTAGTGGCCCATGACCCCCGCGACAGCGTCGGGCAGTTCGGCTCCGCGCCACCGCCGAGCCATCTAGCGGTCGGCTGGTACGTACCGTTGGTTGCACTTGGATAGTACAGGGCGACTATACGGCTGAACGGGTGGTCGGACGCCCACTGCTCGTCGACGTGGTCGGCTGTGAACGTCGCGGCTGCGAACTGAGATTCGGTCGCCCCGGTCGGGAACGCGAGCGTGTCGAGATTGACGAACGCGATGGGCATCGTCACGATTGCGGCGACGACGATGACGGCCGTTAGGACGGCCGCGAGTCGACGGGACTGCATCCCGGGCGTCCGAAGCCCGCCATCCGGCGACGGCGAGTGCCGATAGGCAACCGACGCGACGCCGATGCCGGCGAGCACAAACACTGGTAAATGAACGAACGTCTGGCCGCGGAGCGCGGTTCCGTAGTATTCTGGGGTCAGCGAGGCGGTCAGCGAGAAGTACACGACGACAATCGGTGCGAGCAGCAGCGTCAGCACGACCGGCCCGATCAGCCGACGGTCACGACTTGCACGCGGGAGACCGACGACTGCAAACAGCACCGGGACGGCGAAGGCCGCGACGAGTACTAAGAGCCCTGCTGGCGTGGTCTGTGTCCCCGGGAAGACGGTCTGTAACGCGTTCGCCCCGAGCGTCAGGAACCAGAGACCGACCGCGCCGCCGACGGTCGCCTGCTGCAGGCGAGCGCTCGTCCGCTGGAACCAGATAAGCAACGTCACCAGCACCACGACCCAAGCCAGGAACAGCCCCGGATACGCGCTGATGCGGTCGACGTAGGGGACCACCAGTTGTGACTGCTCCGCGAACCGGTAGTACCCCCACATGTACACCCAGAAGCCGGCGACGAGGGCCACGGCGCCCACAGTATCACGCCGCGACGGAATCCGTGCGAGGTGTGTGGCAAGCAGCCCCGTTAGCACCAGCGCGGCGATGAGCGAACTGAATGTGTGCAACAGCGGGAAGGCGATGAAAAGAAACGCCGCGACGACACCCCAGCGACGCCTGTATCGCTCCGCCGTGAGCAGTCGATGGACGGCAATCGCAAACAACGGGAGCAGGAGGAACGCCAGCGCCTCCTCGTCTGTCTGTCCCGTCCGTCGGAGGTAGATGCCCTCCACTGCGAGCCCCATCCCGACCACGCCCATCGCCAGCGACGTCCGCGAGTGCGGCCAGTGACTCGACTGTGCGAGGCGTTTGACCAGCGCCATCGCCGTCAGGCAGGACGCCCCACCGGTGACCGCGACGACCGGCTGTGCGATGTACAACGGCCGCTCGCCGGTGAGTGCGCCGACGGCCGTCAGAACAGCGGTGAACACGATGTTGTCCGCCCGGAACCGGGTGAACGGAAACGCTCCCGTCTCGAGCGTGTCTCTGGCAAGCGCGACGTAGCCGAATCCGTCTAGCGTCGACGGGAGCGGTGTCCAGTGCAGCGTCGTCAGTCGGGCCGCGACGGCCACGGCCACCACAGCCACGATGAGCAGTAGTCGCCCCGTCCGGCCGTCACTCATTGCCAGTCCCTACAACGGGCGGGTGTAAGATAGTTGTCGCATTCCAGCAACCGGTATCGGGACCCCTCACGAATGGTCAGAGCTGAACTGGCGGGTGCATTCGACCGCTCGTTCGGCAGTCGAGCGGGCCACCTCGTCGGCTGAGAAGGCCGCACGGTCGTATGCCTCGACGACAAACCGGATTGATTCGACCTGGTCCGGGCTGAGGCCGCTGTCCTCGCACCGCTCTAAGAGCTCCCAGTGTGTCGTACTGCCCTGCAGCTCTAGCGTCTCGGTCAGCTGGTCATCCAACGTCTCGTATGCCAATACGACCGCCGATTCGTACTCGCCGGCAGCGATGGCTCGTCCCATCCTATCGGTCGTCGCGTCTGTCTCCGTAAGCTGCTGGTCAGCGACATCTGTCGCGGTAGGCCTCTGAGAGTCCTCCCTCTCTGCTGTCTCTGTCACTGAAGATTCGTTTCTCTCCGTCGTCACAGTCTCCTCCCCAGACGTGGGTACGTCGTCAGAGAACAACCCCAGGCGGCGTACAGTGACGTCCAGCACGACGAGAAGTGCCCCGGTCACCAGCGCGAAGATTACTGGGACCGTGAGAAACGAACGGACCTGTGAAATAATGGCCTCTGGACCACTGAGTGGTCCCTCCACCGGACCACCCGGAACCGCTGTCGGGCCTGTCGCACCCCCACCCGGCAGGTCGATGGTTGCCGACACCTCGGCACCCTCGAGATTCGTACCCGTTTCGTCGTAGCGGGCCGTTACGGTCGCTGTACTGGTGCCCCCTGGCAATGCATCCGTGGCTATTCGCGCGCTGAAGCGTCCATTCCCGTCCGTCGGCACGCGACCTTGTGGCACCCCGTCGACCAGAATCCGAACGGGCTGACCGCTCACGACCTGTCCGTCTTCAGTTGACAACGTGCCGTTCACAGTAATGGCATCGTTTTCACGTGTCGTGTCTATCGACAGCGTCACTGGAGTGGACGCAACAGCAAGTGATGCTGCACTCCGTTCACCGGCGATTGCGCGATTTTCGTACGGAATCGTTGCAGAGATGGTCTGATTCCCGGCCAGGACGCCTGCGGGGAGCCTGATGCTAGTTGTCACAGTTCCGCCGGGTCCGGTCACCACCCGCTTGAACAGCGTCCCGTCGATGCGTAGTTCGACCGGGACCGAACGCACACCCGCTCCGTCGACGAGTACTGTCGTTGTGACGGTCAGGTCCTCGCCATAGCCGAGACGAGACGGTGTTCGTTCCAGCGTAAGCGTCGGCGATACCTGTCTCACAGTTACCGTGAACGACGTTATGTCGGCGCGGCGTCCCGACGACCGGTCCGGGACGTAGCGGACCTGCACGTCGGTCGTCCCGGTACGGGCCGACTGCGGCCGATACTGGAAGCTGAACGCTCCGTTTCCGTCTGTCTCCACCAGTCGTGTCCGATTCTCGATCTCGATTCGAATCTGTTCGTTCGCGACAGGGGTGCCGTCTGCCGTCCGCAACGTCCCCCGAACCACTCCGGGGTTCGTATACGAGACGGGATCGGAGATATCGTCGACCTCGAGTGACGTATTCGCACCCTCCACCTGCCTCGCAGGCTGTTGGTGCAATTTACTATCGCTGGAGACGTGCTGGTCGACAGCAATCCCATTGGCTGTCGCCATCTCTGTCTGTCTCACGTTGTCGGCATTATCAAGTGTGGTTGCCGTCGCACTGGTCGGTCCTGCGCTCGCGAGCAACAGTAGCACACTGGCACCGGTAAGCGCTCTCACCAGCTTGGACACAGTGCTGTTCATCATGTTGAAGAGATATCCGTTTCGTTGTGTACCTTATGAGACGAGCACCAATGGTTACTCTGCTACGCACGCTCCCCGATCAGCGACTGTTCTGGAACGCATAATAAGGAGACCCGGCCACTCACGAACCGTTCCTCCTGAGTTCCTTTGCATTCTGTGATGCAGATTCTGCATATGATTTCTCGATCGATCTCGGGGCGAAAGCCGCTGTCTCGAACGCTTCAACCACAGTCTGAATGGCTTCGACCTGTTCGTCATCCAGCCCGTTGTCGCGGCTTTTCCTGAGCAGTTCCCAGTGGGTCGCGTTCTCTCTGATATCATGGGTTTTCGTCAGCTGGTCGTGGACAGCACCGTAAGACAACACCGTAGCGGCGTCGTACTCGCCATTTTCGAGATGGGTCTCGATACGTTCGATGAGGTCCTGCCCTGTGGTTTTCGATAGTTCTGGAGGCGGTTCAGGTCCGATTATCGATGGGTCATCGGAGATGGCGGTATCAGCGGTGATTTGGTCTGGAGACGCCCTGACGTGCGAGACGACAAACCAGGCCACACCGACTAGAATTAGGGTAAACGCCCCACCAACAGTGAACAGCCATCTGAATCCGACACCGCCACCCCCGAACCCGATTGGAGGACTTGCGTCGTTACCCAATAGCGCTGACCAAATACTTTCGATAATATTTAAATCCTCTTCAGATCCCACTGGTGGTGGCCCACCACCACCGGTTGAAATCGTTGCCGTAGCACTCGCATTGCCCAGGTTCGAATCTGAATCGGCATACTGGGCGACTACTTGTACTGACCCGTCGCCTGCTGACGGGTTTACTGTCGTCTGGAATGTCCCGTTTTGTTCCGTTGCGACGGTCTGAACGTCACCGTCACCGGCCTGAATCTGGATTGTACGGTTTGGAACGGGGCGCCCATCGGTCGTCTGAAACTGGCCACGGGCGAGAAAACCGCCTTCCACTGTCGAAACACGCAGAGAAAGCTCGGTTGGCGTTTCAATAACTGTAATTACACTCTCGCTGTTGGCCCCGGAAATCGCGCGATTGTCGTATGATACCCGTGCGACAACAGTTTGCTCACCGTCGGATACCGTCGCAGGGAACTGAATCGATGAGGAGACACTCCCGTTCGGCACTGTCACCGCCTGTGCAAGCACTGTTTCGCCAATGACAAATTCGACAGGGACTCCCTCGACGCCGAATCCGCCAGCAGTGACTGTCGCCGAAATGTTGAATATATCATTGTAAGCGATATTTCTCGGTCCGTATTCGGTCCGTATTGTTGAGGACACTTGCTGGACTTCAATCGCGAAAACGTCACTGTCTGTCAGATACACCGACCCCGGGGACGGATCGTATGTAGCCTGGATACGCTGTTGCCCCAGTCTGACTGAACGCGGTCGATACTGTATCTCGAACCTCCCGTTTGAATCTGTTCGAACGGTCTGTGTCTGGTTATTAATCCGGAGCGTAATAGACTCCTCAGCCACAACGGACCCGTTCTCAGTCTGGAGACGCCCGGTAATTGCACCCGGGTTTGTAAACGATGCCGTAGCGGAAGTGGCCTGGACTGTGAGCGTTGTTCCAACGAGTGTCTCCTCTCGAACTGCCGATTGCACCGTTGTCACGTTCTGTGTTGTCTCGTTGATTCGTGCCTGCGCTCTGGAGAGGTCAACTGAGGTGGTGTTCCCGATTCGGTTATAGTTCTGATTAAGCTGAAGGCTCCGATCAGATACGTTCGCCGCTGTTTGCTCCATCCGGCGTGCGAGGACGCGTGCACGTGTTTCGTTCCCGCTTTCGCGTGCTTCCTGATACGCGGTGTACTGCGTCTGATACCGCTGCACCTCGTTCGCCAGTTGGCGCTGATTGTCACGAGCCGCTCCATACTCTCCCGCTGTGGTAGCGGTGGCGTCCGAATCGGTATCGCCTGCGACCTCGACATACTGGTTCAACCGGTCGTTGTAGTCATCGCCGAGGATTTCTTGTGCTTGTTCGTACTTCCCGCTCGAGAGAGAGATAGAACTGTTTTCCAGCTTCGAAGCAAGATTCCGGGCCAGCCACGTCGCAGTTTCGTCGCTATATTCACCATCGTCTACTTCATCCGGGTTTTCCTGTTGCGTTTCGTTTCTATCAGTCGGCGTTTCGACCTGCCGATCGGGGGAAGATATGTCGCCGGTCTGTACCGCTGCTGCTCCACTGACGATAGCTATGAGACATAGCAGGACCACAGCAACGGAGGTAGCCAGCGACTTGCTCCGAGGCACAGAGATATATTCACACTGGTTGATAAAATGCATTCGGTTCTGGTGGGTGACATCTCACCCGATTTGGGGAAACGCTACAATAGCTGTCTTTTTATCGCACCGGGTTGATGATTCTTTAATGGCTGATGATTCGGCGTGGACATTGCTCCTACCGCGCCAACTCCGCCACCTCCCGGCTGATCTGATCGGTGTTATCAGTGTGGTGCTTGTGACGAACCTAGCTGTCCTGCTGCCGGTGGTCTCCGAGACGCCCATCCGCATCGTCGCCGGACTGGTGTTCGTTCTCTTCATCCCAGGCTATGCGTTCATCGCCGCGCTGTTTCCGGAGGCCGGAACACATCCAGACCCGGACGGCGAAGCCCCGTCGAACCACGAAGCCGACGGCATCGACGGAATCGAACGGGTCGCGCTCTCATTCGGACTCAGCATCGCACTCGTTCCCCTAGTCGGCCTGGTGTTGAACTTCACGCCATGGGGCATCCGATTGCTTCCGATTCTCGTCTCGCTCAGCGGACTGACGCTCGTTTTGACCGCTTTCGCGGCTGTTCGACGTTGGGCAGTGCCCGCTGACGAGCGGTTTCGTGTCCCGTACCGTGCGTGGGTCAGTGCCGGTCGCGAGGAGATGCTCGCGCCGGATTCGCGGACGGATGCCGCCCTGAACGTGCTATTAGTTGTGAGCATCCTGCTGGCAGCCGGCAGCGTCGGGTACGCGGTCACTGTACCGAAGGATGGCGATCGGTTCAGCGAGTTCTACCTGCTGACAGAGGGCCAGGACGGCGAACTCGTCGCCGACGGCTACCCGACAGAGCTCCAACAAGGGGAGAGCCGGTCGTTAATCATCGGAATCGGGAATCAGGAACACGAGCGAACAGAGTACACTGTTGTCGCGGAGTTGCAGCGCGTCGAGCGTGTCGGGAACGAGACGCGGGTCAGGGAACGGACCGAGCTACAGCGCTTCCAGCCGACACTGAGCCACAACGAGACCTGGCACCGCCAACACGAGGTGTCGCCAGAGATGACTGGGGAGAGGCTTCGGCTCCAGTACCTGCTGTATCGGGGCACGCCGCCTGCGACCGCGGAACAATCGAATGCGTATCGGGAAGTCCACCTCTGGGTGAACGTGACTAATTGAATCGCCAGCAGAGAGCGAACTGACGAGGACGAGATTCTGTGTTACGTTTCGTCGATGAGCAATTACGACTGGTAAACAGTTTTTTGCTTCGGAGATTGTTGGTTCGATTGTGTACCCCGCAAGTCACTTCCTCCTCGCAGCCCTCCCGCTGATAATATATACGATGGCTCGGTGGCGTCGTCTCCCGTCGGGGCCGATGGTGCTCCTCCTGCTCGTCGCGACACAACTTCCGGATGTAATCGACAAGCCGCTGGCGTGGACCTTTGCTATTCTCCCGAGCGGGCGCATGCTGGCTCATTCGCTGGTCGTCTCGCTTCCCATCCTGACCGAAGTTGTGCTGCTGGCTGCTCACCGGGGATTCGGGCGGTATGCAGTGGTGTTCTCTGCTGGTTATCTCTCACACATAGCTGGTGATTTCTACCCGATTCTGCGGCTCGGAACGGACTACTATTTTTTCCCGAACCTGTTCTGGCCGCTGCTGGCAGCAAACCCAGATAGAGCACCCTCGTTTGCTGCCCACTCGCCTGACAACCTGCTCTCGCTATTCGTCCCCCTAGTGGTCTTTGGACTGGCTGTCAGTTATAGTGTCGTGGCGGTGTACCGGAGACACGAGCGGGTTCGGACCGAAATACCACATCCCTAACACGCCGGCATCTACCAATTGCTGCCAGCCGAAGTTACCTGGCAAACGAACCGATTCAGATAACCTGCCAGTTACCTCCAAACTACGGATCGCTGTGTCGAATATTCACAAACGGGGACTTAACGGGACAATTCAGGGTAGGACCGTGACTCTGACCGGTGTTTTGCCACAGGTGAGACAAAGGTACTCTTCGTTGATTGTGAACACCACCGGTGAATTGCACTCGATGCATCTTATGTTAGCCGTATGAGAAGTCTCTGCGTACTCTCCCATTGTGTACACGCCACACACACACCTATGTATAGGAAATGCTATAAGTTTGTCCCCGTTAGAAATATTTTATTTGCAAGCTATAGATGCATAATCAGAAGCAACGGTAACGTAAGACCTGAAGAGAAAACCACAATGTGAACAGCGGGAGTATCTCAGTTTCGGCGTGCGAGGAACCCGACTCCTAGCAGCGCTAGCACGGTGACGAGCACCGTGAACCCGGGGCCGCTCGAACTCGTGGTTCCGGTCGGGGTTCCGTCGTCGGGTTGCTCTGCCCCGCCACCGGCGGTTGTAGCTGCCTCCGTCGGCTCGTCTTCGGTTCCGTCCGCTTCAGACCCATCGTCAGCGTCGGTTTCGTCGTCGGTTTCGGCTGTGGCGTCGTCCTCAGTATCGGCTTCCACAGTGTCCTCGTCAGTGGCAGTCTCGTCGCTCCCGCCATCGGAGGTGTCGCTGTCACTGCCGTCGTCGCTGCCACCGTCATCGCTGTCGTCGCTATCAGTGCTCTCGGTGGTGTCGTCGGTGTCACTGCTCCCATCATCGCTGTCAGTACCACTACCGGTACCACTACTATTGTCCTCCGAGTCGGTCCCGCTCGACTGTGACAGCGTGACCGTTCCGGAGTCGGAATAAATCTCGTTGGAGTCTTCGCCAACGGCGATATGAACGTACGTGTACGTCCCGTTCTGCCAGGAGTCCAACGTTTCGACGCTGACGGTAGTATCAGGACTTGCAGACACCGTCGTCGCCGACGCGTGTATCACGTCGTCGCCGGTCGACTCCGGCGATGCTTCGGAGAGAACGAACCCGAACAGGCCGATCAGTCCCCCTGACGGCATCGCCCCTGCCGTCGATCCGTCTTCGGTGAGACTGGCGTCACTCCCGGTCGTCGACACTCCGCTGACCCCGTCGAAGGAATTCTCGACCGTAACCTGATCCTCCGAGAGACCCTCGTCGAGGTCACCGCTCACGCGGACCGTGCTCGCCCGCTGCTGGAGTTCGTCCTCGTCGAACACCAGCACTGCGTGCGTGACAGCGTCGTCCCCCAGGTCGGTCTCGATGTCTAGCGTGAGGTTGTCACCAGCGGCCAAGTCGTCACCGGTCGCCTCGACAGTCGATGCGCCGTCCTGAACCAGCGTCTGTTCGACGCCGACGACGGTCACGTTCCCATCAGTCGAGACGCTGTCGTCTTCGACCGACAGGCCCTCCCCGTCATCGACGGTGACCAGGATGAAACCGTAGGCACCGCCCGAGTCCGGCGTGTACGAGGTTTCGAGCACGCCGTTGTCGTCTATCGAGCCGACCCCATCCGAATCGTCTAGCAGCTCGACCGACTGGGCACTGGAGTCGTTCGTGAAAATGCTAGCCAGTTCGGTCCTCACGCTTCCGTCACTGAACCCGGACGCACTTGGCACCTCAGAGAGCTTGACAGCGAGTAGTTGCGCCTCGTCGCCGGCAACGATTGACGTGCCAGCCCCGACGGTCGACTCGAACGTCAGATCGACCGGCTCGCCAGCCTCGTGAATCGTGTACTGCTCCCGGTTGAGAGGGACGTCGCCTGTCGAGGCAGACTCGATGTTGATGAACGTCTGCGGGGCGGCAATCGTCGTCGGGCCTGTAGAGGTCGTCCGAAGCGGGAGCAGTGACCGCTCCCAGACGTCTACGTTCTCCGTCACCGCCGTCGTCTGCCCTTCATCGACTGGCGTGGCACCTGCTGACATCACCGACAGGGGGGCGGCAAGCACCAGTAGTACTGCAATCGCACAAATTACAGCGTGTTTTCTTCTTATTGTTTTACACATTACTGAATTTTTTCGGAGGGGTGTGGTATAATTCTTATGCAGTGACATTAGACGCTATCAGGCGGCAGTCACAGCCTGCGAGACATCTGGACCCTCGGAAATCTGGGAGTGCTCCGGCAGAATCAGTTGCCGGTACGCTGCCGCATCTGTGTCCGGCAGAAGTAGAACAATCCGAGGCGGTTACGAGCAAATATCTTACGGCATCAACGCTCTTGTAATAGTTGTTGCGGTCTCGATTACGGCACGGGAACGCGGTGCCGTACTAGATGCCTCGGTCAGTAAATTGAGTCCCTGAGCGAGTGTCCGGGGTCTATTACTCCTCTTCGTCTTCCTCGTCGTCTCCAGCGTTGTCCGGGCCACCGCCGTTGCCCTGACCGCCTCCGCTACCCGGGCCGCCGCCATCGCCCGGACCGCCACCGTTGTCAGGACCACCGGCCTGGCTCAGCGTCACCGTCCCGGTATCCGAGTTGATCGTCCCTGACTCGTTGCCCACCGCGACGTGAACGTACTGGTACGCACCGTTTGGCCAGGTGTCCAGCGTTTGGACCGTCACGTTCCCGTCTGGGTCGCCACTGAGGACCGTGGTAGATGCATGGATAACGTCGCCGTCAGCGCCTGGTTCGGCTTCGGAGAGCACCATACCGAACAGTCCCTGCAACCCGACCGCGGGAATCGACTGAATCCCTGAGAAATCGGCACCCGCAAGTCTGGTACTGTCGCCGACCGTTGCGACACCACTGACGGTGTCGAAAGAGTTCTCGACGGATATCTGGTCCTGGCTAAAGCTCTCGTTCAGTTCACCCGACACAGTCACGGTGCTTGACTGTCGCTCGAGTTCACCCCGTCTGACCAGTAACACTGCGTGCGTGGCGTTTTCGTCTTCGATTTCCGTATCGACGTTCAGAGTGACATCGTCGCCAGGATTGGCGGGGTTCTGAGTCAGTTCGACGGTCGAGGCGTTGTCCTGCACAATGGCCTGTTCGACACCGACGACAGTCACATCCCCATTGACCGAGACGTTGCCGTCCGAAACCGACAGCCCTTCGTCACCTTCGTCGACAGTCACCAGGACGAAGGCGTATGCGCCACCTGATTTGGGCGTGTAGGACGCGTTCAGTTCGCCGTCTTCGTCTACCGCTCCGACGCCGTCCGCGTCATCGAGCAGTTCCGACGACGTGATGTCCGAGTTATTTGCGAAGACATCTCCGAGCGAGGTCGAGATATCGCTTGTGTCTACACCTTCCGTGGTCGGTGCCTCCTCGACCCTGACGGCCAGCAGTTGTGCCTCCTCGCCGGCGAGGGCTCTCGTTCCGGCCCCGATCCTGGGTTCGAAGGACATGTTTATCGGTTCGTCACGTTCGTGGACAGTCACCGTGCGCTTATTGAGCGGTAGGTCGCCGGTCGCGGCCGACTCCACGTTGACGAACGTCTGGGGTGTCGCTATCGTAGTCGGTCCCTCTGACGTCGTTCGGAGTGTGAGCGGCGACCGTTCCCACACGTCGACGTTTTCGGTCACTGGTATCGATTGACTCTCAGAAACGGGTGTTGCCCCGACAGTGGAGGTTACCGATAACGGACCAGCGAGTACCAACGCAACTGCCATCACGAAGATGACAGCCGTTTTTAGTATTCGGGTTTTTACCATTGCTGAAACAGTACAGATGCCTGTGGTATATTTCTTGTGTAGTGACAATACTTGAACCTCGTTAGAAGCCCACTAAAGCCCTCTATATGTATAGAACCCCTCATTAATGATAGAAATTTTGTAATTGGAATTTTAATGTATTAATTTATGACTGAAATAGCCATCAATTGGATTTAAAGACAATCACGTGATGTATGATTAATGGTATTCAGCATTTACGATTAAATGCACTGAAACAACCTGGTATAATGCATGGAGGAAACAGCCTCGGGCGCGGTGGCCCGAGGCTTTTGTAATTCCCTCAGCCGTGCGCTAGCACTCCTTGCTCGGCAAGCGAGCGGGATGAGGTTGGGCGGCTTACACGCCCCGACCCGGACAGACGCACCAATCGCACCTGCGGTTGGGTTTTGTGAGTCCGGTAATTCGTCGTGTTACCGTCGAGTTTCGCCTTCTCACGCCACGCGATGTTCACCGACGCATTCCGGTCAGCGTGGTCTTGCACCAATTCACACTCGTCGTCCGTACACCGGAACCGCCGACCCTGCCGGTACCCACACTCACCACAGCACGAACACGTCTTCGAGTTATAGTAAGCATCCACTGTATCCGTGGGAATCTCTCGACACGTCGCCTTGTACGAGACGAATTTCTCGAACTTGTGGAACGGGAGTTTGTGCAAACGGCGGTTCATGTACGTCCCGTAATCGAGTTAGTCGCGGATGCGGCTCATATTCTCGAACACGATGACCGGGTTCGAGAACTGCTCTGCGAACTCCACGACAGCACGGGAAAGACGATGCAACACCCACTCGGTGAATCGTTCCTCCTTGCCACCGAGTTCGTGGTGGATGCTTGTCTTCCCGTGTTCCTGACAGCGAGTGGTGATGGTGTGATAGCGTTGGCGTTCCTGCTTGACCCGTCCGTAGTCGAGGACGAGCGTGCCCTTCGTCTGCACCGTCTCGCGGTCGAGGGCTGTGAGAGCGACGTTGCGCTCGTTGATGTCCACGCCAAGCATAGTATCAGCGGTGTTGGGTTCGGGCACGTCGAACTCGCGTGTGACCGTGACGTGTAGGTAGTACACGCCATCGCGGTACAGGAGTTCGGCCTGCCCAACATCCACCTCATCCGATGTGAGGGCGTATCGGAGTTCGTCCATCGCGTCCGGTTCGCCGCGCAGGTGTCCGTTCACCTTCTTGTAGGGTTTCGGGCTGATGCGGAACTGGAAGCGGTTCGTGTCATCGTCTACGGTGAGGCGGTAGCCTTCTGTGTGAGCCATCACGAGCGGGTACGCACCGGATTTGTCCGTACTCGGCGGCGTCGGCTTGCCGCCATCAGGGTCGTCTTGATTCTCCCACCAATCTTTGAGTGACTGGTAAGAGTCCCACGTTTGGAGGGCTTTGCCGACGACCGCGCACTTGTTGTTCCGCAAGAAGTCGTCGCGGTCAACCTCTTTCTGTATCTCGGTACGCGTGTACCCTTGCTGTTTGAGGCGGATGGTTTGGTTGAATATCTCGCGTGAGGCGAGGCGGGCGTCGTGAAGCCACGACCGTTCACCAGACGCTATGTGAAGGCGCGTCTGAATCGTCTTCGTAGCTTCCTCACCCATACGATGACTATCGTTACAGACTGTCATAAATGTAGGGATTAGGGATGGAAGAGTACCGCAGTCATGCATATTCGGTTAGTTCCTGTAAGTATCACTTCGTCTGATGTCCCAAGTACCGCCACCCGGTTCTGGATGTACTGGAGGACGATGTGCGAGAGTTGTTTGGTGAGACTACTGACCACTTTGGGCACGAGATTCTGACGTTGGAGATCGCGGACGACCACGTACACCTGTTCCTGCAAACAGACCCGAAGCACAGTCCGGCAGACATCGCTCGGCAATTCAAGTCGTATTCGGGTAAGCACTTGCTGGAGCGGTATCCCGAAATTCGGGAGTCGTATTTCTGGGGTGGCGGATTCTGGAAGGTTGGGTACTACGTGGGAACGACGGGAGCGGTGTCGGAGGAAGTGGTTGAACGGTATATCGAAGAGACGGAACACGCGCCGGAGTGACGCGCTTCACCCCCGCCCACGGTGGGGCGGGGAACTCGCGCTGTTTTTCGTTTAGACAAACTCGTGAGGATACCCGCTATGCTACACACCGATAACCAGTCAGAGACTTGGTTCCGAGGTTCTGACCGCCCCTCTGGAATACTCGGGAGCATGACACTGACCCACTTGTTCGAGCGGAATGTGCCAGAGAATGCGCTCTTTGAAACCCAATCGGTACCAGAGCGAAGTGGGGTCAGAATACGCTTCACTACAGTGCCGAGACACGTCGCTGGACACTAATTCGAGAATTGCGAGGGAAGACCGCTCCGTGCGAGTCTTCCAGCACTGTTTGCGAGGGACCGTATCGGTCCAACAGTGCGAGGGAAGGGATTTGAACCCTTGGACCCCTACGGGAGCGGATCTTGAGTCCGCCGCCGTTTCCTGGCTTGGCTACCCTCGCACGCGCATTGCATTCCGTACTCACGGCAGTGCGGTATAAATGTCGTACGGAAGCGACTCGGTTTGGCGGGATGTTGGCCGGTAGAACCGGTGGTTTGACCCCCCGTGAGACAGTAGCGTACGCATGGACGACCATACGCGCGACCCGACCGTCGGGCCCCCTGACGGAAACCCATCGGGGTGGCGGGCCGACGGACAGTGGGAACACGAGACGCTCAGGCGGGCCGTCGTTCACGGCGTCCGTCTGTACAACTCCGGAGAGTTCCACGAATCGCATGACTGCTTCGAGGACGAGTGGTACAACTACGGCCGCGGGAACACCGAGAGCAAGTTCCTCCACGGAATGGTGCAGGTCGCCGCGGGCGCGTACAAGCACTTCGACTTCGAGGACGACGACGGGATGCGGTCGCTGTTTCGCACCTCGCTACAGTACTTCCGAGGCGTCCCCAACGACTACTACGGCGTCGACCTGCTGGACGTGCGAACGACAGTGACGAACGCGCTGTCTGACCCGTCAGTGCTGCACGGGTGGCAGATCCGCCTCGACGGCGAGTACCCGACGTGTCGTCCGGAAGACCTCGAGTTCGCAGAGTCGCTCGAACACTGACCGGTTCCGGGGAATTCTAAAGGCTGGAGGTGGTATCACGGGTAGATGCGAATCGAGCAACTGGGAGACGGGGTTCCGGAGGTGGCCGTCGTGGGGGGCATCCACGGCGACGAACCGTGCGGCCGGGACGGCATCGAAGCCGTCCTCGCCGACCCACCTGCAGTCGAACGACCGGTCAAGTTCATCATCGCGAACGAGGCCGCGCTGGAAGCGAACAGGCGATATCTCGACACGGACCTCAACCGCTCGTTCCCAGGCGACGCCGACGGCGAGTCCCGCGAGACACGACTTGCGGCCGCCATCGCCGAAGAACTCCGGGACTGCACCGTGCTATCGCTGCACTCCACGCAGTCCTACGAGGGGATGTTCGCCCTCGTCGACGAACTCACGCCGGAGATGGAGGCCCTCTGTAGCTCGCTCTCCGTCGACGCCGTCGTGCAGACGAAAGGCGCAAACGAGGGGCGAATGATCGCGACGGTGGACTCCGTGCTCGAAGTCGAGTGTGGCTACCAGGGTTCACCGGAGGCCGCCGAGAACGCCGAGCAGGTCATCCGGGAGTTCCTCGCCGCCACCGGCGTCACCGCTGACGCGTCCCCGAAGCGGGACAGGTCACTGCCAGTGTTCCAGCTGGGTGAGCCGATTCCGAAGACGGCGGCCGACCAGTACGAGGTGTTCGTCCGGAACTTCGAGCAGGTTCTCGAAGGCGATCGTGTGGCGGCGGCTGACGACGAAACCGTCATCGCGGAGGAGCCGTTCCACCCGGTCCTGCTCTCGGCCTACGGCTACGAGGACGTGTTCGGTTTTACCGCGGACCAGATCGGGATGCTCGACTGACGCGGTTCTGTATGTGGGTCAGTCCGGTCGTAATCTAATCGTCGAATCAGTCACCGTTCCCTGTACCGGCGGTCAGTCTTCCGGCGTGGCCGAATCCTCCCTGAACTGTTGCCAGCCCTCGGAGTCGGCTAGATGACAGGCGGCGCGGTGACCCTCCGCTACTGACACCGATTGCGGTTCTTCCCGGGCACACACTGTCGGGAACGTCTCGACGAGCAGTTCGTGTGCGCGGTCGCCCTCGCCCTCGAGAACGAGGTCGAGTGCGTCCCTCACGACCCGGTCAGCCCGGCTATCGCCCAGTTGTTGGGGCATGTCGAACTCGTCGCGGATAGCCTGCCGTGTCTGGCGGTCCGTGACATCTTCGGTTGCGACGCCGGTCTCGGCAGCGACGAACTCCCGGACGGTTTCGTGGTCAATCCCCTCCTCGCGGAGTCGCTGTCTGAAATCGAGCACCGCCCGCCAGGCGGACTGCTCGAAATCGTAGCCGTCGGGTGGGATGACTTTCGGGCACCGCGTGTGGAAGCGACACCCACTCGGAGGGTTCGCCGCCGACGGCACGTCCCCGGAGAGGATGGTCCGCCCGCCGCGTGCTCGTGGGTCGAGTGTCGGTATCGAAGAGACGAGCACTTCCGTGTAGGGGTGTGACGGTGCTTCGAACAATCGCTCGGTCGGCGCCATCTCGACGACCTCGCCGAGGTACATCACCGCGATCCGGTCGCAGAGCTCCCGGATCACGCTCATGTCGTGACTGATGACGATGACACTGAGGTCGAACTCCGATTGCAGTTCCCGGAGCAAGGAGAGGACCTCGGACTGGACCGAGACGTCCAGTGCGCTCGTCGGTTCGTCGGCTATCAGCAGGTCCGGATTCAAAACGAGCGCTCTGGCCAGTGCGATTCGCTGTTTCTGCCCTCCGGAGAACTCGTGGGGGTACCTGTCGATGTCGTCCGCGGAGAGGCCCACCCGTTCCAGCAGGTCCGAAACCACGTCACGGCGTAGCTCCCGGTCCGTCACGCCGTGGATGACGAGCGGCTCCGCGACCGACTCCCCGATGGACATCCGCGGGTCGAAACTGGCGCTGGGGTCCTGGAATATCATCTGGGCGTTCCGCCGGAAGGCCTTGAGTTCGGCGTCGTCGAACGCCGTCACCTCCCGTCCGTCGAACCGAATCGACCCGGCGGTCGGTTCAACCAGTCGCAACAGCGCCCTGGCGGCGGTCGATTTCCCGCAGCCGGATTCGCCGACGATACCGACCGTCTCCCCGTATCCGACCGTCAGGTCGATGCCATCGACGGCTCGCACCCGGCCGACCTCCCGCTTGAGGATTCCCTCTGTAACAGGGTAGTGTTTGCAGAGGCCTTCGACCTCCAGCAGCGGGGGCTCACTCATCGGTGCGCTCACCTGCCTGCCCGTTCCCCAACACTGCCGGGTCGCCGTCCGGCCCGTAGTGGATACAGGACGCCGCCTGTCCGTCGCCGAGGTCGTGCAGGGGCGGCTGGTCGCCGGTGAAACAGGCGTCCCGGGCGTACGCACAGCGGTCGGCGAACCGACAGCCCGCCGACACGTCGTGGAGGTCAGGGAGCCTCCCGGGAATCGTGTCTATGTCCGTGCCTCGCCCGGGGAGACAGTCGAAGAGGGCTCGCGTGTACGGGTGGGCGGGCGACTCTAAGACGTCGTAGACGCTCCCGCGTTCCATGACAGCGCCTGCGTACAGCACGACGACCCGGTCGGCCACCTCGGCGACGACCCCCAGGTCGTGGGTGATGAGCAAGACAGACATGCCGAACTCCGACTGGAGTCGCTGGAGGAGGTCAAGCAGTTGAGCCTGGATGGTCACGTCCAGCGCCGTCGTCGGTTCGTCGGCGATCAGAAGGTCGGGATTGGCCGCGAGCGCCATCGCGACGGCGACCCGCTGTTTCATCCCGCCTGACAGTTCGTGCGGGTAGGCGTCGTAGTGGCTCGACGCGTCGGGGATATCGACTTCGTCGAGCAGCGTCACCGCGCGCTCCTTGGCCTCGGCCCGCCCGACGTCCTCGTGTAACTGAACCGCTTCGCGGACCTGCCACCCGACCGTGTAACAGTGGTTGAGGGCGTCCTGCGGGTTCTGGAACACGTGTGCGATGCGGTTCCCCCGAACCTCGCGCAACTGTCGCTTCGAGAGCGTCACCAGGTCGCGGCCGTCGAACGTGACCGACCCGTCGACGATTCGCCCGGGCGGCATCGGAATCAGTCGAGTGATACTCTCTGCCGTCACCGTCTTGCCGCTCCCGCTCTCGCCGACGATGCAGACCGTCTCGCCCCGGTCGACGTCGAAGGAGACGCCGTCTGCGGCCCGGAGCCGGCCCGAGTCGGTCTCGAACTCGACGGTGAGGTCCCGAACGGACAGGAGCGGAGCAGTCCGTGACGCGCCCGTCACGGCGTGGCGCTGGTCGCTCATCCGCTCCCCTCCGAGCGCGGGTCGAGGGCGTCCCGCAGCGCATCGCCAACGAAATTGAACGCCAGAATGGTGAGAAAGAGGAAGACACCGGGGACCGTCGAGACCCACCACGCCGTCCCGAGGTCGGACCGCCCGGCCGCGATGGTCTGTCCCCAGGAGGGAATCGTGGGGTCACCGAGCGAGAGGAACGCCAGGCCGGCTTCGAACAGGATGAGTGCGGGAATCAGGAGCGTCAGGTTCGTGATGACCGTCCCGGAGACGTTCGGGAGGATGTGGCGTCGGATGACGTGTTTCGCGTCCGCGCCGGCACAGCGAGCGACCTCGACGTACTCGTCCTCGGACCGCTGGAGGGCTGCACTCCGGACCAGTCGCGCGGTGCCGCCCCAGCTGAGCAGCCCGAAGACGAGGATGAACATCAGCAGGCTCCCGCCGAAGAGATAGATGAGGAGGATGTACAACAGGAACGACGGAAACACCTGCTGGATGTCGACGTATCGCATCAGTACCTCGTCGACGAGACCGCCGAGATAGGCGGCCACGGTTCCGACGGTCGCACCGATGCTGATGATGAGAAACGATGTGATCAGGCCGATTCGGATGGAGACCCGCATGCCCAGGACGACCAGCGCGAGGATGTCCTTGCCCTCGCCCGTCGTCCCAAGGGGGAACGCCCAGCTCCCGTGGCACTGCCCGTTCGCCACCCGACCGACACATTGCAGCGGAATCGAACTGTCGACGGCCACGCCGACCGGCGGCTGGTAGCTCTGTATCAGTTCGACCGACGGTCTCCCGACGAGCAGCGGTCCGACCAGCCCGAGGGTAAACAGGGCCACCAGGTAGCCGAGACTGACGACGGCGGCGCGGTTCTTCCGGAACTCGCGCCAGTAGTGGGCGGCCATCCGCCGGTTCGTCCACAGCGGGACGAGAACGTAGAAGCAAAACAACAGCAGGGACAGCGTGAACAGCCAGTCCAGTTGCGTGATGTCCCAGCCCTGGCCCAGTACGGCGTTCGGCTCGAACAGCGGTGACGGACGGAGGTAATCGTAGAGGAACAGGGCCGCGAGCACGAGCAGCGACGCGAGGAACCCGCTCGTTTGCCGGGTGAGCCCGACGCCCCGGTCGGCGTCCCAGTCGATGTCCTCGAACCGACGACGGGGGGTATCAGAACTCATCAGCGATCACCGTAGTCGATTCGGGGGTCCAGGACGGTGTACGCGATGTCCTGGAGGAGGTTCCCGACGATGGCGATGAACACGCCGATCAGCGTCGTCGCGAGTACGAGCGGCGTGTCCTGGTTCTGGATGGCCCGGAAGCTCAACTGACCGAGTCCGGGGATGCCAAACACCACCTCGACGAGGTACGAACTGGCGATGAACAGACCGAGCAGGTCGGCGACGAGAATCGTCGATAGCGGGACGGCGGCCGGCCGGAACACGTGCCTGAGCAGTATCCGTCGCTCCGAGGCGCCTTTCGCCCTCGCCGTCTTCGTAAACGTCGCCTGGACGTACTCCAGGGCCTCCGCCCGTGAGTAGCGCGCGAGACTGGCAATCGAGCCAGTGGTCAGGACGAACACCGGCAGGACGAGCTGTCTGGCGTTGGCCAGACTGAACACGGGGACGTCGGGGTCGAACACGATGGGGACGAGGTCGAGGTGGACGCCGAAGACGACGAGCAGGATGATCCCGAACCAGAAGTTCGGGATGGCGTAGCCGAAGAAGGCGACGAACGTCGCCGCGTAGTCGAACTTCGAGTACTGGTGTGTCGCCGAGTACAGGCCGACTGACAGCCCGAACACCACCGTCAGTATCGTCCAGGGGACCGAGTACATGACCGTGTACGGAAGGGCATCCAGAAGCGCCGCGGTCACCGGCTGGCCACGAGAGGTGCTGTACCCCCAGTTGAACGTCGCCATGTTCGTCATGTAGTCGACGTACTGTCGCCACAGCGGCCGGTCCAACCCCCGTCGCTGTTCGTATGCCTCCCGCGCGGCCTCCGCGTCACCGCCGGAGACGGCCGCCTGGAACTGAATCGATGCCAGCGCCTGCTCCTGTGTCACGAGCAACAGCGCCCAGGTGATTGAGAGGATGACAAACGTCGCGACGACCGCCCAGAGCAACCGGCGGACGACGTACCACTTCATCTATCGAAGTAGTACCGCTGGTAGTCCCACCCACTGGCGAAAGTATCGCTGGGCCCGACGAGTGGGTCCTGTGCACCTGTGATGTCCGATTCCATCAGCAGGAATCCGAAGGGTTGCTCCCGGGCGATCTGTCGGAACACCTGCCCGAACAGCTCCTGGCGCTCGGCCTCGTCGACGGTTCTGGACGCCTCCGCATACAGCTCCGGGATGTTCGATTCCGGCACGTAGCCCGCGTAGTTGGCGTTCCCCCGCTCCCGGAAGAACGTCGCGCTCGAACTCGGCGTTCTGGGATACGTGTTGAACCCCAGGACGACCGACATGTCCCACGGTTCCTGACTGACGGAGACGTCTCGCGGCCCGCCGTTGAACGTCCCGGAGCTCCAGGGGACGTCCTCGCCCTCCGGCGGGGCGTTCGACGCGTACTGTTGCTGAAACGTGTTCCCGGGGATGGTCTCGATCTGGATGCTGATGCCCAGGTTGGACTCGATCTGCTGGCCGACCAGTTCCGCCAGGGTCTGGTTCGTGTTGCTGGCCGAACTGGCGTACAGCGACAGCGTCACGGGGTCGCCGTCCGGGTTGACCAGCGTCTCCCCGTCGTACGCGTACTGTGTCCCCTCGATGCCGCGCTCCATCCGCGTTCTGGCCGGCCCCGGGCCCTGGAGGTCACCGGTCCCGAACGTGTACTCCTGGATTCCCTCCTCGACGTACCACTTTGAGAACCGCGGTTGCATCGTGTATGCCGGTTCCGCAAAGCCCCGATAGAGGTTCTCCGCGAGCGTCGTCTTGTCGACGGCACAGACGAACGCCTGTCGCACCGGAATCTCCCGGAACAGCTCCCACCCGTTGGCGCGCATGTTGTACTTCAGGGCCTGGACGAACGGCTGTGGCTGCACGTACACGTCGATGTCCTCGTTGTCCTGGAACCCCTGTGCGTTCCGCGGTGGGATGCCGGCGATGGTCACCTCGCCGTTCCGGAGCGCGTTGAGCCGCGAGGACTCCTCGGGAATCACCTGGACCGTGTACGATTCGAAATACGGGACGTCTCCCCACTCCCCGCCCAGGTCCTCGACGTTCCGGAGGTAGTAGTCGTCGTTTCGCACGGTGACGTACTGGGACTCGCGTTCCCACTCCTCGTACGTGTACGGTCCCAGATTGCCGGTGTACTGGAGCGTGTTGATCTCTTCGTCTTGCTGGAGTCCCTCCGCGTCCCTGTCCGGAACGTACTTTTCGAGGATGCCTTTCGGGAGACAGGACTGGCCCCACATAATCGGCTTGAGCGGGAACGTCGGATCGACCTCCGGAAGCCTGAGCTCGAAGGTGTGGGTGTCCACCTGCTCGACTGGAATCGGCTCGCCCTGCCGGAACCAGTCTCCGGCGTTCGTGTATCCCGCCCAGTTGTCCTCGCCCTGGAAGACGTTCCTGATCATGTACACCCAGTCCTCGGCGGTCATCTGTCCGTACCCGCCGCCCCACTGGAGGTTGTCCCGGAGGGTGATCCGGTAGGTCTGTCCGTCCTCCGTCGATGGCTCCGCCCACAGCGGGAAGACGTTCTGGTCGTTGTCGACTGCCCAGGCGCTGTCCAGCGTGAGGTCGACGTACGCTCCGGAGGTCGTGTCGTTGGTGTACAGCCAGTTCAGGGAGTTCGCGTCCGACCCGACGACGGACGTGTACTCACCGGATACCGTCCGGGAACTCGAAGACTCCGGTCCGTTCGCTGTGGCTGTGCCGCCGCTGTCACCGTCGCCGTCACGGTCAGTCTGTTCCCCGCCTCCACCGAGAAGCCCGTCACACCCTGCGAGTGCCGTGGCCCCGCCGAGTCCGAGCACGTGCAACAAGTCCCGCCTGTTCGGTCGGTAAAGCCCACCCTGGTACTGTTCCTCGGGTGACATTGACTAGCAAATTGTGTTCGATATGAATAAGTATCACTCCTACTTTAGGAGACAGCGTGTTTTTATCAATAGCATAGATTTCGTAACATAGCGCGAGCGGAGAGGTAGTTCCTCACTCCTGTATCTGTGGAGCCCTGTCGGACCGGGCCGAGTCTTTATTCGCCCATAGACCGTGCGTGAGACTGTATGTCAGAGCAAATCCAGCAGGAGCTCGACGTCGATCGGTTCACACTGGGACTCGTCGGGCCGGACCAGGAGTGGGCCGGCACGGTCGCCGACGGCGGGACCGTTCGGACGCACACGCCCCCCGCGTGCTGGGGGCCGATGATCACACCCGAGTTCCGCGGCGGCCACGAGGTGACGCGGCCGATCCGGGTCGAGAACGCCGAGCCCGGCGACGCACTCGTCGTCCACATCAAGGACGTCGAGGTGACCAGTGTCGCGACAAGTACGGGCAGCATGGCCGAACGCGAGGGCGCCTTCGGCAGCGACCCGTTCGTCGACCATCGCTGCCCGGAGTGTGGGACCGAGTGGCCCGACAGCGTCGTCGAGGGCACCGGCGAGGACGCGATCCGCTGTGCGGAGTGTGGTGCCAACGCCTCGTCGTTTGGCTTCGAGTTCGGGTATACCGTCGCGTTCGACGAGGACCGCTCCGTGGGGCTCACTGTCGGCCCCGATGGCGCCGAGGCCCTCGCAGAACGGGCCCACGAGGCGATGGCACTGCCCGAACACTCCCGCCAACACCCGATTCTGCTGTACAAGCCCGACGAGATCCCCGGCACGCTCGGGCACCCCCGACCGTTCATCGGGAACATCGGTACGACGCCGTCGGTGGAGTTCCCCGATTCACACAACGCCGGCGACTTCGGCCAGTTCCTCATCGGTGCCGACCACGACTGGGGCCTCGTCGACGAAGCGGCACTCGACGCCCGCACGGACGGCCATCTTGACTCGAACGACGTCCGCCCCGGAGCGACGCTCATCTGCCCCGTCGAGATCGACGGCGCGGGGCTCTACGTCGGGGACCTGCACGCCAACCAGGGCGACGGCGAACTCTCCCTGCACACCACCGACGTGAGCGGCCGCACCGAACTCGAAGTCGACGTCATCAAAGGCCTCGACATCGACGGGCCGCTCCTGCTGCCCAACGAGTCGGACCTGCCGGACATCGCCAAACCCTACACGGACGCCGAGCGGGAGGCGGGCGACGCCCTCGCTTCCGAACACCAGGTCGACGACGTCGTCGACGCGGCGCCGGTCCAGATTATCGGGTCCGGCGCGACGATCAACGACGCGACCGAGAACGCCTTCGCACGCGCCGGGACGCTCTTCGACATGACAGAGGGAGAGGTCCGGGCACGCTGTACGTTCTCCGGCGGCGTCGAGATAGCGCGACTGCCCGGCGTCGTCCAGCTCTCGATGCTCGCCCCGATGGACCTGCTCGAAGCGCGGGGATTGGCCGACACTGTCCGCGAGCAGTACGACCTTTGACATCCTCCCCGCGCTAAAGCGCGAGGATTCCTCCGTTGGGGGTTCGGCTATCGACCCACGGAGGCAACTTGCGGGTTTGTGCGCACTTCTTTGGGACTTTCGTGAGGGTGTGGTTTCCCCGACCAGTCGTGGTCGTCCCACTCGAATCGCACGGGCCGTGCCATCGGCCTGATTTCGCAATCGCTGTTTTCTCGAAGGAACGTCTCTGACGCCGTGAGGTCGGCGTGCCCCTCGAAACCACACGAACACGTCAGCGTCTCCCCGTGGCGAACCGTCTCCTCGTGGTCGCCACACTCGAGACACGTCTGACTCGTCCACGCTTCCGACTCGGCTTCGAGGCTAATGCCGTACTCCTCACAGACGCACGCGAGGCGGTGGATGAACTTCTTGAACGCCCAGAAGTTGTGCGTCTTCTCGTTCACCCTGACCGACCAGTGCGTTTCCAGCACGTCGGTCAAGTCGCCCACGTATACCGTCGCCACGTCCTCGTCGTACAGTCGTTCAACGAGGTCGCGCACCAGCGCGTTCTGTGCGTGGTCACGGCGTTTCGTCCGTTGTCGGTACAGCCGTCGAATCCGCTTGGAACTGTAGCGTCCCTCGCGGAGTTTCGACTGTAGGCGGGCGATTTCGTCTGTCGTCTCGCGGAACCGTCCGAATAACTCCCGCCCGTCGTAGAGATACTGGTTCCCAGTAGTCGTGGAACAGGCGACGAGATTGTTCGCGCCAACGTCGAGGGCGGCTTCGTGAGAAGC
Organism: Haloarcula sp. 1CSR25-25; assembly: GCF_032027985.1. NCBI lineage: Archaea > Methanobacteriati > Methanobacteriota > Halobacteria > Halobacteriales > Haloarculaceae > Haloarcula > Haloarcula sp. 1CSR25-25. The sequence continues at coordinate 371,471 of NZ_JAHYBW010000003.1, forward strand.
CAGTGGTGAATCCAGTCGAGAATCAGGCACGGTGACTGGTTGAAAAGCCCTGAATCTGTCGCTAACCTCGTCGTACTCAAGTTCCAGACGACCCTGTTCGCCGTCCCACTTCGGGTTGCCTCGGACTTCGAGGCGGAGTCGTTCGTGGTAGCCCAGTCCGTATTCGTCTTTCAGTTCTTGCCCGACAGAGATTTCGAGACGGCTACGCTTGCCCCACTGAATCGTGTACTGGTTGTTTCGGATGTAGGTGCGGAGTTCTCGTCCGGCCTCCTCGTTGCCCCAGTACGACGGTGGGTTGGCGTCCTCGCCTTTCTCCTTGAGGGCGAAGAACGACCGCCACGCTTCGCTGTTCTTGCGCGTGACCTGTTGGACGGTCGCACTTCCGACGACGCCGTTGTAGCGCCCTCGGTACTCCGAAGTGTCCCACACGTCACCGTCACCGAAGTAGTTCTGACGGCGTTCGTAGGTCAACTCGTTCCATAGAGAGGCGGAGGCGTCGAGTAGCCGTAGAAGACACTCTTTGTCGTTCTGGGTCTGCGGAACCACCTCGAAGGTGTTGACGCGCTTCATTCGTCGCCACCTTCCTGTTCAGCGATGTACTGTTCGACAGCTCCCTTCGAGGCGCTTCCCGCCGTACCGACGTAGTACGAGCGAGTCCACTTCATACGGTCGTCGTAGCGTTGGTTGTACTTCCGCGCGGAGATACCCTTGACCCAGTTGACGATGAGGGACGGGGCGTTCTTCGGTGGACTCCCGATGAATAGGTGTACGTGGTCTGGCATAACCTCGGACTCGGCCAGTTCGAGGCCTTTGTCCTCACAGATTTCCGCGAAGATGGCTTCGAGACGTTCCTTCGTCTTCCCCGTCAGGTGCGAACGCCGATACTTCGGCACGAACACTATGTGGTAGTAGAGTTCGTATTTCGCATGACGGGTACTCTTTACCATCTATACATACTATCACGGTCAAACGGATTAAAGATTGTGTTGGAACCCCGTCTATGCCATTGTTGGCGGTTGAATACTGTTGGTCGGCTTCATCCCAGCCCTGAATGGCGAGGCTTTCGCCTCGAATTTACCGTAACGACACGGTGTCCGCGGGCAGTCACCCGCCGCGCATCGCCGGAAAGAGTTCGATCGCCGCGTCGGGCGGCACCCGCTCGTCACGGTCGGCGCTGTCGCCGTCGACCATCACGCGTACGCTCGGTCGGAGGTCGCCGGTCTCGTCGATTAGCTGTGACTCCGCGCGCGGATACGCCTCGACGAAGGCCGTAATCACGGTTTCAACTGTGTCACCGTCGACCGTAACCTCGACTGTCTTCGATCCCGTCGCCGCCCGAAGCGGCCCGTATACAGTCACTTCCACACTGACTAGTCGCGTCGTAGCCCTCAAAAAGACACGTCTCTCTGGGAGTCTCCACCCGATAGGAATAGATTCACGAACGCCGCGGGGTGGTTCGACAGCAACAGACACAGGTTCGCGAGCGCATCCGATTCGTCCAAAATCGACCTGCAAAGCAGCGGTCCGCGTAGATTATCGCCAGACAGTGGTCTCGTTGCCAAACGCCTGGTCGTTGGTGAGGATTGCTTCTGTCCCCCGAACCCTATGATTCGCGATGAGCAGGGCGTCATGCATCGTGTGGTGGTCGATAAGACTCCCGCACACAGCCAGGTCTTGCTCGTCAGCAGAAGCAACCTGGACAGGACCGTCGTTAACGAGCCCCGGTAAGACGGCATTTGGCGTCGTATCGACTTTGATATCGGCGATTTCTTTTTTTATTTACCGCCGTCCAGATAGCCTCACTCACTGCGATTGTCGGTGCTTCGATCACATCGACGCCCTGCTCAGCCCGCTCAAAGACCTCGTCTGCGGCTGAGTTGATCAACGAGATACCGTGCCATCGCGACGCCATCGGCAGTGTAGCGGGTCACGGCTGCCACTCCGACTCCCGCTTCTCTCGGATTTCGGTTTCCATTTCTTCTGCCATCTCTTCACGCTTGTCTTCGGGGACATCTTCGTCGACCAGCATGCCACGGTCTGCCGACTGCGTTGCCTTTCTGATGCGGATGCCGTCTTCTGCATTCTCCCACCGAACTTCATCGCCTTCCCTCAGACCAAATTCTGCACGGAATTCTTTCGGAATCGTGACCTGTCCCTTCCGGGTGATGCGGGTCGTTTTACCCTCCCCCATCGTTGTCTGTACTCATATAAGGTACTACAGTGTGTAGTATATTAGAACTACCGCTACCTCGTGGCTCGCAGCGACGAAAGCTATTGACTTGCCGCAATAATGAGGAGTAGGGGGTACTCACATACCGCCGCGTTTTCAATCCGGCTAACATCTTGCCATAAATCGCGTGCAAGATATAGAAAATGAGTTCACCACGAGAATCTCTTTCATTTGAGGACATTCCATCTAGAGGATGTCAATTCCAAAACATCTAATGATGCACACCTACTTGTAAGATTAACATGTTTGACGAGAGTCTTGATCGTCGTAAGTTTCTTGCCGTCGCGGCGACGGGAGTTGCGGCGACTGGAGGATGTCTCGGCGATGACGAACCTGCGGATGAGCCCAACGTTGTTTCCCCTCTCTTGGAGGATGATATTGATTGCGACGATGATGGGGCTAACAAAACAGTATCAGATTCATCGAACCAGCCCGGGATTAAACCGTGGGACTCGAACCCGCGCTACTGGGAGTATCGGGGTGAACCAATAATCCTGATTGGGGCAACAGATAATGATGCACTGTTTCAATGGGGGCAGCCGACCGAAGCGATTGAAGATCAGCTTCATCGGGAGACGGAGGGCCCCAGTTGCGTCACCCCCGACAAGGATCACTATCACCTAGTCAAACAAATGGACCGCCTTGTACGATCGGGAGGGAATTTCGTCCGCAACACGATGGGCGCCAGAAGAGAAGGGGATGTCTATCCGTTTTTGAAAAGAGAGGATGGGCTGTATGACCTTGATGAATGGAATGAGGAGTTTTGGGAGTTATACGACCTTTTTCTCAAAGAAACGTACCGCCGTGATATTATCCCGCAAATAGAGCTCTGGGATGGTCATAACTATCAATCACGCACCGAGCAAAGCGATGGGTTCCCTCAATGGGAAGCGCAACCATTCAATCCACAAAACAACATCAATTACACCGAAGAAGAAACAATTCTTACTAAGAAGTATACAGCTGGTTACAAGAAGGAAACACATCCATTCTTTAAGAGTATTCCCGCACTCCGCGATGATGAAATCCTTCTCAGTTATCAAGAGAAATTTGTCGAGAAAGTACTGTTCCATTCTTTCGAATACAATCACGTGCTGTTTTGTATTCAAAACGAGAGTTGGGCCGATCAGTCGTGGTCTAATTATTGGAGAGAGTTCATACAGATGCTCGCCGATCGTGAGAGGAAAGAGCACGTCTATGTATCCGATATGCGCCGGGATTCGGCAAGTGTTGCGCCGGTAACAGAGCATGGCTTCGATTATGCAGAAGTCTCACAGAGCGGTGTGAGCAGTGGAGAACAGCATCACCAAGTAATTGCCGAGGGTTGGAAAGAATTGAGTAATGAACCAGTACCGATGAACAGTACGAAACAATATGGAAACGACGAGATTGAATGGACGGATGGGTCACATGAGGGGATTGCTCGTCTGTGGCGATCGCTTTTTTCGGGGCAAGCTGCGGTTCGAAACCATCGACCACCGTACGGTCTCGGTCAGAAACCAATTGCTTTGAACCACGTCAAAAGTTTAAGAACAGTGGCGGATTTAATCAAACCACATAACTGTTTTCCACATCAGACTGAAAAGGGCCGGCTCACGAACCGGTCTGAAGATGAATGCTACCTTCTAGTCAACCCTGGTCGCGTATATGCTATATATTTCCCCGATAGTGGCCACGTTCGACTAGACGTTTCTGAATTCAACGGACACGTTTCTCGTCGATGGCTGATGGCGAATCAAGCTCAATGGAGTGGAAAGTGGGAAAATGTAGAGGCGGACGAAGGCGATGAGATCGAATTAGAGACGAGTGGAGCAGAACATATGGTGGCTATCGTTGTGCCCGGAAATAAGGACGTTTGACTGTCAGGTTAATCGCGTTATTGATAAATACGCGCTGTGGGTCTTGTTTAGATGCTCGAATTCACGCGGTTCGGTTGGTAAGTGACTGTACGATGTTACTCACAGCAGCCTTTAGAGTGATCTCTCGGAACGGTCCAAGCCACGTTCGAGCTTTAATCGTTGAGCCGAACCGCCTTCGGAGTGAAAAAATATCGATTCGACGATAGACCGACGGTGGTACGTTTTATCATCAATCCGAACATTGTGAGCGGCATCGAGCTAGTAGAATTCACGGTGCTTGATTACCGGTTTGACGCCCTCTTCACGCAATTTGTGACGGAGTTTGGCCCAGTCAAAGCCTTTGTCGATCACGGTCCCAAAGTGATCAAAATTTCTCGTGAGGACTTGTCACGCAATATGTGTGTCCTGTGGTATTCATCGAGCAGTGAACGCCGAGGCTTACTCTCGAGCAATCCACGAGAAGCGTGGTTTTCACAGACTCAAACGTGCCTTCAACACGTTTCGTGTAGTTGTGGCTGTATGAACGATGAGCAAGACTGGTGGAGTCGATTTCCTGAATCTCTCGGTTGTCAATCAGATCCACCGACAGCCGCAACAAGACTCGCCAAACCCGCATATTCAGCGCTTGCTTCCGGGACTACGGCGCGGCGGCCGCGTCGATGGCCGACCCCACCGACATCCGGAGCGTGGTCGGCTGGAGCATCGGCGGCGTTCCCCCGATCTGTCACGAGACGGCCCTCCCGACGACGGTCGACCCGACGCTTGCCGAGTATGACGTCGTCCACGCCGCCGCCGGCACGCCAAGCGCAGTGTTCGCGGTCGGACCGGACCGGCTGGCCGACCTGGCTGACGCCGAAGTCGTCGACCTCACGGCATAGTGTGCCGGGTATCGGTCCATCCTTTCGGGCCTGTCGACTCTCGGAGACGGGGTCGAGTGCTGACTGTGAAACCAGCAGGCCCGGATTTGGGGCAACGATTGTTACCGTTGGACACAAAACACCCGATTGATGCCCCCGCTCTCGCAGTCCGAACTCGAGCGGCTCTGTCGGGCGGCCGAGCCCAGCGACCTGCTCGGGTTCATTGCCGACCTCTACGCCGCGCGGGGCTGGACTGTCGCTACGAAGGATGCGAGCGACGCCGTGGTGACCCTGAAACGGGACGGGTCACTGCATCGTCTCGGTGTCGCGACCGAGACGACCGTCCCGGACGCAGTCGATACCATCGTGATTGTCGGAGCCGAGGTCGATCCTGCGGGGCTCTCTGCAGATACCTATCTCGATGTCGGCGACCTCCGGAACCTGCTGTTGTACAGCATCGACCGCGAGGAGGCAGCGACCCTTTTCGAGCGCTGGTTCGACCAGCCGCTCTCGGTTCCCGGCCCCTCAGCACAGCCCGTCGAATCACACGCAGCGCCCCGGGACGATGCAGGGCAGTACGATGCAGGACAGGACGATACGTCGGAGTCCGAACCGCAGCCACCGCCAGACGCTGCTTCGCACGCAGTCGAATCCCCGACGGCGCGGTCCCAGTCACCCGCTGAGAGCGAGTCGGCGGCCCCATCGAATCCGTTCCGGAAGCCACGGTACATCGGCCTCGCCGTCGGGCTCTTAGTTGTCGTCGGAATCGTCGTCGGGACTGCCGGGCTGGGGCTCTCCGTCACGGACCCGGCCGTCGACAACAACACGACAACCGACGCGGAGTTCTCGCCCGTTCCGACCACGGGGACACTATCGATAACGACCGCGGAGACGGGCGAGTCCGAGCAATTGGCATCGGCACAGCCCACACAGATACCGGCCCAGGCGACGCCGTTCCCGCCCGGCGTCGACCGAACCGGTATCACGGATTATCAACAGCTCATCGCCGCCCACGAGTCGCAGTTGCAGGGTCGGTCATACCGCATCACGCTCAGCTACCGCGAAGTCAGGGACGACACGGTGACCGGTGCCAGGACCCAGACCGTTCGCGTCGAAAACGAGACCACGTATCACGCGACGTCGACCGAGTTCGGGCGGCTCGTGTCGCCCACCCCCTCACTCGGGGACGAGGACGTCTACGCGAACGGCAGTGTCGAATTCGAGCGCACCGCGACCGGTGTCACCAGTCGGCCGCTGCGGGGTCCGGGCTCGTATCGAACCTCGCTCTCGCGGTATCTCGGCTGGTATCTCTCCGTCAACGAGTCGCGGGCGGTTGCAGCCTCCGCTGAAGGGCCGACGCCGACAGTCCGGTTGGCGACCGACGGCGACCCGTATCCGGGTGTCACCGACGCAACTGGGACTGCCATCGTCACGGAATCGGGACTGGTGACACACCTCTATCGAACGCACAGGCGGCCCAATTCCCAGGTCCGCATCGTCATCACACTCCGGGTGAGCGACGTCGGCACGACCACTGTCTCGGCTCCGGAATGGGCCGGTGAATGAACGGCGGACGTGTTCCTTCAGCGAGCGACCTGTGCTCGTGTCCGAGGGAGACGACCAGTCGGTCGGAGCGAGCACTCTTGGAGCGTACTCGTCGCCAGCCGATATGACACGCTCCAGACATCCAGAAGAGGTTTACACTCGCAGTTGGAACTGACCTGTCGCTACTATGCCCTCCAAGCATGCCGTTAGTAGCCTCGGGAGTCCCCTCGCCATACTCGGACTCGCCGGGGTCGCAACAGCACAGCCCACAGCCCCGAGCGGTGCCGCCGACCCGGCCCTCGGCGTCGTCTTCCGGTTCGGTATCGGATTCGTCGTTTTCGCCGTATTGGGTGCCGCGGCCGCCGCTATCGGACCGACGTACACGACCAACGCCGTCCGAGAGATCCAGAACGACCCCGGCAGCGCAATCGGCTGGGGGATTCTCGTCGGTATCCTGCTCCCCATCGGACTGGTGCTACTCGCACTGACGGTTATCGGCGCTCTGGTCTCGATTCCGGGACTGCTCCTCATCGGCGTCCTCGGTATCGTCGGTTCTGGCATCACTGCCGTCTGGGTCGGGAACTCGGTTATCGGCGACGACGGGTCCGTCAGCGCAACGGACGGCGTCGCTGGCGGCCTCCTGCTGGCAGTCCCCTTCGCAATCCCCGTCGTCGGTGGCCTCCTCGTCAACCTCGTGACCCTCGTCGGCCTCGGCGTCGTCGGACGCGGTCTCTACGAGAACTGGTCTGACTGACTGGTTTGTCGGAGCGATAGCGTTGTCCCCGACGAGTAGGTTCAGCCAGCACCGGGACACCCCAGTTCGTACGGGTCGTCGGACACGTCCGGCGGAATCGAGATTGCCGTCGGTTCGCCGTACTCACTGTACTGGAGTGTAATCGTCGCGGTTGCAGTCGCCCCCCGCTGTGAGATTTTTATCGTGAGTTCCGACTGCACCGGTCGGTTGGTCTCAGGGTCGAGCCACAGCCGTGCTGTCGCGTTCTCCAGCGAGCCGCGATTCAGGTCCATGTCGGCGGCCTGTCGGCGGTCCATGACCGACTCGATGATCTCGGCGCTCGGGGACGCCGTGACGAGGACGGTCCGGTTGCCCGCAAGCGTCTCGTTGCCCCGCAAGTAGACGTTCGAGCGGTCGAAGAGCAGGACCTGTCGATGGAGCGGCGTCGCGGTCGCCCACGGCTCGGCGCGCGAGACGTTCTCGACTGCGTATCCGCCCCAGGGGTCCTGACAGCCCTGGTACGCTCTGTACCCGTCGACGTAGGAATCGACGGTCTGGCCTTGCGTCCGCGTCGTCATCTGCATCCGCTTTGCGGAGGTGTTTACCGCACCTTCACCATCGACTCGCACGGTCCGTGTCTGTTCACCATCCGACGCGACCACGTGCATGTCCATGTCGAAGCGATACGTCTCGACGGCGGCGACGGAGCTGTTCGCCTCCTCGACGGCCGCGACGGCTCGCTCGTCGCTGGGCGGCGGGCTATTACCCAGGAACGTGCCACACCCAGCCAGGAGGAAAACGAAGCATACGGCGAGGACCAGTCGTCGCATACGGTACGCTCGTTTGTGCTTCGTATAAAAAATGTCGTGGGTCCAACCTGTGACGGGCTAATCGCTGCGAACAGCGCCCTCGCTGGGGCAACCTTGGAGGTATTTCCCGGTAGAATCGGTCAATGTGGTGTGAGTCGTCCCTAGACGCCCATCTTCAAGCACGCACAACAGGCAGGCGGGCGAAGCAGGGTCAGAATGCGACCGAGCGAGACGCTTCGTGGGGAACTGATATCAACGTGGGAATATCTTATAGATATATGACTGTTTCCAAGGTTAGAGTGAATCGCAAGAAGGGAACTAAGGTTGGAAACTGCATCATGGTATAGCTATCAAACTCACAGAAGGTATTCGCGTTTCACGGGGTTCCCGGACTGGCTGTTCTCGGGGCGCTGTCCCACGAACTCAGCCGCTTCGGGTGGTTCCCCACGGTATTCGACGACTGGGTTGCCGACCAGTCTGGCCAGGTTTGACAGTGCTCACAGGCGTTCCTTCGGAAGGGGACATCTGGGTTGGACACCGGGAATTCGACAAAGGACGGCGTTCGCCTGGTTTGTCGGTTCTGTTTGACACTGACTAGTTTTGCACGGCACACTGAACAGGGAGGTCGCTGCGGTGTCGCAGCGAATAAGCCTGAACCAGGTGAGCGTGTAGCCGACTGAGTGTCGCTTCACCTGTGGATTTGCGGGTCCGAACTCTACTCAGTTATTTATTTGATATCCAATGGTTCTTTGGGCGCGTACAAGATGAGGGGCGCGTATCGGTTACCTACGTTTGCTCAAGCAGCGGGATGACGACTGGCTCAATACAGGACTCTCACTGCTTAGCCAGGTCGTTTCGTTTACGGAGGATCGTGTTTCTGAGCCGAGGCAGATAATGTGTGAGATCAGTCGTTGTGAGTATGCCGACGAGGTCGCCATCGTCGGTGACCGGGAGCCGCCGGATTGAGTGCTCTTTCATCAGAGCGGCAGCAGCGTGGATGTTTTCCGTCCTATCGATCGTGATAATTGGAGTACTCAGAAACGCTGCCACACGAACAGAGTCGATATCAGCCCCCGCAGCTACCTGCTGCATGACATCGGATTCAGTTATGATCCCGCTGAACTCGCCCGTCTCGGGATCGACCACGACTGCCGATCCGATATCGTGGTCCGCGAAGAGTGTCGCAACATCACGGGCCGTCGTCTCCGGCGGAACCGTTCGAACTGACTGTGACATCACCTTACCCACGAATTGGTCAATCATACAACTAATCACCGCTGGAGACGGTTAACCCTGTGGAGTAAGCGAGCGCTCTTGAACGGATGATTCGTCTGGGATACGCTGGAACGAACTACAGTCCAATGCAGAATCGACGCTCTAAGTCTTGCATGCTGTTTCTGTCAGGAGCTAGTAATAGCCGCTGACGAGGCGAGACACTTGCAAGTCGTGGCGTGAACCACCACTGAGTCGTGGGGGTTCCCGACCCACCGGAGACGTGTCTCGTGCGCCCCTAACGGCTACGAGGCAATACACAGTGCAGCGTCGGTTTCGAGATAGCCTCGAACGCGACTTCGCGAATTAGTTCAACTGCTAGCCCGGGACACCTGCACCCACGAAATGCAGCGCATGGTCGAGTAGTGAACTGAATAGCTTGTAGATACTGTCGGTTCTGCCGAGATGAGTGAGCAGTCCGAGACACGGCCCGAGGTCCGGAGTCGATTCGACGATTACTGCGATTCGTGTCGGACTTCAATCCAGTCTGTCTCTCGATAGCCGGCGAGACACTCGTCACAGACCAGCACATCTTCGATAACGGTCTCTTTGTCCAGTATCAACGTGTATCGGCCCGATGCGGGTCGAACGCATTGGAAACACTCGCCACTCATGCCAGATCATCCAGCCCCAGTGTCGGTTGGTTTCTGCTCGGGTGGGCAGGTGACCAGATAGTCGACGGTGCGAGACGTCGTCGTCTCGGCGGTGACACCTGCGCCGGTAGCGGTGACATCGAACGAGAGGGTCGCGCGGTGTTGCCCGGGTGACTGACAGGCTATCGTCGCCGGAACGTCGAACGCGTCGCCGATACCGGCCGAAAACCTGGTTGTCTCCATCGCGTCTGCCTGGACTCTGAGTCCATCGCCGTCAGTAGCGGTGACCGTGACGGCGAAGTCGATCGGTTGTCTGAAGCGATTACGGACGGTCACAACCGTGACTTCGTGGGCTTCACTCCCACCGAGCCGGACGGTATTGTCGGGGTAGAGCAGCGACATGTAGGCGTCTTCGTCGCCAACGACATCGACCGTCACATCGCGCTCGACCGACGCCGCACTGTAACTCCCGGTTCCAACAGCGAAGCTCGCAACGACCACCAGCACACACAGCACCAGCACCCGTCTACGCATCGTCCACCTCCGGTGGTACGGTGTTCGAGCTGAGGCGCATCCGGCGCGAGAGGACGTAGTGAGACGCTGACGAGACGGTGAACACGGCGACCAGGAACACGGTCCAGCCGGCGAACGGGACAGCCGCGAACGGCTGGATACCCGCGTAGGCCAGCGACGTAAGGACGGTTCCAACGGTGCTGAGGCCCAGGTAGTAGAGACTCCACGGGATGTCGTAGCGGTCGACGAGTTCGAGATAGATGTCGAGGTCGGTCGCGGACTCGGTGAGTCGCACCTCTCCTGCCCGCCGATCGAACTCGACGATTCCCATGTCGGCCATCTTCGGGAGGTGAAACTGCTGGAGCGAGGTGTACACCGTCTTGCGCTCGCTCGCCGAAATATCCTCCACGCTGGTCTCGTTCTCCCAGGCGGCGACTTGCTCGGCGAGGTCCGAGAGCGATGTCGGGCCTGTCGTATCGCTCAGAAACTGGAGTGTGTATCGTCGCCGCCGATTGCTGAGCATCTCGAATGCGTCGTCTCGCGACAGCTCGGCCGACCCTGTCTTCGATTCGATAGCAGTGTCCGGTTCGTTCTCTGTCGATGCGTGTCCGAGTACGTTTGTCGGCTGGTCACCAGTCGTCCCTGTCGACGTCTTGCTCATATTGTCCCCATCCCCTGAACCGAACGGCCGGTCGCCCCAAACGACGCGGCCATGTCGTCCAAGCGATGCTTTTTCGTGTCATATCATAATGTTATCGACCGTTTACGTATTAGTCACTGTTTACACTCCAATACGCCCAGAAGTGAGTCGCAGATGGGCAGACACTATGGTATGATTTTCCTCAGATGACTATTTCCGGCCGCTGAGTGCCACTATCGCGGTTTGCTTCATCAAAACCCAGGGTGGAAGAGAGCGTATAACGCCAGCCGCCAGGGCGCAAAGACCCATATCCGTGCTTCAATCACTGCAACCCATCCTGTCAAAGAGCGGAATACAATGCCCCTGTCGGTGATTGCATTAGATGTCACGTCCGGCCCACGGCACGTGGGGGGTGGGCGTGCACGAACAAGGTGCAACACTAATGCAACGACGCAAATTCCTGATCGGTTTGGGATCGCTCGCGGCTGGTACAGCTGCTGCAACTGGGACTGGTGCGTTCAACTTCGCGAACGTTGAGAGAGACGGCAATATGCAGGTTTCGAACGGCAGCAACGCGTTCCTGGCGCTCAAGCCTGAGAGCGACTACGCCCGGCAGGGTAATAATGGAATCATGGCACTGGCTTTCGACGACACAGCCGGTGTCACGGGTACGGGTATTCAACAGAGCTCGGACTACTCCTTCACCGGAGTCTTCAGCATCACCAACCAGGGGTCCCAGCCTGTCGGTGTCTGGATAGAGGACGACGATGGCAACGACACTGTGAACTGGTACGCTACCGACTCGGAGGACAAGTCCGACTTCGGGACCTCGATGGAAGGATCTGGAAACGCGTACCCCCTCGATGTCGGGGAGACGGTTTTCGTCAACGTCACGATCCTGACTCGTAAACAGTCGAGGAACTACAGGACTCTCCCCGACACGGTGAACATCAAGGCCGACGCATCGGCTGGCTCCGCGGAGTAACTGAGCAGCGCCGACTCGCCCGGGTACCGGACCCGGATTAATCGGTTCAGATTAGACAGTACGGACCGAAGTCACACGCTGGTCGTTCCAGTTGTAGTTAATGTCGCAGATTGACGTGCTACAGCGCTGTTCTCTACTAATCGCCCTATTCTCGACATTTTTCAGGTACGACTTGGGACACAATCTGTCAACAAAGATTATCTCATCACATATAGCCGATAAGAGTAATGTTGTGGATGCACAGCAGATGTGGGACTGTTCACTCGCAAAACCCCGCCAGAATGCTGAAACTGCAGTCACGGCATTTTTGTCACGACCTCCGAAAACAGCCCCAGCGACAACTTGGACACTGGGCGCATCACTCTCGGAGCCGCCCGAAGGACATCCAACGACAACATGTAGCCGACCGTTTCACCACTAGTTACTATATACGATACTCTGTGAGAGGGTACACATGAGGCTGCGTAAGGGGGTAGAAGTGCTGTTAGAAGTAGCACTGGGTGTCTTTTTAATCGCGATGGTACTCGGCCAGATACTCGGCCAGCCCGTCCTCCTGGGATTTGTCACGACTGGAAGCATGCAACCGACGTTGGAACCAGGCGACGGGTTCGTCGCGATTCCCGCTGACCTCGCTGGCTCCGTCGAAGAAGGCGACGTTGTCACGTTTCGCGCCGAGGAAATCCAGGGTGGTGGACTGACCACTCACCGGGTCGTCGACAAAACTGACCGCGGGTACATAACACGCGGTGACAACAATCCCTTCACCGATCAAGACGGCGACGAGCCCCCTGTGACTGATGCACAGATTGTCGCTGTCGCCTGGCAACCGGGTGGGGAAGTGGTTGCGGTGCCGGGAGTGGGTACACTCGTCAACGGAGTCCGAGACAGTCTAACATGGGTGCAGCAACGAGCGGCATCGATATTTGGAGCGCGCTCGCTACTGGGCACACAGGGGCTGGCATACCTGCTTCTCGCGGTTTCGGTCTGTGCGTACGTAATCGATCTCTTATTGAACGGGAACCGTGATCGCGGTCAACGAGACACCTCACGCGACACGGGGACGAGTGTCAGGCTACTGATCGGCATCTTCGCGGCGGCGATAGTACTGTCGGCGACAGCGACGATGGTCGCGCCGGCGGGCCCACAGGAATTCGGCGTGGTCAGTGCTGAATTTGACTCACCGGGACCGCGCGTCATCGAACAGGGAACCACAGAGTCGACGCAGTATCGGCTCGGCAACGGCGGGTACATTCCCGTCGTGACGTATTTCGAACCAGCCACAGACGGTATCGCTGTCGAACCGAACGAGACAGTGATACCAGCCCGTTCGACAGTCAATGCGACACTGTCGCTGACTGCGCCGTCGGAGACGGGCTATTACCGACAGTTCGTGGTCGAGCACCGCTACCTTCTCGTTCTCCCACAGTCGACGATCCGGTCGCTGTATCTCGTCCACCCCTGGCTCCCGATTATCACAATCGACGCGCTTCTCGGTGGCTCGTTCTACCTGCTCGGAATGGCACTCGTCGACACCGGCCGCGTCCGCGCACGGTCTCGCGACAGTCCGTCCCAGTTCCGCCGACTCCTCGCCCGGTTGAGATAGCGTTATAACCCAAATAGTTACCAATCAGAATCAATTACATATCACACAATGAACGGTGGGGGCCGTACGATTCGTCGGGGCATCGCTGCTAATTACGAGTTAGTGGTTCTCTGTGTGGTACTCATCGGCGCTGTCGGTGGCTACCTCACGTACACCACACACGTCGAACCGGGAACCACGACGGAGACGAGGGAGGTCTCGTCCTGGCAATCGAGCGGGGCGTTCTCACACCAGGCCACGGTCGTCAACGGAACGACTGCCTTTTCCGAGGGGACAGTCCTGCGAAACCGGTCGGTGTACTTCCGCGAGGTGAGCCCGACCTTGGACGGAACGTTCACGTACGCGTACGAGGCGCAGGAGGGAGACCTTACCACAGAGACGACAGTGTTGCTCAGGTATCGCGCAGTCGAATCCTCCGATGATGGAAACGGAACGATGTACTGGGAAGTCACGCGCCCGGTTGCGCAGGAACGAACCGAAGCGTTAGGGCCCACCGAACGGGCGAGTGTACCCTTCTCGACGAACGCGAGCGCGGCCATCGACCAGGCCCAGCGTATCGACGCCGAGCACGGGAACACGCCCGGGCAGCTCGATATCGCCGTCATCGCTCGCGTGGACGTTTCGGGGACGCGAAACGGGCAGCGAGTCGACACCACCAACACGTACCGGCTCCCGATTGTCCCCGGTGAAAGCGTCTACCGCGTCACAGACCCCGGCGTCGTCACCGCCTCTGGCTCGCAGACTGAACAAGTAACGGTCCCGGTGGAATACGGGCTGCTTCGCCGCGCCGGCGGTCCACTGGCACTCTCACTCGCAGTGGGTGCGCTGCTCGGCTTGCTGTACGCCAGACACACTGGGCGCCTGGTCGTCTCGGAGGCCGAGCGCCGATGGGCCGACTATCGAGCGGCCAGATCCGAGTTCGACGACTGGATCACGAGCGGCCGGTTGCCATCCGGTACTGGCGAGCGGCCAGCGATAACGGTCGAGACGCTCGAAGGACTGGTCGACGTGGCGATCGATACGAACAACCGCGTCATCGAGCACCTGTCGGGGGAGGAGTACGTCGTGTTCGTCGACGACCGTCTGTACCGGTACGAACCACCGGCAGACCCGGCTACCGATGATGACCGTCCCGAATCCGACAGCGACGAACAGGATGCTCTCGCTGACCGAGCGGAGCCCGAGACCGTGGACCCCTCGCAGGTACAGGCCAATCACACTGAACGTGACGCGCCGACTGACGACTGAGTGTCCGCTACAGGTGGGTTCCACTTCGAGAAGCTGGACGACAGTATCGAGGTGCTGCCGATTCCCGACAACCCTCATCCCCGAGAAATCTCCCGACAGTTTCAAAGAATTAGCCCGCAAGCATGCACACGAACGGACCGGCAGTGGGTACGCTGATCTGGCCTTGTTGAAACACTCAAGTTGTTATAGGTTTCATCGGCCGTGCTGCATACAGGGCGCGTATCGTTCCTCGTAGACCTGACATCCTTGATCGAGGGTGGAATCACTTCCTCCATATTTTGTCTGTTATCTGTCAGTAATGGTTCGTGAAGGGGTTGTAAAGAGTTAACGCATAGCACATCCAATATCAGGAGTATGAACTCGGAATCTCGACAGGGCGGTTTGGACATTGATGAGGTGGTTCGGCCCCCGACCGATACGTACCGTATCCTCCACGTTGACGACGATTCTGAGTGGCTTGATCTTGCATCAACGTTTCTCGAACGCGAACAGGAATGCTTCAAGATAGTTACCGAACTCAGCGCATCCGACGGGCTTGAGCGGCTGAAAAACGAGGAATTCGATGGCGCCATCAGTGACTACGAGATGCCGGAGGTTGATGGATTAGAGTTCCTGAGTGACGTACGCAAACAGTACCCTGATCTTCCGTTCATCCTCTTCACAGGGAAGGGGAGCGAAGAGATCGCGAGTGAGGCGATTTCTGCGGGCGTGACTGACTACCTACAGAAACGTGGGAGTTCTGATTGCTATTCGCTCCTTGCAAATCGGCTACTGAATGCAATCGATCGGTATCACGCAAATCAGCAGATGGTTCACGCGTTCAAGGCAATTGAAACCGCCCGTGAAGGCATCAGTCTCCTCGATGAAGACGGATACTTTCTCTACGTCAACGAAGCCTTCGCTAAAACAGCGGGATATTCACGGGATGACCTCTTGGACAACCACTGGGAATTCCTATATCCGGAGGACGACGTCGATATCATCTACGACGAGATTTTGCCAACGGTTCCTGTAGAGGGGCGCTGGTCAGGTGTCACGACGTACGTTCGGAAGGACGGCGACCGAATTCAGGTAGATCACGCTCTTACCTATACCGAGGACGGAACGCTGATCTGTCTGATCCGGGAGGTATCTGATCACGAGACGTGAATAGTAGCAGCTTTTCGATAGACCCCTATTGACTAGACCCTCTGTATCTCGCACGCCGGTTCTATCAGTTCTGGAGGGTTTCAACAGAGCCGCTTGTCTCAATCGTCGTCACCTGTTTGCTCTATGTGCTTGAACGTCGACACCGAGTCCGGGAGGTCCTGAAGCGACCGGTCGGTCCACGTGTACGGGACGTACGGCTCGTCGTCCACGTCGAGCCAGGTTTTGTGTCGCCGCGTGTAGTTGTCCCACATCGGCCGGAGCCCGGAGTCGAACCGGTTATCCAGCGACTGCTCGGCCTGATAGCTGAGATCGAACGCGAAGTCCTCCGGGAGGTCCCAGAAGTTACGGAAGAACCTCGCGAACTGTTCGCTCATCCGCATGCTGCTCTCGTAGGTCTTCTTCACGTCGTCGATGAGGTCCTCCTCGTTCCGAATACGGTCGCGTTGCTGGTCGTACCACTCCGACACCGGTTGTGCTTTCTCGGCGCGTTCGTCCATGCGCTCCTCGCGGAGTTGTTCGGTCGCTTCCTCGTGGAGTTCCCATTCGCCCTGAACGGCTGAGTTGTGCTTTGCCTCGTCGTTGACTTTGTCGACCACAACCGCATACGCGTCTTCGGCGTGTCGGGGGAGGACGTACCCGTCGTGGATGTCAGAAAGGACGTCTTCTGGATCACGCTCGAGCGGGTCCCCCAGTCCCGACCCACCGCGGAGGTAGTTCAGGTACATGTCGTAGTCGTCGAACTCTTTGGGCGTGCTGATACCCTCTGGCCGCCGTGTCACGTCGCCGTCTATCTTGGACTCGAACTCACCGCTTTCCGGGTCGAGGTCGTGCTGTGGGTAGTCCTCGCCGTTCTCGAAGCGTTCTTCCAGGTCCGTCTCCTGGGCGTTCAGAATATACCCCGAGGCAGCGGGATAACCGCCGAAGAGACCGCCGTCACTTGTCATGTAGCCGTTACCCATCTCGTACAGCAGCCACCGGCTCACGTCCTTGATCGTTCGCATCGACTCGAAGCCCGCCCCGCCGGCACGGCGTCCAGCACCACCCGTATTGGGCTTGACTGCGCGTCCAAGGAACGGGAGCGGTTCGACCTGTTCCCACGCCTCGGCGTCGCCCATGTCGCCTTCGGGGTTCCAGATAGCTGATGCATGGGGCTCACCGTCCGCGACGTAGCGGGCACCGACCCCTTCACAGGCGGCTTCAAACGAGTTGACGGCGTGGAGTTTGTCGAACTGGTCGATGCCGCCGCCCTGGAGCCAGTTCGACGTGTTCGCGTTGCCGGCGTTGATCTCCTCCCAGAAGCCGCGTGCGTAGTAACCCCGAGAGAGATGCTGCCAGAGCGGGGCCCAGGCCGAGACCAGGAAGTGCCAGGCGTAGGCGTGGGCAGTTTCCGTGTTCTGCGTGTTCGCCCACGACCCGACAGGGAGATGGAAATCACAGGCGTAGTATGCGCCGTCGTTGACCAGCTCATTCGGTATCACAGTTTGGGTGAGCATCACCCAGATGCCGCCCTGAATGGCGGCTGGGGTACAGTTGTAGGGATGCCAGCCCCACTTGTTCGCGCCCTCGAAGGAGACCTGGAACGACCCGTCGTCGCGGATGTGGAGCTCCGACGGGGCGTGCATAAGATGATTTTCGTTTGCGTATTCGCGTGTGACGTTCTGTTGCCCCTCGTAGAGCGCGTCGACGAACGATGCACCGCGGTAGGTGCCGGGCAGCATCGTCTTCTTGATCCTGTTGCGAAAGCCGCGTCGGCCGTACTCGATCGCTTCCCGGGAGAGCTGTTTGAACGTCTCGACCCCCGTTCGCTCGATCATCTCCTTGACCGAGTCCCGGATCATGAGACAGCCGGTAATACGGGTTCGTTCGTCGAGCTTCAGGAAGTTCGGCGTCCGCGTCTTGGCGGGATACTCCTTTTTCCAGGAGTTGTACAATTGAAACTCTTCACCGATTTTGCGGGCCGTGTAGTAGGCGCCGTCGCCGAAGCGGGAGGCCTGTGAGACGTTCATGCTGCCGGGACCGATCGCACCGGTATCGATGACGTGGTTGACGCCGCCGGCCCAGGCGACGAGTTCGCCGTCGTGGAAGATTGGGATGAGCGTCATCAGGTCACACGGGTGGACGTCCCCGACATGGGGGTCGTTGTTGACGAAGATGTCCCCCGGTTCGATACCGGGACTTTCCTCGTAATCGTGGTTGATCATGAACTTGATAGCTTCGCTCATCGTGTGGACATGGACGATGATGCCCGTCGAAACGGCGATAGAGTCGCCCTCGGGGGTGAACAGGCCGTAGCAGAGTTCCCCTTCCTGCTCGACGATGGGGGTCGCGGAGACTTCTTTCGAGATTTCGCGTGCAGTTACGAGGTCGCCACGGAGCCGCGAATAGAGCTGTTCGAACCGTATCGGGTCGCCTTCTTTGAGTGAGAGCTCTGTGATTCCGGAGTAGTGGCCCGTCGCCTCCGTCTTGTCCTCGAGCTCGGCCAATTGCTCGCGGAGCGTCCTGCCGTCCCAGCCGATACCCTCGTTTCGCTGCCGTTTCTCTCGAACGATATCTTTCTGTCGTTTCGCTTCCTGCCGGCGTTCTTCGGTCTTGTTCTGGTCAGTTTGACTCATCGCTGGTCTCCTCTTTCGGTGGGTGTGGTCCTGACAGGTGGCCGCAGCTGTCGACTGAGGCGTTACTCCGCATAGTCGAGTTCCTCCAGGATGATGACGTGCTCGCCGACGACGAAGTCGCCGGAGATTCGGTCGTGGAGCAGCACTGACTCCGTCAGGTCGTCGATTCGAGCTTTGCCGGTCACTGTCCGTTCGGAGATCCCGATGCAGATCCGGTCGGCGTCGGTTTCGACCGCGAACTCGACGAGGTCGGCGACGTCGTACCCCTCCGGGAGGTAGCTAATCGTGTACTCGACGTCGTACTCGATCATGGGATTGATGTCCTGAATGAGCGGGCCGAGACAGCGAACGGTCGGCAATCGGAGGAAGTAGATCGTCTCGCCCGCCTCGACGACTGAGCTCAGGACCTCCCTGACAGTGGGCTGTTGCTCGACCGAGTTGATGATGATGATCGTCGTCATTCTTGTGGCCCGAAAAGCAACTCACAGAAGTTGTGCTCGACCCGGCGGAGCCGTTCGCTCAGCGTCGACCTGCTGATGTCCAGTTCGCTCGCGATCTCCTCGGCTGTCACCTCCTGTGGGACCTTGAAATAGCCCATCTTGTAGGCCGTCTCCAGCACCTCGAGTTGTTTGTCGGACAGTTTGCCCGTCATGCTCTGTTTTATTTTGTTGCCGCCGAGCGGGAACCCGATGGTCTCGGTCTGTGTCGTCCCGACCAGCTCCAGTGAGCCGTGTTCGTCCTCGACAGTGCTTGCCACTTCCTTGAGATGGTTCCAGTCGCGGACGGATGCGACCACGTTGAGGTGCGCGTTCCGCCCGACGATTCTGTGTGGAATCGCCTGGTTTTCCGTCAGGAGAGAGAGGACGGATGCGTCCGAAAGCGCTGCAATCACGCCGAGATAGTACGTATGCTGGTTCACGTCCGCCTTCGACATATCTATGATCTGTACACCGGGCAACTTCTCCGCGAGCGTGTCCTGCGAGATGTCGGAGCCGAACTGGGCAGTCAGGGAGAGAAAGACCGAATCTCCGGCAACTGGCAGAGCGTTGTCTATCTCGACGCTACTGACCTGACTGTCGATGTCGGCTATCCGCGATGGAATCCCGGCCAGGCGTATCTGAAATTCGATTCTGAGCATCAGTTCAGCGTGTCGGTCTGTGTGTCCAGCCTGGTATCATACCGTGTCGTTCTCCGCTGATATCCGCCGTTGTGGAAGCGCTGCCGTGTGAAAGCCCGTGACAGCCAGCGTCACCTGTCCGCTCGGTGACTAGTACCGGTACCCGAGGTTGCTCCCCTCATTAAGAATTGTCACGAACGATACTGGCATATGTTTTGCTCTTATAACGTGATTGGCTTCGTGCCAGTTGTTAGCCGAAGACTACGTCTGTCTCCCGCTCGACGAGTTCGATGCGAACGCCGTTGCCGGCCCGTCGGTCGAGAAACGCGACGCAGGCATCACCAGCGCCCGGGCGGGATTCCTCGTCCGCGAGTGGCACGCCGGCGTCCCGGAGGTGCTGTAGTTCCGTCTCGATATCGTCGACGCGGAACGCGACGTGGTGTATCAGTGCCGACTGCTGCGTTGCGTCGAGGGTGGCAGCGAGCCCCGAATCCCGGTCGACTGGTTCGACGAGTTCGATCAGACTCTCACCGACGCGGATGAACGCGATGTCGACCCCGAACGCCGGGACGTGTTCCACGTTCCCGACCCCGAGGCCGAGCAGTTCGAACAGTTCCCTGTTGGTTTCGATGTCGTCGACGAGGATACCGATGTGGTCGATCTTCGAGATCATGGCTCAGTTGATCCGGCGTGACTGGTCCTGCCAGTACGGTTCCCGGAGTCGCTTCTTGTCGAGCTTGCCGTAGGGCGTCGTCGGGAGCGTGTCGACGACGTCGACGGATTTCGGCACTTCGTAGTCGGCCAGACGGTCCCGACAGAACGACCTGATATCCGCCGGGTCGACGGTGTCGCTCTCCGGGACGACGACGGCCTTTACCGCCTCGCCCCACTCGTCGTCGGGGACGCCGATGACGGCGACGTTCGCCACCTGGTCGTGTCCCTGGACGACTTCCTCGACGGCGACGGAGTAGACGTTCATCCCGCCGCTGACGATGACGTCCGAGTCCCGGTCGACGATGTAGAGGTAGCCGTCTTCGTCCGTCTTCCCGATGTCACCGGTGTGGATCCAGCCGTCTTCGACCGTCGCTGCGGTCTTTTCGGGCATCTCGTAGTACCCCGCCATGGAGTAGGCGGCGCGTGCCAGAATCTCGCCCGGCTGGCCGGGCGGGACCGTCTCGCCGCTCTCGTCGACGACTTTCACCTCACACATCGTGGTCGGGAGGCCACACGAGGACAGTCGCTCCTCGTCGTCGGGGTCGTGAGCGGCCTTCGGCAGGACGGTGATGAGGTCCGGCGTCTCGTACTGCCCGTACAACTGGAGGAACACGGGTCCGAGCTTGTCCAGCCCCTCGCGCAGTCGGTCCGGCTTCATCGGTGCCGCGCCGTACACGAGCGTCTCCAGCGTCGAGGTGTCGTGTGTCTCCTCTTCGAGTGCGTCGAGGACGCGGTACACCATCGTTGGAACCATGAACGTCCACGAGATGTCCTCTTGCTCGACGAGTTCGAGGGCGCGTTCGGCGTCGAACCCCTGCGTGACGACGTGGTGGCTCCCCTGTGCTAACCCGCCGGCCATGATGAGACCAGCCGAGTGCGGGAGCGGTGTCATCAGCAATAGCGTGTCCCGGGGCTGGATGTCGAGTTCGACGGCGTGTGCGAGTGCGTTCAGCGCGAGGGTCTCCTGGGTGTGTTTTACCCCCTTCGGGTCGCCGGTCGTCCCGCCGGTGTGGAAGACGCCGGCGAGGGCGGATTTCGAGACCGAAACGTCCGGGGCCACCGGGTCGGCCGTTTCGAGTAGCCCCGCAAAGGAGTCGACGTGGTGGGTGCGCTCCAGTGTCGGACTGACCGGCGCGCCTATCGAGACGACCCGGTCCAGCGTCGGCACGTTCGGAGCGACTGTCTCGACTGTCTCGGTGAACGACGGGCCAACGATGAGCGCGCTGGCGTCGCTGTTGTCCAGCATATACTCGATGTCCGCCGCCGAGAGCATGTCGTTCAGCGGGACTTTCGCCAGGCCCGCACGGGCGAGTGCGATATCGGCGACGGCGTACTCCGGACGGTTCGATAGCAGGATCCCGACGCGGTCCTCCGGTTCGAGGCCACGCTCCAGCGGTGCGTTGGCGAGACGCGCGGAGTCCGTGTCGAGGTCGGCGTAGGTCAGCGTCTCGTCGCCGAACGTGACCGCGGGTGCGCGCTCGTACCGACGGAGAACTGACTCGTAGAGGTGTTTCAGCGTCGGCGGACTCTGTCGTAGCATGGGTGTTCGCGGTCGAATACGAACCGAAGAAGTTCCTCAAGGCGTTACGCCGACTGCCCCTCTGGCGTCGGGATCGGCTCGTCGATCCAGTCCTCGTAGAACGTCTCGATGTCCGGCTCGAACTCGTGGATGAGCGGGTACCCCGGCATAACGTTGGTCACTTCAAGCAGCGTCTTGCAGCCCGGACAGAAGAACTCGCGTAGCTCCATGTAATCGGGGTGTGGGTGCATGTCCGCGGGGTAGATCTCGAGGTACGCCTCCTCGGAGTCCCGGACGTTGATGAGCGCGTCCGCCTTCCAGTTCTGGTCGTGCTCGCAGAACTCGTGGCCGCAGTCGCACTTGATGACCCACCGGTCCTCGGATTTGGCGACGACGTACAGGTGGTCCGCGTACGGGATGACGATGGGGTCGTCCCAGTCGACCCGCTCCTGCAGGACGTCACGGACCTGCTGGAACCGGTCGGCGTCCTTGAAATCGCTCATCATGTTGTGCAGCTGATTCCACTCCAGGTTGTCGTCGACGAGGTCTTCGATGTGTTCGCGTGGGTAGGATTCTGGCATGTGTGGTCACCTCTGTGTCAGTCGTCGTCCATTGCTTTGCCGACCGCCCCGTCGCCGAACGAGGCTTTCGGGGTCGGCAGGTCGCGAATCGACCGTTCGGCCGTCCACGTGTACGGCACCTCCGGTTCGTCGTCGCGCCCGACGCCGAGCCACGTCTCGTGGCCTTTCGTCGGGTTCTTCCATTTCTTTTTCGTCCCGGATTTGAAGCGCCCGTCCAGAGAGCGCTCCGCCTTCTCGCTGAGGTCGAACTCGAAATCGTCCGGGAGGTCCCAGAACTCGTGGTAGAACTCGGCGAACTGCTTGCTCATCCGCATGCTGCTCTCGTAGGTCTTCTTGACGTCGTCGATGAGGTTCTCCTCGTTCTGGATGCGGTCACGCTGCTGTTCGTACCACTCCGACACCGGTTGGGCTTTCTCGGCGCGCTCCTCCATTCGTTTCTCGCGGAGCTCTTCAGTCGCCGCTTCGTCGAGTTCCCACTCGCCCTGGACGGCGGAGTTGTGCTTTGCCTCGTCGTTGACCTTGTTGACCACGACAGCGTAGGCGTCTTTGGCGTGGCGGGGGAGGACGTACCCGTCGTGGATGTCAGAAAGGACGTCCTCTGGGTCACGTTCGAGCGGGTCGCCGAGTCCCGACCCACCGCGGAGGTAGTTCAGGTACAGGTCGTAGTCGTCGAACTGCTTGGGCGTGCTGATGCCTTCGGGGCGGCGGGTGATCTCGCCGTCGATCTTGGACTCGAACTCGCCGCTCTCAGGGTCGAGGTCGTGCTGCGGGTAGTCCTCGCCGTTCTCGAAGCGGTCCTCCAGATCCGTGTCCTGTGCGTTCAGGATGTACCCTGACGCCGCGGGGTAGCCGCCGAAGAGGCCGCCGTCGCTGGTCATGTAGCCGTTGCCCATCTCGTACAGCAGCCACCGGCTCACGTCCTTGATCGTCCGCATCGACTCGAAGCCCGCGCCGCCGGCACGGCGCCCAGCGCCGCCGGTGTTCGGTTTCACGGCTCGACCGAGGAACGGCAGCGGCTCCGTCATCTCCCAGACTTCGGCGTCGCCCATGTCACCTTCGGGGTTCCAGATGGCGGCCGCGTGGGGTTCGCCGTCCTCGACGTACCGGGCGCCCACGCCCTCACAGGCCGACTCGAAGGAGTTGACGGCGTGGAGCTTGTCGAACTGGTCGATACCGCCGCCCTGCAGCCAGTTCGACGTGTTCGCGTTGCCGGCGTTGATCTCCTCCCAGAAGCCACGCGAGTAGTAGCCTCTGGACAGGTGCTGCCAGAGCGGGGCCCAGGCCGAGACCAGGAAGTGCCAGGCGTAGGCGTGGGCAGTCTCGGTGTTCTGCGTGTTCGCCCACGACCCGACCGGCAGGTGGAAGTCACAGCTGTAGTACGCGCCGTCGTTGACGTTCGAGTTGGGGATGACAGTTTGGGTGAGCATCACCCAGATACCGCCCTGGATTGCGGCCGGGGTACAGTTGTAGGGGTGCCAGCCCCACTTGTTTGCGCCCTCGAAGGAGACCTGGAACGACCCGTCTTCGCGGACGTGCAGCTCCGAGGGGGCGTGCATGATGTGGTTCTCGTTCGCGTACTCGCGGGTGAGGTTCCCCTGACCCTCGTAGAGCGCGTCGACGAACGATGCGCCGCGGTAGGTGCCGGGCAACATCGTCTTCCTGATGCGGTTTCGGAAGCCCCGGCGCCCGTCTTCGACTGCCTCCCGGGAGAGCTGTTTGAACCGGTCGATACCGTACTCGTCGATGATGTCGTTGACCGCGTTCCGAATCATCAGACAGCCGGTCATCCGGGTCTTCTCGTCGAGTTTCAGGAAGTCCGGCGTCCGGGTCTTGTCCGGGAAGTCGTTCTTCCAGGAGTTGTATATCTCGAGGTCCTCGCCGATTTTGCGGGCCGTGTAGTAAGCGCCGTCGCCGAAGCGGGAGGCCTGGGAGACGTTCATGCTGCCGGGACCGATGGCTCCGGCGTCGATGACGTGGTTGACGCCGCCGGCCCAGGCGACGAGTTCGCCGTCGTGGAAAATGGGGATCAACGTCATGATGTCGCACGGATGCACGTCCCCGACGTGCGTGTCGTTGTTGACGAAGATGTCTCCCGGTTCGATACCGGGGCTCTCCTCGTAATCGTGGTTGATCATGTATTTGATGGCCTCGCTCATCGTGTGGATGTGCACGATGATACCCGTCGAGACGGCGATAGAGTCGCCTTCCGGGGTGAACAGGCCATAACAGAGCTCACCCTCCTGCTCGACAATCGGTGTCGCGGCCACCTCTTTCGAGGTCTCGCGTGCAGTCACGAGGTCGCCCCGCAACTGGGCGAACATCTGTTCATACTTTATCGGTTCCTCGTTTTTGAACTCGAGTCTCTCGAAGCCGGCGTAGTGGTCCGTCTCCTCCGTCTTCCGTTCGAGTTCTTCGAACTGTTCTCGGAGCGTCTTGCCGTCCCAGCCGATTCCGTCGCCCTGTGCCTGTTTCTCGTGAACCTTCTCTTTCTCGCGTCGCATGCGGGGGAAGCTCTCCCCGGAGTCGTGTTCTGAGCTCATGATGTGGTGTTGTACTGCGGGCATCTGTTCGGAGCCAGATGCGGGCTCGTACAGTGCACCTACCTCACCGCCGGAGTCCGAACGGCGGGATAGATGCATCGCTGTACAAGAGCGGAATCCCGCTCTCACTCGGTTCTGGTCAGGTGGTGGACACGGTGCTCGTCGAGGTAGGTCTCACAGTCCGGCGGGAGCGCGTAGGTCGTCGCGGCGCCCTCCATCACGGCCGGACCAGTGAGTTCGTTCCCGGGCTGGAGCGCGTGGAGGTCGTAGATCTCCGTCTCCATCCACTCGCCGTCCCAGTACGCCTCCCGGGTCTCCTTGAACGCCCCCTCGGGCGGCTCCGGACCCTGGGTCTCCTCGGTCGGTATCTCCGGCTTGACGACGTCCCGGACGCCGCGGACCGACGCCTGCGTCACAGTGTGTCCGAGCTCCGGAGACCGGGCCTCCTCGGAGTAGGTGCGCCGGTACTCCTCCTCGAAGGTGTCGAGCAGCCGTTCGAGCTTCTCGGGCGTGTCGACGCGGCTGACCGGTGACTCGATGTCGATGCTGTTGAGCTGTCCCTGGTACTGGCCGAGAATGTTGTACTGGAACTCGATCTCGCTCCGGCCGATGTTGCTGTTCTCGAACTCGTCTTCGACCTTCTGTTCGAGGTTCTTCCAGACCTCGGTGAGTTCCTGGCCGGCGGTTTCGGCCGCGTCCTCCATCGAGAGGTCGGGGTCGATGTCGATACTCGTCGTCTGGTCGTAGCGGTACTCGTAGTCGGCGGCGCCACAGCCAAACGCCGAGAAGCCGGCCGCCCACTCGGGGATGAGCACTTCGTCGAAACCCAGGTCCTTGGTGTAGCCGGCGGTGTGGACGGGGCCGCCCCCGCCGTACGAGAGGCACTTGAAGTTCGACGGGGCGTACCCCTCGCCGGTCACGACCGCTTCGAGGTCGTTCCGGAGCTTGCTCTCCAGGATGTCGATGACTCCCTGTGCGGCTTCGTAGACCCCCATCCCGAGCGGGTCGGCGATCTGCTCTTTGATCTCCCGCTCGGCCACCTCGCGGTCGATGGGCATGTCCCCGCCGAGGAAGTTCTCGGGGTTGATCCAGCCCATCGCGACGTGACAGTCCGTCACGGTGACCGTCTCGACGTCCGTTTCGACCGCGCTGACGCCGACCTGGTCGCCGGCGCTTTCGGGGCCCAGTTCGATCTTGTCGAAGGTCGGATTGACCCGCACGTAGCTGCCCGTTCCCGCGCCGACACTCTCCATGTTGACCATCGGCAGGGACAGCAGGAGGCGGGCCATCTCCGGGCTGTAGTCGATCTGCCAGTCGTTCCCGATGATGATGCCCATGTCGAAGCTGGTCCCGCCGATGTCGGTACAGACCAGGTTCTCGTAGTCGAGTTTCTCCCCGAAATAGTTGGCACCGATCATCCCGCCGATCGGGCCCGAGATGAGCGTCCGGGCCAGTTCGTTCGCGTGGATGTCGATGGTCCCGCCGTGACTCGCCATCACGCGAACGCCGACGTTTCCGCCCTGCTCGTCGACGGAGTCTTGGATGTTCGTGAGCTGGTCTCTGGACGGCTCGGCGGCGAACGCCTCCGCGGTGACCGTGTTCAGCCGCTCGGACTCTTTCAGTGTCGGGTAGTATTCGCTCGACAGCATCACCGTCGTGTCCATCCCCCGTTCGTCGATTATCTCCTCGGCGATCTCCTGGGTCCGGTGTTCGTGGTCGCCGTTCTTGTAGGAGTGGAGATACATCACGACGATGTGGTCGACGTCCTGGTCGAGCAGGTCGTTGACCCCCTCCCGAACGTCGTCTTCGTACAACGGAACCAGTGTGTTCCCCTTGACGTCAATGCGCTCTCTGACGCCGCGGATCTGGTTCCGCGGAATCAGCGGCTCGGGGTGTTTGTGGGTGTTGACGTGGAGCCTGTCCGAGTAGGAGTAGCCGGTGTAGGACTGCCGGCCACGCCCCATCCGGAGCGTGTCTTCCATCCCGCCGGTGATGAGAATCCCCACGTCGACCTCGCTCTCGCGTTCGACGAGCCGGTTCAACATCGCGGTGCCCGAATACACCGTCGAGACGAGGTTCGGGAACCCCTCCTCGACGGTCAGGTCCCAGTCCTCGAGGGCGTCCTGTGAGGACTTGATGAACCCCCGGGACTCGTCGTCCGGTGTGGTCTTGGCCTTCCCGACAGTGAACTCCCCGTTTGAGTCCATGAGGAAGGTATCTGTCATCGTCCCGCCAGCGTCGATCGACAGTATCTCTGCGTTGTGGTGGGCCGAGGGGTCGTCTTCTGAACTTGCCATCACGATGCTCAATTGACCATTGTAGGTTAATCGTTACCACGAACTACGAGAACCCGGACTGACAGCCCGAAACGCGCCGGGAACATATGTTTCATGTTTAAAAATGTAGGATGGTGATGCCGGGACCCCGGATCTCCGTCCGGTCGTGCAATCTGGCTGTAGCCCGGGGCTCACTCAAGATTCTTTGCGCTCCGGTCGGGATGGAACCCCATGGTGCTCGTTCAGGCGCTGTCGTACACGGCGCTCGCTGTCGTGGCTGCCCTGGTCGGTGGCGTGATTGCCGTCTACCGCCCCCCGGGCCCTCAGATGGAAAGCAACATCCAACACTTCGCGGCCGGTGTCGTGACGGCCGCCGTCGCCGCTGAACTGCTGCCGGACATTCACGGTCGGGCGCCCCGGGTCGTCGTCTTCGGGTTCGCAGTCGGGGTCGTGACGATGCTCGGCATCCACCAACTGAGCAAAACCATCGAGAAGCGCGACATCGGGGGCCAGTTCGCAGGAGCGGCCGGCCTGCTCATCACTGTCAGTATCGATATGCTCATCGACGGCGTCCTCATCGGAGTGACGTTTCTCGACAATCCAGACACCGGCGTCATCATCGCCGTGGCGCTGGCCATCGAGGTGCTGTTTCTCGGCGTCGCCGGCGTCGTCGCACTGCCACGCGATATGGGCATGCTCCGGAAACTCGCAGTCCCGACAGTCTTCGGGCTGTTGCTCGCGTCGGGGGTGACCGGCGGCGTGCTTGCACTGGAAGGGGTGACCGGCGCGCCCATCGCGATTATCCTCGCCTTTGGCTCTGCCGCCCTCCTGTACCTCGTCACCGAGGAACTGCTCGTGAAGGCCGGGAAGGTCCCCGAGACACCGGTGTCGACGACCCTCTTTTTCGTCGGGTTCCTCGCTATCTTCCTCCTCGATATGCTCCACTGAGTCGGCAAGCGGACCGATGAGATGGGCCGCTACTGAGTGGGTCACTCAGGTTGTGCAGAACCCGAGAATAGCTCTGTTGAGGTGATGGTTTGTCTCCTGTCCTGCTCGAGTCCGAGTGGTAGTCTCTCTTGGCTCTGTTGAAACCCTCAGAAACTGATAGGAACTGCGCGCTATATACAGAGGCTGCGTTCAGCAGTTAGTCATCACCAGACCGTGTCCGACCGAACCACTGGATGGACCAATATGTGCTAACTGTTGCGTTCAATCCACGCGCAGAATTCGTCAAAATCCTTCGCGCCAGCCTGCTCGGCAATGCTCCGCAACGTCCCCATATCAACCTCATCATGCAGCGGCACCGGGACAGTTCGCGCGTCCGAATCGTGGTTTGCGGGCGGTTCCCAGCGGAGGATCGCATGGTCACCGTTCGTCCGGTCCCACTCGTAGATACCGCTGTTCACCATTACCTTCACAATATCTCTGCCAGAAAACGGTCCACGAGGCATATAGTCACTGGAACACGTCAGACTCATCCAGCGACCGAGAGGTGTTCTGTTCCGGGTCGATTCCCATTTCACGGAGGACCTCGTCGCTTGGTGATTCTCCGGCACCGTGATAGCCGGCGACGGCCTCATCAAGGTTTTCGAGTGCGGCTTCTCGGGTCTGGCCTTGTGACGTGACACCAGTGTCCTTGTCACGTGCCACCCACATATCGCCGCTCTCGCCAAGAGACAGTGAAATGTTGACCGGCGGTGTGAACTCCTCGTCGCCGGGGCCGTTAATATCTGTACTCATATCACGAGGGAGGTCCGGGAACGGAATAAATCTGGTGTGTCCAGTGGCTCCAGTGCTGCATACGCGCTCTGTATTCAGCACAACCGGTGAAACATATCACTGATTGAGGGTTTCAACAGAGCCACTCTCTTGTAGTACCGACTGCCCCGGCTCTGAGCTGCGGACCAGACCGTCTCAGTCACACATCAAACTGGGTTTTCAGGTCCACGACCAGTATGTACGCCACCAGTGTGAGAACGACGACTGAAAAGGCGGTCCAGAGGTGGAGGTTCACCGACCCCTCCCCGGCCCAGTGTGGGACGACCGACCGAGCGACGGGGGGCTGGAGCGGCCAGAGCAGGTCCGGAGAAACCTGTGGGTCCGGCGGCAGAAGCTGTTGATTATCGGCGACCAAATGTGAGAGATGGGCGAAGACGAACGCTGCGGCGAGTCTGACCCGCTCTGTCCGGATTCCGTAGGCGATGACAATAATCGAGAGCGGGATTGCGAACGGGAGCGAATGCATGAACACTCGCCCGGACGGGATGAGAAACAGTTCGTGGGCCAGGGGCTTGTCCACCAGGTCCGGGAACTGACTGCCGAAGAACGTGACTGCGACTAACTGGAGTGATGGGAGTTGTTGGTCCCGGAGCAGAGCGTATACTGCGACGGGGAGGAGGGCGATGATGAAATGTTCGATTGGGAGGACCATGCTCTGGCTTGGTAGTGAGGACAAGAGGGTGTGCGAGTAAATTCCTTGTGTAGGATGGAGGTGCTGCCTGTTCTACCCACGGAGGAATCTTCGTGCTTCAGTGCGGTGGGATGTCACTCGGAAAATGTCTCAAGCTTCTGTACGATCTTCATGTACACGCTGGGCGAACAGTACCATCCGGCATCGATCATCGCGTCAATAGTAGTGTGTGCCTCGTCGCTACTAATTACGCCCTCTTTCGTGGATGTCAAGATGAGAAATGCTGTGCCCCGGGTAGTGATTCCCTCGACAGCAGCGACATCACGCCCATATGTTTCGTCCATCACAGCAACGGCGTCGTGAGTGTTTGCACAGGCGAGGACAGCGACATCAGCGTCACTGAGATTACTATTTTCCTGGAGCCGCGAGTAGAGTTCAGAGGGCGATACTGAGATGACTTCGAAATGGCCAGCATCAACCTGACGCTCAACTCGACGGGCGTCCGGATAGTCCTCTTCAAGGCCGGTGGCGACAACCTCCTCGTAAACACGCTCGGGGATGACACATGGTGCATCTAGCTGCTGGACGAGCGTGAGACGGTCGACTTTCGCGAGGTAGATGAGCGGCGTGGCGTCAAAGACCCACATTCACAGAGCCTCGAGATCTGCGTCGAGATGATCGTCCGCCACCCAGGTGATATCACGTTGTTTGGCGAGTTGCGCAAAGTCCCAAATGGACATCCCCGCTATCTCAGCCGCCTTGGTGAACGTGACGGTACCTGCCGCGAGCTGATTGAGTGCCTGCTCGCGACGCCAGTCCTCGAGTCCTTCGGAGAGGAGTTTCCGGACGGCCGTGCTCTTGTCGAGTTTCTCGTCCTCAAGATACGCCTCGAGTTCGGCTTCCAGCTCGTCAGGCACCCGTGTCGAGATTGTTCCCATGTTGTTTACTTCGCATGCAATGTATACAAACGCATCGGTGCTTTGTGTGGAGTAGGTCGGGGGTGGCAGTAGCCGCTCGGCGTATCGCCGCCAGACCACCAACTCAAATGATACACGTGAACTACCCCTGCCTACTCACTCGCGGCGTGGCCGCTCGTTCCTTGAGGCAGGGCCTTCCTGCTTCCATGACGCGCTTTGCAGGAACTGGGGTGGTTACCGCAGGGAGCGCAGTCTCGACAGGCGTTCATTCGGAGTGACCCACTTCTAGTCCGGTGAGTCCACGAGAAAGAATGTTCCACGCCGCGTTTGCGTCTCTGTCCGCCTCGAACCACAGGCCGGACAGGAGTGTTCACGTACCCACAGTGGCTTGTCGGGTAGTCCGATGACTGGATTGCAAACCTGAAACTCCTACCGTTCGGGATTCCTCCGCGTCACGCGGAGGAGGTCAACCCCTGACACACGGAGTGGTGAGTGCAATATCGCCGTACACTTGCTTCATACCCGGAATCACTGCCAGAGTGAATCTGAGCGGCGCGAAACACTCCGCTCCACCACTCATCTAATCATCATAATCGGCTTCAACGGCCGCAAGAACCGGTATATCTTCTGGTTAGCTCGCAACTAGGAACATCGATGCTGATATCCTGAACGGCTGTCAACCGGGCTGTAGCGGGCCTGAAGTAGCGATGTGTGGTTCATGGCCAGGCCCCAAGACTGGGAGACATACCCCGAAAACCAGCCCTCTGTGAGAGTCATAATCGGGTTCAGTCTGGCGATTAGACGGTATGAACAGGCACGTCTAATCGGGCTGGGGCCGGGCATGCAGAACCCGGTTGTCAGGCCCGTTAGCGACGATATGGGTCCCACCGGGCGACAGCTGAATCGACAGCCAGTCGCGAATCGGTCCTAGTGCCACCCAAGACGACACGCACAACAGTTCTTGCGGCCGTGAGTGCCGATTATGAACAGCCAGGGACAACCAGAGCGCACCGAGACACTCATATACTGGCTGGAGAAGCGACGACGATAGTTATGACACATGGCGAACGGAAGCATATCCTGAACGGGAAGGCAGTGACTTCCTCCATGGCTTGCAGGCCGTAGCATCCGGCTACCCGGTATGCTGTGATCGACGGTTCCGGTGCCGACCCGCATTCAGCGGGAAACAGCGACACACTGGGGAGGGTGCCCTGTTCCCCTCGTCTGCAGGACTGGGCCCCGGTCACGCAGGGGCCCATCGGAATCGAAGTCATTGCCGTGTGACGAACAGACCCCGTCCGTCACTGCCGCTTGTCTATTGGGGCCGTCAGCTCACCGATTCCATAGCGGTCCCAGCATGTCGGGCTACAACAAAAAGAATCGATCAGTCATCCAGCTCTGCCACGTCTAGTGGTTTTCCGTCCCCGAGTGGTCGCTCAACCTTTGCCTGTTCACTCCTCGATTCTGACTGCTGTCGGAACACACCTCGTTCACGGGAAAGCGGGGGTATGCGCTCGTCTCGCTATCATCGGTCAGGGAGCTGTTTCTGCACCCAGGAGGCCGGATAGATCGCGGTACACCCGGGCGTGTCGAGGCGGAACTGCTGGGGTGGCGTCGAGTCGGCGTAGCTCTTTTGGATGCGAGGCGTCCCATCTGCCGGGGACCGGAGCACCTCGAGCAGGTTGTGGCCGGCGGACTGGGACATGACGATCCAGATCGCCTCCTCAACGTCACAATCGGCCATCTTGTCGAAATCTTCGGGGGCCGCTCGGTGCACGTCGTTGTTCATGCGTTCGGCCTCGACAGCGACAACAACCGAGCCATCGGCATCCAGTCCAGCAACGTCGAGACGCCGGCGCTCGGACGCATCGACCGCGTCGGCGATTTCCTCTGGATCCCCGCCCATCGCAGTGGCGGCGGACACAGTGGTAGTCTCCTCGTCTGCGGGTTCGTAATACGGGACGACCTCGACGACCGGCGAATCGTCAGCCTCGCGATACGCAGTTTCAAGATAGCGACGGCCAACCTCGACAGCGAGGACGTGTTCACTGGACTCTTCGAGGTCGCCTTTGCCGTGGCCGTACTCAACGCCGCGGCGGTAGTGTTCGCCGATCTCCGACCGACCGGTCGGTGTCACGGTATAGAGGCGATGTGGATGGTCCGTATCATGGCGCAAGAGATCCGCATCCAGCAGATCCTGGACCGCTTCGCTGTCGAGACCGGCATATTCCTGTAACCGGAGCATGGAGTCGGACAACAGGTCGTACTCTATCGGATCGTACCGGAGTTGCTGGGCGTTGTATACCGCCTGCAGGAACAGAAGCCTCTGGTCCGACCAGTCGGATGCCTCGCGTTCCTCAGCTGTGAGTTTGAGCTGGACCGAACAGACGGGGATATCGTCACGGTCGACTGCGTCAAGCGACGAACAACAGGAGATCGCACGCTTCATTCCCTCGATATGCGTGTCATACCGGTTCTCACAGGACTGGCAGTAGAGGGCATGGACATCGCCGGCATACCCCACGGTCGGTGGCAGCCGGTTCGTGAACGGCAGGACACTGTCGAGGCGATCGATGGCTGGCCGCTGTGTGTCGGCTTCCCCATCGGTGTCGGCAGGTGTACTGGGCGACTCGAGTCTGAGTCCGGCCCCGTCACGCGTCCGCTGGGTCACAGTCTGTACGAGGTCATCGACCGTCTCAGTCGAAATCGTCTCGCCAGTCCCGTCAGGATGGCCTGGTGGCAGTGGGAGTGACGCCACCCGAAACGGTCGTGGCTCGGGCTCGCCGAAGGGGGCTGGGAGGCGTACAAGCCACTCCCCTCGCCGGATCGCTCGCAGCACTGCACCAATGTCTGTCCCAGACAGGTCGGCGGTTGCAAGCCGTTCGGCCAGCCGACGGTCGATCGGAACGTTCCCTATCAGGTACGTCGACACGTTGTTCAGCAGTTCCCGGTACGCCCCTTCGTCAACGGCTCTGAGTTGCTCGGGAAACTGCATCGCCAGCGTCACCGAACAGCCAAAACTTCGGGACTGTGCAAGGAGGTTCTGCAAGATATTTGATGATGCGATAGTTGCAGCTTCCTCGAGATATACATTGACAAGCTGATAGGAGTCGGCACCGGGTGCTCGCTTTGCGCGTCGCCGGAGCGCAGTCCAGAGATTCGAGAGGATTACGAGCGTTAGCGCCTGGCGGGCATCACGCCGTAATCCGCCCATATCGAGGATGATAACGACGTCGTCATCGAGATAGTCAGCCAGGTCGAAGTGGGGGTCATCCGCCTGCGGAACGTGGTTGAACACACGAGCGAGGCGGCGGTCCATCGGGATCTTCTCGATCCGATTGGCCACCCCCTGCATGATCTCGTCGAAGGAACGGGCGCTGTTGGCGACGACGCCGGCGAGCATCTGTTCCAGGTCGTCATCCGAGACAGCCGGAGCAGACTGGCGTTCGTGCATCTGGCGGACGGCCGAATGCAGGTCACGGTGGGAGAACGCATCGTCGCCGTTGACCGGGTCGAACAGCGCTTTCACCAGATAGCGGATGATATCGGGTGACCGGACGGCCTGTTCGAACCGCTCGGTCCCCATGATTCCGGCGAGGATTTCGAGGTAGTGGTCAGCCGTCTCCTCGACGGCTGTCGTTCGTGGCACGCCAGCCGCGAGTTCGTCACGAATGTCGAAAAAAGACATCGCGGGCACGGTTTTCGCGCAGTCGAAGTACAGAACGTTTTCAAGCGTGCCGTGTGCGGCGTAGTGGGCTCTGAGATACGCACGAGCCATGCCATCCCCTTTCGGGTCGATGAGGATGTCAGCGCCGTCTGTAGCGTCGCAATTTCGGTGAATCGCGTTGACCAGCCCGACCGATTTCCCCGACCCCGTTTTCCCGAACCAGCCCAGATGCAACGGCTGGAGTGACGGTGCCAGTGCAATCGGCTCGAGGTCGGCGGTGTTATCCTGTGAGAGTGGCTGCCCAAGGGGGAAGCCCGCCGTCCGATAGGTCTGGAGCTGTGCCGGCGGTGGCGCTGGCAAGGCTCTCCGCTCTCCAGGTGTCGAGTTTAGCCGCCGTCGGGCCTCCGCTGTAAGGGCGCTGCCGTCCAGGAGACAGAGGCCCCCGAGTTCGCTCGCGTCGGCAACGATCGCCGGACTGGACGGGCGGGTGAACGGAAGGCGGTGTTGCAGTCGGTCGTAGTCAGCGGGCCGGAACATCCGGTCACAGATCCGGGTTCGGAGGTCGGCTGCATCCGTTCCTGTACAGACGGTGCCGGTAATCTCGTAACAGGTGTGGCTCACCTCGGCGAAGGCCGTTGCGAGGTCGTCGGCGACGTGTTGATCGACGTCGTCGCACAGGACGGCACGGACGTTGACCTCGAAGGACCGTCGGGGGTCGCGCTCGGCGAGTTCCTCAAGGCGTGCCCGATCTTCGACGGGGATTGGCGTGTCGGTGTGGGTTGGCTCGGCCGGTGCGATCAGCGCGGTGATAACCTGTCCGGTCCACGATTCCCGGCCCGCTTCGAGTTCGCGTCGCTGGAGGTCTCTGTCGGTCGACCAGTCTGCCTTCGGTTGGATGAGTATCTGCAAGAGGGCTGGGCCTTCGGTGGCAGCCATCGCCTCGACGATACTGGCCAGTGGCGTGCGGACGTGCTCGCCGTCGTTCTGGAACTCGTGTAACGGCGTGAGTCGCGTCTGCCAGTCCCTGCGACGGTCGGGTCGGCCCTCGAATCCCACGCCCGCTGCGGGCTCCTCAGGGAGGAGTGTCGGTGCCCACTGGACCGTGCTGAACTCGTAGCTGTCCGGGAACAGTGCCCGGAGGATGCGTTCCAGTGGGTCATGGAGGTCGTCGGCGTCGACGCCCACGTAGTACTGGATCGTCTGAGAGTTCGCAGGCGGGGCAACCAGATACACTTCGACTGTTGGTGGGGACTCGGTGACCCGGTCTAGGAGGCCAGTGGCGGTGTCGCGGGAGTCCAGCTGGTGGAGGCGTTCGAACTGTGCCTCGACGGTGTCTGGATCCACTGGTTCGTCCGTCGGTGTGATCCGAATGTACTGCCGGGTCTCCTCGATCAAGACCGGTAAATTGTTCTCCGCTGCCATTACAATTTTCATATATATTATTTGTTATAAATGTATGGGTGAGCGGTCGGATTGCTTGAGAACGCCCCCGGTCGCTCCAGTCGAGGGGCTCTCACGGCTCGCTTCGCTCACCGTTCGAGTGGTTGCGGCGCGGGGCGCCGCACACTCGCTGCGCGCCAGTCGGTGCTTGCGTCGCCCGTCGTCCCGGAGCGACCGGCCCTTTTTAGTCCCGCCCGATTCGGATGGGCAGGTGGCGACAGATGTGATTGAAAGGCCGTTGTGGGCTCGGAAGCAGCGTCCGACCAATGCGACAGGCCCAGTTGAATCGGTCCTGTTGAAACTCCGCAGTTGAGACAACCGACGTGCCGTAGAGAGAGCGTGAGTCCAGCACGAGAGCCGACTTTATTTCACACCGTTCACTGCAGTATCGAGCCGACAGTTATGTGAATTCGAGGATGGAGTGGGCAATCACGGATGGATATTCGTGAGGCGATACCGGACGATGCTCCAGCAGTCCGCCGGGTTGCACGCCGATCGTGGCACGAAACCTATGACGGGATTATCGGAGAGGAAGCCGTGGATGAAATGATTGACGAGTGGTACGATGTAGGCACACTGAAGAAGTCTATCGAGCGACCGGAGAACCCGATGTTCGTCGCTATCAGTGCCGATCTGGTCGGATTTGTGCAAGGCGGGCCGAGTGAAGACGGTCCCGCCGACGCAGTCCTGAGTCGGATCTATATCTCGCCGGCCAACTGGGGAGACGGAGTCGGGACGACACTTCTGGAACGGCTCTGTACTGCGCTCCGAACAGACGGACACGACTCCGTTTGGTTGTCAGTTATGGCGGATAACGACGTTGGAAGAGCGTTTTATGCGAAACACGCTTTCGAGATTCACGAAAGACGGATTGCTGAACTCGCTGGGCAGGATGTAACGGAGCTTATTCTCGTGAACCGCCTCGGGGTCAAGCCCCGAGGCTTCCCGTTTCAATGACGCGACTTGCAGGAATCGACGAAGACTGACCCCCGTCGGTTTCTACAGCGGCCGCAGTCTCCGCGGGCGTGACTTCGGCCAGTCCCAGACCTAACTCCTGAAGACCACGAGAAAGCACGTTGTACGACGCATTCGCGTCTCTGTCCGCCTCGAACCCACAACTCGGGCAACTGTGTTCACGAACCCACAACGGCTTCTCCGTCGCCACACCACACTCGGCGCACTCTTTGGTCGTCCCCGCAGAGTCCACTTGAACGACGTGCGTCCCGTACAACTCAGCCTTGTACTCCAGCATCTCGATGAACCCACGCCACGCCGCATCCTGCTTGTTCCGAGCGTTCCCGCGCTGTTGAAGCATCCCTGAGACGTTCAAGTCTTCTACGAACACGGCGTCATACGTCGAGACGAGCCACGTCGTGAGTTTGTGCTGGAAGTCCTCGACCTTTCGCTTGATTCGACGCTTGACCGTGGCGACCTCTCGGCGTTGTTTCTCCCAGTTGTTGCTTCCGTGTTCTTTGCGGGAGAGACTGCGCTGTTCCCGGCGCAAGCGGTCGTACTCGTCGGAGAGGTTGAGCCAGTCCACGCTGTCGCCATCACTCGTATAGATGTAGTTGCTGATGCCGAGGTCAACCCCAACGCAGTCCTCAGCATCTAAATCGTCCACGTTGGGTTTCTCGGGGAGTGCGGTGTCCTCGACTTCGATACCGAACGTGAGGTACCACTCACCAGTCGTCTCCTTTTTTAACGTGACTTCTTTGACTGTGGCGTTGTCGGGGATAGGTCGGTGGTATCGGATAGGGATGTCACCGATTTTGGAGAGCCAGAGTGTGGCAGTCCGACCACTCGTGTCTTTGAGTTTGAAGCCAGACTGCGAGTAGGTCACGCTCTGGTACTCTCGCGGTGACTTCCACTTGAGCCACCCGACCTTGTGTCCGTTCTGCTTCTTTTCGGAGAGATTGCTGAGGTTGTCGTAGAAGCGTTCGACGGTTTTCTGCAACGCCTTCGAGTGGACTTCCGAGAACACGGCCCACTCGTCTTTCCACTCGGTGAGGCGCTTCTGGTGCTGGTACGCCGACCCGATATTGTCCTTGTCGGTGTTGAGGGTGTTGTATTCGTAGCGGGTGTTATTGTAGGCTTGGCGATGGATGTCGATGTGGCGTTCCGCTTCCGCAGTCACGCCTGTTCGGTCAGGATAGGCGCGGAAACGGTAGTCGTACCACATCGCTATACCTTAATTATCGGTTTGTTGCTACTTATTTGTTAGTATTACAGAGTGTCGGTTTCAACCCCGGGGTCAAGCCCGGGGCATTCGCCTCGACAGCCTGTAAAGGACCTGTGAGAAGGCGGATTCTGGTGTAGCCCCAGGGATCAATATGCAAGCGGACCGATCCGTCAGAAGGCATTTTTCTCTCGGATAAGATTACGAATCGATGGCTCTCCACACCAGTAGATACAGGGTCGCGACACTACTCGTCCTGTGCCTGACAGGGGTAGCGACAGTCGCCGCCGTCAGCGGACAGACACCGACAGACGGCACCACGTCGAGCGGGAACCTCACCGTACTAGCCGCCCAGGGTGTCGTCGCCGATGACATCACCGACGACAGCGATGTCCGTGCCTTGCGTGGTGACGGGACGCTCGAAGTGGTCGACGAGGGTGAACCGGTCGTCACAGGCGATACGATAGTCCTCCAGATCCACTCCGAGCAAGTGAATGCGACCTTCACGGCGACCACCGGCACGAACACGACCGACCGGTTCTACCGGATGCTCGACGAGAGTGACACGAACATGACGGTCCGGGCGCTCGTCGGCCCGAATCGACAGCCGTACGATATCGCTCTCAACGAGAGTGATACCCACGTCGTTCACGACCGCGCGAACGCGACGCTCTCGGTCGTCGTCGATTCAAGAACCCTCGCGCTTGTCGAACGCGACACTCGCGACCCCATCGCGTTCGAGCCATCGGTCGACGAGTTCGTCGTCGAAGTCGAGACGCACACTAACTCCCGGACGGACGCCTTCGAAGACAAGTTCACGTTCTACTTCCCGGATGCAACTGTCGACTCGACCACCGCTGACCTCAGGTTCGGCGGGAATGGCCCTGCCCGGGTGGACGCCAATACGACGACACTCGATCTGTCGGGGCAGACGAATCTCCGTCCCGGAACGACGATAACTGTCGAGGCAGTTGACCCGAGCGGAGCAACCATTGCCACAGCAGTGGTGACGACGAGCGAGACTCGCTCGGAAGGTGCCAACCGGGAAGCCGTCCAATCGGCGTTTTCTGCCACACTCCGTGACGTGCCGAGCGACGAGTACGAGTGGTTCAGGCTCCGGGCGACAGGACAGGACCGGACGGTCTGGGAGCGGGACGTCATCGTTGGTCCCGAGCCGCGCTGGTCGAACCTGTCTGCGACGGCACTCGGGACGGACGGTGAAGACTGGACGCTCCGCGTTACCGTGTCATTCCGCCTCCCCGACCCTGGAATCCTGGAGGTCAAACTGCGAACGGATGGGGGCCTCGTGACGCAGGAGGCTTCAGTACCAGACGGACAGAGCTCGCAGTCTGTCTACATTCGAAACGTCTCGAGTCTGCCGGACGGCCCGATAGAACTCGAAACCCACTGGGACCGAGCGGGCGACGGGCGGCTCGTGTTCCAGGAGGACCCGCGGTTCGTGACATCGGCAAACGTTCCTCGCGGGACGAGCGACCAACTGTTCGCCCGCCTCTCGATAGACGGAGCCGATGAACTCCGAGACAGGTCGACGGCAACGACTACTGCACCGCCAACTACCGCACCGCGGACCACAACCGCTTCTCAGACGAACGTGGCCTCGGAATCTCCGACCACTGCAATCACGGATTCGCCGACTGCCAGTACCGAGGTGACCGA
Source organism: Haloarcula sp. 1CSR25-25 (assembly GCF_032027985.1). Taxonomy (NCBI): domain Archaea; kingdom Methanobacteriati; phylum Methanobacteriota; class Halobacteria; order Halobacteriales; family Haloarculaceae; genus Haloarcula; species Haloarcula sp. 1CSR25-25. The sequence continues at coordinate 411,153 of NZ_JAHYBW010000003.1, forward strand.
GACAACGGGAGAGGATAGCCCCGGCTTCGGTGCGAGCGTCACCATACTCGGCGTCGCGCTCGCTCTCCTCGTAGCCACGCGTCGGGCCTGACGACGACCAGTCCATCCTTCTCCTGTGGATGTTTTCGCCACAGTAACGTCGGTGAGCGATGCTGAAATCTACTCGGTGTCAGGGCAGATGCTCACACGCTTTCCCGTCATCGTCACCGTCTAGCCCATGGGCACCACCAGACTCCTCGTACACGTCCTGGGCAGCCGACTGTGAGGAGAAATCGTCGCAATCGTAGTCCCCGCTGTATCCGGACGACTTAGCACTGGTGTCTGTCTTGATAGCACTCGGTTCAGGTGTCAGACTCGTTTCTGTGTCGTCAGATCCGAAGACGTCGCCGGTGTCCAGTGGAGGCACAAGGCCGATAGCGCCGACAATGCCGCCCAGTACGACCAGGAGCACGACGAACACGATCCCACCAGCGACCGGGTCTTCGGCCGTCGAGATCTTCAACGAGTACCCGAGTACGACACACAGGCCAACCGCGAACACGCCCTGGCTGATGTTTCCGTTCAGGAGGTCAGTGACGCCGCTCGCTAACGCCACGAGGCTGACGCCGATAACGAGCAGCCGTCCTTTATGCATCTACTGTCGTTTACTTACCAATTACATATACACGTTGGGTCTAAAACGTCTACCCCCCAACCTCGACCATACCTGCAGGTAGAGACTCACCAGGCACCGAGTGCGTGACCACAATCTTCCAGGACGATCATAGCGTATCACCTTCGAAACCATGAGAGCCCAGTCGAGAACTCGGCTTGTAGCCTGCGCGATAACGCTGAATCGGCAATACACAGTACCATCACCGAGTCTCTCTCAATCCAATAGTCGGCAGAGAATTCGAATTCTGCGATCAGTTCCGTTCTCTCCGGGTAGAGTTCGCTCGCTCGAGTACACGTGCTCGTCGTCGCTATAATCCACGAGTTCTGGAGCATTGCGACCACGAACGCTATAATCCCAACATCGACCGAACCCGTTCTAACAGCCCACCCTGTCGATCGAAGATCTGTGCCATCTCCTCGTCGGTCAACTCGAAATCGAAAATCGAGAGGTTGGTCTTTAGATGGGCCTGGCTGGATGCCTTCGGGATCGCGGCGACCTGTGGTTGCTGGACGAGCCAGCGAAGCGCCACCTGTGCTGGTGACTTCCCATACCGGTCGCCGATCGTCGCCAGTGTGGTGTCGTCATCGATGCGGCCTTTCGCCAGCGGACTGTACGCCGTGAGCATAATGTCGTGTTCGATGCAGTACTCGAGGACGTCAGACTGGTCGGTGTAGGGATTGTATTCGACCTGGTTCGTACAGATCGGTGTCGCAGAGGCGTCGCGTGCGTTTGCAAGCTGCTTGACCGAGAAGTTACTCACACCGATGTGTCGAACCACGCCATCGCTCTGGAGTTCGTTCATCGCCTCGATCGTCTCTTCAATCGGGACGGAGCGACTCGGCCAGTGAATCAAGAGGAGATCGATTGTCTCGAGACCCAGCTTCTCCCGGCTCTCTCTGGCGACCCGTTTGGTCTCCTCGTAGCTGAGGTTCGTTCGCCAGACCTTGGTCGTGATGAACAGGTCGTCCCTGCTGACAGCCGTATCTGTGAGTGCCTGCCCGATCGCAGCCTGGTTCTCGTAGTACTCGGCCGTGTCGATATGGCGATAACCCAGTTCCAGTGCCTGTCTGACTGTCTCGGTGCAGGCCTGGCCACGCAGGCGATAGGTTCCCAACCCGAGTGCCGGAATCTCTGCCTGCCCTGTGGTGACGTATTCCATGCCTGAGCTTGGACTGACTGGAAAAAAGCTCCTGTGCCGGCGAGTGGGACGCGTCTGTCTCCTATCTCGGGGCTCATATTCCAACGTGCTCTCTGCCGGTCGCCATACTCATTGACAGAGGTGTGTTGGCTTGACGCAGTTGAAACGCCCGTTGGGCTACCTGAACTCTGCCGCTTAGCCTGGACTGGATCCTCGAAAACATGAGGAGAGTCGAATAACAGTCCAGAACTGTATTTGTTTGAGGGTGTCAGACGGTTATTTCACCATTTGCCCGGCTGCTCGAGGATATCGTCAACGATCGCTGAACCGACACGGAAGACATTCGTAATGCTTGGAATATAGCCACCCGAGTCTGCTTCAAAAAGACTCTCTCGAACCGTCTGCCCGGGATACGGCTGATCAAAGTTCGATACGCTACGGAGAGACAGGTACCGGTCGAAGTGGCCGTGCCGTCTCAGCGCACTGGCCGTGCCGAAATCCTCCTGTTCTGTCGTCGCATATGTGCCTGCGTCGTACTGGTCACAGATGTATTGTGCCTGATTCGAGAAGGTTTCACCGTGCCAGTACTCGTCGCCGGTGATTGTCGTGCCGATGTCAACAAAGGGCGTCCGCTGTGCAGCCTCTTCCGTGTAGTTTTGACGGTACTGTTTAGCCTGCTCGGAATCAGCCAAGGTTGCAGTTTCGGCGAGAGAGAGAGCACGCTCGACATGGGCCGGATCGATCTGATAAGAGTAATCAAACGGCCGGTATGGCAGCACTTCGAGAGAGAAGTTATCGGAGTCACTCTTTCCCTGTCCGTTCCCCTGGCCAGAATCACGATTGTGAACTACCCCACCCTATCGCTCGCCTGACAGCTCACGCTTGAGGGGTGGGGCTTCCTGCTTCCATGACGCACTTTGCAGACACCGAATCGGTGTCCGTAGGGAGTGCAGTCTCCACAGGCGTTGATTCGGAGTGTCCCGCTCCTAACCGCTTCTTGATACCGCGAGAAAGGATATTCCACGCCGCGTTCGCGTCTCTGTCTGCCTCGAACCCACACGCTGGACAAGAGTGTTCACGAACCCACAACGGTTTGTCCGTTTTGACACCGCAGGACGCGCACTCCTTCGTCGTGTCTTTCGGGTCAACAGCGACAAAGTGCGTTCCTTCTCGTTCGCACTTGTACTCAAGCATTCGCAGGAACGTCCCCCACGCCGCGCCTGCTCGGTTCCGTGAGTTGCCCGGTAGTTCTACCAAGCCCTTCGCGTCCAAGTCCTCTACAGCTACCAAGTCATACTCGGTGGCATAGTAGTTCGCCAACTTGTGGAGAAAGTCCCGGCGCTTTCGCTTGAGATCAGCGTGGCGTTCGGCCACTACACGACGCTGTTTCTCCCAATTTGCAGACCCGTGTTCTTTCTGCGAGAGGTCGCGCTGTGCGCGCTCCAGTCGCTCGCGCTCGTCTGAGAGGTCGGGTGATTCGACGGCGGTGCCTTCCGTGTCGTGAGCGTACTTGAGAATCCCTACGTCGATACCGATGCACTTCTCGGGATTCTCAGGCTTCGTGGGTGGGTCGTCCGGTGTCTCGATACCGAGGATGGCATACCACTTCCCGGTCGGTTCCTTCTTGATTGTGACCGTCTTGATTTCGGCGTTGTCGGGGAGGTCACGGTGGAAGGTAAGCGGAATTTCACCGAGTTTCGAGAGCCACAGCCGCGTCCGACCGCTCGTGTTTTTGAGCTTGAAGCCGGATTGACTGTAGGTGAAACTGCGGTACTCGTCCGGTGCCTTCCAGTTGAGAGTGCCGACGTGGTGCTCATTCTCTTTGCGACCACGAAGCGTCGAGAGGTTGTCGTACAGCCGTTGAACGACTTTCTGAAGAACCTTCGAGTGAACTTGTTTCAGATCGGTCCACCACTTCTTGAGGCTTGGCAGGAGCTTCTGTTCGGAGTAGGCCGATGTGTCGTCGCTTCGGTTGAGTCGGTGGAGGAAGTGGTTGTAGACCTGTCTACAGGTATCGACAGTCCACGCTAACTGGTCTTCAAGAGCGTCGGATGGTCGGAGACGATACCTGTAATTGTAGTTCATGTATCGGGCTATTCGTCGGTGGGTTCGCTTGTTCGGACGATTTTCACGTCTGCACCACGCCAGTCCTTCGGGACGAGAACGTGAGCGCCGTTACCGGTTGCTTTGGCTGTCCCGGTGATGACTTCGTGGCCTTCTATTTTGTGCCTATCCATCACTCCTGTATATACAATGTTGAAACATAAAAGTGGCGATGGGCCTGTGGGACTGCTACCGAGCAGTGTGTGAGAACTGTGCGGCGCTGTATCCCTCCCTACTCGCTCCTGTCGATCGCTCCTTGAGGGAGGGGCATCGGTGTTCGGTTAAGGCTATAAGTGCCGAATTTTCGAGCATCAGGAATTAGCTCTATTGGCTCAAAAGGCCGAGATTGGGCCATCAGCAGTAGCCCCGGGAATGCGACTCCCTCCGGAATATTACTGGCAGTGTTAACCGAATACGGATGGAGGAAGGGGCCTTAGCACCTAAATTCAGGTAAAATTGGTATCACCGGTTAGAGTGCGCAGGCAACTCAGGTTACATGATTTCAGCTCTCACCAGTCTGCAGGCTCATTCGTGCTGCAAGGTCGTTTCTAGCATCCACCACCGCTTCGATCCTCAGCCGGTTGGGATCGGTTAACACAGTGATTTATGTCCTCAGCACATAGCAGGGACGATGGGTGATGACGAGCATACTCGGACCGGCGACGGCCGTCCGAAGTACTGCGTTCAGTGTGGCGACCCGTACCGCGAGATACAACGCTTGCCAGGACTGGTCAACCAGTGCCCGACGTGTTTTGAAGACGTACTGAACGGCAGCTGAATAGACTGACGACTTGGTTTGCACCGAGTCATCTGCTGGCGACAGCTCGACAGCGCATAGAGGGGCCAGTGCTGCTGGTCCTAGTTTCGGTCTCCTCGGTGCGCTAAGCGGTCTCGGCGGGGCTGGGTACCTGCTTACACAGCGACTGCCGTCCAAGGGCTCGTCGGATCGCTGAGGACAGCACGAACGCTCGTTTGGAGATCTGTCTTGCTCGTCTATTGATCCCAGGCCTGATGCAGTGGCGAGGTGACTGGTGGCTGTGAGAGACTCCCTGGCTGGAACTCGATATCGTCCCCACCTGGCATGGTCGCTCCGTTGAGACTGGCCGTTCCATCCCCGATTGCTGTGGGACCTGCGCCGACCGTTGAGTCACAGTGAAAGCCCCCGTGGGCTCGCCGCCTGCGACTCGCTGCGCGCCGTTGGTGCTTGCATCGTCTCGGCTGTCGAGCCCACGGCCCCTTACAATCCCACCCATGTCGGGTGTGTCAGCAGCCGTTCTTCCGCCCGCCCCGCTCGCCGCTTACCGGCCGTTGCAGCACTCGGCACCGACCGTTCCGGGCGGGCTTCCGCTCCAGTGGGTGCGGGTCCTGCCGGGCGTCCGGTTTGCCGCCAGCAGGAAAGCGCGAGGGGTTGCGCTGCCGTCGCTGCTCACCCCATCACGCTTTCTCTGCTGGACGTTTGCGACGGCCGGATCGGCGCGCGTGGCTGGTTTTGTAAGCCCACGAAAGCGCTCTCACTCGCGCCCACAGGGGCGCTCGCGAAGGCGCGAGCGAGAGCGCAGTCGGGACTGTCGGGCAGTTGTCGTCGTGAAAACCGCGATGGTGGAGCATCGCGGTGTCGGCGCGTGAGCGCCTTCAGGAACCTGTGAGTTCCAATGTCAGGTAAGAAGGTCATTCGTGATAAGCGTACGGTCGCACAGAAGCGAACAGACGAGAAGCGCGGGTGGGTCGTCAACGAGACACCCGAGCTGCGGCGGTCGGTCGACCAGGAGATCCAGGGAAAGGTCGATACGAATCACCCGGACAGTTGCCGGGCGAGTATGACCCTAGAACAGGAAGAAGAAGCGATAGCGCGGGACATCGAGATTGCACGAACTCGGGTCCGAGTTGGCGAGCAGATTGAAACGCGGGAAGCCGGGTCGCGACAGGCAGTGCAGGAGGCGAGGCAGCAGGCACGGGCGCGGTTCGACGAGCGGGCCGCGAGCGTGGACCGATGGCGGGATCCAGACAAAGACGATCCACGAGCGCTGCTCTCACAGTCAGAACTCGCAACGGTCAACAGGCAGGCGGCACGGTTGGAAGAGCAACTCGATGGCTGGACGCGGGCAGCGATCAGCCGGCGGCTGGCCGAGCGGGTTGCAGACGGCCGTGAAATAACGGATGCGGTCGTCGATGTCTATGACGAACTAGATCGGGCGGCCGGGACGGTCATCCCCATTGAAAAGATTGAGAATGTCAATCGCGGCGAAGTGAGCATCGAGGGAACAGTCGTCCAGTTGTGGGACCCACGGAGTAGTGCCATCCAGAATGTCGGGTTGATCGAAGACGAAAGCGGCCGGACGAAGTTCACGGTCTGGGCGAAAAGCGAAGCCCCGCTTGTCGAAGAAGGGGACCACATCGTGTTGCGGACCGTGGCCAAGAACTGGTACGACGGACGCTGTTCGGTCGCGGTGACGTCTTGGAGCCGGATCGAGTTCCCCGAACGCGGCCAGTGGTGGTCCGAATAAGGCAGTAATGCACTCGCTTTCTTTTTTACACAACCAACCACCCTCAGCCCACCGCCCCACCCTCCGCTCCGTGCTCGCTACGCTGCGCCCGCAGCCACGACCAAAATATGAATGCTCCACAAGATGGTTCCTGTGTCGGCAATGATGAAGCGAGTCGAAAACAGGACTCAATACGTCTGGGGCGGCCGTTCGAGAATCTCGAATATCTCCTTCGCACGATACTCCTTGTTGCGCTGGTTCCCCGTGACTTCCTCCAGAACGCCTTCGTCTTCCAGTGTGTCAATTGCGCGATACGCGGTTGACCGCTCAACGTTGAGCAGGGTTGCAACTGCCTTGGTCGTCACGTAGGGTTGTTCGAAGAGTGTACATGCTAACCGGTTTTTCGCATACTGGGCATCGCCGTACTCACGTTCGTACTGGCGCCGTAGTGCATCCAGTGCTAGCATCCGATCAACAGATTCCTCGATTTGTTGCGCAACGCCTTTGATAAAAAAAAAACGATATCCACTCTCATATAATTGAATCTAGTGGGTCTAAATGCAAACAAGAGACTATTCAGGAACCCATCGGTGTGTTTCAAAAGACATCCGCAAATATGGACGTCTTGCCGCTGTGGCGTCCCCGCAGATGCTTCTGATAATCGTACTTTAGAGTATGATACTTCAAAGTATCATATTATGCCAAGACAGGGACGACACCCAATATCTGCTCCTGTTGAGTCTGTCATAGAAACTTCCTCACGAAATTTGTTTCACCGAGAGCGGATTGGATTACCCAGTCAGTACGCGTGCGTATGTATAGAATTCCACAGAGGGCGTGGGCTTTCGAGACTACGGCAAGTCATTCTGCGCGTTCAACAAGCTCTCATCATTATTCTCGACCGCTGTCCACCACGTCTTCAGTACAGCAATCGTAACGCGTTTTGGTGGTTGTTCAGTCCCGATACAAGATTGCTTGTGTGCGTCGAGATTATTAGGTGGGTGAAAATGCCGTACTGGTTTCTGGGTGCTCTTGTTCGCTGCCTCGCGTCCGAATCTAAATTCGAGTCCTTCTTCGCGATAATGGTATTTGTAGTCTCCATTTTCCCACCACTGGATATCAAAATATCCAGCCTGCGTGTGGATTCCAGGGGTAATAGTGACTCGTGCTGTTCTAACGTCCTTTCCGTCACGCGGTTCGAACGGTTTCCCTTTCTGGTATCGGAATCGCACTTTAACAACTCCTCTCCCGAGTTGTTGGTGCATCTGAGTCACGCTCTCATCAATCGCTGCTGAATCGATTGGAGAGCCGTTCCCCATCCCCATTATTCGTGTGGGGTCTGATTGTTACGGGAGGTCGTTGTGTGATTACCCGTGCGCCTATCTTCCGGTTCAACTACGATTGACGCCTGTTCTTTTGCTTCTTTGAAGCGATATGCTGCTCTGAGGTGGCTTAATTCTCGTTCTGCTGTCCGCCAGTGAGAGATGTCGTCGAGTTCATTCTGGTCGAGTTCCGTGTCTGAAATCAGAAGTTCCTCTGGGCCATTCACGTCATATTTGGATTTGTACTCTGTGAGTTCCTGTTTTATTCGCTGGATTTGATTGACAAGCGTTTCACTGCTGGCGAGTTTCCTGATCTGTTTGAGAAGCTGCCACTCTGGATCTCGACTGTATAGCTTTCCAGAGTCGGTCTGATGACTTCTAACGATGCCGTCTTCAGCAAGCTTGTTGAGTGTCGTTCTGGCTTTTGTTTCTGAGACGAGAGCTGTGTCTGAGATGTCGGACGCCGATTTCGGAGTCGTCGTTCTGTTGATCACCGTGCGAATTCGTTCGTCCGCAGTGCTCTGGGTTTTCCACTCTGCGGCGGCGAAGTCATCGATGTCCGCAAAGTCATCGTCATCAACACTGAATGGATCAATATCATCCACTGTCACCGGTTCGTCCGGGATTTCCTCTTCAGAGGGGAACTCGTCGGGGCCGTCGGGAGATGGGTCGCCAGTCATACAATACACTATGCCGCAGACACAGATATATTTTTCTGACCCGCATATATGTGCTGGAGGGTTTTGATATCGAGAAGCCGCAAACGAAACTGGAGTGCTGGTGTCCAGCACTCTGTCCTGTAGAACCGTTCCCGCGGACTGTTTTTTTGCCCCCTGAAGGGTGCGGGGCCACACACAGTGTCTCGCAGGATTCGAGATGGCTTCGAACACGACCTCGCGAGTGCAGTTTTCCTCCAGTGACACTCGCACCGACGAGATGCATCGCACAATCGAACAGTGGGCCGAAGAGCTGGTCGACGACGTTGCGGAGGCGAAAACAAGCGAGCAGTTCCAGGCATGGCTCGACGTCCAGAGTCGGTTCCACGATTACTCGTATCGGAACACACTGCTGATCGCCAGACAGTGTCCAGAAGCGACGAAAGTCGCCGGGTACCGGACGTGGCAAGAAGAGTTCGACAGACAGGTCCAGGACGGCGAATCGGCCATCTGGATCTGGGCACCAATCATCGCCAAGCAGTGTCCGGGCTGTGGGAACTCACCCAACTACCATGCTGACAGTGACTGTGCCTACGACGAGATGCCACCCGAAGAGTGGTCGGAAGGGCCTGTCGCGTTCAAACCGGTACCCGTCTTTGATATCTCTCAGACCGAAGGCGAGCCCCTTCCAGAGCTGGACACGGAGGCGCGTGGAAATGCCACCGACCTGTTTCCAGCAGTCACTGGAGCTGCGGACACGCTGGGGGTGCAAGTGGCAGTCGTTGATCCTGCGGAATGGGACCACGGCCCCGCAGAAGGCATCTGTCGACCGGTCGACGATGAAGACGAGTACGACACTGCCATCGAGATCAGAGCTCGGGAAAGCACTGCCGCGATGGCTGCAGTCTTGATCCACGAGTTCGCACATGCACTGCTTCACAGCGGCGTCACCGACAACCCGGAACGGGAGAAACGGGAAGTCGAAGCCGAGGCGGTCGCCTACGTCGTTGGTCGTCACTTCGGCCTAGACATGAGCGGGTCAGCGCTGTATCTCGCCGCGTGGCAGTCCGACGAACCTGACACGATTCTGGACCGTCTTGACCGGATCAGTCGAACCGCGACCGAGATAATCGAAGCAATCAGAGCGTGTCAACGCAGGTGAGCACTGCCCATCGAAAGGAACCCATCATCGGTGTCGAACCCAAACTTCGATTCTGTTGTATCATCCCGCACTGTTATTACGTTTAGTGACGTACTGTTACATACCGTTACAATGCCCGTCGATTTCGAGAGTTACCACCCGAACGATTTGCCGGATGAGGACACCAATGGACGTCGTATCCTCGAGTTTCTCGCGGGCCATCCCGAACTCGGGTTCCGGGCGAGTGAACTCGCTGAGGAACTGGATATCCCCCGTGGGAGCGTTGGAACGACGCTTCGCAGACTCGAACAGCGTGGGCTCGTCCGGCACAAAGGCACGTACTGGGCTATCAACGTCGAGGCATACGATGCGCACACAGCCAGTGAGATTGGACTGCAAGCCGTCGCAGAGCAGTTCGAGGGTGACTACTACGACCGGAATCCGAATTGGGATTCGGAACTTCCTGATCTCGACGCCGAGCAAACCGACGAGTGATGCGTCGACGAGGCACCATCGTCGTCGCGTCGGACCCGTTTGGGAACACCCCACACCGACCGTATCTCGTCGTGAGTGATGAATCCCATCCGTTTGCTGGCGAGCAGTACATCGCCCTGGGACTCTCGACGAAAGAGTACGCTGAGTCGATACCGCTTGCGGATTCATTCGTCGAGGGACGACTCGACCGAGAGTCGTTCATTGCTCCGTGGGCAGTCGTCTCGCTCAGAAGCAGCAATATCGAACAATCGGTTGCTCGGGTTACAGAAAGTGTGACTGAAACGGCGGTCCGTCGAATGGCAGCCGTTGCTGGCTATCGAGATGGGTAACAGCCACCGCAGAGTTTTTTCACCCCCTGAAGGGTGCGGGGCCAGACAGACATGGCCTCGTACTCACAGATGGCTTCGAGAGATATCTACGAGCATGGTTTCGACGAATCGAGCGGTCGAACGATTGCGGCAGACACCTGCCCGGAGTGCAGTGGTCGCCTCGATACGGACGGCGGTGAAATCACTTGTCGGGAGTGCGGTATTGTCCTCGAGAGTTGTCGCTTGGACCGTCGTGGCCCGCGGCTAGTCTCCGAGGATGACACCTCGAAAGCACGAACCGGAGCCCCGCTCACGAACACGAGACACGACCGGGGGCTCTCGACGGAGATCGGCTACAAGCGGGACGGCAACGGGAACACCCTCTCGGGGAAGAAACAACGCCAACTCAATCGCCTCCGTCGCGAACACACCAGAGCACGGTGGCGCTCGAAAGCCGAACGGAATCTCGCCACTGGGCTCAGTGAGATCGCACGGATTGCTTCGGATCTGGAGTTAGCAGACTCACTTCGCGAACAGGCCAGTTCCCTGTTCCGGACGGCCCAAGACAACGGTCTGCTCATAGGGCGGTCAATCGAATCAATCGCGGCGGCGAGCGTGTATGCGATCTGCCGACTGAACGAAACGACACGAACCCTGGCGGAGGTCGCAGCCGTTACACCTGTTGACCTGGAGTGCGTCGAGAACGGCTATCGAACGCTCAACACGGAACTCGAACTTCCCGTGCCACCGCAATCCCCGATCGCGTTCATTCCGTCGATTGCCGACGAGTTCGAACTGCCTGCACAGGTGGAACAGCGAGCACGGGCGTTCGCCGCCCGTGCTCACGACGACGGAGTGAGTAGCGGGACCCATCCCGCAGGCTTTGCGGCGGCCTGTCTCGCGGTTGCCGCATCGTCCATGGCAGACCCACCGACGCAACTGGCACTCGCTGACGCGGCAGACGTGGCGGCGGCGACAGTGCGCAATCACCGCGAGCGGGTTATGGCGTTTCTCGCGGCGGACGAATGATCGGTGACTGGCTTCGGAGGGTGTTCAAGCGCGATAAGATAGTGTATCGGGAGTGCCGGCGGTGTGGAAAGACTATCATGCATGACACCTCACAGAAAGGGCGGGACTCTCTCGCTGAATCAAGATAGCCGTGACCGTCACTCGCTTTCGAGAGCGTCGTAGACATCTCGGTTCGCGTCCCGGTCGCTCGCCGCAACTCGTCGGACGAGTTCGCTCCGGATGTCTTCCATCACTTCGTCGAGCGGAGAACCGGACTCTGCACCTTCTTCGGTTGCCATACGTGCACTGTCGTGCCGAGCGGGATTAATGATTCGGGTCCGACGAGTCATCAGTTAGTTCGTCCAGTCCATATCTGATGAAGTCGTCACGCCATTCTTCGATCTCGCCCATCAGGTCAATTTCCTCGGTGTGAGATCGAAGGTATTCGACGACTCCGTCCGATCGACGTTCGCTTCGTCAGTACCGAACTGCTTGAGGATCGATCTGACTTCATCGGTGTACTCGAAGCGGTATCCGTTGAGAATGTTGACAGCACGACCACCTCCATATCCCACGGAGGTACTTTCCCTATACAAGCTCTCCATGGTGTTTTTTGTGCGCCCTGAGGCGTGCGGGCGCACTGCGGTGCGCCGCGGAATCGAGTATGCACCCACTCGAAGCACTCACGTTTTCATCACGAGTCGCAAAGCGCGCACAGTACGAACGGTTCGATATCACGCCGGTCGAATCCGGGGTTCGTGTTCGCAATGAGAGCCATGCGAATCCGGCCGAACATGAGTATCTGATTACGATGGACGGGTCGGTCCCGACAGCGTGTACCTGTCCAGCCGACGAGCGATTCGACGGCGCGTGTAAACACCGGGTCGCGATCGCTATTCGCCGACCGGATCGTGGCCTGACACAGTGCCAGCCCACAGACACGCCCAACATCCGTCGTGATGGTGGCCCCGCGATGGACTCGGACACTGAGCAAGCAGACGTAGCGGGCGACCTACAGCAACATACAAATAAAGACGATCCCGACGACTGTGAGGACTGTCTTCCAGACGTACCCTGCTGGGAGTGCTACCGGCTGGGTCGGCGAACATTTGCCGACCACTAGTATGTACGCCTCATGTAAATTCAATGATTAAATTTATAATTGATGACTATTTTACTATAGATTGGTTGCTGAGGAGAGGGGTTCCCTGGGGGGGATCCACTGCTTCAGTGACGACTATCGAGACATGATGGGGGTCAGGTCAAACGCCGACGATTCGGCGAACGCACGGAGTCGCATCGCACTGGTGAAACAGTACGGCCTGCAGGCATCCGTTGGGGTGGTGGCGCTGGCGCTGTTGTTCGTCGAGCCGGCCGCGGCACAGGATATCGGTGAGGAGTTCTGCCAGACGGAGATGGCGGTGACGATCAAGAACATCTTCACGCTGATCCAGTTCGGCGGCCCGCTCGTTGGCGGGACGCTCGCACTCGGAGCCGCAGTCGCGACACCGATGGTGCGACAGGCCGACATGAAGATGGAGCTCAAACAGATCCGAACACAGGGATTGGTGTGGGGAGTCATCGTCGCCCCGCTGGCGACGACAATCATCCAGTTCCTGCTGTCATCGGTCGTCTCGGGTGGGACCAGTTGCAGCTTCTGAGCAGATGGCTCGACACACGCTGTTCGGACTCGTCTGCCTCTGGGCCATCCTCGGGACGGCCCTTCCGGTCGCGGGGCATCCACCAGCGGAACCGGACCACGGCGTGACCGACTCGTCGTTCTGGGACCTCTGGAGTGGCGATGAGGAGCGACAGGTCGTGGATGCTGATAACGCGACCGCACGAGAGGCGCTCAGAATCGCGAGCGATGTCCCACTCGACGCACCACCGAAAACTGCCGAGACGTGGAACCGACGCGATATCGAGGAGATGCCACGGACGACCCGGTCGACAGCGATCCATCCGACTGCGGCGACTCGGACCGATGGCAGGTATCTCAAGGACGTGGGGGTCGCGATTGCCGGAGTCACACCGTCGACGAAGGTCAGGTTGTCGGAGCGACACCAACCCCTGTACATCGCACCGAACGGGACGGTCCTCGGAACAGTCGACTATCGGGTGGCCGTCCCGGACGAGACGGACACACCGACGCGTCGCACGGAGTGGAGCGTGAGCAGTCACGACATGGAATCTGTGACGCTCCTGCTGGATGGCGACCCGGTCGCGAACGCGACGACGGACAATGTCGTCCGTCTAGACTACCGGAACCAATCTCGGAAGGTCACCGGGAACCAGTCACTGACGCTTCGAGCGACGGTCACGGTTGCACTGGCTGAAACGATCTACAGAGAGAAAACCGTCTGCGAGCCCATCGATGGCAACAGGACCTGTCGAGAGTACTGGACACGACGCGTCAAGACGCACAACGAGACGGTCACGATCACACAAACGAGGCAGGTGAGTGTGTACGAGCCAACGCTCTCGGGCTATCGGACAACGTACCCGAACGGGGATCTGGGTGTCGTGGTCTTTCGGAGCCAGCCATGGTACGGGCTCGAGTTCCCAGCGGGAGACATCCGTGGCATCTGGCGGTTCTACGTCGCACGCGACCAGCAGTGGGATACACTCGTCAGAACCGACGAGGAGACGACGACAACACGCCACTCGCCAGTGCATCCGGTCCAGGTGTACGCCTATCCCGTTCGAACTGGGACGACACAGGACAGCTATCGGGAGATGACAATCCTCGATTCGTACGGCCGCGAGTTCCAGGCACCCGATCTCGGTTCGGCGATCGCGCTGGATAGCGTATCCGGACCCTACGTCGGGAGCTTCGGGATCGCCGCCAGAGCGCCGGCCGAGGAGAACGACCAGTCCCTTCGAGCCACGGGGCTCGTTCGGGGGTCAGGGACGCGGCTACCATCGGAGTCGACGGCGACCATCACAGTCAATCGCAGCGAAATCGATCTCACCATCCAGAACAGGACCGCGAATACCGTCACCGTCGGGGTGACACTCAGAGACGCAAACACAGGCGCACCAATCGAAACGGCGTCACGTGACGGATACATACAAGTGGCCGGTCAGCGAGTCAACACAACCGCCAACGGGACTGTCCAGGCGACGATATCGCGGGAGGGTGACGCCGTTACCGCGGAATACATACCAGGCGACTGGTGGCGGAATACACCTGGATACGTCGGCGATTCGTCGTCCGTCCACGTAGCGGGGACGGTCCTGCGATACGTCCACTTGCTGTTCACACTCGGAGTCAAGGTCGGGACGCTCCTGCTGGCCGGGTTCCTCATCGATCGCATTACCGGCTGGGGGGTCTGGCCACCGTGGAGGGATCTGTGATGAAGCAGGTCCAGTCAGCACGGACGGTGAATGGCAGGTCGGCGGATCGGACGGGGTCGACAACCACTGCGAATTCACGGAGGAGATGATGCAGACGCTGGGTGACATTCTCGTCGATTCACTGGAACGGTTTCTCGAGAAGCTGGCCAACTCAGTCTTCGGCTTCGTCGGGGACAACGTCGAGGCGCTGGTTGATCTCATCGTGACGACACCGCGCCCGGATGCAGTGTTCAGCGCGCCGGCGAACGGGGCCTGGCCGTCACTGTACACGTACTACTGGGAGACGATGGTCCCGCTGTCGCTCCTGCTGTGGGGGCTCTCGCTGGGCGTGGTTATATTCCTGGAATCGACGAGCCACCTGTTCAGCGGCTACCACCGGACGAAGCTGAAAAAGCGGGCGTTTGCCGGCCTGCTGGGCATCCTGTCGTGGTGGTGGCTGGCCGCGATCTCGTTGCGGTTCGTCGACGGCCTGGTCGAGTTTCTCGTGCCGTCGCTGGACAGTATCGGACTGTTCGAGACGGTGTCGTTCGGTGCGATGGGGGTTGCGGGGCTGACGCTTGCTGCGTCACTCGACATAGCGATCTTCCTCGTGCTCGCGCTCATCTACCTCGTCCGGCAGCTGGTGCTGTACCTCTACGTGCTGTTGGTGCCGCTGTTGATCGTCTTCTGGGTGCCCGGCGTCGGCCCGTTCGCCCCAGTGGCGCGATTGATGTCGCGGCTCGCGGGATTTTACGTCCCGTTCCTGTTCATGACCGTGCCGGTGGCGGTGCTGTTTCGCCTCGGCGAGTTGCTCGGAGAGTCAGTCACGCTGTCGATTGGCGGATTCGGACAGTGGCTCCTGGCTATCGGGACGCCACTGATTGCAGCCATCGTCCCGTTCGTGCTGTTCTGGCAGGCCGGTGCGCTGTTCTTCATGGCCGACCGGGCGGCACAGCACGGGTCACGCCGTCGTGTACGCGACCGGAAAGCGACGGTGGAGAACGCGGGCGAACAGGGTGCACTGGGCGTGACGAACCTACGTCGTGGACTCACAGGCCAGTCTGCGATCAGAGCCA
Organism: Haloarcula sp. 1CSR25-25; assembly: GCF_032027985.1. Lineage (NCBI taxonomy): Archaea > Methanobacteriati > Methanobacteriota > Halobacteria > Halobacteriales > Haloarculaceae > Haloarcula > Haloarcula sp. 1CSR25-25. The sequence goes on from NZ_JAHYBW010000003.1 coordinate 426,874, forward strand.
GTGGCCAGGAAGTGCTTGGGTCAGGGTCGTCCAAAGCACACGCTGTCGGGCGGAGGGCCTCACAGACGAAGCGAACACTCCGCTCCCGGCTCGACACGTCGACGACTGAGAGCTCAGCAGACGGCGAGCGTGGCGATCGCGTTCCATCTGGTGAATCGAGAGACAGTGCCGACCGAGACGATGCTGACCCGTTGGCCGACCAGCCCGAGATTGAATCGACCGATTCGGAGCCATCGGACGACCGCGAGTCTGACGACGAATCGAACGAGTCCGAGGAAACTGACGCTGACTCGGACGACGACGATCCACCACGGTACATCTACTGACAATGGTTGAAAGAACTCCTGCAAAACGAATCCCGAAGTCGCTCGGCACGGAAACGAAACTCCTGGGTTCGTACACGCTCGGAGACATCGGCGTGGCGCTGTTGCCAGCGGTTGCTGTCGTTTTACTCACACAGCTGGTCGTCCCGTCGTCGACACGGGTAGCCGGGTACACGATACAGACGCTCTTGCTCCCAGTCGCCGCTGTCGCAGCGTGCCTTGGCACGGTGTTCGTGTACGTAACGCCAGCGTACACGTCGAGTCTCGACTGGCTGGTGACGATGGTTCGCTTTCACACGACTGCGACTGAGGAACCACATTCGGAGGCGCTGGAACACCACCAGCTTGCGCGTGTGTATCCAACCCATGACGCGATCGAGCGGCGGGACGGCGCAGTCATCGGTCTCGTTCGGGTGTCGCCGCCGTCGATGGCACTGGCAACAGACGAGGAATGGGGAGCGATGGCGGATGGCTTTCAGGACTTCCTGAACACGACCGTGACGTTCCCGATACAGATTTACTCGACGACCCAGCCGTTCCCCGTCGAGACGTATCTCGACCACTATCGTGACCGACTGGACGATCCCGACGTGAAGGCGAACCCGCAGCTGCGGACGCTTATCGAACGCTATATCGACTGGTACGAGCGGGATCTGGCCGCCCGCCAGATGACGATCCGCGATCACTACGTGGTCGTCACAGTCACGCCGGAAGAGGTCCAGTTCGAGCGAGAGAGCGTGCTGGCGAAGGTCAGCGATTTGCCCGTACTCGGTGTGTTCGTTCGGGCGGTCACTGCGCCACCGCTTGCGGTCCAGCGCCGAGAACTGTTCACAGAACTCGACGACCGACTGTCACGCGTTCAGTCCGGCCTCCGTGACCTCGACGGGTGTGAGGCCAGGATCGTCGATGCAAGTGACGCAACACAGCTCATCGGCGAGTTCTGGGCCGGCCAGACGCTGGAGTATGGGGACTTCGAGCGGACGCTTCGGACACGCCCACTCGTGGGGGACCAGCCATGACCTGGCAATGGCTGCCGTTCGTCGGTACCACCGAGACGGACACAACAGTCGATTCGACGACTGCTGAGGATCCTTCCGTTACGGTTGTCGAGATGGAGAGTGACCAGTCGCTGGACACACCGGAAGCGATCCACAAGTCGCTGGTCGCGCCGTCGGAACTCGAACGGACACCGACGGCGCTCCGAACTGGTGAACGGTGGGCGCGCACGCACTGGGTCGGGCAGTTCCCGGATGCACCGCAGGATGGACTCTTCGAGAAGCTGTACTCGACAGCCGACACACGGACGACGGATATCTCGCTGCACATCACACCCAGAGATACGGAGGCGACGCTTGACTCCCTGGAGAATCAGATCGAGGATCTGGAAGCGGAGATGGAGTACCTCTCGGAGAAACGCCGGGCCGGGGCACGTGGCGTCAGCAAGGACCTGCAGGACTATCAGGAACTATACGACGTGCTACGGAACACGTCGATGGAAGCGTTCGACGTCTCGATGTATCTCACCGAGCACGGCGACTCACGGGAGGACGTGACGAGTGACGCGGTCGCGAACGCGGCCAGGCGGGCGCCGGCAAATTTGACACCGGTAACGCCGCGGTGGGCGCAACTGGACGCCCTGGTTTCGGCGAGCCCGGTCGGCATGGACAAAATGAATCTCGAACAGGACACACAGACGCCGATGCTGGGCGGCGCGCTGGGAGCGATGTTCCCCTTCGTAGCGGGTGCCCTGGCCGAACACGGCATTGAATACGGGACGTACGCGCTCAACGAGAGTCCACTGTTACTTGACCGCTTTGCCAGGGAGACTGGCTACTGTGCAATGGTAATCGGAAAGCTCGGTGCGGGAAAATCGTTCTCGACGAAACTGCAACTTCTCCGGCGTGCGATGCACGACCAAGATACGGTGTTGGTAATGCTTGACCCGCTCGAAGGGTTCGCCTCACTCAACGAGGCACTGGGTGGTGAGCGCGTGACCGTTGGCGGGTCGCGTTCATTCAATCCGCTTGAGATGCAGCCAACTCCCCCGTCGGTACTGGACGCTGTTCCCGATCTGGATCCGTGGTCCGAGCAGATCGCGTGGGTGCTCACGTTCTTCGAGACGTTCTTCGAGCACGTTGCGGGGAATCCACTGGGTAAACGGAAGCAGACCTTGCGGCGGTGTGTCCAAGAAGCGTACGAACAGCAGGGCATTACCCGCGACCCGGCGACACATGACAATCCGTCGCCGACTGTTCGCGATGTAATCGACGTGCTCGAGCAGTTGTTGGACGACCCCGACGGGTTCGGCTACGCCACCGAGGGTGAACAGGAGAGCGTCAGAGCGGACGCGGAGTCACTGTTGATCGACCTCCGCCCATCGTTCCGGGACGGTGGCGACCTCGAAAACTTGGCTGAACCGACGGAGTTCGATATCTCGAACGATGTGGTGTATCTCGACTTGCACCAGGAGGAAGGGACACGCGGCCGATCAGAGACGAGTCTGATGATGCAGGTGTTGTTCAACGCGGTGTACGAACGCGCCAAACAGACGGACCAGCGGGTCGTGTTCGCAATCGACGAAGCCCACTACCTGCTGCATGACTCGACGTCGCTGGATTTCCTCGAAACAGCCGTGCGTCACAGTCGTCACTACAATATCTCGCTGCAGTTCATCACCCAGACAGGTGGCGAGTTCGCACTCACACCGGAGGCGCGGACGATCGCCAACCTCTGTTCGATGACGGTGGTTCACCGGGTTGACAAAGCGTCGGACGAACTGGCTGACTGGTTCGACCTCAGTGACCGCGAAATTGATTGGGTCCGCTCTGCGAAAGCTGGTAACGCCGCTGACGGGTACTCCGAAGCCCTGGTTGGGGTTGATGAGGAGGGGTGGTTCCTGATTCGGATTCGCGCCAGTGAGTACGAAGCATCGGTGATTGGCGGCTGAGCTACCTGAGAGATCCGTTCCCCCCGATCATAGACGGTGCTCTAATCCGGAATTTCGAATTTGCTTTCGATTCTCCGAACTCAGTGAGTGACTGATGTTCCTCAGATGGAATTGCGCTAAGCATATCCATTGAACTATGAGACACACCCCCGATTCGGAGTTAGTGTATACATCACACAGGGGGTGGAGAAGGCGAAGGGAGCTACCTGGAAACATCGATTGCTTCGGGATCCAGCAGTTGTCTTCCAAGCCGTTGATAGCCCAGCGAAAGGCTGAGACCCATGACGATGCTTCACTCGTTACGGGGTGTGTGGGTCGACTTCGGTCACGATACGCTGGGTTAGTTGTCCGTTGTACCGACGACTGGCTGGGACCAACGCTGGAGATCATCGATGAGTTCGCGGCCGACAGGCGCCACATCCAACCAGTCCATTCATTTTCGATGGGTAACCAGTCTTAGCTGCAGGAGAAATAGCGGACACGGAGGCGGGTTCCGGCTTCGTCAGTGAACTTGATGGTGTTCTCTTGAGGAGTGTCTCTGCGTGTATTGGCTTAGAGGTACTATACGTGGGTGTTTGTTCCGTTGCCGAGCAATACTCGACTGAATTGCTTATGTCGCGCATGTGGGTCACGGGGCCAAGTACTGACGGACCTCCACTCCCTTCCGGTCATACAAACTGATTCTTGCCGTATACAGCCCATCTGTTAGGTGACAGTTTCGCTTACTACTTTTATCATTTGAACAGGTGGAATACCGCTGCGCTTAACCCCGAAGCGGAGAAAAGAGGGTGAGACTCATTCGATGACGCGCTGTAAGCAATGGGTTGGGGACCCTAATTGGCGGCAAAGCTAAGCCGATAGGGGGATACCACAGAAAAGACACATATGCAGCAGCGGGTTAGAGGAGACAAAATACGACTGACGAGAAGGAGTAGGTCAGGTCAAAGGATGCCTCTGGCGAACTGTCGGCGCGAACTCGTCGCCGACCTGAAGCGCAACTCTCATTTACGGACAACGTGACTGCCGGCAGCAGTTGCTGACGATGATGATTATGGATGGGTGTACAAACTTCGGCAGCGTCTCGCCCAGCTTTTGCGTCCTATCTAGCCAATCTAAACGGAGACGGAGATTTCTGTTCAGATGGCTTCTGAGTATCTGAAGCCGGATGCGACAATGAGGTACATCTCGATAGACTGGGACTAGATTAGGAGGGTGGTTCGTGAGCGATGTTGCTTGGCAGTCCAAGTACTATCTTAGAGGTCAAGATATTTTGATTGAGGTTGTTTAACGGCGGATGAAAGAGATTTAGCGCGCTGTGTTGTTCGTCTCCAAAGAGACCGGGCTTGTCGTGGTCAAGATCGCAACAATACGCGGTTGCCCCATATTGTTTTGAGTCAACACCCATAATCCCATATGCCTCGTAGAAGTGCTCATACGTGCATAGGCACTCATCAATGACGATAGGTTCTCCGAGTTCTTCCTTGGCGACGCGGTGGACAGCCTCAGTCTGGGCTTCATTCTTCAATACCGTTCCACCTGGCACGAACCAGTCTCCTTTGGCGGGCTCGTTTTCGCGTTTGCTAAAGAGAATACGGCATCATGTTCGACGACGAGGTCAACGGAGACGAGTGGAACGTTCTCTACGATTGCCTGCCACCCGGGCGGCGGGATCGGTTTTTTTCGGCAGGCATCGTCAGTCCAAGTAGTACTCGACGGTTCGTTCGAGACCATCTTCGAATGAGTAGTCCGGTTCCCAGCCGAGGGATTCGATTTTCTCGGTTTCGAGTGCGTAGCGCTGGTCGTGGCCGGCGCGGTCCTCGACGAACTTAATCAGGTCGTCGTCTGCCCCGACAGCATCCAGAATTGCTTCGGTGACTTCGAGGTTCGTCTTCTCCGCGTGACTCCCAATGTTATAGATCTCTCCCACTTCCCCCTCCCGTAGGACCACGTCGAGTGCTCGGCAGTTATCCTCTACGTAGATCCACTCGCGGACGTTCGACCCGTCACCGTAGACGGGCAGGTCCTGGCCGTGGGCCGCGTTATGGATGAATTTCGGGATGAGTTTCTCGGGATGCTGACGAGGACCGAAGTTATTGCATGTCCGCGTAATGAGGACAGGAAGGTCGTGAGTCGTCTGAAAGCTCTGTGCGAGGAGGTCTGCACCTGCCTTCGTCGCCGAATAGGGGTTCCGGGGGTTGAGTGGGTCGTCCTCGGAGAACTTCCCGTCGAGGATCTGGCCGTACACCTCATCGGTCGAGATCTGGAGGAAGCGCTCGATATTTGCCTCTTTGGCAGCGTCGAGGAGGGTCTGAGTGCCCTGGACGTTCGTCGTGACGAAGGGTTTCGCACCCTCGATTGACCGGTCTACGTGTGATTCCGCTGCGAAGTTGACGATTGCATCGACGTCGGAAACGAGGTCCGTGACGAGTTCGCGGTCGCGGATATCACCTTCGACGAACTCGTGTTGTGGGTCGTCAAGAACGCCATTGAGGTTATCCTTCGAACCCGCATACGTCAACGCGTCCAGTGTGATCACTTCGTCGTCCTCGTGTTCGTCAAGGACATAATGGACGAAGTTTGACCCGATGAATCCAGCACCGCCAGTGACGAGAATTCGCATGTTATGACCGTGTTCGCAGTACCTATTTACATTACTGTCGGAACACTACAGTATGCAACTCCTCGTCGTCGGTGCGAACGGTCTCCTCGGTAGCAACGTCGTACGTGCAGGTCAGCAACGCGGTTGGAACGTCTCTGGAACTTATCACTCAACACGACCAGGGTTCGACATTCCACTCACGCAATTCGATCTCCGGGAATACGACTCGTTCGACGACGTCCTCAGCAACCACGACCCAGACGTGGTCGTTAATTGTGCCGCGATGACGGATGTCAATGACTGCGAAACGAATCCGGAACAAGCCCATGTGCTCAACGGCGACGCACCAGGTGGGCTGGCCGCTCAATGTGACGCGAACGGTATTGAGTTCGTCCACGTTTCGACGGACTACGTCTTCGACGGGACGGAACGTGATCCCTACAGTGAGTCGGCGGATACGAACCCGGTACAGGTGTACGGCGAGTCGAAGCTAGCAGGCGAACAGGCGGTCACCGAAGAAACCACGGACGCGCTCGTGGCTCGGCTCTCGTTCGTCTGGGGTATCCACCGAAGTAGCGATGATCTCACGGGGTTCCCGGCGTGGGTTCGCAGCCAACTCCAGTCAGGCCAAGACGTACCCTTGTTCACGGATCAATGGGTAACCCCGACACGCGCCGGCCAGGCCGCCGAAACACTACTGGATCTGATCGAGCAGGATGCTACTGGCCTCTTCCATATCACGTGTTCATCGTGTGTTACCCCCTTCGAGTTCGGGGAAGTGATTGCCGATCACGTCGGCAATAGCGAGGAATTACTCAGTAAGGGATCGATGGACGACGTCGAACGAGATGCGACGCGACCGACGTACAGCTGCCTTGACGTTGAAAAGGTGGAATCAGAGCTTGGTCGTCCCCAGCCACCGTTGCGCGAGGACGTCGAAACTGTCCAGGACGCGCTCCGTTAGATTTGGTAGCGGTCCCGGTTTTCGAGGAAGTGGTCGCGTGCGTCCTCGGGGAGATGCTCGAAGCGAAGAACTTCCTGACAGCCGAGTCCCGGACACTTCATTACGCGGTCATTTTCGAGTTCGTTCGCTGCAACGACGGTGCCACAGGCCGGACAGGTGTGAGTGATGATGCGCATCGTTAGAGTTTGAGTTGGGAGTTCTCACCGACGACGAGTCGGCGGCCCTCCGGAAGGAGGCCGTCCGCGCTCTCGACGTTGGCGTTGCGTCCAAGTAAGCTATCGACGATACGGCCGTTGGCAGTTATTTCAGAGTCGCCGATGACGACGCTATTCTCGATGTGGATATCCTCCAGTGTGGAGTTCGCGCCAATTGACGTATATGGACCAACGTACGTCCCACTCTTGATAGTCGTGTTCGCCGCGATGGAGACGGGGCCCCGTACAACAGCACCCTCTTCGATAACTGCAGAGTCCGCGAGTTCAATGCGGCCGTCGGTCTCCGCGCCGTCCTCAACGACACCTTCTGTGTTCAGTTCCTTGTCTTCGAGGACGAGACGGTTTGCTTCCAGAATGTCTTCGGGTTTTCCGGTGTCCTTCCACCAGCCTGTGACGACGTGGGAGTCGATTTCGAAGCCGTCTTCGAGAAGATCTTGGATGGCATCCGTGATTTCGAGTTCGCCACGCCACGACGGTTCGAGATCGTCGATAGCGTCGAAGACCGCGGGTGAGAAGACGTACATCCCGATGAGTGCGAGGTTCGTCGGTGGCTCGTCGGGTTTCTCAATGAGTTCCGTGACGTTGCCCTCATCATCGACATCCGCGATGCCGAAGGCCTGCGGATCGTCTACTTCCTGGAGTGCGATACCTGCGCCGTAGTCACCCGCTTTGAAGCTCTCTACGAGTTCGGTAACACCTGATTTGAGGATGTTATCGCCGAGGTACATCACGAAATCATCGTCACCGACGAAGTCTTTTGCACAGCCGGCAGCGTGTGCGAGTCCAAGTGGGTTCCCTTGGACGATGTACGTGATATCCACGTCATAGTCTGAGCCGTCACCAAGGAGTTCTTGGATCTCATCTCGGCCTTTATTACCGAGGATAACCCCAATCTCCGTGATTCCGGCTTCCTTGAGATCCTCAATTGCGTATTCGAGGACAGGCTTATTTGCGACAGGGACAAGCTGCTTTGGCCCAGTATGGGTTATAGGACGGAGGCGGGATCCTGTGCCCCCTGAAAGAAGAACACCTTTCATATTTGTTCGAACTTATGATACACTGTATAGCAAAGCGTTATTAATCTTCCTCAACAGCATTTGCACGATGATTGAGAAAATAGCCAAACAGACCCTAGATACCTTCTATGGACTCAAGAATCGGATTGTATACGAGACAGGGGACACCGATGTGCCGTCGATTACGTTAGAGGATTCTAAGAATGTTCTTATCATTACGGTTGACTGCCTTCGTAATGATCGGATCTCCAGAAATGGATATCAACGTAACACTACGCCTTTTATTGATACACTCGCATCATATACACCGGCAATAGCAGCCGCACCATGGACTTTCAGTTCTGTTCCCTCCATTCTAACTGGACTTTACCCCAATAGTCATGGTGCTGCATATTCAGATGATTCAGCAAGAAATCAGGATCTTAGCAATCCTCCAAACGGAGTTCGTGACGATATCTTCACGATTGCCGATTTACTTGATGACGACGGCTATGAGACAAAGTTCATAACAGCCATCGGAACTGCTGCGGTCCCAATTGAAGGGAGATTTAAGTCCATGGAGCAACGCCACAATGCGGACGCTGAAACACTGCTGTCCGAAATACAGGAGTGGTGGAATAGCAAATCAGACCCGAAATTCGGATACGTACAACTAGGAGATCTTCACGAACCTCTTCAGGAACCTGATGATAATTATTTCGGCGACATCCCTGACGTGGAAGGGATTAACCGATGGCGATTTACCTCCGGGAGAGTCAACAATCAAAAGTTTGAGGAATACCGCTACGCTCGGGAACTCCTATACGACACGCTTGTCCGATATATCGATGAAGAAATCGAACGTACACTTGATGAGTTAGCAGAACTCAACGACACCATCATTATCGTAACCAGCGATCATGGTGAGGAATTTTGGGAGTATAGAGACTTTGAGGAAACCCATTTTGCGGATCCTCGCGAGATTATCGGCGTTGGTCATGGCCATGCGCTTGTACCCCCAGTTATTGATGTCCCTATCGTGACTAATATCGAAAATACTCCTATCTCTGAAACTCGACGGAGTTTGACAGATATTGTCCCAACGATTCTTGATGAGCTGGGGACAGATCGATCCTTTGATTTCGACGGGTATCCACTCCAGAAGCCCATCAAAGAACCGGTCCTTTCACAAGAAATCGCGTACGGGCCGAACCAAATTAGTGTCACTGATGGCAATAAACACTTGATTTATACCCCTGTAAGCGAGGAATCTGTATTATTAAATTTTAATACTGGTGAGACCATTAATAATTCAGAACTAAAAGAGCAACTACTAGACTACATTCCGCGAGAACGAACAACAGGCTCTAAAGTAGATATCTCACAAGACGTCCAAGACCGGCTCTCGGATCTTGGTTATGCAGAATAAATCAACTACTCGTGTGGTGGTGCTTCCCAATCGAGAGGTATTCGATCAGTATCGTACGGGATTCGCTCTTCATCGGGATTCTCATAATCGTAAAGTTCTGTCGGATAGTTAATCAAGATTGAGGGCTTATCACCAATTGCCTTGAATCCGTGCCAGCATTCGCCAGGAATGCGGATGACCTTCTGGTTATGTTCGCCTATAATAAACGTATTTAATTCACCCTCAGTTGGGGAACTTTCGCGTTCATCATAGATGCCCACCTTGATTCGTCCCTGTGGGCAGACGAAGTGGTCAATCTGGCCCTTAAGATGGCGGTGCCAAGCTCGGATAATGCCTGGATACGTCATGGAAAAATAGGACATTGCGGGATCAGTGTCGTATTCATCCCAATCTTCCCGGAAAACTTCTACGAGGTGGCCACGTTCGTCGGCATTTGATTGCAGGTCGCGGGCCTCTACATCATGAATCTTAGTCATTCGCTTAGGTGTCTGATTTTGAATCGCTTATTTCTGACGAATAGAGATTGAGTTGAACGTTACTTTCGTCCCTTTCTAAAGTATAGCGGGGTTCCATCGACACTCATAACTGTGGCTATTTACTTATTTACCGTATAGCCTAACAGTTAGAAGAGCACAAATCTACAATATTATATGAATTTAGCTCGATCTAGTTTAAAACTGTTTGCTGCGAATATCACTGGTTCAGTGCTACAGTTCGTCGGAATTGTCTACTTTGCCCGAGTACTGGGTCCTTCGCCAATGGGCACATTTTTCTTATTTCAAGCAATGTTAGGTTTGTTTGCCATTCCAGCTGATTTTGGGATTCGCGGTGCTGTTGAGAAACGCATTAGTGAAGGTGATTCCCAAGGAAAATTTCTATCAAGTGCACTTGCTCTCAAACTCATACCGATATCTGCAGTAGTCCTAGGAATTGTTCTCTTACAGTCCTGGATTAATAGTTACTTAGGCGCGGAGATCGCTATCCTTCTTGCAATTGCTCTCATCCTCCAGGAAGCTGCGCAACTCGCCATTGTCGTATTGAAGGGTGAGCTCCGCGTTGGTGAAACTGCAGTTCTACAAGTAGCGCGGCAAGCAACTTGGCTTGGTGTCGGTGGAATATTTGTAAGCCAAGGATTTGAAGCACTTGCCCTGATTTACGGACTATTGTCTGGAATATTCTTAGTAATAATATGGGGTTGGTTTAAAGTATCAGTAATTCCAAATAAACCTTCTCGTGAACACGCCCGTTCATTATACGATTATGGGAAATACAATGTCGTCTCCTCAATCGGCGGATATTTTTATAACTGGATGGATGTAGCGATTATTGGGCTGTTTCTCACACAAGCACATGTTGGAGCTTACGAAGTCGCATGGCGGGTGACGACAATTGTAATCCTTCTCAGCCGATCAATTGCTACTGCGGTTTTCCCTCAATTTAGTGAATGGAGTGGTGAAGGGGCCAAAGATCGAATTGAGGATCTCATTCCTCAAGTTCTCACCCCATCTTTAATACTGGTGATTCCCGCTTTCTTTGGTACACTGTTGTTTTCAAAGGAGATCCTTGGACTGGTCTTTGGAACTGAGTATACGATGGCGTGGCTTGCACTCATTATACTAATGTTTGATCAGGTTACAGAAGCACCACAGGTGGTTTTCGGTCGGTCGCTCCAGGCAATTGATCGGCCAGATTTAGCGGCTCGGGCGACTATAGTGGGGGTAATGCTGAATTTAATTCTAAATATCGTACTAGTGTGGGAATTCGGAATTACTGGTGCTGCTATTGCCACGATGATAGCTTCCTTTATCAGTGGTTTGTTCCTTCACTGGATATATTTATCACGACGTCTTTCGGTACAGATACCATATAGTGAATTGTTTGCCTGTGTTCTCGCTGCGGTAAGTATGACACTTTTATTAGTCCCAGTCAGATGGTTAATCAGCGTGAATTCACTCGTTGAGTTGCTATTCGTAATTTGTCTTGGGGCTATAATCTATACAGTATCGATACCTCTATTTCCCTCACTCCGGTCAACTATTCTTAGTCAGTGCCAACGGATTCTACGAGGTCAAACCAATGAAAGTTAATTTCATTCTCCCTGGTGTCGGGTTAACAGGCGGAAATCGTGTCGTCTTCGAATATGCGAACCGGCTCACCAAACGTGGTCATAGAATAAATATCATATATCCTACTATTCCATCTAGGATGTCGGAGAAGTGGACAGCACCAAAACCAAGGATAAGACAAGTTTCGAAAACACTCAGTCGCTCATTCACATCTAACGAAGTTGATTGGTTTGAGCTCAATGTTCCTGTTCAGCAGATCCCCACGTTATCACCCAATTTCATCAAGTATTTCGAACATGGGATACCGGACGCAGATGTGACGATTGCGACAGCATGGCAAACTGCATATACTGTCTCTGCTCTTGATGATTCAAAGGGTGAGAAAGTACATTTTGTTCAGCACTATGAGATATGGGATACTTGGAATAGTGATGAAGCTTGGTCACAGGTTTCCTCAATAGCTGAGGATCCATCGTCATACCCAATAAAGATGTACGAAGTCACTCCTGTAGATTCTAAAGCAAAGCGGCAAAAGGAGTTAGTTGACCGAGCCTATGAATTGCCTCTGACTAAGATAACTATATCATCTTGGCTAAAAAAATTGTTGGAATTAAAATTCAATCAAACTGTCGCGGGTGTAGTCACTAATAGTGTGAATCATTCAGTCTTCTATCCGGAAGATACAATCGAGAGTCAGGTGATCTCTCTATTAATCCCGTCGAGGAACATACCCTGGAAAGGCGAACGAGAGGTAAAAAAACTCATCAAAGAGATTAGGACATCATATGATGTAGAGATTCATCTGTATGGAAACAATCTAGAAGAAGGGGACTATATCGACGGTACTATTCAACATTCAAATATTTCAGATCAGGAACTTCGGCACCTCTACTCCAAAGCAGATATTTTCGTTCTCCCGAGTTGGGTAGAAGGCTGTCAACTGCCACCTCTGGAAGCAATGGCTTGTAAATGTGCAGTAGTGGCTACGAATGTAGGCGGTGTGCCAGATTATGCAGAAGATGGGGAGACAGCATCTATTGTTCCACCCCGTAAAAGTGGGGCATTGATTGAAGCTGTGGGTGAGCTAATAGAGGACGATGAAAAGCGAGCGCATCTACAACAACAAGGTTACGAGAGTGTCAAAGACTACACTTGGGAAAATGCAACTGCACAGTTTGAACAAGCTATACAGGATTGCTCGTGATATGTAACCACTGTAAATTCGGCACTATCCAATCATGTTATTAACGAATCTCAGAATCAAAACTCTCTGGTGATCACCGCTATATTTTCGGAGTTACTTCACGCTGATCGAGTTCTACGGTGAAGCAGTGTGTTGAGTCGAGTGATTTCAGCCTTCAGCGTAGGTCAGGGACTTATACCGAGTACCCCAAGCCACTGGCCGGTGCCTATGCCTACCCCTGTCGCGTAGGAGTTTGGGAGGACAACGCCGTTCATCCTGGTTGGCACCGCCGATTGAGATCGTCTTCATTCTACATATCCTAACTGTCTAAGGCGGTCGTTTACCTCAGGTTCCGTGGAAGAACTGTGGCGGGTTTCGGGAGTATGGGTGTTTTTGTCTTCAGCATGTGTTTGAATCCATGGAACTGCCCTTTGCGCGTCAATTGGAACATACCCATCGTGTCCATAGGTCCACCACTCTCCAAGCGCATTTCCGTGGTCAGCGGTTATCACTACCTTCTCTGCATCGACATTCTCAAGTAACACCTGGATAGACTCCAACACATAATGTAGATTATCCTGATAGGCTTCCCAAATCTCTGATTTACTATTTTCTCCATACAGAACCGATTTCCAGACGCTCTCTGTAGTAGTATTCTCGGGCTTTATATCAGGATAGTTTACAAATGAAGCATGTGGTTGCATATAATGGGAAATCGTATATTTAGAGTTGTTTCCACGGAGAAATTCAATTGTACGGTCGGTAACGGCATCAGCTGGTGTCGTAGACATATCATCATCCCAGCCATATGTCCAGACCTCGTCTAAGTAGAAGACATCATTCGGGTTTATGAGTTCGTCACTATACGGGTTCGCCGTTATAATTGAGGTTTTTGAGATTTTATCTTGATGGGCGTTATCGAAGGTTTCGGTCATCCATCCGACTGAACTACTTGCTACACTCCAGACCTTTTCAAGAGATCCAATAAATTCGTAGTCATCTTCTACATCCTCCATTAAATCATACCTGCAAGCATCTAGAATTATTAGAAGATCCCATTCCTCATCGAATATGTGCTTCCCATTTGGGGCAAAAGGGGCGACCCCTTCAGATAAGAAATATGTCCATAAATCATTGATTGCTCGTTTCACACCAACTGGCCCTGTCTCTTGAATGTCGGTTTTTTTTCTCTCTAACCAAGACGACATGCTACCAACTTCGTAATGGGACCAGTAAAACCTATCTCAATGAAACCGGACTGCCCCTCAACTCCGGTATTTTATAATGCCGGTCAGCTATTTTTAGTGTCCAGAGACGAGACTTGGTATGACGAAGGAAGGGGACAGGATCTCCGACCTCACCAAGAGTCAAGTCCGCGACCAACTCGCGGACGAGACTGATCCGAGGGTGATCAAATGCTTTACTTCTACTCGTGAACACTTAGAAGATCTCTCGCCTGATGCGATTGAAGCAAAGTACGGCTGGGATTGCCAGACAGTCTACAACTGGTTGAGTCGGTTTGAAGAGCGCGGTCTCGAAGCCGTGCTCTTTGATGGCTCACATCCTGTGCGGCTTTCTGAACTCACCCGACTAATCGAGATACTCGAATATAGCCGGAATTTAATAGACGGGGGGAAAGACTAGACTCTATGACTAGCAAAGATGCCATTCTCATTACGGTTGATTGTTGGCGGTCGGATACAGTAGACCGAATGGACTCTGTTCAATCTTCTAGTCTATCTCAGGATTTTGCTATTGCTCAGGGAGCAGCGACTAACGGTGTTTTCCCCTCTATTCTGGCCAGTCAGTATTATCCGGAAGTCTACGATGAAACTGGTGCAGTCAAATCTGACTGTCCTACTCTTCCTTCCATCCTAAGCGATAATGGGTACTCTACAGGAGGATTTGTAGCTTCTAACCCGTATCTGTCGAAGTGGAGAGATGAATTTGACACATTCTGGAACGATGGACTAGCTCCTGATGATAACTTCAAGAAAGGTGGGACAATTGAAAATCTCGTTCGACTGTCTCGGATGGAAAGCCGAGTGCCAGCACCAGATCTATTGAGTCGAGCAAAAAAATGGTGGAATGAAGCTCCGTCGCCAAGATTCCTCTGGCTTCACTTTATGGATTTACATGCACCGTATCTGCCCGGCATTCGACGTGTTTTACGAAGGGGGCCGATCAAATCGATACGGACGCTCAATCATGATTGGTCCGATTCTCGGAAACCCGCTCCAAAATACCAAGACACATATCGCAACCTATATAATGACTGTGTAGCATACTTCGATTCCTTTCTTGAGGATCTTTTTAATTTCCTTCCAAACAGCGCCAGTATTGTTATGACTGGTGACCATGGAGAAGGATTTAATCATGATGTCTGGGGCCATGCTCAGCTCTATGACGAAGTAGTGAAAGTTCCATTCTTATATAGTAGCTCTCTTAAAAATAATGAGGGGAACCTAATTCGACATTTGGATATACCCTTGCTATTTTTGGACCAAATTGGTGAGTTGCTACCATCAGAGTGGCGGGGATCACTAACAGAAAATAAATCCTTTATTATAAATTATGTTCCTCAGATTGATGAGACCTATATCGGATATAGAGATGAAAAATGGAAATACATCCAGACTTATGAGAGACATGGCGATTATGACAAAGAATTGTATAATATCGCTGAAGATCCTGAGGAGAAATCTGAGTCCACCAATACCAAAAAAAGAGCAGAGTTAGAGAAAGCTGTAGAATCTTTTGTTTCTTCTCCCTCAATAAAAAATGAGCGAATTGGTGAACATACCGTTGGATGGCAAGATGATAAAGTCGCTTCACGGCTTAAGCATCTAGGATATGTGGATTAACCGAGTTCTTAATCCACTATTCGATATATCAGCTAACTTCGTAATTGGCTCAGTTAGCTAGAATTTGTATTATTGGCGTCTGTATTCTTCAGAGCACCTACGCCTCCAGAGGAATAGATCTTATTTTTTCTCTGTTCAAGTTCGTGTATATATCCCCTTGTGATTACGAATCTACTAAATAACTTTGAATTAGTATCTCTGTATGATACGCGATAGTCTGTCCAGGTTTCACGAAATATTAGAGTGCCAGAATCGAATGACAATCCTTCAGCACTAACATTGATCCCGCTATATGCCAAGTCTCTCTCGCGGAAATGATTTATTGTAACCCCAGTGAGCCAGTCAGTACGGATATCAGTCTCTCCAACGAATTCTGATGTCGCTTCTATTTGTTTGTATTCTGTTGTACTGAATTCGGATTGTGACTGGATTGGCCCCATAAGCGTAATACTGCTACTCGCGATAGGCCCTGCTACAATCAACCCTACAAGTAACACAATACTGGCCACTCGTAATGATGAGTGATTTGAACGGCTGAGCTGAATGAGTCCATAGACTCCACATCCAAGGAAAAACACGAAAGCAAGTAAAAACACTAATCGCAGTCGGTTTATCGACTTGATTGAAATAGGTGTTGGGAGAACTAACGGGGAGAGAATAGCCCCTGTGAGAATATAGGGAAGTGCATCACTCAGATCTCGATAACTGACTAATAGTACACACACCCCAATTACCAACACACTGACGAGAGATATGAAATATATGAATGGCGGATAAACAATCATATTTAGGACCCCCGATGAGAGAGATGCAGAACCTATCTCTGTGAGAGCGCTTCCTCCTGTTCCCCCATCAGAGAAAAAAAGAGACACCCTAGATCCAATTCCGAACAAGAGGAAAGTATATTCCGAAAGAGGGAATAAAAATCCAGAACCGGTAGTAGTCCACCTGGACAGTCCAATCAAAAATAGCAACGCAGCATACCCCCGACCCAAGATCCCAATATTGCGGTGATTGGGAATTTGCCAGAGCGTGACCTTCTCTGAAATAACAAGAAAAAAGAGGACAAATAGACTAACAAGGATTCCTAAATGATGAATATACATTGCAGAAACTATAGTGACAATCAGTAACGCTCCCCCAAGTATTGCTTTAAGACGGGAAGCAGATGAAAAATGGATCTCGTTTTGAATTCTTGCGGCAGTCAAAAATACCAGAATTAATATTACTACATATGCTTGAGGGAAAAGGTAATTCGCATACCAGTGGAATTGTCGTATAGCCAAGAATGCAAGCGCGACCGATACTCCGAATAGGCGACTCTGAGATAGGCGATTAGCTAATGTGTACACAAGCAAGAGACCGACAGTATAAATGATAGCTCCTGTTAGTTCAAGAGCAGAGTATCCACTTATCCCCAGTATATGCCCAACGGTTGCTATTTCAAAAAAATACCCGGGATATTGTTGATATAACACGAGATACTGGCCTGTAGTGCCAGTTTCCATTACCCTCTGAATATTCGGCGTGTGGACAAGCAGATCACCATTTCCGAAAAAATATCCGGTATTCAGAAATCGAGTAAGTGGATTCACAATGAAGAGTGCCATAAGTTGTGGAATGACCCAAGCAATTGGAGCATCCTTAACGACCTGAATTACGACTAAAAGGGAACAAATCGGTAGCAGGGTTAGCAGTAGAACTGATCGAGATGATCCAAATGTACTCCCGACAATGGTACCTGACACAAGTATATAAACTAGTTTTGGGAACTGCTTCGAGACATCAGCCTCGGCAACGCTTGTTAGTGACTCCTTCTTGACTGAGTAAGCCCAAGAGAATGCAGTCCCGATAACTATTCCAGAAACAGTATATGAGCCATTGATTGCCAAGCTTGGGGAGCTGCGGCTAAGTGTGTAGAGTCCTACCGCACCAATCACAGCGAGAGAGGATGCGAATAAAAGAAAAACATCCGTTCGTCTGTCCCAAAGCTTCCACCACATAGAACCCTTCTTGGTTACAGTTCACTTTAAGTCTATGGAAGAGCTATTTGACGGGGTATCATTGCTCGCCAGACAGTGGGAGTGCCATGTAAGTTCAGACATGGAATAGCCAGCAAAATTGACTAAGAGGCCGTGATATTCCGTGACGGCCAATACATTCGTATCCGAACGCATAAATAATAAATATATTTTACACAGTTATCCTGCCCTAAATTTACTAAATATAGATACGGGCCTCAAGAACCTCTCACACGCCGTTTACAATTTATTTGTACAAATTCCTATTTGACTTTTTGTAAATACTCAAGAACCGTATTAGAGAGCACCTCCCAGATGTATTGTTCACGTACTAGGTCCTGACCACTACTACCGACTTTCTTAAGATCATCTTCATCTAAGTGGCGTATTAAATAATAAAAACTTTCCAAATCTCTGACAAAGGCAGTTTCACCATCGGTTAAATCAAAACCTCTCGCACCAAATGAAGTAGTGATCGTGGGAAGTGACTGTGCCATATAGTCAACTATTTTAATGTTTGAACCTGCTCCTTCGGTGATCGGGTTTAATGCTATATCTCCGACATCGTATATCTCTTCGATATCTTCTATAAATCCTGTGAGGGTTAGTGTTGAGTATTCTTCTTCGAAATAATCACAGACAGTCCCGGCAACAAGGAAATGAATGGCGTCACCTTCTCGCTCAGCATGTTCTGCGAATTGAAGTAGTTTTTCGACCGCAGTTATATTTGGACCATAATCACTTCCAACAAAAACTGCTACTCGTTGATTTGCCTCAATTCCATAGCGCTCCCTGACAGTCCTATTTTCACATTCGATGTTGCGCTCACGTAGATTCGCCTTCGAGGTCCCATTAGGTATAATCCACATTGGAGAAGATGGAGAGAAGAGCTCATCATACCGTTGTTTATCTGCCTCTGAAACACAAATAGTAGCATCTGATTGCTCAACAGCGATTTTTTCATTTTCATACAACTCATTATAAAAGTATCTCTTCACAGACGAATCTGAAAGTGTCCTCCACCGATCTACCTCTACGTTATGACTCGAATAAATAACGGGTGTGTTATTAGCCAGACGAATAACAGGGGGAACTAAATGTGGCCCCTGTACTAATATAACGTCTGCCCAACGAACTAATGATTGTAACTGGCGTGTCGGGCTATATTTCAGGACCTGATTCACCAACGTCCCTGGAACATTTAGAAGAGTAGACGGGATACTGGGGAGGTCGTATAATGGATTTGCTGGACGGATCTCTTTATACTTATTATTAATCTTTACCTCATATTCAATTTCTGGTAGTTCATGGTTGCTCAGCGGGCCACCAACACAGTATCGGATAGTTTGATGTTCTCCTTCTTGGAATGCGAGAGTTAAACCGTGTGATCGGTGTTCACCACCCTGTGTCGGCGGATAAATTTTCGTTTGGGTGATTTGTAATAGATTCATTTATGGATATGGTCCACGACCTTTAGTTTCCTGGATGCCATCAGCAACTCCTCGTAGAAGGGGTACTACTGCCTCAAATTCTTTATTATAGAACCTTCGAAGAGTTCCGTAGAGTATACTCATAACGTAATATATCCAGAAACCGGATCCAGATTGATCAGAATAGGTTCTGGCCAAATGTATTCTGTTTCTAAAATTATAGTATGTCGGTAAGGCACTAAGATCGCTACCAGAACTAGCTGAGCCGATGTGTGTGATGGTGGTAGTAGTTGAGGTGGCTAATCTGTACCCTTTTCGTCTGGTTTTTATACAGAAGTCCACGTCTTCGTAATACATAAAGTAGTCTTCTGGTAGGAGGCCTATCTGTTCAAAGACCTCTGAACGAATTAGGGCTGCACACATCGGTATGTATTCATTTGAAATGAGCTGTGATTCAGCAGAATTGTTGTCGGGTACCTGATGATCAACATCACATTTCCTCCAATTGATGGCACCCTGTAGAAACCAGAGTTCTTCGTTCTCCGTTTGGATACGAGGTGATAGAATTCCAATATCGGAATCATATTCTAAAATAGGAACTAACCCCTCAAGGGTTTTCTTTGGAAGAATAGAATCGTTATTTAATATCCAGACGTAATCTGGTGATTCCTCCATAGCGGCCCGAATCCCATAATTCATACCTCCAGCAAACCCGAGATTCTCCTTCGTATATATAACAGTAATGTCAAAAAAATCTCCATTTAATTGTTCCCCAGATCCATCGGTAGAAGCGTTATCAACGAGAATTATGTCCAAGTTGGAGTAGTCTTGGTCTATTAGAGATTCTAAACAGCGGGACGAGTCCTCGTAATTGTTCCAGTTCAAAACAACGGCAACCACATGAGGATCGTCAGTCATAGGAATATCCGCAACTGGAAGCATTTTGAATAAGTTAATTAGGGGAGGGACTACAGTTATAGCCAACGATATGAGTGACACAACTCCTGAGGAGGAGAAATTAAAAATATTACTCATCCAATTGAGTGGAACACCGATCTATCCTGCTGAAATTGCGCGATCTCTTCACGATCTTGGTCATGAGGTTAGTGTGATTGTATCTGAAAGAAATATCCAAGATAATCCCTTTGTGGACGGAGTTAATGTTCATAGAGTTGGAATTAGCTCAAATCTTGTGACGATTCTTCGTAGCCTGAACCCAATCACATATTATCGACTACTCAGGAAAATCCAGACTATCGACCCTGATATTATTCATATCACTCAAGGATTCTTTTGGTTGAATCCGGTAATCCCGTTTCTTTCCTCGTATCCTATCGTATATACGGATCACGAACCAGAGGAAACGAATGATGTTACTTTTTACGACCGTACTCGGATATATTCCTATTCGAAATATCACTTTCGTTCAGCTGCTGATAAGATTCTTGTCCACGGAGAATATTTGAAGGAGGTACTCGAAAATAAAGATGTTTCAAAAAACAAGATTGCAGTGCTCAAACACGGTGTGTATGAACATTACCGTAATGTAGATACCGGTGTTAGATTTGACGATCCTAATAAGAAAAACATACTCTTCTTCGGTCTTATTGCAGATTATAAGGGAATCGATGTTCTCGGCGATGCTATTCCCAAGATTCAGTCTGAATGCCCAGAAGCGACTGTAACCTTAGCTGGGAAAGGTGACATTTCAAAATACCTGCCAGCGGATATTGCAAACTCCGAATTTGTTCAGATCTATAACGAATTCATTCCCGACGAGAAAGTTGGAAAATTCTTCCGGAATGCAGATGTCGTAGTTCTACCGTATAAGAGCGGTTCTCAAAGTGGTGTACTCACTATCTCGTATGAATATCGAACACCTGTTGTTGTTACTAATGTCGGGAGTTTACCTGAGGCAGTTACTGAAGGGGAGACTGGGTATATTGTTCCATCAAACGACCCTGATTCTCTGAGCGAAGCAATAATTGGTATCATCAGTTCAGAAGAAACTAGTCAACATATGGAGGATATAATAGATGAGAAAGTCCAAACCGAGTTATCTTGGAACGTGATTTGTAAGCAATTAGTTAGTATATATCAGTCAGCTCTTGAGCATTAGAGGGATACATCGAAAGATACTGCTCCGCAACGGATTCCCAGCTGAATAGCTCCATAGCCAGTTCTCGACTTTTCTCACCCATTTGCCGGCGTTGGTCTTCAGCATCAATTAATATCTGGATTTTGTCCGCAAGTCCGGACGCATCTCCAGGTTCAACAAGATAACCGTTTTCTTCTTCGTAGACCTGTTCGGGGATTCCAGATACGTTTGTGGCCACAATTGGACTTTGAGAAGCCATCGCTTCAGTGATGACCATCCCCCATCCTTCTTCGTGTGAAGGAAGTGCGAAGATATCACAGGATGCATACAATGCTTTTAGTTCTTTAAGACTGACAAATCCCGGAAAATGGATCACTGTCATTAAATTCTCTGCACGCTCGGCTAACTCAGCCGCAAACTCCTTTTCAATCTCTTGGTTTCCGGCGAATACGAAGCTGAACTCTCCAATAGTACCATCTTCTTCGAGAGTGTTGATAGCATCAAGGAGAATATCAGGGCCCTTGCGTGGGGTGATTGTTCCTACGAAAAGAACAAACGGTGTCTCAATACCGAATTCAGATTTCAAATCAACAAGATCGGTGTTCTCAGGGGTATATTCAGTAACGTCTACACCGTTCGGGATAACTTCAATATCCTTTAAAGGGAGTTCTTCCGCCAGTCGCTCATTCAGAACATTAGAGGTTGCCGTACGCCGCATCAAGTGTAAGTCCGGAGAAAAAACCGAAAGAAAGTGCGAGACAAATCCTTCCTTGGAGAGTCCGAAACGCACGTCTTCTTCGCCAACGTGGGCAGTATATACCGCCCTATTTCTGATTGTAGGATAAATGTGTATGAGAATGTTCGCAACGAACGGGACGTGAAAGTGAACGATATCGTAATCCGTCTGCCTGAAGTGTCTCCGAAGCTTTAGCGCAAGTTCAAATCGATCAAAGAGCATCGTCAGGATTCCAGTGGGACTCTTTATCTGCTTGTAGGGGATCTCCTCACCCTCAATATCAGACCCAATGGAGAGCGGAAACCGGGTGAACTGAACTCCATCTTGTTTCTCCTGTTGCGGTAGCCCGGACCATTGTCGTTCAAGTACAGTAATGTCATGTCCGAGTTCTGCCTGTATTGTTGCAAGGTTATAAATCACCTTTGCGACAGAACCCTTCTCTGGACTAACGCGGTAGTGTTCGTCGTAGACGTGAGCGATCTTCATTCAAGGATACCTCCGAAGTAGCACTGAACGCCACTGCTCATCGTCCTAGCGAGCCGATCAGACATCAGTAGTTACCTGACTGTATACGTCTATCACTTTTTCCGTCCGCTGCTCCCACGTGAGGTTTTCAGTAATGTATTCACGGGCATTCTTTGCCAGTCTGACTCGTAACTCGGCGTCATCAAACAGTTCGATAACTGCCTGTGCCACTTCGTCTGGATTGTCCGGCTCCAGAAGAACGCCTGTTTCGTGATCGGTGACAACCTCAGGAACGCCGGCGATTGCCGTGACGACAGGTGGGATACCGGACGCCATTGCCTCAAGCATTGTAAGGGGTAGTCCCTCGGAGTAGGAGGGCCGACAAAACACGCTTGCACGATCATACATCTCAGAGATGTCATCAACGTAATCGTAGATCGTCACTGAATCAGAGAGACCAGAGGAATGAATTGTTTTCTGAACTTCCTCTCCCAAGGGACCACTTCCGACAAGATGGACCTCCGCATCCGGATGGGAGTCTAGGATCGATGGAAGTGCGGTCAGTAGATCCTGGATTCCATTGTTATGGACAAATCGGCCAATATACAAGAGTGACTTCCCGTTTTTTGGATTCGGTGAAAATTCGTCAACGTCAACTGTGTTCCGAACTACTGCCGTTCGCTTCGCCCCGAGTGATTGCGCAATCGACTCGGCGGAGGCACTGACACATATCACCTGTTCGCTCCGAGAGATCACGAACCGACTTATTGTCTGTTCGAACGTCTTCGCTGCGGCACCACCGAGGCCGGATATCATTCCAATATCACTGAGATGAAACGTAGTCACCAGTTTGTAATCTGCACGAATTGAGTAGAGCGCGGCAACTACTGATGTATAAAAGAATCGGTTATGGGCGTGTACAATATCTGGCTGAAACTCTCGAAGAACCCTTCTGAATTCTCGTAAGGCAGAAACCGAGAACATACTCTGTAATCCGATAATGTTAGTAAGATCTAGGGCCGAAGCAGTGTAGACTGATATTTCGGGAACATCCTGCAATTCAAAATCTCGGGCATCGTCGTCTAACGTGAAGATACCAACTTTGAAACCTTCATCAACGAGATGAAGGGCTAATTTCTGTACTACCTGTTCAACGCCCCCATCACTCGGCGGTAAATAATCCGAAGTGAGAAGTATTCGGTTCTCTGCCCGGTTGTTCATAGAGCCCAGTAGATGGTCTCCCCATAAAGTAGTAACTTATCCTGATATTCTAAACCTAATAGATCTAATTTACTTCAGATGCGTTCAACCCAATTCGTGAAAACATCCCGATTCAATAACCTGAAATGATTGGAACGGATTACGCCACTTCTCAGGTGGAGATCAAGAATGCAGGTACCGAGGACAGGTCGAAGGGCGGCACACCACTAATGGGCTGGTACTGGGCAGGTTTGGAGCCACTCTCGTGGCTTCGGCTGAAGAATTCACACAGGCTGCTGGAGAGAAACTCCGCGAGTTTACCAGTGTCTGCTAAATTGAACCGGTGTTCGCGTGCTGTATAGATGGTATCCATTGTACCACCAATATCAACTTCTGTAGAAGAAACGGACTTTGATCATAGTATCATTCGACTCTATTGAAATCCTAAAGCGGTGACATACTGCAACACACGTCTCATCTGAGCATTGGAAGTGGTTATAAACGGGTATATCAGTCCCATGGCGGAAATCTGGTCACACAAGGACGTCGTGATGGTCATGACGGGAGGCAGTGGTAGGGAGGCGTGCTGGGACGCCGTCGGTGGGGTGTTCGAAGGATTTGTGGAAGAATTAACGAGTGGCACGATTACTCGCACGGACCAGCTCAACCGTGTCACTGGCGACCCCGCATACGAACTTCCCAACAAGTCGGAGTTAGCGACCTTTGCGATTGAACAAATCCCTCATGAGGACCGGGCGATCAAAGTCTACCGAAAGGAGAACGGCGAGTGGAAACACGTCCACTTCCACCTTGATTTCAACTCCGGGTTTTCGAGAAAATGGTGAGCATAGGTTGCCTGAGAAACCGAAGAACGTCTGGCCTCCCGGTTCGACGACCATTTCACCCTCCCGAATCGATATCCTATATCCACCTTTGAGTCCTGAAGAATCTTTACAATAGGTGGCGACCGTGCTGAAGACACCTCCATATGCAGCACCACATTCCTCTCATAACCCCGACCAATCGCTCTCTTCGCGTGAAATGTAGCTTGCGGTTCAGATGAGCGGGATGGTACATGATGTTGTACCTTTCTCCGGTGGCGTGAATTTGCTTGGGCGTCCGTGGTTGTCCTTCTTCGAGGATTGTACAAAGTTGGTCCTATTGATCAAACGTGATATCCGGCGGCCGCCGTCGAAGCGTGGCCGAATCTGTCAATTCCGATGGGCCGGCTTGCTTGCGCGTGTTATCTTGATAGAGATTCTTGATATAACACAGTCGCCTGACTAGAACGGGTCTCGTCCTCCGATTGTGCATCCGCAATCGCTTCATTAAGTTCTGGTTCCGACAAATGCCGCAGCAATAGGCCCTTTCTTCAACGAGAAAGAGACACTTCCAGAGGACTCAACTCTTTCGCAGACCACACAGGGTGGCGCTCATCGGGCGGTTTTGAGCTCGCATGAGGACTCCTCTCGCGTGAAGATATCCCTGTCCGATGGATGGTGAAGGCATACAAACCGGCTCACTACTTACGGTTTCATCCAATCTTCCGTCGCCAACCAATATAAGAACCTGACAAATATTTATACTCGAAAACGTGGGAAGCCCAGTTAGCAGGCTCCATTGGTCCATCTTGGTCGGGCGAAAAAACCATCCAATATGCAACAGGTGAGTGGGTGGAACCTGAACCCACACGTGCACGGTCGGCTGAACAGTTAGTTCGTTGTGAAGTTTGCGAACTCGGCGGTACAGTTCGTTCCGGTGTTATGAGAGGTGGTGAACAGACCAACATCCTGACTGCTGTTCGCGTCAGTGATGGAAACGGAGTCGATTGTGGTCCAAGTTGAGCCGCCATCGGTGGAGTATTCACCAATGTATTCTGAACCAGACTTAGTTAGGCGGAGGTCGCAGGGATAGTTCGTTGAGTCGACATTGGTATTACTGTTGACGAACCCGTCGCCGTTGCTGTCCCACTGGAAGGCAAAGCCGTTCTCAGGGCTAATAGCCACGATGACGTCACCGGCGGAGCTCCCGGCGGTTGTAATATCGTTGGCGATCATAATGCCCGATTTGGCCCACGGATGGGTGTTCTCTTGACTTTCTATCGTGGTCCGAGCGACGACATCCCCGGAAACATCGTCTTTGTAGAGCGCGCCGTACTCGTCGGCGGACTCCCAGACGTCAGCCCCAGCTGCACTGATCGTGTAATCGCCTCCACTCCCGACAAAAGAAGCGTCGCCTGCTGCCGTCGTGTCCACCGACGCCAGATCGACGGAAGGAGGTGCTTCAGTCGTGAAGTTTGCAAAGTCGGCGGTACAGTTCGTTCCGGTGTTATGAGAGGTGGTGAACAGACCAACATCCTGACTGCTGTTCGCGTCAGTGATGGAAACAGAGTCGATTGTGGTCCAAGTTGAGCCGCCATCGGTGGAGTATTCACCAAGGTATCCTGAACCAGACTTAGTTAGGCGGAGGTCGCAGGGATAGTTCGTCGAATCGGTGTCGGTGCTCCTGTTGACGAACCCGTCGCCGTTGCTGTCCCACTGGAAGGCAAAGCCGTTCTCAGGGCTAATAGCCACGATGACGTCACCGGCGGAGCTCCCGGCGGTTGTAATATCGTTGGCGATCATAATGCCCGATTTGGCCCACGGATGGGTGTTCTCTTGACTTTCTATCGTGGTCCGAGCGACGACATCACCGGAGACATCGTCTTTGTAGAGTGCACCGTACTCGTCGGCGGACTCCCAGACGTCAGCCCCAGCTGCACTGATCGTGTAATCGCCACTTTCTCCCGAAAAGAAAGCGTCACCCGTTGCTGTCGTGTCTACCGACGGGAGATCGACAGAAGTAGGTGCTTCGGTCGTGAAGTTTGCGAACTCGGCGGTACAGTTGGTCCCAGTGTTATGAGAGGTGGTGACCAGACCAACGTCCTGACTGCTGTTCGCGTCACTGATGGAGACGGAGTCGATTGTGGTCCAAGTTGAGCCGCCATCGGTGGAGTATTCACCAATGTATCCTGAACCAGACTTAGTTAGGCGGAGGTCGCAGGGATAGTTCGTTGAGTCGACATTGGTGTTACTGTTGACGAACCCGTCGCCGTTGCCGTCCCACTGGAAGGCAAAGCCATTCTCGGGGGTAACAGCCACGATGACGTCACCGGCGGAGCTCCCAGCGGTTGTAAGATCGTTGGCGATCATGATACCAGACTTGGCCCACGGATGGGTGTTCTCTTGACTTTCTATCGTGGTCCGAGCGACGACATCCCCGGAAACATCGTCTTTGTAGAGCGCGCCGTACTCGTCGGCGGACTCCCAGACGTCAGCCCCAGCTGCACTGATCGTGTAATCGCCTCCACTCCCGGCAAAAGAAGCGTCGCCTGCTGCCGTTGTGTCCACCGACGGAAGGTCAAGCGTGCTGAAGATGTGTGATTCGTAGGGGTTGCCGGCCGTGTCCAGCTCCCGGACTTCGAGCTGGGAACTCGTCAGCGTCAGCGAATAGAACTGGTTCTGCTCGGCGATGTAGTCGGTGAACCACTCCTTGTCGTACGAGCGGTTCGCGCGATATCCCGTGCCGAACTGCATGACTCGCTCGGCGCCGCTCGTATCTTCCACGAGGTATCCGTCCACCCCGCTGTCGAGCGGGATGTAGTCACCCGAGGAGGGCTCCGTATCGACGACCGTGTAGGGCACCGTGTACTCACGGAGGTGGATGTGTCCAGCGAAGTGACACAGGACCGAATCGTCCTCCCACAGCGTCCGCAGCCACTCGTCGCGGAGTCGCCTCTGCAAGTCGTCGTCCTCCGGAACGCGCCGGTTCCCGCCCGATAACAGCGGGCTGTGGTGGAACGGAATCGTACAGAGCACGCTCCCGTCGATGGCACCCCCCAGCCAGGCGCCCACGTCCTCGGGATACGCCGAGTGTGTGTCCAGAGCGAGCAGTTGCAGGTAGTCGCCGACCGTCACCTGGCCGTAGTTCTCGCCGACCGGGTCGAGGAACCTCGGGTTCCCGTAGAAGAACTGGAAGACGCCTTGTTCGGGGTTCACGGTGCCCGTCCCGTCCCAGCTGTGGTTGCCGACCTCGTGGTTGCCGGGTATCGGAAGGACAGGGTGGAGCCGGCTCTCGTTGAGTGTCCCGTACCACTCCCTGAACAGGTCGAGCCACCAGTCGACGACCTCCTCGTCGGACCGGTTGCTCGTCGACCCGTCGCCCCACGTGATGTAGTCGCCGCCGAAGAGAACAAGATCGGGGTCCTCCTCGCGAACGGGAATCATGTCGGAGGGATCGCCCATTCCGTCGCCGTTGTCGATGTGGATGTCGGAGTAGAGCGCGATGTCGAGTCCGCCGTCGGGTAGTGTGGCGGGCAGCGTCCGCCACTCGACCGACTCGAGGGTCGTCCCGCCATCGCGGATGTCACCATAGTAGGTCGTCCCGTCGCTCAACCCCGAGAGGTCGACCACGTACCGATAGATACCGTTCTTCTCGGGAACGGCGGTCCCGGTCACCGTCTCCTGCTGGGAGAGGTCGCTCGAATCGGTCCCGTACGCGAACGTCTGCTCGCCGCCGTCCGCGCCGGTACGTTCGTCGATCCAGTAAATCAGCGACTGGCTCGTCGGATCGGAGGCGAGGTTGTAGTACGGGGAGACGAAGTCGGACGTCGCGCCGCTGCTTCCGGTGGTGAACGCCGCAATGCCTCCGGTGTCGGTGTCGCCGTCGCTGGCTTGGGCGACCGCTCTGAACTCGTAGTCGGTGCCGGTTTCAAGCCCGGTTAGTTCCTCGCTAAACGTGCCAGTCGCGGACAAGGTCTGTTGCGTCGTCGCGTTCGAGAGATTGCCGCTCGGACCCCATTCGAAGTAAACGTCGGCCGAAGTGGCCCCGCCGAGGTCGTTCAGGGTTCCGTTCAGCGTTGCACTCGTCTCGCCCACGTTGGTTGCGTCCCCGGTCGTGACGGAGAGGGTCGTCCCACCCCCGTCGTCTACCTTCGCCAGCCCGTCAAACCATCGTTCGGCCCCGGAGTTCCCGTAGACGAGCCAACCGATCCCGCCCGTCGAGAACTCTCGGCCACCCGAGATTGACGCCTCGGTGTCGGTACCCGAAATCGAATTGAGCAGCGTGTCCTCACCAGAGGAGTTGTACTCGTAGATTTTGTAGGTGAACGCGTGGGCCGAGCCCGTGTCTTCGGTCTCCAGGCGGTGGCGCAGCCACCGCTCGTCTCGCGTCGTCGTGAAGTTCGTGTCGACAGCGAAGTACTCGGAGTTACCATTGACATAAATCCCGATTCGCATTCGGTCGTCGCGAAGCGAGTGATCGATCGAGTAGTGGTTGTCCCGGTTCGTCTCACTCTGGGGGAGGAAGTGAAGACGATCGCCCGACCCCGCCCGCGACCACGTGTACCACTCGACCGTGTCACCGATCGAAGGATAAGTGTCTAACCCACTCGTCGAGTTGATGAACGCACCGTTACTTTTTACCGAGTACAGTGACTGAGCACCTTCGAAGACAGTGTCAGTGACAACGTCGAACGCACCGATGTTGGACGAGTACACGTCGTCAAGCGTCGTCGTCCCGTCGTACCGCTCGAAGTCTTCGATGACCGAGGATGCCGCCTCGACACCAGTGGTACTCAGGAGCCCCCCGAACGCCGCTGTCAACGCGAGATAACTACGACGAGTGAAATTAAGGGCCAGTCGCTTGCGTGCGTGTTCCTTCTTATCTTTTTTCATTTTTGTCATGTAGTCTTCCTGATTAACAGTGTATCTTTCGACGTTTTTGTTGAAACCCTCCAATCGTTGATAGGCTTTAGTGGACAACCAAACGCAGAGCGCGTATCTTCGGGAGCACCGGTGCTGGTCACACTGAAATTAACTCTGAGCGTTTTGCCTGCTCTAACTGGCTGACTAGTGCTGATGATCTCAATGTCAAAGGACGGGTCCCCAGGTTGTTCGGGACCTTTGCTGACAGTGGATGCTGTTTGTCCGGTATCTGATGCATAATTAATAGGAATACTGCCAGCTACGATAGCCCCTGTGAGAACGACAATATCTGTCAGAAAAAGACGACCCTTCCAGTCAGTCATGACTCAGTTCTTGAGCCTCTTGCTTTCCTTGCTTGTTTAGAAGGGCTGGGGTGGCAAACGGATCTGCTTTTTTCTTGAGCCATGTGTTCTAAGCACTTGATAAAACATGCTGAACTCCAATTATTGTTATATGCTTGTTATTAAACCACTTGGGTAAGTAAGTAGTTATTATTTGACCCTTCTGCGGGCGATCGGCTAATCCCTTGTTCTCCCTCAATTTTCATAGTTCGCTCTTGTGAAGCACGTTGTTGATTTTCAGAGGACGGCAGTGAGAGCATGTTTGAGCGCTTCGTCACCTGGTTTTCTGTAAAGTTCGCGGCGGAGCTGAAAGGCTCTAAGATACGGCGTTAGCTTGTCTTTTGACACTCCTCAGTGGGGCGAGAGCCACCGTCGCATCAGCGACGCGTGGCTCTCGCAGGTGTTGACGTGGATGTCGCCATCAGCGTATTCTCCGTCGCCGTGGACAACGTATTTGCGGGTGAATGCGTCGTCTTCTTCGAGCGGTTCGTACGCTCGAAATCCGTCCGTATAGACGGTCAGCGACTCCTCGTCGTAGTCAGCAAGCAGGAGTCGAATGGTCGATTCGTCGGCGGATTTCGCTGGCACGACGTACCGATCGTCTGAGCCACGATCGACCAGCGTGAACACTGGCGGTTTGTCGCCGTCGTACGATCCTCGTCCACGCGTGGACAGGCCACGCGAGCGCGACTCCTGGTCGCGCTCGCGGCCTTTGAGGCCAGCAGACACGTACACTTCGTCGATTTCAACGGGTCCAGACAGCGTGATCGAAGGCGCGTCGAGCGCTTTGGCGAAGCGCTCGACGCGCCGCCTCACCGTTCTGTACGAAAGATTGAGTTCCGCCTCAATCTGCCGAATACTCGTATTAAACCGTAAGAATACGTAGATCGTAAAGTACCACTCTTTCAGTGAGAGCTTCGAGTGAGCAAAGATCGTGTCGGTCTTGTCGTTGAACGTTCGACCGCAATTCTTACACAAATACCGCTGATACACCCGATAGCTGCCGTTTCTGACCGTGAGGTCAGAACGGCAGCGAGGGCACTCAACGCCATCACGCCAGCGGATCTGTTGTAGCAGGTCCGCTGCAGCCGATTCCGACACGAACCGGCTTATTGGGAACATATCGGGCACCGCTGGCGCGGTGCCCTTGCCCTCTTCGACTTTCAGCCGCAGCTCTCTCTATCAACAATCTACTTCGAAAGAGCGTTCATAGTTTATATACCGACTGGATGAGTGATATCCCCAGATCGAATACGTGAGCGAGATCGGCTTGAGCGTCGGAAAGTGTGGTATCTTGACGACCACCGACTCGTCAGTCCCTGCTGAGAACTCCACACGGCGGACGCACTGACGCGTCTCTAATGGCTTTATTCCACTCATCTTACGTCTCGCTTTCTTCAGTTCAAACTCCACGTCCTCAGCAACAGCACGCTCAACACACACGGGAGTCCGAATGTAATGGGGCCGCAGCATCACCACGTCTTTGGTCGACTCGATGATTTCTCCGACGTGTCTCGATTCCGGTACGCAACACAACTCCAATGGCTGTTCTTCCAGCTTAGCCACGCCTATAGAATGGGGCGATTAGCCCCTGGTTGTTATCTGGGTCATATAGAGTGTTTTGCAATACGGATGCATCAAAAAGGGTTCGTCATTTCCCTCTGTGGATCAACTCATCGTCTACTCAAGACCAGTCTGGTGGGATTTCGTCGGCAGAGTTCTCTACGAGGTCGAGCAGTAGCTTGATTTCATTATAATCCAGTCCTTTCGATAACGCTCCGCTGTCCCGCTCCCATTCGATGTACCCTGCCTCCTCCAGCCTCAGAGGGTAGTTGTGAATGAGTTCCAGTCTGCCGTCATCTACGTAGTCCCTCTGTGAAGTTTATTAGACCCACCAGGTCGAGGATTTCACCACTAGCGGCCCCCTTCCGTGGGTATGGACGGGCGGCTGCGCAGTCGGTCAATGAGGACAGGAAGGGCAAATAAGCTATGATTCGCAGGAGAGTTATGCAATTCTTCGTCGGTGGGCTGGTCAGCTATCACGGGTTCGATGGGACGCCGCCTATCTCATGCTGTTATGTTTGTGGTTTCTGATACTTGTCATAGATAAACACCTGTATAGAGATATTAACGTTTAAACCGGTCAAACCAATTCCATAGTGTCTAAGCCCGACCCGCTCCGACGGTTACTCAAATTGATATTCTGAAGGAAATGAGGTTGGCCTACCCGCCAGTTCAAGTGTCAAAAGACCTTACTGAACGCTTAGGTCTCAGTAATACCGCTGTAAGCAGTAAACTACAAAAAAGTGAGTAGAGTCGGAACTCCTGCGGGTAGTTGAACCAAGGACGGCCCAGCTTGCATATAGAGGAAACCCGGCAGAAAAATCTGATCCGGCCGCTTCTGTTTTTCAAACTGCCTCAGACACGCTAAAGCGAAAACAACAGACGGTAGGGCAGGTCGTTCAGTCCTGCGTGGAATCAGATCTTCTGACCAATGTGAATGCTGCACTGAACGGTCCAGAAGACTACCTCGCTGTACTCGTTAACAGGAATTCGAGGGAAATTCCTCGGGGCTTGACCTCGAGCCAGTTCACCGGTGGCGCCGTTCGCTCCGTAATCGTGGGGAGGAAGTCACTGTCGAGCGGAGGCAATCGTGCTCATGAAGAAGGCACTAAACACGATTTGTAGACCAAGAACGATCGCGGTAAACGCAACAACATCAGCCGCGACAAGCGGCAGTTGCCTGAACCCGCTTGCAATCCAGCGACTCGCGAGATACACTGCATAGCCGGCGCCACCTCCAAACACCACCAAACCAACCATGGCACTCCGTTCTAACTGGAAGGCTGATGTGAGCCATTCCGTCAGTGGATCAGAGGGACGCCGAATGGGGTCACTAGCAACCGTCGCGAAGACGCCGAGGCTCGTTACCTGAAAGCCAACGATCGTCAGGAGACTGCCACCGAGCATAGAGTGAACGCCGAGACTGATACCACCCACTGACAAGCCACTGCCAGCAAGCAGCATCAACACGCCACCGATGGCGGCCCCAACCAACCCCGGCACCGAGAACAGATACCCAGGGGCGTTGATCAACATAAACCGAATGTGGCGCCACCCGTCCTGGAAGCTATCGAGCGTCTCCTCGCCTTCTCGCTCGTGATAGGTAATCGGCACCTCTTCAATTTTCAGCCCTTTTGCGCCCGCATCCATGATCATCTCGCTGGCGAATTCCATCCCATCGGTTTCCAGGTCGAGTGTCGCGAGCGCATCCCGAGAGAACACACGGAACCCACTGTGGGCATCGCTGACACCGGCATCGTAGAACAGGTTCAAAAAGGCAGTCAGTGCGGGGTTACCGATGTACTGATGCAGCGTCGGCATTGACCCCGGTCGGATCTCGCCGTTGAGCCGACTGCCCATGCAGATGTCCGCAGTGCCGTCTCGAACCGGCTCAAGGAGGCGTGGAATCGCTTCGAAGTCGTAGGTGGTGTCTGCATCGCCCATGACAATATACTCGCCACGGACCCGCTCAAAGGCGTACCGATAGGCATAGCCATAGCCGGCGCCGTCGGGTTCGACGACGATTGCACCCATGTCACGCGCAATCTCGGGCGTGCGGTCAGTCGAACTGTCGCTGATAATGATTTCACCGGGCGTCTCGAGTTCTGCCAGCGCGGTCTTGATACGGGTGATGCACTCCGCGATGCCGTCTTCCTCATCAAGCGTTGGCATCACTACGCTGATCGTCGGCTGTGCCTCGCTCTCAGCTGCACATAGCCAGGTGGTCGCCTCATCCGCGACAGCGGCCCCATTCTGGGTTGCGTTTGCAACTTCGGCCATCCGTCACGATGCCCCCCTGAATGTCTCTGCCGGCGTTCGACGGGTACGGCGCCACGAGCCGGACACGACGCGACGTAGTAGACTTGACAACTGTTCGATATGGCTGCGATTCAGCGGTAGCACCCTTTCTATCCCCGAGTAGGACACCATTACCAGAGCGTACGTGAGAGGTGATATATATGTTTGGTCTGAATATATCTTTTTGAAACAGAACCCAATCTAGCGGAAAGGTAGCTTGTAGGTATCGCCGACCAGGGAAAGAAGCCGCCTGCGGAGTCGAGCCTAAATCCAGCAGTCCCGCAGTGCAGCGCGCCACACTCTTGAACCTCCGAACCGAGACGGGTCAACCACGAAGGACTGACAGCGGGTGCAATCGTCGAAGATACAGACTCGCGGCCACCGCACTGAGCAGACTCACACAGACGGCAACGCCAAGCCCACCCAGCAGCACGCGGTCCGACAGCGTCACCACTTGCTCGAACCCGCTGAGTGCAGCGGCGACTCGATTCACAAGCCACGTCGCTGGATAGGCCACCCCAATCCCGACAAGCCCCCCGAGCAGGCCAATCAACAATGTGTTCGTCAGAACGATCGCGGACAACGACGACGTCGGGGTCCCCAGTGCCTGGAGTGCAGCGAAGGTTTCGCGCCGCTGGTAGACAAACGAGAGCTGCAGGTTCAGCGTCAGGAGAATCCCGGCGACGACAGCAAGGACAACTAGGCTGACACCGCTTGCGATCACCGCGATCTGGTCCTGGATCGTCGCCTGAAGTTGCTCCCTGTTGGTCCGAACGGTGTATTCGGGATAGGCTGTCTGTAAATCGTTCTCGACAGCCGTAACGTTCGCACCATCTTGCAGCCGAATAGAAATGAACGTCCCCCGGTCACTGACAGTCGTCCCCGTCACCTCCTGTAACTCACTCAGATGCATCGTCACTGTCGGCGCGCCGATAAACCGCGAGTACGTCGGGGAAATCCCGACAACGGTGAACTTGTTCTGTCGCGCTGTGGCGAGCGTGCCGCCGATATACAGCGTGTCATTGACAGAAACGTTCAACAGGGTAGCCGTCCGCTGGTCGATCACCACCTGGCGTGTCATCGGCCCGTCGTACTGTCCCCCGGCGTAATGGGTGTCGGGACTCCCGACGCCCCGTCCCTCCGTTATCTGCACTGACGGGCCACGAGCCGGCGCGCCAGCCCCGATGAGCGTTTGATAGTCAGACGTGTTTTTCCCGACGTAGACGGTCTGGAAGCCCATCGGGACCGCCGTTGCAACGTCCTCTCGGGCAGTGATGTTCGCTGCCACGGAATGGGAGTCAACGAGCGTGTTTTCGAAGCCGCCGGCACTGCCTGGTCTGATCTCGACTGGGCCACCGGTGACCCAGAGATCACGACCGGATTGGTCGAACTTCTGTTGGCCGGTCTCGATGACGCCGAAGCCGACGCTCACGAGCAGTACGGTCGCCAGGACTGCCATCGCGACGCCCAAAATGGCGAGGACGGTTCGAAGCCGATCATGGCGGAGTTGCGCAAAGGCGATACCGAGTTGCGCCCGGAGTTTGCCCAGCATCAGGCCAGCACCTCCAAGACATCACCGCGTCGGCTCAACCAGACCGGATACAGTGCCCCGACGAGCCCGATCCCGACAGCGACCAGTAATGCATAGCCGGCGAGCTGTGGTTCGAACACCGCGACGGCGTCGACGCTGAAATATCGCTCACCGAGTCTGTTGACGCCGATGATGCCGAGAATACCGATTCCGACCCCGACGATACCGCCGAGGATCGAAATGATGAGCGTTTCAGCGGCGACGAGTAGCGACCGCGATCGCTGGGAAAACCCGATTCCCGCAAGGGCACCCAGTTGCTGGCGGTCGGCACTCACCTCCAGTCCCATCAGCGTCGTCACGAAGAGGACGCCGACGACGACTGCCGAAACGAGGGCTGCGACGGCGACGGCTAGCGGAAGATTCGATGCTGACACGCGCTGTGAGGAGAGGCCACTGCGCGTGACGACAGTCGTTTCCGGATACCGTCCTTCGAGTGATGACTTGACACTGGGATCGTTCGTACTGACGAGCAACTGGTCGGCGGTGTCACCGCTCGTGCTCCCGGTCAGGTCCTGCAGTTCACTGAGATGGACGAGCATCACAGGAACACCACCACCGGCCGTCCCGACCCCGCCGTCCGAGACATTGATGACGGTCATCGACCGGTTCGTGCCGATCGGTGTGAGCTGGGAGCCAGTCGACGTATTGGTCACGGTCCCAGCGGCGGTGTTCAGGATCGCATCCCCGGTCCAGGTGCCGTTGTAGCTCCCGTTCTGGTAGTACGGGTCCCCCGGCGTGAGACGGCCAGCCGGCATGTCTAGCACCGACTGCTCTGGCTCCGGGACGACGCCCACTGCAAACACGTACGTTCGCTCGCCGGTCGTCGCATCCCGAACCGGGACGAGTTCGAGCAAGACGGGTGTGACGTAGTCGACCCGATCATCGGTCCCAATCTGGTGGCTGGTTCGATGGACATCACCCAGGCGTGGTCCACCAGTCGAAATGGCGATCGACTCGACACTCGCCTGTTCGGGGACCAGCCAGTAATCCACTCCGTCGCTCTGGACGACGGACTGGGAGGCCAGCCCCAGGGAGACACCGGTGACAGAGATCATCAGTCCGACGGCGACGCCGACGCCAAGCACTGCCAACAGCACCCGTTGCGGGGCAATCCGGAACCGGCCAGCGACTCGGGCGACAGCCAACCCTACCAATGAGCGGACGCGTTGCCCGAGCATTACTCTCGCCGGACGATGGTGCCGTCTTGCAAGTGAATGACCTGGTCACAGACAGCTAGGGCCTGCTGGTCGTGTGACGCGAGCACAACCGCCTGTTCGTCCGCGACATCCACGAGCAAGTCTAACACCTGGTCACCGGTCGCTGAGTCGAGTTCACCGGTCGGCTCATCAGCGACCAGTAGTGCCGGCTCAGTCACCAGCGCGCGTGCGATAGCGACCCGCTGTTGCTCACCGCCGGACAACTGACCGGGCTTGTGTGTTGCTCGATCGCCGAGACCCACGGACTCAAGCAGTGTCTCGGCTCGCTTGCGGCGGTCACGTTTCGATTCGCCCTGTTCGACGAGTGGGAGGGCGACGTTCGCTCTGGCAGAGAGGGCATCGAGGAGGTGAAAGCGTTGAAAGACGATCCCGACGTTGTTGAGGCGGAGGCGAGCCCGTTGCCGTTGAGAGAGCGACGAAATATCATCGCCATCGATCGAAACCGTACCACGCGTTGGGACATCGAGGCCCGCAAGCAGATGGAGGAGTGTGGATTTACCGCTGCCGCTGGGACCTGCGATCCCGACCACGTCACCACGCGTGACAGCCATCGAAACACCGTCAAGTGCTCGGACAGTAGGCGCGTCGTTCTGGCCCAGGACACCGGTGCTGCCACGGGTATACTCTCTGACGACAGAATCAGCCGTCACGGCGGGGACAGGATCGGCTGTCGGTTCAGGGGCGATACTGGTGTTAGCCATTACTTACTCTCCTTTTCCAGTCAGGACCCATAATTGCTTTGTCACGGCCAGCCGATATGATGGTTTTACTATTATCGCGGTCTCCCATTGTAGCAACAGAGACAGTTGGTCCAGTCCGGAAAACAGACTGTAGAACACTCTCAGGACAGTGCTTGAATCACCCGTGTCTGTCAGGGGACCCAGTGTCGGCCACGGACCTAGTATCCCACCCAGCGTCGCTCCCCACCGATCTGAGACGCGGTCCTGTGGGAAGAGTTCGACGTGTCATAGCAGTGTAGTTGTCAGCTATAACGACAGTACAATTGTTATTATAGGTCGAACGTCATGTTTTGCAAGTAAACTGGACGTCTCTATGGCGCCAATGGCAGTGTGCGCTCAGCCGGCTGTGGACCAAGTCACGACGATTCGTCACCGGGCGAGAGTAACTCCGCCGCTGCCTCGACGGCATCAGCGGCGGTCTCTGCATCTATCGTGGCAGTAAACGTCGCGCGTTCGTACGCGCTGGCGAGGGTCGAAAACAGCGCATCGTCGGCCGCGTCGAGCTGTGTTTCACAGGCCCGGCGGAACTCCCGATGGGTCAACGAATTCGACAGCCCGCCCTGTTCTTCAAGCCGACCACGGACCGCACCGTATGCGGCAACGGTCGCACTGGTCGCCTCACCATCGGCAAGCGCCGAACGGGCCCGGTCTAGCCACTGGCGCGAGTGCTCATGTAGTTCAGTGGCGGAATCCGGGCTCGGATCTGCGGTACCAGTCGCTGCCGACTCATCACTGCCCTCACGTCGCTGGACCCAGATCACAGCCCCGACGACGGCGCATCCGCCGAGGAGGCCGAGGGCAAGTAACTGCAGCGACGAGAGTGTCTCACCGGTCCCAGCGCCACGGCTCGCACTGCTTGTGGGCAGTCCGATGTTTACTGAGGTCGTGGCCTGACTGCTCTCCAGATTCGTCCGGGTGCCATCGAACTGAGCAGTGACCGCCACAACCGACTGGTTCGTTCCCTCGGGCCGTGAGACGTTTGTGAGTGTCACACGATACCAGCCGGTCCGATTCGTCACGACGGATCGAGTTGTGGCACCGACATCAACAGTGACCGTCTGGTCAGATACAGTGTCCCCATCTGTGGTGGTCAATCGACCCCGCACACGCACGCGGTCACCACGCGACTGTGACGTAACTGACAGCTGTGTTGGGGTCGTCCTGATAGACACGGGCGCTGTAGTCGAGGCAGGGCCAATTGCGAGTGCTTCGCGCGTGTGCTCAATACGAATCGAGCGCTGTCCAGCGGGAATCGCCGCTGGCACGCGCTGGGTGAACCCTGCCTCACCTTGGCCGGTTGTGAGTGCCCACGTACTACGATCGCCAACCGTCGTCGTCAGAGGCAATGACGGTACCGGACGGCCGCGAACGGTTGCAACAACTTTCGTCGCAACCGTATCGCTGTATCCGGCTGTGTAAGGTCGCACAGTGGCCGACAACGAGGGCGATACTTGTGTCACATCAACGGGGACTGTCGATGCAGTCCCGAGATAGGGTGAGTCGGCCGGTGGTCGGTAGCTGACGGTCGTCGTTGTAGCGTTGACGGGGAGTGACACTGGCCGATACAGGACCGCAAATCGGCCAGTCTCGTTGGTGGTCGTCCGGTAGGTACGGTTCCCGACGACGATGTTGGCCGTCTCGTTGGCCACGGTAGTCCCGTCGGCTGTCGTTATCGTCCCGGTGATTGCCATCGGGTCGGTGAACGCAACGGCAGAGCCGTTCGTCTGGAGGCGCATTCGGGTCTGGACGAACGTTTCGGTTCTGACCACTGCTTGCTGCGCTGTGATGTTTTGCGAGAGATTTCTAATCGTGTCTTGGGAATCACCAGTCGCGACGCCGGTCTGGTTCTCGATTCGCTGGTAGTTATCGATCAGGGACTGATTCGTCTCTCTGACCTGTTGGGACAGGCGTTCCAGGTCACGAGCGGCCTGGCGAACCGCCGTCGTGTTGCCTGCCCTACGAGCTGATTGATATTCCTCGTAGGTCTGTTGATACGCCTGTGACGCGTTCGCGAACGCCTGCTGATCTGTCTGCGTCTCTCGAAGCGTCGCTGCTGTTTGGTCGTCGGTCGTTCCGTCTGTCTCCCCGGCAACCTCGACATACTGCTCAAGTCGAGAGTCGTAATCATCGCCGAGATACGCTTTCGCGCGGTCGTATTCACCCTGTGAGATCTCGATCGTACTGGCCTGCAACTGTCCCGTTAATCGCCCCTCCAGCCACTGACTGACCCGCTGTGAATCACCTGCTTGGGAGACGTTGTCGGGCCGTTCGTGTTGCACGGTTGTATTGTTCGTCGACGTCGGAGACGCCTGCTGATGAACCGTCGGGCCGTCGACTGACTCACTGGCTGCGACGCCAGCCGGTGCGAACCCGCCTCCCGCTGTCAGCACCAGCAGGCAGCAGAGTGTCACGATGATGGCGCGTCCGAACCCCGTCCGTTGCACAGTCACCACTAGCTATCACGCATCAAAAATCCACGCATTACCGAACACCACTCAAAAAGCCTCGGGGCAGGCCCCGAGGTATTCGGCCGGTCCCGCCTGTAGACCCCCACCGGCCAGGGTATGACTGCCACCTATCGGGAGGCAAGCGCGTCGATCCACCCGAGTCACAGCGTCGAGGGCGGAGCAGCCCACGCCAGCATCGACGCCTGTCCTGTAACACTTAACTGCCGCTCTCCCGTTGCGGGATACAGATGGAGGTGACACGTCGGTACTGGCTGACGGTTGGAGTTGCGGGCCTCCTGGGACTGTGGGCGCTCGTGCTGGAGCGACCGGTACTTCTCGTCGGCGCTGCGAGTATCGGTGGTTGGCTGCTCACTCGCCAGTACCGATTCGTCCGGACGACGCAGGCGACGGTCGACTCCCTCGCGATCACGCATCAGCTCGACCGGACTCGTGTCACCGCGAAAGAAACGACACTGGGGACAGTCAGGATGGAGACGCCGTCCCCGGTCGACGGGACAATCGCTGTCGATATCGACCCACCAGTCGCTAGCCGTGCGACCCGAGCGACCTGCCACCTCTCCGACGGCGCGCAAACTGCCCAGACGACGTTCGAGGTGACCTGGCCTGTCGCTGGCGCGTTCACGTTCGGCCAGCCAACGGTCACGGTCACCGACCCGATGGGCCTGTTTCGCCAGCGAACCACTGCTGGCCCAACGCCGTCGGTGACTGTCGAGCCACGCTCGCCACGCGACATCCACGTCGGTGAAGGCGGTGACCGCGTTGCGGCTGGATTCGGACAGCACGATGCCGGACGGACCGGGAGCGGACTCACGCCGGCCGAGATTCGCCAGTACACGCCCAGTGATACCACCGGGCAAATCGATTGGAAGGCGACAGCCCGCCTCAGCGAACCGTACATTCGGGAGTTCGAGGCAGAGACAGATCTCGAAACGATACTCGTCGTTGACCATCGCGCGTCCATGGGAACGGGCCATGCAGGCGAGACGAAACTGGATTTCGCCCGACAGGTCACACTCGCACTACTCGAAAGCGCACAGGAACACAGCGATCCACTCGGGTGGTACGGCGTGGGTGACGGTGGCCTCACTTGGACGTTCACGCCGAGTACGGATACCACACATTACCGGACAATCGCCAGCGGAATCAAATCGCTTGATCCGACCGACGATCCGACCGCCGACCACTCGACAGCGACAGTTAACCCTGCCCGTGCCAGACGGACAGCCGCCCGACTGGACGATGAAAGCCCGTTTGCGACAAAGCTCCGGCCGTTTTTCGAGTCAGCCGACACCTATGTCCAGCGCATCGCGGATGAACCGCTGTTCAGTGCGGTCCGCACGGCGTCGGCGCGCAATGACGGGACCAGCAGGACAATCATCGTGACTGACGACACCCATCGGACCGAACTCCGAGAGGCAGTGAAGGTCGCACAGCGGGGGAACGGGCAAGTCACCGTGTTTCTCACGCCAACTGTGCTGTATGAACCCCGGACAGTGGGCCAGATCGACGACGCTTATCGTCGGTACACGGAATTCGAGGAGTTCCGACGGGAACTGGCGGCCATTCCTCGCGTCACTGCGTTCGAGGTTGGCCCCAGCGATCGCCTCGCTAGTGTGTTATCGGCAGGGCGGGCACAGCGGGAGGCATCCCAGTGACACCGACCCAGGACACCCAGCCAGACGATGGCACGACAGACGGTGAGACCGACGGTGAACGTCCCTGGTTCGCTACCTTCCGGTGGTCCAGCCACCGTAACTGGCCTGGGCTGGGTGCGCTGGTCGCCGTCCTCGTCACGTTCTGGCTGCTGGGTGGGTTCTGGGGCGTCATCGCGTGGGTTGTCGTCGCGAGCAGCTGGCTCGCCTTCCCAGTGATAGTCCCCGTGGCGATCGGCCAGTTCGCACTGGTTGCGGTAACGCCCGCCGACGCCGGGGTCACGGCGTTGCTCCCCGGCTCGGTCTCGCTGCTCGCGCTCCTCGTGAGCGATGTCGTGACAGCCCTGCAGGACCTCCCGGATGGGGTCGTGCTTGTCGGGAGTGTCGTGATCCTCGGCGCCGGCGTCGTCGGACTGATCTCGCTGTCCGGAATCTATGCGGCGGGTATCGGTCTCGTTATAGTACTTGGAACGGCATCGTATCTGCTGCACAGGGTGTTACTGTTGGTACTCGGGCATCTCCCGGTGGAGTCGCGTCCAACGAACGGGTAACTCGCGCCGGAGTCGCTTCTATGCATTTCGTATCACCTCCGTACAAGAGATCGGCCGTCGGAGAACGGTTCCGCAACAAGCACTCGGGTTGTTGTGCTGGCAACCTGAAGCGACACAGTAATCTAGCTCCAGATACGAACTGAGAGGACGAGACAGATACGCTCTTCTAATCTATGAATCTCGATAGCTTACTGGATGGCGGCGACACAGGTGACGACGAGCCGGCTCGCGAAGAGGTACTGACACAGCTTGAGTTGCTTGCCGAGGAGAACAAGCGACTGCGTGACTCATACACGCGGGCGAAACAGAGCCAGTATCAGCGGACGGCTGCCGGCCTGGCCCTCCTCGGGATGCTGGCTATCGGCAGTTCGGTCTTCGCTGGAGGGGCCAGCGACGTATTGCTTATATTGGGCGGTATTGGTCTGTTCGGCGGACTGCTGACGTACTACATCACCCCCGAGCAGTTTGTCGCAGCCGAGGTCGGCCGAGACGTGTACGCAACGCTTGCGGGCAACGAGGCTGCCATTGTCGAAGAACTCGGGTTAGCAGACACCCATCTCTATGTTCCGACTGGCGCCGATGGGAGTGTCCGACTGTTCGTCCCACAGCACGAGACAGCGCCACTGCCTGCCACAGAGTTGCTCGAGCAGACGATTGTCGTCTCGGATGACGGGGAAGCGCGCGGTGTGGCTCTCGACCCCAGTGGCTATCGACTCTTCAGAGCGGTTGAACGCAGTGTCACGGGGAGCCTTGCAGCAACGCCTGGCGCGCGTGCCGAACAACTCGCCGACGCCGTCGTCGAGCAGTTCGAACTGGCCCGAACAGCCACCCCAGAAATGGACCCTGAGAACAACCAGCTGACTGTCGCAGTGAGCGGGTCCGCGTACGGGCCGCTTGACCGGTTCGATCACCCGATTGCCTCAGTGTTTGGGCTGGGGCTCGCTCATGGGCTGGACGTTCCTGTGTCGGTTACGGTCACCGAGGCGACTGATGACCGCGCAGCGTCTGTCCTCACATGCCGCTGGACCGAGAACACTGACTCAGAAGAGTGAACGACCGCTCTGTTCGCCCGCTTCGCTCGCTCCCTGAGGAAGGGAGAGTACTGCCACCGGTCAGCTAGTCCGTACTCGGTTCGGGTGTGTCATTCAGGAGGTCGACATCCTGTATCTGCCCCTCTGGCGGCACGACCGACGATACTATGTCGGCGATAATGTCGTCGGGCGTTATATTACTCAATTCGGCATCCGTCGAGAGGACGAGTCGATGACGGAGTACCGGTTCGACTAGCTGCTTGACGTCATCATTGATGACGTACTCCCGGCCCCGAATGGCAGCACGGGCTTTAGCGGTCTGGAGGAGCGCAAGCGATCCACGGGGTGACGCGCCATACGCGGTATCCGCATGCGTCCGCGAGGCGGCAACCAAGCCGAGAATGTAGTCGTGAACGGCCTCTTCGACGTTGACGTTCATCACAACGTCGCGAGCAGCCGCGATATCGGCAGGTGAGACAGCCGCACTGGCGTCACTCGGCCCCATCATCGGTGCGTTTCCGAACCGCTTGAGCATCGCCCGCTCCGTATTTTCGTCGGGCAGATCGACGATCAGCTTCTGCTGGAAGCGGTCACGCTGTGCTTCAGGGAGTTCGAACGTCCCTTCCATTTCGATCGGGTTCTGTGTCGCAATAACCAGGAACGGCTCGGGGAGTTCGAGCGTCTCGCCCTCGATCGAGACTTGCCCCTCAGCCATCGCTTCCAGCAGCGCAGATTGGGTTTTCGGCGTAGCACGGTTGATCTCGTCTGCGACGACGACGTTCTCGAAAATAGGCCCTTTGCGTATCTCGAATTCACCAGTCTGTTCGCGATAGATACTGGCGCCGGTGATGTCTGCGGGGAGAATGTCTGGCGTCATCTGGACGCGAGTGAATGTGAGTCCGCTTGCCCGTGCGAAGGTGTTTGCCAGCGTCGTCTTGGCCACGCCCGGAACGCCTTCGAGCAAAACATGGCCGCGAGTGAGCAGAGAGATTGTCAGTTGTTCGACCAGGTCGTCCATACCGATCAGGATGTCCGAGGTTTCGTCAGCGATGGTTGCAGCCAGCTCTGCGGGATCAGTCATTGCCTTTCGTTACTCACGGTGTTTCATCAATCTGTCTGTGACTCGGTTGACGCGCTCCTCGTCCCAATCGGGGTGGCGACGCTGAACGGCGGCGCTGACGTCGGCACTCGAAAGCCCCGGGGCTTGGGATGTGGACTGCTGGTTTCGCCACGGGAACTGGCGAGCGATACCCGGTGATTTCGCTATCGCGAACAGCGCCAGTATCGAGAGACAGCCGCCGAGGAATGTAGCCAGGCCGGATTGCTGTAGCAGGAGTCGGAGCGCAACGAGTGGCGGGAGTGCCGTAGTGTGAGAGACATCGAGGAGGACGGTGTCGTGTGCGCCCACGACCGCCCGCAGGAAGGCAGCATTATCGCTGCGATCCAGCATCGAATTAAGAAAGATGCTTGGGTCGCTGACG
This sequence comes from Haloarcula sp. 1CSR25-25, assembly GCF_032027985.1. Taxonomy (NCBI): domain Archaea; kingdom Methanobacteriati; phylum Methanobacteriota; class Halobacteria; order Halobacteriales; family Haloarculaceae; genus Haloarcula; species Haloarcula sp. 1CSR25-25. The sequence continues at coordinate 471,086 of NZ_JAHYBW010000003.1, forward strand.
ACGAGCACGGTCCCCGAGCCGACTGATTCGACAGTCACGACCGGCCGTGGCATCAGTTCTTCGTCGGTGTCCAGGTCTCCGTTCCGGTTCGTATCGAGGTAGCTATACTCTGAGGCGGTCGCCAGTACAGTCGCCGATCCCGGATTCACGGCACTCCCGTGGTTCAACATGAGCTCGTCAACTGTCGTCGTGTACGTGTGATTCGTCATGACGTCTGCCCGTGGGAATGCCGGGCTGGGCCCGATTTGCCGTTCGTCTCGGAGCGGCCTGCCGTCGATACGGGCCGAAGCACCGACAGCGGAAAGTAACTCGTTGCCGCCGTCACCGTAGTCTTCGGCAACCAGCAGTGTGCCGCCGGCGCGAACGAACGACCGAACAGCCGCCGTCTCTCGCTCGTGGTACCCACGGGTCGGCGACAGGACAACGGCAACTGTTTCGTTCGGTGCCGAGCCATCGTAGCGACTGGTGTTTTGTACGACAGTCGTCTGTGCACCAGCCGCCTCGGCAGCGGTTCTGACTTCCGCCGTCCCGTCCCACTGTGAATTGTACACGCCAAAGGCAGCCGACGAGGTGCCAGCAGCGACAAGCAGTGTCGCGACCACCGTGACGAGGAGTGTGAGCAGTAACAGGCGTGGGTAGGAACGGTCGCTGAACATTATATGATCCCTGGGGGCAGTATTTCGAGAATCCGCCGGACGACGATGTAGCCAAATACGACGAGGGCGATACCGATGACCCATTTCAGGCGCCGCCGCCATGTGGGAGTGACGGCAAACGGGGCGGTTAATTCGACGACAACGAGGAACCCGATGAGCGAAACGACGAAAAACAGTTCAGGGGAGAGCGAGCCCAGAAGCGACAGTACAAGCAGCGAGCCCAGCAGCCAGGCCATATTTCCAACTACGAACTGCTGTCGCCGCCGGGTTGGCATGGGTTGAATCTGGATATCGAGCCGTTTGTAGCTGTCGGCTCAGCCAGCGTACGTTTCCAGCGGATTGAGGCAGGTTGACATCCTGCCCGCGCTAAAGCGCGAGGTTTTGCGCCTATTAATCACATAAACCGAAAGAGATGAATAGAATCCTCATTACAGACATATCATGACCAGTCTCGGTAAGCTTCCCCTCCAACTGATACTTGTGTTTGCTGTAACCCTCACAGCAGCGAGTGCCCTTGCTGCCCCCGGCTATTCCCTCTCGGCCACACCGTCTCTCGACGTCCCCGATCAGACGGTCACGTACGAAAGCACCGAGTACAGCATTACGTCGATTACTCGTGTCTTCGCTGGAGAATCCGTCACGACTGAGGCGAACGTCCCCGACGACGCGTCCTACGAGATCAAGTTTCGCGGCCCGGACAATCAGTTAATCAGTAGCGACCGATACTCCGGCGACACGACACATACGGTCGATTACTTCGGGAACGGAGAGGCGGGGACGTACGCTATTACGATTCGGGATGAAAACGAACTGAAAGCTGTATACCCTGTTGTCCTGGCAGGGTACAGCGTGTCGGTTGCGGCGCCGACCTCGATCGAATCCGGCCAATCGCTAGCGGTCACTGCGAACCTGACGGAAAAGGACATTCAGACGCATTCCTCGTTAGACCGTGTCGAAGTCGTGATCGGTGATGACGATATCGCAGCTCGCCAGCAGATGAACAAAGAGCAGGCGGGGCAGTACACAGCGAACATTTCGACAGCCGACATCGAGCCAGCGTCGTATAACTTGTACGTGGTCGTTCGAGGCGATGAGGACGTCCGACAACGAGCAGAGGTCTTGGCTGTGAGCGACCTGTCCTCCCTAACGATTTCAGAGCGGTCGACATCAACGGTGACCGAGACAGAATCCGATTCCGGTGCCTCCGGGTCAGGTGGCGGCGGAGACACCGGCGCGGATGACGCAGAACCCACAGTAACAGAGGAAACACCGACACAGACTGCGGAGGCCACAGCCGCGACCAGAACAGCAGCGGGTACACGGATACCGTCAGAAACGGTGACGACGGAATCGCCGACGCCAACCACGCAGACAGAACGCACCAACACCACCAGAACGCCGACTGCCACGACTGAGAACAGCGGTGTGCTCACGCCAGAGACGGCAGCCCCCGACGCAACTACCGCTGAATCAGGGCCCGGATTCACAATTCTGACCGGACTGCTTGCAGTGCTCGTCGTCGTCTGTTATCATCGCTCAGTATGGCAATAGGTTGATATTCTTCAGTCAGTTTCGGAGATATATTACTGATAGGACGGAAACAATTATTAACCGCTAACCAGATATCAGCATAAGGATATATGTTGAAAAGTAAAAAAAGCATAATTATAATTATAACTGCACAACTCGTTCTCAGCGCACTCGCCCCCGGTGTGGCGTTTGCAGCGAGTACCGGCAGTAGTAGTGTCACAATAACGGGGCAGTTAGAGGATTCTTCGGGGGATCCAGTCACTACTGGTGAGGTGATTGCGATTGATTCGGATGGCAACGGGACTCCAGTTAAACTGGATAACTCCGGTAGCTATTCTATCAGTGTGACCGCAGGGGAGGAGTACACGTTGCAGTATACACAGGGCATTGATAGCTACCCTGACGACGGCATTCCCGACCTCTACACAATTGATAAGCGCTCACCGAGTTCGGATGTTGACCTTGGCACGATTGAACTTCCAGAAGCGTACAACGTAGATGTGACCGTTGAGACATCGTCCGGTACGGATGTCACTGATAGCGCTGCGATTGATGTGTACCACACGAACAAGAACAACGGTGTAGAAAGTGGGTTCGAATTACTTCCAAACCCTATCGAATTAGCTGGCCAGTCATCGTTCACGGCCGTGTATGACGACAAGGTCGCTCAGACGGCCATTACAGTCAATCAGGCTGAGTCCGTGACGCTGGTTACCGATAACCCCGCCGATATTACCGGGTCACAGGTCTTTGCCCTGAGTGACAGCGGACAGATACAGGGCTGGGAACGTGGAGCCTACACACTCCGGACGGATGACACGGACGCCGCTACCCGCATTACGCAACCGAGTGTGGTCAACGGGGAGCAGCTTGGGGATGGGAACTCCTTCACAGACGGGAACGACGGTACCAACACCAAGTCGCTGATTCGTGAGTTCGACGGTGACCGGAATCCGATGGGAGTTCACCAGAGCGGCGACGATGTGACTATCACCTTCGACCAGAGTCTCGCGCAGGCAGGTAATCAACTCGATAACCAGGATAACGTGGAACTCGTGGCCGCTCGGGTGAAGCCTGAAGACGGTGCCGGCGCTCCAGCCAGCTCCGAGGAAGCGCTCACGCTTCTCTCCGACATTGAGAAGGCCAATAAGAATGCATCGTTCGAGATTCTAGATAACTCGGCATCGCTTGACGGTGCCGGAGAGCTGACCCATACAACCTCGTTCAGTCCCGGCCATTACGTGATTTTCGCAGCGGTTCACGGGCCCGACAGTGACGGGATCGAAACAGGGGCTTCCAGTGGTAATTCGGGTCTTGCTGACCACAATATCTCTGTCGACGGGACGGTGGTCCTGATCGGTGCCGATCAACTGTCTGTTCAGCAAGGTAGCACCACGGTAACCGGGCCAGGGACACCCGAAGCGGGAGACAACCTGACGTTCGATATCGATACAACGAGCGCGTTCGACAGCAGTGATGACGGGAAAGTCACACACGCAGTTGCCGTCTACAACAAATCCACATTCGAAGACAGTCGCTTCGATCTGGTCGTCGACGAGTCGAAGCTCGGTACTGATTTTTCCGCATCGGACGATGCTCAGCTCGAACACTCCATCAACGAAACTAACGGAATCGCGCGTGTGGAGGATGGGACGACGCTCAACGGGAATGACCTCGCTGATGGCGAGGTCGGGCGTCCGGTGAGTGCAGGCAGCGCAATCGGGTTCTTCGCTGAAGAGTTGAACACCGACCAGCCGAACACGGATCCGATTACGGCCGGTGGTGCAGACAACAACAACTACGAGCAGATCGATGCTTCGGTAACGGTCGTCAACGGGGAGAACCGGGATGCACAGGTCTCAGTCGATACGTTCGACAACTTTACCAACGGCAAATATCAGTACGTCGTCGTCTCGACGCTCGATGATAACGAGTCCCAGTTGAGTACTACAACCGGAACGATTCAGTTGGGTGACGACAGCAGTAGTGACGACAGCAGCAGTGATGATAGCAGCAGTGATGACAGTAGTAGTGACGATAGCAGCAGTGATGACAGCAGTAGTGACGATAGCAGCAGTGATGACAGCAGTAGTGACGATAGTAGTAGCGATGACAGTAGTAGTGACCCGATTATCACTGATCCCGAACCCGACAGTGAAACCGAGCCCCCGGCGATCAGACCTGAAGTAACCCAAGCGAACGGGACGGCAGTCTCCACGGTTGGGAACCTTTCAACAGGGCAAACGGTCGTATTGGATATCAATGAGGGAGACACGAGCGAAAACGAGGGAACGGCAATTGAGCGATTGAACATCACCAGTGCCGGGGACGCTAGTGGTGTGCAGGTCAATGTGAGCACGAGCCAGCGTCCAGTGGCCGGAACGCCTGACGTAGCCCGCGCGCAGACGGTCCTCCGCCACATTGAGGTCGAGGTCAAGAACCTCGAGGAAAGCGAGGTTAGTGAAGGGACGTTCACCTTCCGTGTTTCGCAAACCCGGCTTGAGAATCAGGGCATCGCACCCGAGAGTGTGGTCATGTACCGCTTCCACAATGGGTCGTGGAACGCCCTTGAGACGACGCATCTCGGTGGGAACCGCTTCAAGGCAGACACACCCGGCTTCTCCTCCTTCGCTATCGGGGTAGCACAGCCCTCGGTGTCAGTGACCGATGCCAGTCTAAGCACTACCGAGGTCAACACTGGTGAGTCAGTCGACGTCTCCGCTGTTGTCGAGAACAGTGGCGACCTAGAAGGTAATATCACACTGGATGTGACGGCTGATGGCACCAGTGTCGAGACCAGAGAGATTACAGTCGGAGCTGATGAATCCGTGACTGAAACCGTCTCTGTGACATTCGACGATACAGGCAGCTATCAGATCGCAGTCAATGGAGTCTCTGCCGGAACCCTGTCCGTGACCGAAGCAGCAGCAGCTACCGACACTGGTACTGAAACCGAGACAGATACTGAAACAATAACGAACACCGAGACGGTCCCGTCGACAGAGCCACCGGGTGACGACGGCGGCCTGCCGCTGATTGGGATCGGGATTGTCATCGTTCTCGCGGCACTCGCTGCCGGTGCCTTCTTCTTCCGGGACCGACTTCTGGGGGTGTAATCGGTCACCGTCCCGTTTCTACGTTCGAATTAAAGTTCTGGTTTTTTGATTCCGATATAGAGCAGTCTACCTATCCGAGAAGCTCGAGTAGCGACGGTCCGCTGTAAGCACCCTCCAGTGTCAGCCATGACATATAGCAGTGGGTACGCGTTCGTCTAGTAGTAGCCATATAAAATAGCGCTCGGTCACTCCGATACGAGTTAGTCGATATATTCTAATCACCTCACCAAGCGAGAGTTCATATGGAGGTGAGAAACAGTGAGTGGATATGAACACGACCACGATGGCGGTCACATTCATTACAACGACGATGGCGGCAAAGGGATGTAAGGACAAGATATCCAATCAAGTATCTCGGGGACAGCCCCGGGACTTCGCCAAGTAGTGTCGCACTGCCCCAGCAGGCGAATTTAATTCCCCCTCGATTTTCTCCGGTTCGGAATTGCAGGCGCGAGTCAACAATCCCACACAAACTAGATGTATCAAGAGTGCGGCCACGTCAGATATCACAGCGGCGACGAGTTCCGGTGTACGCGGGGGTGTCACATGGTTTGTACGTGGTTGCTGAAAGGAGCACCAGATCGGGTGTCTGAGTTGTTGGTTTTCGACAGGGACTGTCGAGTCAGTCACTCACCGGAGACTGTGGCTCACCAGTCTCGTCGACCTGAGAGCGGTACAGCTCGGAGTACGCTGTCCCTCGGTCAAGCAGGGTATCATGGGTCCCCGATTCAACAATCTCACCGGCTTCGATAACGTGAATCGTATCAGCTCCGGTCACGGTAGATAACCGATGCGCGATAGCAACGACAGCGTAATCGCGATCTAAGCGCTCAATGCCACCGTGGACGCGCGCTTCAAGTGTGCTATCAAGTTCACTCGTTGCTTCATCGAGCACTAAAACATCAGCGTCTTTCAGTAATGCTCGAGCGATAGCAACACGTTGTCGCTGGCCACCAGAAAGGCGGACGCCATCATCACCGAGAACAGTGTCGTATCCTGCGGGCAACTCATCGAGAAACTCGGTCACTTGAGCAGTCGAACAGGCCGCTGCAATCGCAGCCTCCGATGCCTCTCGATTGCCGACCGTCAAGTTATAACGCAGCGTCTCGTTGAAGATGTGTGGATTCTGCTTGACGACCGCAATGCGAGACCGCCACTCAGCGGCTGTGAACTGGACAATAGGCGTCGAGTCTGCCAATATCTGACCGCTATCCGGCTGATATAATCCAGCAAGCAGCGATGTTAGCGTCGACTTGCCAGCTCCGGAGGGCCCGACTAGTGCGATGAACTCACCCTGGTTGACCGAAAACGAAACATCATCCAGTATCGTCCCGTCGCCGGTTGGATACGCAAAGCACACGTCCTGGAATTCAATCCGTTCGATCGGGTCCTGGACTGCCTTGTCGCCCCACTGCTCTTCCTGACGATCCAACCGTTCGATGAATTTCTGTGTCCGGATGAAATGTGGGAGATCGTTGTTAATATCGTAAGCAAGCCCGTTTAGCGAACTCACTCTTGGGGCCAGTCGAAACATCGCGAACAGAAACACGCCAAGTCCTGGGAGTGAGAGGGTGGCACTCGTCACCGCAAAATACACCAGCGCAAACACAGTCGCGGTCGCGAAGAAGTTGTTGAGATTGGCTAGCGCCGTCTGATCTCGCTGTTTCTTAATCGAAGCATCAGTTTGCTGATTGATCGCAGTCCGGAAATCGGACTGCAGTTCGTCTTCAAGCGAGAACAGTTTCACTTCCCTGATTCCCTGGATCCCAGCCTGCAGTGAAGACTGGACGCGCTCATTGGCCTGGGCGAGCCGGTCGCCGACGCCGTATCCCGATTCGAATACGTATTTACTCCCAGCCATCGCGAGAAGCAAGACGAGACTGGTCAGCGCCATGAGCTTTGGAGCTAAGTAGAGCGCAATAAGCCCGTAGGCCGTACTAACGAGCGCTGTTTTGAGCCCGCGAACGATCTTCGTAATGATCGCACTGGCGTAACTCGTTTGGGTCAGAATTGCATTCAACAGTTCCTCTGATCCGTGCGCATCGAAGTACGTTGTCTGGGCTGAAAGGACCCGGTCATAGCTAATAAGTCGGAGGTGTCGTCTGTATCCTGTGCCGAGAATGGCCGTTAGCCATGCGATACCTACCCCTAGCATGTATCGAAGTGCCAGAATGCATCCGACGCCGACAATAATATACTCGAGTGTGAACGGAAGCCCCAACGTTGTATACACGTCGACAAAAACGCGGACAGGGCCTGATAGCTCACTACCCCCACCCTGTTGAACGACGGTCACGATCGGGAGAATGAAGCCGACGCCGATTCCTTCTAACACCCCGACTAATAGGCTGAGACCGAGTATTGCTACCGAGAGCCCCGGCCTGTACGAGACCACATCGCCGATCGCAGCGATAGTTTCACGCAAGGAGAGCTCGTCTGTGTCAGTTGAATCTGAGAGTGGCTTTTTGCCGGGCGTACTCATCGCTCGCGTCCTGCACGTCCTTCGGTCGGAGAGGACTGTTACTATGTATAGACTACGCCCAAATCGCACCTTGGATAAGAGTGCCTTCGCAGGGTTAGTAGCGGTCTACCACAAAAGTCGTCCACTTCTAGTAGACCGCCTTCATCCTATCAGGTTTGATTGTCTACCATGACACTCCACGCTAACCAGCCGTTAGTTAGTAGAAAATATCTAAATATATACTATCATTCCAAATCCGATATCCATGGTCGGTGTCTGTGGTGTCATTGATGGCGATTGTCCGATGAGTGGTATGGCGGAGACACTCGCCTGGACGGGCGACGAGCGCGAGTCGCACTTTGCGGATGCAAACATCCGTCTACGGGGGTTTACCCACCAGAGCCGGGACCGGGAAAATCCACACCACACAGCAAATAGAGATGCTCTCGTCTGGGTGTGGGGTAATGTCGAAGGACATGAAACAGACGGTGTCTATCGGGATCGAGATATCGAGACCGAATCCGCATCGGAGTTCTGTGCCAACTTGTACGACGAGGTGGGTATCGACTTCGTTCACGGATTGAATGGAGATTTCGTGGGTGTGGTCTACGACCGTGCCGAATCAACGGTCTCAATATTTACAGATCGCCTCGGAACGTGGCCACTCTACGTCACTGAAACCGAAAACGGAGCGGTTGTCTTTTCTTCACACATCCAATCGCTTCAAGAGTACCCCACACTCTCGTTGTCCTTCGATGAGGAATACGTCGTCCAGCACCTCTCGTGGCGAGGAGGACCGACTGGAGTAAAGACCCCGCTTCAGGGTGTGGAGACGTTCCCGCCGGGAACCATAACAACGTATGATCTCGAAGACGGAACGACCACGGAGGAGACATATTGGCGGCCGAAATTTCCTAAAGGAGGTCCGTTTGACGATTATGCTGCCTTTGTCGATGAGTTTGTTGAGCGCTTCCAGGCATCTGTGGCCGAGCGGACACGAGATCGGTCGAAACAGTACGGAATCCTTCTGAGTGGGGGGAGCGACGCGCGTCTCATCATGGCTGCGCTTGATGATGACCTCGACATCACCGCGTATCATATGGGTGACTGGATGAGCAAGGAGGCCAGGATCGCCGAGCGAATTGCGATAGCAAAAGGCGTCGAGTTCAGATTTCTTCGACGGGACCCAGAGTATTTTGAGGAGGTGCTTGATCGGGCTCCGGAGATGTGGAACTTCGCACAGATGTTTAATCAGGCCTGGGCGGCTGGGTTTATTGATGAGATCCGTTCTGAAGTCGATGTCCTGCTGACCGGCCACTTCGCTGATACGCTGTTTAAAGGTATGTTTGTCCCGACTCGGTTCCTCGATCTCGGGCCGCTGCACAAACGTGAACTCCCGTTTGAACTGCCGATATCAACTTTAGAAGAATTTGACAGTGAGCTTGGTGCCCGCACGCCCTTTTTTGCGGATACCGATGTCGATTGCTCTGCCGTTCTGGCCCGGAACACCAGTCGTGAAGACGACAGCATCACTAGCTACGGTCTCGAATTTGACTCGTTCCGGGATTTTGTTCTGGGGCGGTTACATGTGCCCGCAACGACTGATCCATTGTTCAGACAGAGTCTCCGGGAGAACGTTGAGTTGCAGATGCCCATATATGATAACCGGCTGTTGGATCTGTGGGTCAACATGCCGATCGGGTACAAACTACGGCGGAACGTCATCAATTCAGCTGTAACCGCACTTGATCCCGAATTAGCCGAGATCCCCCACGCTAGCACTGGTGTTCCAGTCAAGTATTCGCGAACGGTTCATCGGTTTGGCGATGCCCCGATGACTGCACTACGCTTGCTTTCCCCGTTTGAGTCTGTGCCTGATGAGCGGCTGAACCACAATCCGTGGGGCAATCACAGTGAGCTGATCCGCACCCAGTCATACATCCGAGAAGCGATTTATGAGAACGAAGAGTTGATACGATCGCTGTCTTTTCTTGACTGGGACCGTGTGGTCACGGTCTATCAAGATCATCTCAATGGGAGAGATAACACGAAGTTTCTCTATCGACTCGTCACATTCCTTGAGGCCCCAATCACAGAGCAGATCGCGATGTCCACCAATTCTGATAAAGACGAGCGGCAACAGGGTCTAACTCCTGAGATGCCAAATCAATGATGCTGAGACACCAGTAGCGTCTCAAAACAGTTGAACCTGAGGTATTCCAATAAAAACAGTGGTAAAAAATATTCTATTGGCCTCAGACAGACGGTAAGTAGGTTTTATTATGCAAATACAGTGAGTATAGTGAGTATCTAACAAAACCCTTTCTAGCCGACCCGAACATAGTGAAGCGACTGATCTCCCTGATAGCGGTATTCGAGGCTTTCGCCCTGAGTGTGTTCCTGATCAATATTTGGCATCTGGCACTGCTCAACGGTCAGTCAATCACGTTACGGATTGATGCATATGGAGAGATGTGGGTCGAGTATGTGCTTTGGCTCGTTTTAACGCCCATCCTAGTACTTGGTCTACACTATACTATCGAGCAGATACAGACCTCTGAATGATCACAGAATACAGGAATGTATTCCGACAACATCCAGATATAGGTGCTGTAATACGACCTGTACCTCTATTTAAATGTTTTTCTTCCTATCTAGCGGAATAACACCATTGAATATTTAGAATTGTATGGAATATGTGATTGTTTTACCAAAAATTCAATAGATGGATAGATATAAAGTGAATTTGGTGTCAACTCCACGGGTTGTACAGATATCACGTGCTCGATGGGATTGAATAACCATGAAAACGGAACGGTCCAGTGTATCTTAGCCCAATCCAGAACTAGTGAGAGTGACTCGGAATCAACTATCTTCAGGCGCTTCCAACTCGACCAGCGTCAAATCCCGATCTAGCATACAGTAGTCGTGTGGCGGCTCGCCGATGATCTCGTCGATCCGATACTCCTCATCAAACTCGGCCCCAGCAGGCTCACAGTAGGGATGGCTCGGACATTCAGTGTGTGGACACGGCCCCATCAGCGAGGCCTTGCTTCCGGCGTAGGCACCCTTCGAAGGCACGTTCGCCCGGATCGGCGCGGGCTCGACCTCGACGGCCCGCACGCCGTCCTGGTGCATCGCACAGTCCAGCGTCTGCCCGCTCTGTCTGATGTTCGTAATCCGGTAGCGGTTCCCAGTCGTCAGATTGAGACACTGGTCGCGATACGGACAGCCCTCACAGCCGCTGGCTTCGCCGCGGTAGACGAACTCCTCGCCGACTTCGGCGAGGCGCGTCCCGACGAGCGTGACAGTAGTCATACGACACTATAGAACGTCACCACGGTAAAGCGTCATGTCCGACCGGTCAGGTCGTCCAGTTTGTCCAGATACGCCTCGCGGGGCACCTGATACAGCGAGCGGTAGTCCAGTTCCCCGGCAGCAAACCGGGTCGCAAGCTTGACAGCTCCCTCAACGGCAGCGTCGCGGCGCTCGTATGAATCTGCGTCGCGCTCGACCTCGGGTTCCAGATAGAAGGTGACGTACCAGGCCTCACCGGACCGGTCAGCACCGGGGCGTCGGGTCCGTCGCCCTCGCGTGAGATAGATGGTCGGGAGACACGGTGCCGGAAACCGCTCGGAGTCGAAGACGTCCGGACGGTACGCGAGGATGAGCTTGTCGTCGGTCTCGTTCCACACCGTCCAGTCCTCGGGGAGGCCCGACAGGTCCATGTTACTAAATTCGTCCCGACCGGCAAGAATCCGCTGGTCCGGCCCGAACTCCAGCGCGTCCGGACGTCCACAACCATTCGTTCGACGGCACCGTCGAAACCCTTGTGCCACTATACCACGTGACCCGCTCTCAGTGGCCAATCAATCCAGCAACAGATTCACATCAATCCAGCGCTAAACACTGGCCGACACACCGAAGTGAACAGTTGACAACCGACACAGTATATAAATTCAATACAGAACTAATGAGAGACGGTAACACACTTGTGGCCCGCTGTCCCCGTGTTCGCCCGATGACGGCGTCGGAATTTATCGGCGGTTTACCCACAGGAGGGCAAAGTTCTTATATGAACAGCACTCGTACGGTAAATAGTATCGGAAACAGTTCCCCACTGTCTCCCGTTACCACCCCAGGTCGGAACGGTCCCCGGGCAGGTCAGCCATGAAAGGGCATACCCGAAACCCCGCAGTGGTGGGGTATTCGACGGCCGGACGCGAGCACGCTTGCGGCGGACAGTGCCGACGACGGATTGGACACACAGCAGCAGGGCCGTCCCGCGACAGTCGGCTGCAGCAACGACAAACTACTGAGATAGCATGAGCAAGAACAAAGAGACACTCGAAGCGCTGAGCAAGGAGTACCGTGACACGATACCGGCGGACCTCCGGAAGACGAACACGTTCGACTGGTATCTACAGCAGTTGTACGACGAACCGAAGATCGCCCGTAACGCCCACCAGCGCGTGGCGGACATGTTCGACTACTACGGCAAGACCTACGACGAGGAGGCCGGCGTGGTCGAGTACGAACTGGCCAGCGACGACCCCCTCAACGACGGTGAGAACACCTTCTACGGGCGGGTCATCCACGAGGCCATCCACGAGTTCGTCAACAAGGTCAAGTCCGGCGCTCGCGGGCTCGGCCCCGAGAAGCGTATCAAGCTCCTCCTGGGCCCGGTCGGCTCGGGCAAGTCCGACTTCGACCGGCAGGTCCGGCGGTACTTCGAGGACTACACGAGCCGGGAGGAGGGACGGATGTACACCTTCCGCTGGACGAACCTCTGTGACGTCATCCACGACCAGGACCCAGCCGACGACGTGGTCCGGTCGCCGATGAACCAGGACCCGCTCGTGCTCCTCCCACAGAAGCAGCGGGACAAGGTCATCGAGGACATCAACGAGGCGCTCGATGCCCCCTACACCATCCGGAACGAGCAGTCGCTGGACCCGGCCTCGGAGTTCTACATGGACCGGCTGCTGGCCGAATACGACGACGACCTCCAGTCAGTCCTGGAGAACCACGTCGAGATCATCCGCTTTGTCGCCGATGAGAACCAGCGCCGCGGGATCGAGACCTTCGAGCCCAAGGACAAGAAGAACCAGGACGAGACTGAACTCACGGGCGACGTCAACTACTCGAAGATCGCCATCTACGGCGAGAGCGACCCCCGGGCGTTCGACTACTCCGGGGCGTTCTGTAACGCCAACCGCGGCCTCTTCTCCGGCGAGGAGCTGCTGAAGCTCCAGCGGGAGTTCCTCTATGACTTCCTGCACGCCAGCCAGGAGCAGACGATCAAGCCCAAGAACAACCCCCGCATCGACATCGACCAGGTCATCGTCGGCCGGACGAACATGCCCGAGTACCGGGACAAGAAAGGCGACGAGAAGATGGAGGCGTTCAACGACCGGACAAAGCGCATCGACTTCCCCTATGTCCTCCAGTACGAGGCCGAGGCCCAGATCTACCAGAAGATGCTGCGCAACGCCGACCTGCCGGACATCCAGGTCGAGCCCCACACCCTGGAGATGGCGGGGCTGTTCGGTGTCCTCACCCGCATCGAGGAGCCGGACAACGAGTCCATCGACCTCGTCCAGAAGGCGAAAGCCTACAACGGCGAGATCGACGAGGCCGACGACGTCGACGTGAAGAAGCTCCGGGAGGAGGCCGAGAAGATGGCCGACATCGGCGAGGGGATGGACGGCGTCTCCCCGCGGTTCATCGGCGACGAGATCGCCGAGGCCATCATGGACTCGATGCACCGCAGCCGTGACTTCCTCTCCCCGCTGACGACGTTCAACCACCTCGAGGGCAACCTCGAGAACCACGGCTCCATCGACGAGGAGTCGTTCAGCAAGTACTACCGCTTCCTCGAACTCGTCCGCGAGGAGTACAAGGAGCGGGCCATCGAGGACGTGCGCCACGCGCTGGCCTACGACATGGACGAGATACAGCGCCAGGGCGAGAAGTACATGGACCACGTCATGGCCTACATCGACGACGCGACCGTCGAGGACGAGCTCACCGGCCGCGAGCAGGAGCCCGACGAGCAGTTCCTGCGCTCCGTCGAGGAGAAGCTGAACCTCCCCGAGGACCGCAAGGACGACTTCCGGCAGGAAGTGTCCAACTGGGTGTCCCGGCGCGCCCGCGAGGGTGACACGTTCAACCCACAGGACAACGACCGCCTGCGCCGTGCGCTGGAACGCAAACTCTGGGAAGACAAGAAGCACAACATCAACTTCTCCGCGCTGGTCTCCAGTTCGGAGATGGACGACGAAGAGCGCAACCAGTGGATCGACGCCCTCATCGAGCAGGGCTACTCCGAAGAGGGAGCCAAGGAAGTGCTCGAGTTCGCCGGTGCGGAGGTCGCCAAAAGCGAGATGGAAGAGTAATGACAGGCGAGGAGTACATCGACCGCGCGGACGAGTCGCTCGACGCCGCCTACGAGGCCCCGATGAGCCTCGCGGAGTACGTCGACGCCGTCCTCGAAACGCCCCAGATCGCGGCCCATGCCTCGAAGTACCTGCTGGACGCCATCGAGGACGCGGGGACGCGGATGGTCATCGAAGAGGGCGAGGAGAAGGAGCGCTACCGCTTCTTCGACGACCCCTACAACGACGGCGAGCACGCCATCCTCGGGAACACCGAGGTGCTGAACGCCTTCGTCGACGACCTCCGCTCGATCGCGGCGGGCCGCGGCAAAGACGAGAAGATAATCTGGCTCGAAGGGCCGACGGCGACCGGCAAGTCCGAGCTCAAACGCTGTCTCATCAACGGCCTGCGGGAGTACTCGAAGACACCCGAGGGACGGCGCTACACCGTCGAGTGGAACGTCGCCGGGGCCGGCGGCACCGCCACCAGCATGACCTACGGGAACGCGGCCATCGAGGACGAGGACGACTGGTACGAGAGCCCCGTCCAGGCCCACCCGCTGACGGTGTTTCCCGACGACGTTCGGGCGGACCTCCTCGGAGAGGTCAACGAGCGCCTCGACGACCACATCCCCATCCGCGTCGACGGCCAGCTCGACCCGTTCTCGCGGGAGGCCTACGACTTCCTCGAAGAGCAGTACCGGCGGCAGGGCGAGACGGACCTGTTCTCGGCGGTCACCCAGCCCGCTCACCTCCGGGTGAAGAACTTCGTCGTGGACGTGGGGCATGGCATCGGCATCCTCCACTCCGAGGACGAGGGGACGCCCAAGGAGCGGCTGGTCGGCTCGTGGATGCACGGCATGCTCCGCGAACTCGATTCACGGGGGCGGAAGAACCCCCAGGCGTTCAGCTACGACGGCGTCCTCTCGCAGGGCAACGGCCTGCTGACCGTCGTCGAGGACGCCGCCCAGCACGCCGACCTGCTCCAGAAGCTGCTGAACGTCCCCGACGAGTCCCACGTCAAACTCGACAAGGGCATCGGGATGGACGTCGACACCCAGCTTGTCATCATCTCGAACCCGGACCTGGAGGCCCAGCTCAACAAGCACGCCGACCGCGAGGGCCAGGACCCGCTGAAGGCACTGAAACGACGGCTGGACAAACACGAGTTCACGTACCTGACGAACCTCTCGCTGGAAGCCCAGCTCCTGCGCCGGGAACTGACCAACGAGACGGCGGTCTGGGACCCCGAGACCTGGGACGAACTGGAGACGTGGATACAGGAGCCGCTGACGATTTCGGTCCGTGACCGGGTGGAGACGGCGACCGACAAGGAGCTGGCCCCCCACACCGTCGAGTCCGCGGCGCTGTACGCGGTCGTCTCGCGGCTGGACAGCGCCGAGATTCCGACCGGGCTGGACCTCGTCGACAAGGCCCTGCTGTTCGACCGGGGCTACCTGATGGAGGGCGACGAGCGGGTCGACATCGAGGACTACGACCTGGAGACCACCGCCGAGGACGGCGACCACGGTATCCCGGTCACCTACGTGCGCGACATCGTCGCCGACCTGCTGCACGAGCCACAGGACCGCCATCACCCCGACCTCCCGGTCGAACACGTGCTGATGCCCCGGGACGTGCTCAACGCCGTCGCCGAGGGGCTGGCGGATGCCCCCGTGTTCTCGGCCGGCGAGGCCACGGAGTACGAGGAACGGGTCGTGACTGTCAAGAACTACATCTTCGGCCAGCAGGAACAGGACGTCCTCGACGCGATGATGCGGGACAAGCGCGTCGACGAGGCGACCGTCGAGGAGTACATCGAGCACGTCTACGCCTGGGAATCGGACGACCAGATCGAAAACGTTCGGGGCGAGCTCGTCGACCCGGACCCGCTGAAGATGAAGGTGTTCGAGATCGAGCACCTGGGCCGGTTCGACGAGAAGAACTACGACGGCAACGACCCCGACCACGCCGTCGAGCAGTTCCGCACCGACAAGATCATCACCGCCTTGAACCGCCACGCGTGGCAGCGCCGTGACGAGGAGTTCCGCGTGGGCGACGTCAACCCCAAGGAGATTCCGGTCATCAACACCGTCCTCGGCAGCTACGACTGGGACGACATCCAGCGCACCTACGAGGACTTCGAGCCCGGGCAGTGGGACAACCCGCCGTCCGGGACCGAGACGGCCCGCCTCAAGGCGACGACGATTGCCAACATGGTCGAGATGTTCGACTACACCGAGGCCTCGGCCGAGCTGACGAGCCGACACGTCATGAGCCAGGTGAGTTACAGATGGGACTGAAAGACGACCTCGAACGGTACCGCGACGTGGGCGAGGAGCGCCGCCAGGACCTCGCCGAGTTCATCCAGTACGGCGACCTCGGCCAGTCCCGTGGCGACTCCGTCCGCATCCCGATCAAGATCATCGACCTGCCGGAGTTCGAGTACGACCAGCGCGACCAGGGCGGCGTCGGTCAGGGCGAGGGTGCCGAACCGGGCGACCCGGTCGGCCAGCCACAGCCCCAGCCGGGCGACGGTGACGAGGACGGCGAACCCGGCGAGGAAGGCGGCGAACACGAGTACTACGAGATGGACCCCGAGGAGTTCGCCGAGGAGCTCGACGAACAGCTCGGGCTCGACCTCGAACCCAAGGGCAAGAAGGTCATCGAGGAGAAGGAAGGCGACTTCACGGACATCACGCGAACCGGCCCCTCCTCGACGCTCGACTTCGAGCGGCTGTTCAAGAAAGGTCTCAAGCGAAAGCTCGCGATGGACTTCGACGAGGACTACGTCCGCGAGGCGCTCAAAGTCGACGGCTGGGGGCCGGCCACCGTCTACGAGTGGACCCGCGAGCAGAACATGCCCGTCTCGAAGGCGTGGATCGACGACGCCTACGAGGAGTTGCCCGCCGGGGAGAAGGCCGTCTGGGACTCCATCGAGGAGATGGAGGACAACGTCGAGAAGGTCGAGACCTCACAGCGCATCCGGCAGGAGGGCGTCGACCAGATCCCGTTCCGCCGCGAGGACGAGCGCTACCGCTACCCCGAGATTGTCGAGGAACGAGAGAAGAACGTCGTCGTCGTGAACATCCGGGACGTCTCCGGGTCGATGCGCCAGAAAAAGCGGGAACTCGTCGAGCGAACGTTCACGCCGCTCGACTGGTATCTCACGGGCAAGTACGACAACGCCGAGTTCGTCTACATCGCCCACGACGCCGACGCCTGGGAAGTGGAGCGCGACGAGTTCTTCGGCATCCGCTCGGGCGGGGGCACCCGCATCTCCAGCGCGTACGAACTCGCAGCTGAAGTCCTCGAGGAGGAATACCCCTGGAGCGAGTGGAACCGCTACGTGTTCGCCGCGGGCGACAGCGAGAACTCCTCGAACGACACCGAGGAGAAGGTCATCCCGCTGATGGAACAGATTCCGGCGAACCTCCACGCCTACGTGGAGACCCAGCCCAGCGGGAACGCCATCAACGCCACCCACGCCGAGGAGGTCGAACGCAACTTCCGTGACGCCGACAACGTCGCCGTTGCCTACGTCTCCTCGCCGGAGGACGTGGTGGACGCTATCTACGACATACTCAGCACGGAGGACCAATGAACGACGACAGATTCGCGAAACAGCGCGTGGCCGACGACCTCGACGAACCGGTCGAAGAGGCCGGCAACCTCGCCAGAAAGCTCGGGCTGCAACCGTACCCGGTGAACTACTGGATCGTCGACTACGACGAGATGAACGAGCTCATCGCCTACGGCGGGTTCCAGCAGCGGTACCCCCACTGGCGCTGGGGGATGCAGTACGACCGCCAGCAAAAGCAGGGCCAGTTCCTCGGGGGCAAGGCCTTCGAGATCGTCAACAACGACGACCCGGCCCACGCCTTCCTCCAGGAGTCGAACACGCTGGCCGACCAGAAGGCCGTCATCACCCACGTCGAGGCCCACGCGGACTTCTTCGCCAACAACGAGTGGTTCCGCATGTTCACCGACGGCTCCTCCCGGACGACGACCGACGCCTCCGGCGAGGACCGCCGTCGCGGCCCCGACGCCGCCGGAATGTTAGCCCGCCACGGCGACACCATCCAGGAGTACATGCAGGACCCCGACATCGAGCGGGCCGAGGTAGAGCGGTTCATCGACCACGTGCTCTGCCTCGAGGACAACATCGACCAGCACGTCCCCTACAGCCCCGTCGAGACAGTGCCCGAGGAGTTCGAGGACATCGAAGGGGCCGACGTGACCGACCAGCTGGATGACCTCGACCTCTCCGAGGAGGTCAAACGGCAGGTGTTCGACGAGGAGTGGCTGGACGCCCAGCGCGACGACGACGAGAACGTCACGTTCCCCGCCGAACCCGAGAAGGACGTGCTCGGCTTCCTCCGGAAACACGGGATGCAGTACGACGAGGACGCCGAACGCGCCACGGAGATGGAGGACTGGCAGCTAGAACTGCTGGAACTGCTCCGCCGGGAGGCCTACTACTTCGCCCCACAGAAGATGACGAAGGTGATGAACGAAGGGTGGGCCTCCTACTGGGAATCCTTGATGATGACCGGCGAGCAGTTCGCCGGCGACGACGAGTTCATCCTCTACTCCGACCACATGTCGAAGGTGCTGGGCTCGGGCGGGCTGAACCCCTACAGCCTCGGCCTGGAGATCTGGGAGTACGTCGAGAACACGGAGAACCGCCGCGAGGTCATCGAGCGCCTGCTCCGCGTCGAGGGCATCGCCTGGCGGAACTTCGACGACAGCGTCGACTACGAGATGGTCCAGGACCACCTCGAACCGCCGGTGTGGCTCACCGACGTCCCGGGCCACCTCGACGACCTCGACCCGGAGGACCCCCGAGTCGACGCCGACGGGCTGGCGGCGGCCCGCGACGGCGCGTTCGACGTCGAACAGTACCCCTGGAAGGTGCTGACCTACGAGGGGCTGGCCCAGCGCCACTACTCGCTGGTCAAGCCCCAGTACCGCGGCTTCGTCTCCCGGGTCGGCCAGGAGGAACTGGAGCGGACCGCCCGCTACATGTTCGACGACTCGCGCTACGACAGCGTCACGGACGCACTCGAGGACGTGGACTACACCCGCGGCTGGGAGCGCATGCGGGAGATCCGGGAGAGCCACAACGACGTGACCTTCCTCGATGAGTTCCTCACCCAGGAGTTCGTCGACGACAACGACTACTTCACCTACGAGTACACCCACGCCTCGGGGGACTACCGGGTGACCTCGACGGACCACGAGGACGTCAAAAAGAAGCTCATGTTGCAGTTCACCAACTTCGGGAAACCCACCGTCGTCGTCGAGGACGGCAACTACCAGAACCGTAACGAACTCCTGCTTGCCCACCAGTACAACGGCGTGATGCTCGATATCGGGCAGGCCAAGGAGGTCCTCAAGCGGACCTTCGAGCTGTGGGGCCGCCCGGTGAACCTCCTGACCATCGTCAAGGAGTTCGACGACCACGACGTGGAGGTCGCAAAGCGGCGCGACCGCGAACCCGAGCCGGAGGAGGTCGGCAAGCGAATCCGCTACGACGGGGAGAGCGTGACCGTCACCGACGTGGACTGGTCCGAGGTCGAACACCTCACGGCCACCGACATCGATTACAGCACGAAGCCCGACGAGTGGCTGGCCTGAACGCCGGCCGCGCCTGATTCGCGCGAGGAACTGGTCGCGGGACTGTCCGTCGGGTTCCTCAGTACCCACCCAAATCGTATGTGAAATCGGTCCTAACCCCGGGTATGGGTGACCCGACCGTCGCCGACGTCATGACCACGCCAGTGCTGACAGTGACCGCCGACGAGCGAACCCTCGACGTCGCAGCGGCGATGGCCGACCAGTCCATAAAATCGGTCGTCATCGTCGATGCGGCCTGCCAGCCCGAGGGCATCCTCACGTCGACGGACTACGTCCGGATGACCGCCGACGGCGTCGACCCAACCGAGACCACCGTCAGGGAACACATGAGTCGGGAGATTATCACCACGTCGCCCGACACGGCGCTCTCCGCGGTCGCGAGCACGATGCGGGGCAACGACATCAGTCACGTCCCGGTCGTCGACGACGAAACGACGGTCACGGGCATCCTCTCGGCGACGGACCTCACTGGCTACCTCGCTGACGGCTGAGCGAGCCTCCGGAACCGAATGGACGAGCCCGCGAAAGCGACGGAGATGCGTGTCAGTCAGTACCAAAGATTTTTTATCATATGGGCTAACCCGCGGCCATGGAACGAAGGGCACACACGCCGCCGGGGCTTCCGGTCGTGGGGAGTCTGCCGCGGTTGGCGAGGGACCCGCTGCGGTTTCTCACCGGAATCCAGAACGCCTACGGGAACCAGTATCCGCTCGTCCGAATCGACCCGTCGGTCGGGCAGTCGGTCACAGTCGTCCTCGAGCCCGAACTCGCTCACGACGTCCTGGCCGACCGTGACCGGTTCCGCCGCCCGAACGTCGGGGTCCAGGAGCAACGACGGCAGGGGCTCGTCTCGAGTGACGGCGCGCTCTGGGAGCAACAGCGGTCGGTGCTGGACCCCGAGTTCGTCGGCGGTCGGCTCGCGGACTACGCGGAGATCGCCGGCGAGACGCTGGAGGAGACGCTGACAGCGTGGCCCGAAACGGGGACTGTGGACCTGTTCGAGGAGCTGTCGATACTGACGATGCGCGTCATCACTCGGTCGCTGTTCAGTCAGGACACCGACCGCGAACGCGGGGAGACCGTCCACGAGGCGCTGGCCACGTTCAGCGAGGAGTTCGACGCTTCCGTGCTCGATTTGCTCCTGCCCGAACGGCTGCAGTCCGGTGTTTCGAGCGAGTTCGAGGACGCCGACGCGGTACTGGACTCGGTTGCGACGGAGTTCGTGGACTGGCATCTCGACCACGAGGACCCGCCGCGGGACGTGATTACCGCGCTCATCGACGCGAAGGCGGACCCGGACATCGAGCTCTCCGAGAACGAACTCATCGACCAGACCGTGCTGTTCATGACCGGCGGCCAGGAGACGACGGCGCTGACGATCGCCTACGCGTTCTACTGGCTCTCACAGAACCCGGCGGCCAGGGAACGTGTCCGGGCGGAGGCCAGGGACGTGCTGGACGGGGGGCGTCCGGGCTGGGCCGACCTGTCCGAGCTCACCTACACGGAGCGAGTCGTCAGGGAGACGCTGCGGCTGACGCCGGCGGCCTGGAACGTGTCACGCGAACCACGCGAGCCGGTCACACTCGCCGGCACCCACCTGGACGCAGGCGAGTTCATCATGCTCCCGATATACGCCCATCACCGGGACAGGCGCGTGTGGTCTGACCCCCTGACGTTCGACCCTCAGCGGTGGGCCGGCGACGCATCACGGGGGGACGCCGCGTACTACCCCTTCGGCAGCGGGCCGCGGGTCTGTATCGGTCGTCAGATCGCGCTGACGGAGGCCCAGTTCGCCCTGGCCCACATTCTCCAGCACTACGACGTGGAGGTGACTGCAGACGAACTCGACTTGCAGCCGAGCGTGACGCTCCGCCCGTCGGGCCCGCTAGAAGCCGAGATATCGGCCCTCGACTAGCGCGCGCTCCTCGTACCGTCACCGTTACAAGCTCATATCTTCACATACCGCCGGAGAGTGTGACTCGATATGGGCACCGCTCGATTCACCGTCGAAACCGACACGCACACCGACGTAATCGACATCACCGACCGGGTCAGAGACGCGATTCCGGACGCCGCCGAGGGGACCTGTACCGTGTTCGTCCGTCACACCACCACGGCCATCACCGTCAACGAGGCCGAGCCGCGACTGCTGGGCGACCTCGGCGACGCCCTCGGGGACCTCGTCCCGGACACCGGGTGGGACCACGACGAACTGGACGGCAACGCGGACTCCCACGTCCGGGCGATGTTGGTCGGGCCGAGCGAGACGATTCCCGTCCGCGACGGGGACCTCGACATGGGGACGTGGCAGTCCGTGCTGCTTGTCGACTGTGACGGCCCGCGCGAGCGAGCCGTCGACGTGGTCGTTACTGATTGAGGCGGCGTTGCCCCGACCGCGGGTCAGGCAGTCTCGACGTGCTGGTCGCCGTATATCTCGGCGAGTTTCTCGCGGTACGCGCTGCGGATGTTGCGGCGCTTCTTCTTCATCGACGGGGTGAGCAAGTCGTTCTCTGCGGTCCACTCCCGGGAGACGAGTGCGAACGCCTTGATCCGTTCGACGCGTTCGAGCTCCTCGTTGACGGCGTCGACGGCCGTCCCGACCCACGCACGGACGCGTTCGTCCTCGACCAGTTCCTCGGGGTCGTCGGGGAGGGCGACGCCCTCGCTTTCGGCCCACCGACTGAGTGCCTCGAAGTTCGGGACGAGTATCGCGCCGACGAACTTCTGACCGTCGCCGACGACCATGACCTGGTCGACCCGGTCGCTCGTCGCGAACTGGTCTTCGATGGGCTGTGGCGCGACGTTTTTACCCGTCGAGAGGACGAGCAGTTCCTTGAGTCGGTCGTGGTAGACCAGAAAGTCGTCGTCGGTCCGCTCGACGATGTCGCCGGTGCGGAACCACTGGGTCCCGTCGATTTCGGTGAAGGCCCGCCTCGTCTCGTCGGGCGCGTTCCAGTACCCCTCGGTGACGTTCGGGCCGTCGACGAGCAGTTCGCCCACTTCACCAGTCACGTCGTCGAACTCGCTGGCGTCGACGACGGTGGTGTCGAGGTGAATGTCGACGTCCGGGACCGGCGGTCCGAGCGTTCCGGGCCGGATGTCCTCCGGCGGGTTCACGGTCAGGACCGGCGCCGTTTCCGTGAGTCCGTAGCCTTCCAGTATCGGCAGCCCCATCCCGAGGAACGTCTCACAGAGCGATTTCGAGAGGCTGCCGCCGCCGCTGACCATGAACTCGATGTTACCACCGAGCCGTTCTTTGACAGTGCTGTAGACGAGCCGGTCCGCAAGCGAGTGTTTGACGCTGAGTACCGGTCCCGGGTCGTCGGTACGGGCGTAGTCGCGGGCCACGTCCAGCGACCAGTCGAAGACCCGTTTTTTCACCGGCGAGCCGCTGGCCTCCGTTCGCATGGTGTCGAAGATGCGCTCGTACACCCGGGGGACGCTCGCGCCGGTCGTAGGTTCGACCGTCCGGAGGTCCTCGGCCAGCGTGTCCGGGCTTTCGGCGTAGCTCACCGCCGCGCCGGACGCGTACATCAGGAAATGGCCCGCGAGGCGCTCGAACACGTGGGCCAGCGGGAGAAACGCTATCGAGCGCGTGGCCGCAGAGATCGTCGGCAGGTCGGGGTGCTTGTCCGGGCGCGGTCCCATCCGCCTGCGTGTCTGGTTGACGTTCGCCCGGAAGTTGCGGTGGGTGAGCTGGACCCCCTTCGGCTGGCCCGTCGTCCCGGAGGTGTAGATGAGACTCGCCAGGTCATCGGGGTCGCGCTCGTCCAGCCAGGACTGGTACGCCGTCTCGCTGAACGTCTCCTCGCCGCGCCCGTACACCCTTTTGAGCGTGTACACGTCCTCGCGTTCCACGTCAGTGTCGTCCATGACGACGATGAACGACAGCGACAGGTCGTCCTCGACAGCCAGGACGCGGTTCAGCATCTCGTCGTTCTCCACGACGACGGCGCTCGCCTCCGGGTCCGAAAGCAGATACTGGACCTGCTTCGACGAGGAGTCCGTGTAGACGGTCGTCACGACCCCACCCGCCGACAGGAGAGCAAAGTCACTCAGCGCCCACTCCATCCGCGTGTCTGCCAGAATGCCGACCCGAGTGTCCGGGGTGACTCCGAGGTCGCGAAACCCCGCGGCCAGATATTTGACCAGATGCTGCATCCGCTCGTAGCTGAGGCCGGCGAACTCGCCGTCGGGAGCCGCGGGAATCACGTCGTCGGTCAGCGACCGGTCGTAGACGCCGCCCTTGTACAGCTGGGCCGTCGTGTCGGCGTTCCGCGCCGCGCTCGCGGCGAACATCTCGCCCAGCGTGTCGTCGCGGATAGCCTCGTCGGTGTAGGCCGTCTCGGCCTCGCGCCAGCCACCGGGATGATTGCCCGCGGTCATGTCATGCGCCGGTGTTCGCCGGGCGAACCCAAATATGTGTAGGATGTTAACACTTAGTCGGTTTGTTAGCGTTGATTCCCGCGGGAGTTCCGGAAGCCGAAGAGCCGGTGAGCCGGCAAAGCCCGTCCTTGTCCCGACCCGATTTCCTGACGCTCTACCGGCCGAAAAAGGGGCTAAGCACGGTCGCACCCCAGACGACCGGAGAATCCAATCTGTCGATAAGGAAGTCGCCGGTTACTGTATTGAAGCATAGGAGTGTGTGGTAGGTTCCAGCAGCGTCTGGGGCCGGTTGGCCGGGCACACTGTTCTACTACCCGTGGTGACAGGCAGTGTTCATCGACGGGGACTGCGAACACGGCTTCGACCACAAAGATATCGCGCCGGACCTACACCGGACTGCCGAAGAGTTCCTGCCGCGGGGACCCGCGACGCGTGCCTTCGCCGAGGGAGTTCCGGCCCATCCACTGGCTTGTCCCGCCGAGGGGGCGTCTGTGACGGCTCGCAATGACGGTCTGTGCTTCGACCGTCTTCCCTGCCAGCGCCGCTGGCGGCCCGAGGCGGTGGTTCCCGAGGAGTTCGGTGCGTGATACGTGGCCTCGAAGAAACCGGTTATCGTCGGGTTGCGCGCGTGTGTTCGATACTACTCCCGGTATAAACTCGGAATGTACAGTCGCCGATCGACACAGTTGCCGATGGGTCGTCAGTCAGTATTTCGAGACCAGCGCCAGGAGGGCAGCACCGAACGCGACGGCGGCGGCAGCGAGCAGGAGTTCCCCGTATCCGACGATGCCCGAGGCTGCGAGTCCGGCGAAGGTCACCGGACCTGCGGCCCGCCCGGAGAACGTCGTACTGTTGCGCAGGCTGAACGCGCCGGCGCGATACTCCGCCACGATGCGGTTGCTCACAGCCGCGTCAACTGTCGGAAGCAACAGCCCGATTCCCGCGCCGACAAGCATGAGCGTGCCCGCGACCGCGAGCGAGTCAGGCACGAACCACGTGGCGAGAAATCCGGTTCCGTAGCAGGTGAACCCGAGTGCGATGAGTCGGTCGTTCGATAGCGACCGGGCGAGGCGGCCACTCGCGGCCGCGACGACCGTTGACGTCGCCTCGGTAGCCAGTATCACCCCGCCGATGAGGACGGGAGAGAGCGTCGCTGCGAGGATGAACGGAATCGCGGTGAAGACTACGCCGAATGCCAGGAACTCCGTCAGAAACGTCGCTCCGAACAACCCGAGCGTTCCGGGAGTTGCTATCCCGCCGACCGCCTCCCGGAGATACGTCACACCACCCCCGCTCGGCTCGCGAGGTGGTTCATCGAGTGCAACAACAGCGAAGGCCGCGACCGGGACCGCAGCGAAGTAAGCGAGAAACGGAGCGTTCCACCCGAACCCGACTAAAACCCCGCCGACAACGGGAAACAGCGCGGCCGACGCAGAAAGGACGGCGATGTTGAAACCCAAGACTGTGTTGCGCTGTGGCCCCTCGAACGTGTCGCCGACGATAGTCACAGTCGTAATGAAGATGGCTGCGGCACCGGTTCCCTGGAGGACTCGCAGTGCCATGACAACCTCGAACGACGGTGCGAAGGCGATACCCCCGCCGAGAAGGCCAAAGGTGAGAAGCCCGGTCACGAGCATCCGCTTGCGTCCGACTCGGTCGGTCAGCACGCCGATGAACGGCGAGAGAACGATGCCAACCACGAAGTATCCGGCTACAAGCAGACTCGCCTCCGCGTCCGAGAGACCGAACGCGTCGCGGAAAATCGGCAGCGTCGGCCCGATGAGAGGGACGCCAAGCGGCGCGAGGGCCGTACTCAGAAGTACGACCTGGACGGTCCGGGAGCGCCAGGGAACAGTCGCCGGAGTGTCCGAAGTCTGACTCATACTCGGCTCTCGGTACCCGTCGGAAACTGTTCGGAGGTACAGGAGACGGTATCAAAAGTACCAGTACCTTACCGCATATCGAGGGGCCACCGTATCCCTGCTCTATCAACGTGGTACGTGGGGAGGGATGCCAGCGGGACGATATCCATCAGCCACCGATGGTTTGAGCGGTAGAGACGGCGCGGAGACTGACCGTGAGCGGTGTTCCAGCGACGATGTAGGTGTGGACCAGGTGACAGCCGTACAGGTAGACGAGACTGCGTCGGCTGGTTCCCTCAGGGAGCTATTCACCGGAACAGTATCAGTTCGCACACCCACTCAGGGCACCACGGAAAGTAGTCCACGCTTCAGAACGGTCGCTACGGAAACGGTCACAAGCAGAGTGAATGACAGAGCGAACCGGCCCAGTGTCCGCATGCGGTGGCGTTCATTCAGTTTCTCAAAACACGTCTCAGCGTGAAAATCTGACCCGCTTATGTTATCTGATAACATATCTTGAGAAGAGCAGTCCACCAAAGAGAGTGCAGAATCGAAAAACGAAGCCGACACTGATTCAAGTCGTATACACCGTCAAAATGGAGAATCTCGGACGGCAGACACAGTAGTTCGAACCGCTGCGCTGTGCTGACGGGGCGCTGTTGGGCCAATCAACACGCATCAGACCACTACAATGAGCGAACCAGCTACCACACAGGAAACCCCGGAGCTTCGCACGACGCGACAAGTATCACTGAAGATGGCAAAGAAAGTTCTCGACGCCGCCGAACAGAAATCACGCCAGATGGACCTCGCAAGCGTAATCACTGTAACTGACGCCGAGGGGAATATAATTGCCCAACGGCGGATGGACAACGCGTGGCTACCCAGCGTCAGCATCTCGCGGCAGAAGGCGTACACTGCGGCGGGGTTCGAGTTTCCCACCCACGACCTCGCCGACCTTACGACACCGGGTGAGTCCCTGTGGGGACTGCACACGACGGACGACGGTCGACTTGTCATGTTCGGGGGCGGATATCCCCTGGAAGCTGACGGTGAGGTCGTCGGCGCAATCGGCGCGAGCGGGGGCACAGTTCCACAAGACAAGGAGGTAGCGGAGGCGGGCGTTGACCGGTTCGACGCGCTCGTGCAAGGCGAAGACGGGGGGGAGCACTCCAGTACCGAACAGTGACCGACCATGAGTCGGGGGGCCAGCACGCGGCACTCTCAGAGTTTGAACCCGGACTCCAGTTGGATGAGGCCATCTGGCGGGAAGCAGAATGGGGTGAGATGCGCGTCGGGTTCGAAACCTATCTCCAAGATTTTGACGACGCACCGCTCCTGAAAGGACTCCCAAACGACCGGTGTCAGTGTCCCCACTGGGGCTATCTCCTGTCGGGGCGAATGGTCGTCCGGTACGAGGACCACGAGGACGTCGTCGAGACGGGTGATGTCTACTACATGGCACCGGACCACACGATAGCTGTCGATGCGGGCACTGTCCTCATCGAATTCAGTCCAACGGAGAAATTTCAGGAGACGGTGGCAGTAGGCGAACGGAACATAGCGGAGCTAACAGACCCCTCATAACACGCCCATGAACACGACACCAGTTGGTTCAGAGGAGACGTGCGGATCGTGATGCCACCGTCACTGTACGACGCGATAGCTGACCTGGCCCTCGAAATCGACGGCTACGACGTCGAATTCCGACAGCGAACCTGTGCCGGTGACTTCGCCCGCATCAGCGTCATACTGGGCTTGGGGCACGCCGAACCGGGACAGCGAGGGATTACGCGACCGTGTACCCGGTTCTCTATAC
Organism: Haloarcula sp. 1CSR25-25; assembly: GCF_032027985.1. NCBI lineage: Archaea > Methanobacteriati > Methanobacteriota > Halobacteria > Halobacteriales > Haloarculaceae > Haloarcula > Haloarcula sp. 1CSR25-25. Next base: position 498,933 of record NZ_JAHYBW010000003.1, read on the forward strand.
ACGGCGACGGGGCGACCGGGGCCGGTGAAGACGTGACATACGAGATCGAAGACCACCGCGCGCTGGACGACGAGCCGATCGAACTCCCACCGGCCGGCTCCTACACCGTCGACAGCTTCTCTGACGCGCTCGACGGGACTGCTCTCTTCCCCGGAATGACCCCGAGTCGAGAGGCATCACGGTCCTACAGGAGATGGGCGCTCGAGAGTGCCGCGCTGGATCTCGCGCTCAAACAGGCCAACACGAACCTGGCAACGGCGCTCGGTCGCGAGTACGACCCGGTCCGGTTTCTCGTGAGCGCCCGTCTCGGGGAGCCACCAACGCTTGCGCGGGTCGAGCGGTGGCTCGACCTCAACCCAGAGGTGGAGTTCAAGCTCGACGCGACCTCCGCATGGACGCCCGAAATCATCGATGAACTCGCCGCGACAGAGGCCGTCCGGATACTCGACCTGAAAGGCCACTACAAACACACGGACGTCGATCAGTCGGCGGACCCCTCGCTCTATCGGCGTATCATCGAAGGGTTTCCCGACGCACTCATCGAGGATCCACGGCTGACAGACGATACCCTCCCGCTGTTCGAGGGACACGAGCACCGGATTACCTGGGACGAACCAATCACGGGTATCGCGAGCATCAAGCGGTTGCCGTTCACACCCGAGTGGCTCAACGTGAAGCCGTCGCGCTTTGGCAGTATCGAGACCCTGTTCGAGACAATCGAGTACTGTCTCGACCGGGGAATCGGGATGTACGGTGGCGGGCAGACGGAGTTGAACGTAGGCCGCCAGCACCTCCACGCGCTCGCCTCGCTGTTCTACCCTGCCGCACCCAACGACATCGCACCCTGTGCGTACAACGACCCGGACCAGGCGTCTGACCTCCCCAGGAGCCCCCTCCCGCCACCACAGGCCCCGTCGGGACTCGAGTGGCACTGACAGATGGCTAGACCGCATGGCCCCGCTCGTCGTGTATCACTCGGTTCCTGATAAGACAGCCCTTGTGTGAAAATGTCACACGATTAGGTGCTGGCCACGCCTACCCCTCTGTGGAAGCAGATACACGTGTCATTACAGGACGGCACGCTACCCGGTCAAACCCTTGCCGAATTCGCGGGCACACTCGGTGGCACCCTCATCCAGCCAGACGATGCGGGCTATGACGAGGCCAGCTCCATCTGGAACGGGATGATCGACAACCATCCCGCGCTCATCGCACGGTCACCACCTTGGATACGACCACGCAGTTTCTGGATTCCCTCTTGCGGGTTCTGCATACCACCACCCTGTCAATCTTCAATTGTAGGGCTACGACCCACATCAGAGTTCATTATGGCGACCACGTAGCCTGTACTATGGTCATCTCGACGGACCCCGCCTGGGGTGACGCCGTAGACCAGTTCGTCCAGGAGTACGAGAACGCGATCGTATACGCCGACATCGACCAGGAGACGGTTCTGCACGAGGGACAGGTCCGCGTGCTCGCAAACGGCTGGGTCGAACTCCCGACAGAGCGACTCCTCTCGCCAGATGCAGTCCACCACATCGATACACAGACCGGCTAGGGTTTGGGACGGCTTCGCTGGCAAAGTTACACGGTCAGGCGGCCTGCAGCGCGAGCAGAACAGTCCGCGAGCGAATGAGTCCAGGAGACAGTCAGGGCAGGCGCGTTACTGCCATTCGATCCGGCAGTCTTCGTTGCAAAAGTGGGCTGTTTCGACGCTGTCGTCCTCTATCCACGTGATAACGCGGTGTGTCACTTCGTTGGCAATAGCGGCACCGCATGTAGCACACTCCGGTGCCTCGTCCTCGTCGATGTCCTCGTGGTGATCTGATGTCGGGTCGACCATCTTAGTTGAGAGTTGCTTTCACGCCACTTAATCCCACATACTTGCACTGTACGTCACGATCCTACACGCTTGTCTGAATGGTAACAGAAGGGCAGCTACCCGGACGAAAGCAGAACAGACACTCGCCGGAGAGGGCCCCGTTACCGGTCCCGCGTGACGGACTCGCCGGGAGTGGTCGTCGCCCCCGACGAGAGGACGACGCCGGCGTTCAGACTCGTGTTGATCGCCGTCTTCGCGCCGTCGCCCGCGACGACACCGAACTTCCGCCGACCCGTCGAGACGCGGTCGCCTTTCACCGTCATCCGGACCGGGTCGCCGTCGTGTCGGAGGTTCGCCACCTGGGTACCCGCGCCGAAGTTGACTTCGCGGCCGATGACGCTGTCGCCGACATACGACACGTGGGGCACGTTCGAGCCGGCCATCAGCACCGTGTTCTTGAGTTCCACCCCGTGGCCGACGTGGGTGTCCTCGCCCAGGAGGGTCGCCCCGCGGACGTAGGCGTTCGGGCCCACGTGTGCGCCCGAGCGGACCAGCGCCGGCCCCTCGATGACGACGCCGGGTTCGACGACCGCGCCGTCCTCGACGACGACCTCGCCGCGCAGGTCGGCGTCGCCCCGGACCTCGCCGTCGAGTCGCCGGTCCAGCTGGCCCAGTTTCCACTCGTTGGCCGCAAGCAGTTCCCAGGGCCGGCCAACGTCGAGCCAGCGGTCTACCTCGACGGCGGTGACCGTCGACTCCGCGATGACTCTCGCGAGCACGTCCGTGATTTCGCGCTCCCCGCGGTCGCTGAGGGGCACGTCCAGCCAGTCCCTCGCTACCGCCGGGAAGACGTAGGCCCCGGCGTTGGCCAGGTCCGTCGGCGGGTCGGCCGGCTTCTCGACGATGCCGGTGACGACGTCGCCCTCGGTCGACAACACGCCGTAGCTCGTCGGGTCGTCGACGCGGTAGGCCGCGACTGACGGCGCGGCGGTAAAGAGGCCGCTGAGACTCTCGGCGTCGTAGAGGTTGTCGCCGTTGAGCACCGCAAAGGGCCCGTCGAGGTGTTCTCTCGCGGCGGCCACCGCGTCCGCGGTCCCCTGTTGCTCCTCCTGGACAGCGAAGGAGACCGGGACGCCGTTGTACTCCTCGCCGAAGTACGACCGGACCGCCTCGGCCTCGTAGCCGACGACGAAGACGAGTTCGTCGGCGCCCGCCTCGATGGCCGTGTCCGCGGTGTGTGCCACCAGCGGCCGGTCCGCGACCTGGAGCATCGGCTTCGGCGTGTGGTCTGTCAACGGCCGCATGCGCGTCCCCTGCCCCGCCGCGAGTACGACTGCTTGCATGGTCGACCCGTTGCCCGGCCCGGAAAAAATACCTACCGCTGTCGATTCGTCAGGCTGGAATGCGGAATAGTCTCCGTTTACTTTTTAATGACGTGAAAGTTAACTGAACTATGGATTTGGGTCTCCGCGAAAACGGGGTGGGGGAACGTCCCGTACGCGCTGTTTCAGCTGTCGTACTGGCTCTGGTAATTGTTGCAGTAGTTGTCAGCGTTAGCTTCGGCTGGGTCGGCTCGCCGGGAGGCGAGGGGGTAAACGGCCCGGAGGCCGGAACCGAGTCCGGCGCCCTGGCCACCGCGGAAGGTACCGATACAGGTGGAGACGGCGCGACGACCCGCGAGACGGTCCACATCGCGGGGAATCAGCAGTTCTGTCGTTACCAGGTCCCCGAGCGCCAGGAGCCTGATTACACCGTGTCACCCGAAGACGGTTCCTCGGGACTCCAGGAAGCGATAGACAGCGCGGGCCCGGGCGACCTGATCTATCTCGAAGGCGGGACCTACGAGATGGACTCGAAGCTTTCGATAGACGGGGACGGCTCGGAAGGGAACAGGATTACGCTGGCCGGCAAGCCGGGAGAGCGGCCGGTGCTCGACTACTCGCAGCTGTCGGCACCGAATTCGAGCGACCCGGAGTTCGACTTCGGCTCCGCAGTCGAGGTCGACGGGGACTACTGGACGATACGGAACATCGAGGTGAAAGGGAGCCCCGGGTTCGGCATCCGGGCGCGCGGCGGCGAGAATCACCTGGTGTTCGAGAACGTGGAGGCCCACAACAACGCACTGACCGGACTGGCCCTGATCGAGAGCTCCCACAACGAGATCAGGCATTCCAGCTTCCATCACAACTACGACGCGCGGAACGCCGGCGAGCACGCGGACGGGGTCGGCATCAAGCAGGGCCCTGACCCGGAGGGCAAGACCGCCAACGAGAATCTGCTGTACTGCACGGACATGTACCTGAACTCCGACGACGGCTTCGACGCCTACCGGTCGAACGACAACGACATCTTCTACAACAGGGCCTGGGAGAACGGGAAGATAAACGAAACCGAACTCGCGGAGTCCGGTAACGGAAACGGGTTCAAGTTCGGCCCGTACAACGCAGGTGGCCATCTCGTGGTCGGGAACCTGGCGTGGAGCAACGAGCGGAAGGAGGAGGGAGAGCACGCGAAGGCGACGGGGTTCGACTACAACGGTGCGGAAAAGCCCATCATTCTGTATCACAACACGGCCTGGGACAACGACATGGGCTTCAACTTCCAGAACGAAGGCGCTGTCCTGATAAACAACCTCGCGGTCGGAAACGAGATCGAAAGCAACCTGTGGACGAGCTACCCGGAGGAGTTCAACGTCTTCACGACGGCAGAGGACCGAATCACCTTCCGGAGCACCGATCCGGAGGACCCGGACTTCCTGATGCCGGTATCCGGGTCCGAGGCGATAGACGCGGGGCAGTCCATCGAGTCAGTGGACTGGGCCATAGCGGGGACGGGGCCGGATATCGGCGCGGTGGAGTTCCGCAACGAAACGGCTCGCGCTGCCGAAAACCGGAACGCTGCATCCGATATCGAATCTGCGAACGGCGACACGTCGTAAGCGTCCGATCTGAGAACAGCGGTCGCTCACGGGTATGTGCGCGACAGTAATGTGCTCGGTCAGGGATTTGAACCCTGGTCCTCGGCTCGAAAGGCCAAGATGATTGGCCGGACTACACCAACCGAGCGTACTCTGGCGTTTCGGGTGCTGGGATTTAATCCCATCGAAATAGACGCTACCTGGGGATGCGTACCACTCACAGAGATATACTGACGTGATGACAGGTGACGCCACACTTTATTCGGCCGACCGACTGTCCCCTGATATGTCGGTCAATTCGTTCATCAAGAGCAACTTTCTGGCCGGGCTCGTTCTCGTCGGGCCACTCGTGGCGACCATCGCCATCGTCCGCATCGTGCTTGGCTGGATCGGTGGGTTCCTCGACCCGCTCATCCGTGGAACGCGGCTGGCGACGCTGACCGCGAACAACGTCCTGCTCGCCCAGTTGCTGACGCTCTCGGTTCTGGTCGCACTCATCACGGTTCTGGGCTACATCGCACAGCGGAGTCTCGGCCGGCGCCTCTTCGGAAAGACCGGACAACTGGTCACGTTCGTGCCCGTCATCCGGACCATCTACGGGAGCATCCGCCAGATGACCACCTCTGTGGTCAATCGACAGTCGGACTTCGAGTCCGTCGTGTACGTGGAGTACCCCCGGGAAGGCATCTTCCAATTGGGGCTCAAAACCGGGACGAGCCCCGCGGACGTCTCCGAGGCGGCCGGCGAACGCGCGTCGAGCGTGTTCGTTCCCGGGAGTCCCAACCCAACGCAGGGAATGCTCGTGATGGTTCCAGAGAGCCAGACCTACGAGTCCGACCTCAGTGTCCGGGCGGCCATCCGGCTGCTGATGACGACCGGGATGAGCCACTCCGACGACGTCATCCAGCTCGATGACACCGAGGTCGGCGGCGGAGCGGCCGACCACTAGGGAGTCGTCCCGGCAGTGACGCCGACCGAGGTCTGAGCGCCTACTTCCCTTCGAAGTTCGGCTCCCCGTCGCCCATGAACGCGTTGATGCCCTCCATCACGTCGTCCGTGCCGATGAGGTGGCCGAAGGCCTGCGCTTCGACTTCGAGGCCGGCGTCGATGTCGTCGCGGCCGGCCAGCATCGCGCGCTTTGTCAGCTTCTGGGCGACCGGCGGGCCGGCGGCCATGTCCGTGGCCAGTTCGAGCGCCCGCTCGTGGAGGGCGTCGTTGTCGACGACCTCGTTGATGAAGCCGTACTCGGCCAGTTCCGCGGCGTCGTAGCGCTCGGCGGTGAAGATGATCTCCTTGGCGCGGCCCTCGCCGACAATCCGGGCGAGTCGCTGGGTGCCGCCCCAGCCCGGCAGCAGGCCGAGGTTGTGTTCGGGCTGACCGAGTTCGGAGCGCTCCGAGGCCACGCGAAGGTCGGCACAGGTCGCCAGTTCCATTCCGCCGCCCAGCGCGTAACCGTCGATGCCGGCCACGACAGGCATCGAGCACTCCTCGAGCTTACCGAACGTCTCCTGGCCCTTGCGGGAGAGGTCGATGGCCTCCAGTGGCGTCGCGTTCGAGGCCATCGACTGCACGTCGGCCCCGGCCGAAAAGGCCTTGTCGCCGGCCCCGGTCAGCAGGATGGCGCGCACCTCGTCGTCGTCCTCGAGCAGGTCGACGGCGTCGGCGAGGTCGTCCATCAGTTCGGGGCTGACGGTGTTCATCCGGTGGGGGCGGTCGAGTTCGATGTGGCCGACCATCTCACCGGGGTACTCGACGTTGACGGTGTCGAACTCCGCGGCGCCCTCGTCCTCGCTGCCGTAGAAACCCCCGTCTTCAGCGGCTTCGCGAAGCCCGTCGGAGACAGCGTAGCGCGCCGCGCCGGTCTCCTCGTGGGTCGTCTCGAGCGTGTCGACGAGCGTCTCAATCCCGGTCTTGTCGGCCATCTTCGCGGGACCGTCGGGGAAGCCGCCGCCGAGCTTGACGGCCTGGTCGATGTCCGCGACCGGTGCCACGTCGTTCTCGACGAGCTTGCCCACCTCGTTTGCCATCACGGCGACGAGGCGGTGCTCGACGTCTTCGCGGCCGGCGTCGGTCGGGATGTCGGCGCCCCCGTTCTCGTAGTCGTAGAACCCTTTGCCGGTCTTCTTGCCGAGCTCCTCGTTCTCGACTTTCGATTCGAGCAGGGGACAGGGGGCGTACGGCTCGCCCAGCACTTCGTGCATGTACTCGAGGACGTGCAGGCCGACGTCGTTGCCGACCTGGTCTGAGAGTTCGAACGAGCCCATCGGCAGGCCCATGTCGAACTTCGTCGTCGAGTCGACTTCGGCGATGGTCGCCTCCTCGCCGTGGACGAGCCAGGCGGCCTCGTTCATCAGCGGGACGAGAATACGGTTGACGATGAACCCCGGCGAGTCCTTGCGGACCCGGACCGGCGTCTTGCCGAAGTCCTCGGCGAGGGCCTCGATGGCCTCCAGCGTTTCCTCGCTGGAGTGGGCCCCGGAGATGACCTCGACCAGCTGCATCCGCACCGGCGGATTGAAGAAATGCATCCCACAGAACTGTTCGGGCCGTTCGGTCACTTCCGACAGCTCCGTGATAGAGAGGCTGGACGTGTTCGTGGCGAAGACGGCGTCTTCGGGCGCGTACTCCTCGACCTCCGTGTACACGTCCTTCTTGATCTCCATCTTCTCGGGGACGGCCTCGATGACCACGTCGACGTCGGTGACGGCTTCTTCGACATCGACCAGCGGCGTCACGCGGTCCAGTGCCGCGTCGGCCTCGTCCTGGCTGAGCTGGTCTTTCTCGGCCAGCTTGTTGAGCGACCACTCGATGTTGTCGTAGCCGTCCTGGACGAACTCGTCTTTGATGTCCCGCATGCGCACGTCGTAACCCGCGAGCGCGGCCACTTCTGTGATTCCATGGCCCATATTCCCGGCACCGAGCACGGCGATAGTGTCAATATCCTCGAAATCCATGACGTATCGTTCCACTGCCGGCCGACGCTTCAACGTTTCTCTCGAAAGCAAACCACTCTTCAGTTTATTTCGGATTACGAACCATTAATGCTTTCCACGTCAACACACCGCACATGGACTTCGGACTGACCGACGAGCAACGACAGATACAGGACGAGATCGCTCGGTTCGCCGAGAACGAAATCAGGCCGGTCGCCACCGAGTACGACACGGAAGAGAAGTTCCCCCGCGAAATCGTCGAGAAGGCCGCGGAGATGGGCCTGACAGGAGCGAACATCCCGCTCGAGTACGGCGGCGCGGGCTATGACACGCTGACCAACGCCGTCATCGCCGAGGAGCTGTTCGCGGCCGACCCCGGTATCGGCCTGAGCATCCAGTCGGCGGCGTTCGGTGCCGACGCCCTCATCGGGTTCGGCTCCGAGGCCCAGAAGGAGGAGTACCTGGAACCCGTGGCGACCGGCGACGCCATCATGGGCACGGCCATCTCGGAGCCGGATACGGGGTCCGATGTGTCCTCAGTGTCGACACAGGCGCGCAAGGACGGCGACGAGTGGGTCATCAACGGTACCAAGATGTGGATTACCAACGGGACGGTGGGGGACTACTTCGTCGTGCTCTGTCAGACCGACCCCGACGCCGAGGGGCGGTACAACGGCTTCTCCCAGATTCTCGTCGAGGCCGACCGCGACGGGTTCGAGGCCGAGAAGATAACGGGGAAACTTGGCATCCGCGCGTCGGACACCGCGGAACTCCTCCTCGATGACGTGCGCGTCCCCGAAGAGAACCTCATCGGCACGCGCGGGGCGGGGTTCCTCCAGATAATGCAGTTCTTCGACGAGACCCGGACCGGCGTGGCCGCACAGGGCGTGGGCATCGCCCGCGGGGCCGCCGAGCGAGCCCTCGAGTACGCCCAGGACCGCGAGCAGTTCGGGCAGTCGATCTCGGAGTTCCAGGCCATCCAGCACAAGCTCGCCGAGATGTTCACCGAGATCGAGGCGGCCCGCCAGCTCACGTACAAGTCCGCCTGGAGCGTCGACAACGCCGACGACCAGCTCACCCAGCTGGCCTCGATGGCCAAGGAGAAGGCCTCCCGCGTCGCCGTCGAGACAGCCGACGAGGCCGTCCAGATCCACGGCGGCGCCGGCTACGTCAACGACTTCGACGTCGAGCGGTTCTACCGCGACGCCAAGATCACCCAGATCTACGAGGGGACGACCGAGATCCAGAAGAACATCATCGCCAGAGAGCTCCTCGGCAAAGGGATGACCTGAGCGGTCCCGGTGTGCAGAGCCTCTCGCCGGGAGAACGCCTCGGTCGGCGCTGGCGCCGTCGACGACGTGGCCCGGAGATGTCGGTGGTCAGCAACACGCTAACGCCCGTCAGCCCCGCTGATGGCGCCTCTCCCGACCCCGTCATCGCCGACGGACACGTTCTTTTCCGTCGAGGCGGTACCACAGAGTCATGAGCAATTCGCCACACGAGGCGCTGCGCGCAGACCCCGACATCGGGCCGCTCGTCGAGACACACGGCGAACTTACGCTCGACCCGGCCTCGGACCTCTTCGAGCGCCTCGTCGTCTCGATTCTCCGCCAGCAGGTATCGATGGCATCGGCCGCCGCGACGCGGGACCGCCTGTTCGACGCCGTCACCGTGACGCCGGTGGGAATCAGGGATGCTGACGACGATGTCCTCCGGGACGCCGGCCTCTCTAGGCAGAAGACCCGCTACGTCAACGAGGTCGCCGACGCGTTTCTGGAACACGACTACTCGTTTGAATCGTTCGAGGACGCCTCCGACGAGGAGATTCACGGGGAACTGACCGCTATCACGGGCGTCGGCGACTGGACCGCGAACATGCAACTCCTGTTCGCGTTCGGCCGCGAGGACGTGTTCCCGGTCGGAGACCTCGGAATTCGCAAGGGATTCCAGGCCGTCGTCGGTGAGGGGTACAGCCGCGCGGAGATGCGTGAATACGCCGAGCGGTGGTCGCCGTATCGCAGTTACGCGAGCCTGTATCTGTGGCGGGCCAGCGAGGACATCGCCGAGAGCGTCGCGGAAGTGCGCGAGGACTGACTGCGCCGCCGATATCTGTTACTCCTCGCTCTGTTCCTCTTCCTCAGTTTCGACCTCGGACTCGTCGTCCGCTCGCCGGGTCACGTCGACCTGGTAGTGTTTGAGGATGTCCCGGCCCAGCAACAGCGGGTAGTCCATGTGCCCGCGGTCTTCGACGCTGGCCGTGACGGTGTGCTGGGTCCCGCCGACGCCGACGACGAGGTCGACGACCGGACGCGAACGGCCGGACTTGACGCTCCCGGACTTGATTTTGACGATGTCGAGTATCGGCCCCGTCCCGATTTCCGCGGCGAGTTTGGCGTCGATGCTGGTCCGGGTCGCGCCGGTGTCGGACTTCGCGAGGACGGACTTGGTCCCCTGCGTTCCGGTGACGACGACTTCCTCGATGTAGCCGACGACGACGTTCTCCTGTGCTTTCGGCTGCGGTTTCTTCGGCGTACACGCGGGCCTGGAATCGTCGAGCCGGTCGGAGAGCCGCTCGACCGTCGCTTCGTCGACGCTCCCGCCGGCCCGCTCGATGGCGAGCTGGGCGATATAGGGCGCGGGGCTGACGCCGCTGGCCTTGAACAGGCCACGGAATCCGGCAGTGGGGTTCACTTCGAGCACGTAGTAGCCGTCCTCGCTCTGGACGATGTCGACGCCGGCGTAGTCCAGGCCGATAGCGTCGACCGAATCGAGCGCGATCTCCCTGACGCGCTCGGGGAGTTCGCCCGTCATGTCCTCGACCTCGCCGCCGAGCGCAACGTTCGTCCGCCACTCGCCCTCGGGCGCGTAGCGGTTCATCGCGCCGACGATCTGGTCGCCGACGACGTAGACGCGGAGGTCGTGGTGGCGCTGCTTGTCGTGTTCCATGTACTCCTGTAGGAACGCGTAGCGGCCCCCGACCTGGGCGTTGACCTGGTTCTCCAGGTCGACCATCCACGTCCCGCCGCCGTGGGTTCCGATGGCCGTCTTGTACACTGCGCGGTCTCCGAAGCGGTCCCGTTCCTCGTTCAGCAGCTCGTTCGACAGCGCGAGCAGGGCGTCCGGGACCGGGACGCCGGCGTCGGCCAGCGCGGCGGCGCTGGCGAACTTGTGCAGGGCCGTTGTCGCCGCCATCGGCTCGTTCAGCGTCGGTGCGAGCCGACTGATAGTCATCCCCAGCCCGATTCCTTCCGCGGGGTGTTCGTCGCTGGAGAGCAACAGTCGGTTCGCGACGACGTCGACGGACGGTTCGAGCGTCATCTCACCGTCGGTAACGCTGATTGCGGTGTTTTCGTTGCGAAGCCACTCCGTGTCATAGCCCATCTCGTCGACAGCGTTCAGGATGGCCTTCGACTCCTTGCTGGAGTGGAGGCTGAGAACGCCGACTGTGATGTCTTTCTCGCTCATGCTGTCGCCTTCTGACGGGTCCAGTATAGATGTACGGATGTGGCACGCGGCGCGGCCCCACCACAGTGCCCCGTTGCCGGAGGGATTATACCCGCCGCCTCTCGTTGTGATTGCATGGACGAGGCCAGGCCGTTCACCTACGACGGTGGGATCGTTGCGCCGGGAGAGACCCGCAACGTTCGCTACACGGTCAGCGAGACGTATCTGGGTGACGCCGTCCGGCTGCCGGTCACCATCGTCAACGGGGAGCGACCTGGACCGACAGTGTTTCTCACCGCAGCGGCACACGGCGACGAACTCAACGGCATCGAGGTCGTTCGGGAGGTCGCACAGGAGTGGGACCACGAAGGGCTGGCGGGGACGCTGATCTGTCTGCCGGTGCTGAACGTCCCGGCGTTTCTGGCACAGGAGCGGTATCTGCCCATCTACGACCGCGACCTGAACCGCTCGTTCCCCGGCGACCCCGAATCGACGAGCGCGAAACGGATGGCCCACGAAATATTCCGGAACTTCCTGGCCCCGTGTGACGTCGGGCTCGACTTCCATACGTCCACGCGCGGACGGACGAACATGCTCCACGTCCGCGCGGACATGGGTGACAAGGCGGTCGCGCGGGTCGCCAACGCCTTCGCGTCGAACGTCATCATCTCCTCGGAAGGCCCCTCGGGGTCGCTCCGGCGTGAGTTGAGCGATTCGGGCGTCCCGACCATAACGATAGAGATGGGTGAGGCCCACCGGTTCCAGCGGCCGCTCATCGACTCGGCACTGGAGAGCGTGCGGTCGGTGCTCGCAGAGTTCGGTCTCCTGGACTCCGAGGTCGTCCAGTGGCCCGGCTGGCGGACGGTCATCGACGATACCGGCGAGAAGACCTGGATCCGCGCGGACTCGGGCGGGCTGGTCGATATGCACTACGACCGCGGCGACCTGGTGTACGAGGACGACGTGATCTGCACCATCACGAACCCGTTCAAGACGGAGAACACGCTGATGCGTGCGCCGTTTACCGGCCTGCTGGTCGGCATCCTCGAGAACCCGCTCGTGTACCCCGGCAACCCGCTGTGTCACCTGGTCCGACTCGACGACCGGACACAGCGAGCTATCGAGTGGGACCGGCGGCCGGACGACGACGATTGGTGACGACGGAGTAGTCAATTGACGAACGTCTTCGGGCGGGATTCCGACGATACGCGTCCGCTGTAGAAACTACTATCTGTCCCCGGACTAACCCCCCTTTGTATGAGTCAGTCTTACAATCGCGGCACCGTCGAGGATTTCGGACGGTGGCGGGAGTTCACGGCCGGGATGTGGGCCTGGATCTTCCACAAGTTCACCGGCTGGGTTCTCGTGGGCTACCTGTTCACCCACATCGCGGTGCTGAGCACTTCGGTCGGCGTCGATCCGGCGAGCGCACAGGCAGGCAGCGACCTCTACACCAGCACACTCAGCGGCCTCGAATCGCTGCTGATCGTCCGGTTCCTCGAAGTCGGTCTGCTGGCCGTCGCTGTCTTCCACATTCTCAATGGGATTCGGCTGCTGATGGTTGACCTCGGCGTGGGTCTGGAATCACAGGACAAGAGCTTCTACGCGTCGCTCCTGTTGACGGGCGCAATCGTCGTCGCGAGCGTGCCGACGTTCCTCGGAGGGAAGCTACTGTAATGGCACAGCACTACTCCTCTTTCGACCGGGGCGGGCGTCGCTGGCTGTTCCAGCGCCTGACAGCGGTGTTCCTGATCGGCGTGCTCGCGTTCCACTTCATGCTGTTGCACTTCGTCAACCACGCCGCGGACATCACGTTCCTGGGCACGCAGGCCCGGATGAGCCAGGTCAGCTACTTCGCGACGATGTGGCTGTTCCTCGTGACCGCGACGTTCCACGGCGTCAACGGCGTGTACAACGCGCTGGTCAACCAGGGACTCACCGGCTCCCAGAAGAACGCAGTCAAGTACATGCTCGGCGTCGCCGGCCTCCTGCTCGTCGTGCAGGGGACCCGCGTGTCGCTGGCCATGACGACCCTCGTCTAAACTATGAGTACGCAAATCGAACAACAGGAAACCGAGACGGAAGCCGACGAAGAGACAGAGCCCGAGGTCGAGTCCCCGGGTGACCGTCGGCGCGCACAGCGAGACGAACGACAGGCACAGGAGAAGGCCCAGCGGGAAATCGAGGAGGAGACGCTCGACGACGAGGACACGATTACGCTGAAAGTGTTCCGCTACGACCCCGAAATCGAGGGGAAGAAGGAACCACGCTTCGACGATTTCCGCGTCCCGTTCCACAAGGGAATGACCATCCTGGATGCGCTCATCTACGCACGGGACCACTACGACTCCTCGCTGACTTTCCGACACTCCTGTCGGCAGGCCGTCTGCGGGTCCGACGCGCTGTTTGTCAACGGGCGACAGCGCCTCGGCTGTAAGACACAGATATCCGAGCTGGAAGACCCCGTCCGCATCGAGCCGCTGCCCCACCAGGAAGTGGTGAAGGACCTCGTCGTCGACATGGAGCACTTCTACGACCAGATGGAGGCCGTCGAGCCGTACTTCGACGCCGACGAGACCCCGGACGACAAGCTCGAAGAACAGCGCCAGACCCGGGAGAACCGCGAGAAGGTCAAGATGTCCACGCGGTGTATCTGGTGTGGCGCGTGCATGTCCTCGTGTAACATCGCCGCCGGCGACAACGAGTACCTCGGCCCCGCGGCCATCAACAAGGCCTACCGGTTCGCGATGGACGAGCGCGAGGGCGAGGACCGCAAGCAGGAGCGCCTGCGCATCATCGAACAGGAACACGGCGTCTGGCGCTGCCAGACGCAGTTCTCCTGTACCGAAGTGTGTCCGAAGGACATCCCGCTGACCGAACACATCCAGGAACTGAAGCGGGAAGCGGTCAAGAACAACCTCAAGTTCTGGTGAGTTTCGGGTAGTCTACCCGATACGCGTACGTCTGCCGGACTCGACTTCTGACGACATGTAACCGGTGTCGTAGGGTCGAACGGACCGATGACGGGTGTATGGCTGTGGCCGCGGGTGCCGATGTGGTGATGACCAACCAGTGGGCCGGCCGCGGTTGTGATACGCTGAACGTGACGTTCGGTCCGATCATCCGGATCCGGACGTTTGTGGTGTCGAAACAGTAGACGTGGATATAGCAGGCTATAGCTATCAGAAATCTGGTGATTCTGTCTTACCGCTACGCCCTGATCAGAGAAATCCACATTTCGAGACAGTTTAGTGACAGTATGGTCCGAATTGGGAGAGTGTGAAGGGACCTGCAATCCAGTTGGTCAAAACGAATTTTCAGTTGCTCATCGTTTTCTGAGTCGGAGGGTCACTCCATGCGAACTGACCGCGCACAACGGCCCAGGAGAACAGGACAATGACCGACGACGGACAGCAACTCAGTAGGCGGAGCGTTCTGACTGCAGGTGGTGCAGCACTCGGCGGCCTCACACTCGGCGGGGCATCGGTCGCCGCCCAGTCCGACAACGACAACGGAAACGGCGCCCGTTCGTACCGCGTCACGATAACGAATCTCACGCCGGGACAGCCGTTCACGCCGCCGGCAGTCGCGCTGCACCGACCCAGCGTGGAGGTGTTCGCCGTCGGTAACGAGGCCAACGAGCCCACGCAACAGATCGCCGAGAACGGCAACCTCGGTCCCCTACTCGAACTCATCGAGGAAACGGACGCGATTCGAGCATCAGCGGCCGGCGAAAGCCCTCTCGTCCCGAAGGACGACCCCGGCGACACGGGCCTGCCGTACTACCAAGAGCTCCACCTCGAAGCGGACGCCAGCGCGCGGTATCTGACGTTCATCAGCATGCTCATCGCGACCAACGACGGCTTCGTCGGCCTCGATACCGTCCCGCTGCCGCGAGAGACCAACAGTTCGGTGACCTACTACGCGAACGGCTACGACGCCGGCACTGAACAGAACACCGAGCTGTTCGAGGACCTCGTCCCGCCGGCGAAGACGCTGATTCTCGGCGGCGAGCCCGAGGGGACGGACGAGAGCGACCCCGATATCGCCGAGGATGGGGTCATCACGCCACACCCAGGCATCAAGGGGGTCGGGAATCTCCCGCCGTCGGTGTATGACTGGGACGAACCGGCCGCAGTCTTACAGGTCGAGCAGCTCTGAACTACCACGCGCAGGCCAAGTGTTTCCCCGATACACGCAGACGGAGTAACTGAGGTGTCCGAACACAGAGCGGAACGCACCCGGACGGGTCCGAAACGCAGGCGAAGAACCGACGTGTGGTTGTCGCTTCTGTTAGGGTGGTGGCACCTCTAGTAAGGTTGTCGCCGCCACGGTATCTCGCTGGAGTTCAGGTCCCACGTCGCGGCGGCCGGGTGCCGCCACCGTTTAGTCGCCACCGGCGGCCCACGGCGACAGAATCGCGGTCACGGCCTCGTTCATCGGGACGTCGACGCCCACGTCCTCGGCGTGGCGGACCACCGAGCCGTTGAGCGCGTCGAGTTCCATCGGCTTGTTGTGGGTCAGATCGTAGTGCAGCGAGGAGTACATCTCCGGGTCGAAGTCCTGGGCAAACGCCAGCCACTCCGAGACGGTGTCGTCGGGCAGTGCCACGCCCTCCGCTCGGCCGACGGCACACACTTCCTCGATGAGCCGGCGGTACATCGCCCATGTCGCCTCGTTTTCCCGGAGGTCGCCGACCGGCCGTCTGGTCGCCGCTGTCATCCCCGCGTGGGCGCAGATGAAGGCGAACTTCCGCCACAGTTCGACGCGGATGTCGTCGGCGAGCACCGCGTCGACGCCCTCACAGGCCGAGAGCGCGTCGTCGAGCGACTCGATTCGCTCCGTCCGCCGACCGTCGAGTTCGCCGTAGACGAACCGGGCCGGCCCGCCGGTGTGCTCGACGACGCCGGGGTCCTTGATGGTCGAGAAGATGTAGGCCACGCCGCCGACCACGTGGGACGCGTCTATCGTCTCGGCCAGCCACGCCTCGTTGTCGACGCCGTTCTGGAAGGAGACGACGGCGGTTCCCTCGCTGAGCAGCGGGGCCATGTCCGCGGCGGCCGCGCGCGTGTCGTTTGACTTCACACAGAGCAGGACCACGTCGCAGGCGCCGACTTCGACCGGGTCGTCGGTCGCGGGGAGGTCGACCGTCGTATCGCCGTGGATACTCTCGACCCGGAGCCCGTCAGACTGTAACGCGGCCAGGTGTGCTCCACGGGCGAGGAGGTGGACCTCGTGGCCAGCGTCGGCGAGTCGTGCGCCGAGGTAGCCGCCGATACCGCCAGCGCCGAAGACGCAGAGTTTCATACGCCGTGTAGCTACAACGAACCGGGTCAAATGGGTTTGGGAGGGCTACGGACCCCAACGCAGAACCGCGGCTCAGGTATCGCGACAGACGAACTCGAAGCGCGCACCACCGCTTTCACTGTCAGTCGCGATGACGTCCCAGTTGTGTGAGTCGGCGATCTGTTCGACGATACAGAGCCCGAATCCGGTCCCCTCCTCCGCCGTCGAGTAGCCGGGTTCGAACAGGTCCGCAGTGCCGTCGACGAATCCGGCCCCGTCGTCCTCGACGTAGAACCCCCACGACTCCGTCCCGACGGTGACTGTCACGTCGTCGCCGCCGTGTTCGATAGCGTTCCGAAAGAGGTTCTCCAGCAGTTCCAGCATCGCGCCCTCGTCGGCTCTGACGGTGCCCTCGACGTCTGTTTCCAGCGTCGCATCATGCGTGTCCACCATCGACCAGGCCCGTTTTGAGAGGATGTCGAGGTCGACCGCTTCGACCTCCTCTGGGTCGACGCCCTGCTTGGCGAGTACGAGCAAGTCGTCGATGAGCGTGTACATCCGGTCGATGCTCCGTTCGGCACGCTCGAAGTGCTCTGCTGCGCCGGTCTCGCGAGCGAGTTCGAGCGAACCGTCGAGGACGTCCAGCGGGTTCCGTAGGTCGTGACTAATCGCGTCCGAGAACCGTTCGAGGCGTTGGTTCTGTCGCTGGAGCTCCTGTTCGCGTCGTTTCCGCTCGGAGATGTCGCGGGTCGTCACGACGACGTGGTCTTCGAGCGGACCAGTCGCGACCTGCTGGCCGCGGGACTCCGCCCAGATCCAGTCGCCGTCGGCGTGGCGGTACCGGTGTTCGATGACGGCGACGTATCCCGGTTCGTCTATCATCCGGCCGAACTCCTCGAGCGCGACCGAGAGGTCGTCCGGGTGGACGTACTCGAAGAGATCCGAGTCTTGCATCTCGTCCTGGTCGTAGCCGAGGACGCGCTCGACGGACGGACTGATGTAGTCGACGTTGCCTTGCTCGTCGAAGACAGTGAGCACGTCGGAGGTGTGCGTGACGAACTGGTGAAACCGGGCCTCGAAGCGTGGCCGGTCACTGACATCGCGGGAGGTGAACACCCGGTGATCACGGTCCGTCTCGGTGGCCGTGGAGACGATGGTTTCGAGCCAGACCCAGTCGCCGTCGACGTTGCGAAACCGGTACTCGGTCCCGTTGTCCTCCCGTTCGCGCGCAAGTGTGGCCAGAACCCGGTCCGAGTCCTCTGGGTGGACGAGGTCCAGCCAGTTCGTGCCGACGAGGGAGTCCACGTCGTACCCGAGCACGCGTTCGATAGCCGGGCTGACAAACTGTATCGTCAGGTCGTTATCGGTGACTGTCAGTACCGACGGTGCATCGGCTAACACCGCTTTGAAGTCGTCGGTAGTCGTGAGATACTGATCTGCCATCGGGGTTGAGGCGGGTCGGCGCCCGTAGGGATACCATCGGTAGTGACTGGTATCAGTAGTTGGTTACTAAATATTCACAGCGCGTGATATAGTTCCACCGGATAGGACAAAAATTCTTTCTCTCTGATAGGATATCCCGGTGCAGGAACGGGCATAGCCCACCGATGACGTAGCGGCCGGTAACGCAACAGGGAGGCTTAAGTTCGGCTAATCCTAAGCCGAAACCACGTCGAGAGACTCTCTCACAATGTACGAACACGATGTCATCGTGGTCGGCGCGGGTGGCGCTGGCCTCAGAGCGGCGATTGCAGCGGACGAAGAGGGTGCAGACGTGGCCCTCGTGACCAAGCTCCATCCGGTCCGGAGCCACACAGGTGCCGCGGAGGGGGGAATCAACGCCGCACTCCAGGAAGGGGACTCCTGGGACCTCCACGCTTACGACACGATGAAGGGGTCTGACTACCTCGGCGACGCCCCCGCCATCGACACCTTCGCCAAAGACGCCCCGGAAGAGGTCATCCAGCTCGAACACTGGGGCATGCCCTTCTCACGTGAGGACGACGGCCGCGTCTCCCAGCGCCCGTTCGGCGGTCTCTCCTATCCGCGGACGACGTACGCGGGCGCCGAAACCGGCCACCACCTGCTGCACACGATGTACGAGCAGGCGGTCAAGCGCGGCATCGAAGTGTACGACGAGTGGTACGTGACCCAGCTGGCGGTCACCGACCACGACGACCCAGAGGACCGCATCTGTCACGGCTGTGTCGCCTACGACATCAAGTCCGGCGAGATACAGGGCTTCCGGGCCAACAACGGCGTGATTCTCGCGACTGGCGGGCTTGGGCAGGCGTTCGACCACACGACGAACGCCGTCGCCAACACCGGTGACGGCTGTGCGATGGCCTACCGCGCCGGCGTCCCGATGGAGGACATGGAGATGATCCAGTTCCACCCGACCACGCTCCCGTCGACGGGGGTCCTCATCTCGGAGGGTGTTCGTGGCGAGGGCGGTATCCTCTACAACGACGACGAGGAGCGGTTCATGTTCGAGCACGGCTACGCCAACAACGAGGGGGAACTGGCCTCCCGCGACGTTGTCGCCCGTGCCGAACTGACTGAGGTCAACGAGGGCCGCGGCGTCGAGGACGAGTACGTCGACCTCGACATGCGCCACCTCGGCGAGGAACGCATCATCGACCGCCTCGAGAACATCCTCCACCTCGCCGAGGACTTCGAGGGCGTCGACGGCCTCGACGAACCGATGCCGGTCAAGCCCGGTCAGCACTACGCCATGGGTGGCGTCGAGTGCGACGAGAACGGCGAGACGTGCATCGACGGACTCTACGCGGCCGGCGAGACCGCGTGTGTCTCGCTCCACGGTGCGAACCGACTGGGCGGCAACGCCCTGCCGGAACTGCTCGTGTTCGGTGCCCGCGCCGGCCACCACGCCGCCGGCAAGGACATGAAGACCGCAGAAATCCAGACCGGCCCATCCGCCAAGAGCGAGCCCGGTGACGTGCAGCCGCCGGTCGAACCCGGCGCAATCGACGCCAGCAGCGACGACGTGGCCGCCGACGGGGCGGCGGTCGAACCAGAGGCGGTCCTCGAAAGCACTGTCGAGCGTGAACGTCAGCGCGTCGAGGAACTCATCGAGTCCGACGGCATCAACCACGCCGAAGTCCGTGCGGACGTCCAAGAGACGATGACGGAGAACGTCAACGTGTTCCGGACGGAGGGCGGCCTGGAGAAGGCCCTCCGTGACCTCCGGACAGCGCGCAAGGAGTACGGGAACGTCGCCGTCGAAGACCCCTCGCGCACCTACAACACGGACCTCATCCACACTATCGAGACCCGCAACATCCTCGACGTGGCCGAGGCCATCACGCTCGGCGCGCTCGCTCGCGAGGAGTTCCGCGGCGCACACTGGCGTGCGGAGCACCAGGAACGCAAAGACGACGAGTGGATAAAGCACACGATGCTGGCCTGGAACGAGGGGCAGCCGGAGCTGTACTACAAGCCAGTCATCCTCGAGGGCGACGAGGAGACCTACGAGCCGAAGGTCCGGTCGTACTGACGACCTGCCCACCGGCTGCCGGAACTGTTTCTGCGAGTGTCAGGGTGCGCCGACGAGGACGAACGTGCTCTCGGTATCCCCGTTGTGAATTGTTCGCTCCGCCTCCGGCGGGAGTCTGATCGCATCGCCCGCAGCCATAGCTACCGCTTCGCCGTCAACCTCGACGGTCGCGGCTCCCTCGACCAGGACGTACACCTCTTCGTGTCCCTCGTCGGCGTGGTCGTGTGGTTTGCCGGTCCAGCCGGCGTCACAGTCCAGCACAGTGACGCCCACCTGCTCGCACTCCAGGGGGTCCCGGAGGAAGTGCATCGCATCGGCGACCGGTTCCACATCGGTGTAATTGACTTTCGTGTAGCTCACGTGCGCCGCTGTCGCCGCCCAGCAGCAAATAAGTTGTTGTGAATCCGAAAGGATATTGCCCTGGATGCGACGGTCGGGCCTGCTTCCGGCATCGCTACCGATTCGGGACATCCGGGGTCGACTATCCCCAGTTCGATGCCGAGGGTACTGGGTGCGCAAACACCCGGAATCATCACTTACTTGGTTGTCAGGACCGTATCGAAGGTAGCTTGGAAGGGTGGCTCAGTGGTAGAGCGCTACCGACCAACATGCCAGAATCGGTTGGTGGTTACCCCGCAAAGGGCTCCGCGTGGTTCGACTCCCGCCCCTTCCATCGTCTTCTGTTTCGCCAGTAGCAAACGCAATCGGCTTCGGCGGTGACACGCCGGACGGTCGCGTCTAACGGGTCGACTGACCCGGACCGACGCCGGGCCCGGAACTCAGCCCCGGCTGTAGGGCCATCGGGTACCGGAGACCGTCGCTGTCGGAGCCGACGCCTCGCAGGAAGTGGAAAGGTAAGGAATGTGGGGGGTGGGGGTGGGGGGTGGTGCGGCACCAGTACGGTGCCTATCTAAGCCATGGCGAGAGAGGATATAAAAAACCAGCGCTACGATTATCACATTCGATATTTTTACCCGTAGCAATCAGGGTTCCCCACGCTGGTCCGGTAGAACGCAGCCGAAGAAACGGCAACGAGCCGCTTCAGCCCAGGCAGTTACTTGTGCGTAAACAGCACGACGTTCTCGTCGTTGATAGTGGTACAGAGGTCCATCTCGAAATCGAGGTTGAGGGAGGTGAACTCCTGCTTGCAGACGACCATGTCGTCGAAGGGCTCTTGGCAGGACGGACAGGCCACGGCCGTCGTGTTCTGATAGGAAGCGATCGCCTCGTTGTCCTCGCGCGGCGTCAACGACGAGAGCAGCTCGTCAAAATCGTCCATGTTCGGGCAACCGGGGGCGGGCGGCATAAATCATACGCCGCCCGGGCACCAAGGTATTAAACTCGAGTTGTCCTAATACAAGCACAATGACTTCACCCGGTCGCGGAACGCGCTTCGCACTCGTCGCAGGAACCACGGAGACCGCGGGTCGAGCAGGGATCAGCGCCGCCGGAGCCGATCCCGAGCTGATGCCGGTGACGCCCGCGGCGGACGCGGAATTGGTGACCTACGGCAGTCCGGTCCGGACGGGCGTGACACCAGTCAGCCCCAGCGGCTGTCCGACGCCGGCGCTGGTGACACGGGCCGTCCGGGAAGTGCTGGGGGTCGACGTCACAGTCGTCGACGGCGGACTTGCCGAGAAGACCGCGGCGCCGACAGTCTCCGTCGGCGCACGCCCGGGCAGGGACATCGCGGAGCAGGACCCGGTGCCGACGGCCCACGGGGCGTTCGCGGCCGCCCGACAGTTCGGCCACGCGCTCCCGGCCGACGAGCTGTATCTGGGCGAGACCATCCCCGGCGGGACGACGACGGCGCTGGGCGTCCTTCGTGCGCTGGGCGAGACGGGGATGGTCTCCTCGTCCCTTCCGGAGAATCCTACAGAACAGAAAGAGAAGCTGGTCGCCGAGGGGCTCCGGGCCAGTTCGCTAGCGCCGGGCGACGCCGCAGGCGAACCGAAACGAGCGGTCCGCCGGATGGGTGACCCCGTCCTGGCAACGCTCGCCGGCCTGGCCGCGGGGGCCGTCGAGAGCGACACCGCCGTGACGCTGGCCGGCGGCAGCCAGTGCGTCGCCGTCGCCGCCTTGGTCCGCCACGGCGGCTACGAGGGGCCACTCGGGCTCGCCACGACGAGCTACGTGGCTGCCGACGAGAGCGCCGACGTGCGGGAATCGGCGGACCGACTCGACCTCGACCTGACGGTGACGGACCCCGGCTTCGACCGGGGCGACCACGTCGCGATGGAACGGTTCGTCGCCGGCGAGGCCAAGGAGGGAGTGGGCATGGGCGGCGCGCTGGCGCTCGCAGACCGCGCCGGCATCCCGATGGCGGAGGTCCGGGACCGGTTCGCGACCATTTACGACGAGCTCATCGGCGAGGCGGCCACAGCGACGGCCGGGGAGGGGCCGTGACGATGGAGGGAGTCGTCCTCGCCGGCACGAGCTCCGGTGTCGGCAAGACCGTCGCGACGCTTGCGACCCTGACAGTGCTCGAAGACGCCGGATATCAGCCCCAACCGGCCAAGGCGGGCCCGGACTTCATCGACCCGAGCCACCACGAGGCGCTCGTCGACACGCCCTCGCGGACGCTCGACCCCTGGCTCGCGGGCGAGGACGGAATGTGTCGCACCTACTGGCGCGGCACGGGTGACATCTGCATCGTGGAGGGCGTGATGGGCCTCTACGACGGGAGCAAGACGTCGACGGCGGCGGTCGCCGAGGGGTTGGACCTCCCGGTCGTCCTGGTCGTGGACGCGAAGGCGGGCATGGAGAGCGTCGCCGCGACGGCGCTCGGGTTCGCGCAGTACGCCGACCGCATCGGGGTGGACATCGACGTGGCCGGCATCCTCGCACAGCGTGCTCACGGTGGCCGACACGCCGACGGTATCAGAGACGCACTCCCGGAGGACCTCGCCTACTTCGGCCGGATTCCGCCGATGTCGGACCTGGAGATTCCCGACCGCCACCTCGGGTTGCATATGGGCTCTGAGGCCGGCCTCGACCGCGACGCGCTCGAAACGGCGGCAGAGACCATCGATGTCGAGCGGTTGGTCGACGCGACACGGGCACCGCCGAGGGTTGCGCCGGCGGAGACAGACAATGACGGCTCGGCGGCCGACCGCCGGGTCGCCGTCGCACAGGACGGCGCGTTCTGTTTCACCTACCCCTCGGTGCTCGAACGGCTCCGGTCCGAGGCGACCGTCGAGCCCTTCTCGCCGGTCGCCGGCGACCCGGTGCCCGACGCCGACGCGATATATCTGCCCGGCGGCTATCCGGAGCTCCACGGGCAGGCGCTCGAAACCGGCGGGACGCTCGATGAGATAGCCGCCCGTGGAGCTGACGGCGTCCCCATCTACGGCGAGTGTGGTGGTCTGATGGCGCTGTCCCAATCACTGACGACGACCGACGGCGACACCTACGAGATGGCCGGGGTCCTCCCAGCGGACATCGAGATGCGGGACCGGTACCAGGCGCTCGACCACGTGGAACTCAGCGCGCGGTCGGACACCGTTACGGCCGCGTCGGGGGCGCACCTCCGCGGGCACGAGTTCCACTACTCGGCCGCAGACCTCGACGCCGACGCGTCGTTGGCCTTCGACGTGGTCCGCGGCGACGGCATCGACGGTGAACGGGACGGTCTCACCGAGTACAACACCGTCGGCACGTATTGCCACTGCCACGGCGAGAGTGGTGCCTTCGACCGTCTGCTCGCAGTGCCTTCGAAGTGACGCTGGAAGGAACTGCAGTCAGACGCGCGGCTGACCGCCCGCAACCTTTTTTTCGACAGACAGCATCGTTCTGATAATGAACGAGTTGCGCGACCTGCTCGGAGACCTGGTCGCAGACGTCGACTCCGTGTTCCTGTTTTCCCCGAACGCGTCGTTTTTCGAGGAGTTCGACGACGTCGACGAGGAGATTATCGTCGTCGGCCCGGAGAACACCCTCGATGCGGAGCCGTTCGTCGAACTGCCGATCGCTTTCACCGACCTCGAAGGCCGCCTTCGCTTCGGTATCGAGGGCGCGCTGGAGCAGGGCATCGTCGACGAGGGCGACGAGGTGCTCTGTGTGACCGAAGTGCTGGATGGCGCACAGAACACACTCGTGCGGGTCCAGACCAACAACTTCTCTCCCTCCGGCGTGTACGACATGTTCGTCAACTCCAGGGCGGACGCGAGCGTCGTCCGCGACGTCTTCGAGGTCGCCATCGAACTGGGGAAGAAAGGGCAGAAGGGCAAGCCCGTCGGCGCTCTGTTCGTCGTTGGCGACGCCGGCAAGGTGATGAACAAGTCCCGGCCGCTGTCGTACAACCCCTTCGAGAAGTCCCACGTCCACGTGGGCGACCCCATCGTCAACGTGATGCTCAAGGAGTTCTCGCGGCTCGACGGCGCGTTCGTCATCTCCGACGCCGGCAAGATCGTCTCCGCGTACCGGTATCTCGAACCCTCCGCGGAGGGAGTCGACATCCCCAAGGGGCTCGGAGCCAGGCACATGGCGGCCGGCGCAATCACCCGTGACACCACCGCGACGGCCATCGTTCTCTCGGAGAGCGACGGACTGGTACGGGCGTTCAAAGGCGGGGAGCTGGTCCTCGAAATCGACCCCGAGGAGTACTGAGGATGCAGTTCGGCTACGACTGGGCGACCATCATACGGCGGGTGTTCTCGCCACAGGGGACGTTCATCTTTTCGCTCGTGGTACTGGCTGTGGGCATCGTTCTGGGCTATCTGGTCTGGCGCTCGTCCAGGCGGTTCATGCGCGAACTCGGTGTGCCCGAAGCGGTCGAGGGCACGCCCTTCGAGCGGACGGCGAGGGGACTCGGAACGTCGACCGTCGGCATCGTCTCGAACCTGGCGGCGCTTTTCATCTACATCACGACGGTCACTGCCGTCCTCAACATCGCACAACTGACCGACCCGGAACTGTACTGGGCCCGCTTCACGTCGTTCCTGCCCGACCTGTTTATCGCCCTCTTTGCCGTCATCATCGGCCTCATCGCGGGCGATAAGGCCAAGCTCGTCGTCTCCGAGCGACTGCGCAGCGTCAAGATGCCCGAGGCGACGGTCCTGCCCGAGCTCGTCAAGTACAGCATCTTCTATCTCGCGGTGCTCATCGCACTCGGGCAGCTGGGGGTCGAAACCCTGGCCCTGCTCATCCTACTCGGAGCGTACGCGTTCGGGCTGGTGTTCGTCTGCGGGCTGGCACTGAAAGACATCCTGCAGGCCGGTGCGGCCGGTATCTACCTCCTCCTGACAGAGCCATACAGCATCGGCGACGAGGTCGTCATCGGCGACAAGAGCGGCATCGTTCAGGAGGTTGACATCCTCGTGACGCGCATCGAGAGCGACGGCGAGGAGTACATCATCCCGAACAAGCGCGTGTTCAACGCGGGTATCGTCCGCATCCGGAGCTAGGCGGGGTCATGTCTCTCGGCCGCATCCGGAGCTGAGCGGCGCTACGCCTGTTCGGTCGCCGCTTCGTCCGAACCGAGCGGTTCGGCCGGGACGCCAGCGACAGTCGTCTCCGGGGGGACGTCTCTATCAACGAGCGAGTTCGCAGCGACCTGTGCGCCCGCACCGATTTCGACGCCGGGGAGGACCACCGCGCCCGCACCGATCATCGCCCGTTCGCCGACGACCACCTCGCCGGTCCGGTACTCGTCCTGCAGGAACTCGTGACACAGCAGCGTCGCGTCGTAGCCGATGATGGCGTGGTCCTCGACGGTTATGAGTTCGGGCCAGAACACGTCGGGCGTCGACTCCAGCCCCCATGCGACGCCGTCGCCGACGGTGACGCCGAGCCGGGCCAGCAGCCAGTTCTTCAGCCGAAGGCTCGGCGAGATGCGACAGACGAGAATGACGACGTAGTTCACCATCACCCGGAGCGGGTGTTTGGCGTCCGGCCACGGGAACAGCGAGTTGTGCGGGCCGGGCGTCGGGTGCTGGGTCAGCCGGTCGTGTCGTGGGCCACTCACGTCCGTCGTGTACGGGGCCGCGGTAATCAAACCCGTCGGCTCGGCGGCAGTCACCGCGTCCAGAACGTCGGCGTCAGCATCACCATCACTGGGACAATCTCGATGCGGCCGACCCACATCAGCAGGACCATCATCAGCTTGCTCGACCGGGCGAATCCCTCGTAGGTCCCGTAGGGGCCGGCCCGTCCGAATGCCGGCCCGATGTTGAAGAACATCGATGCAGCCGCGCTGAGCGCTTCGAACTCGGTTATCGGCACACCGGACAGCTCGCTGTCCACGACGAGCAAGAGCGTGCCGAAGATAAAGAACACCAGCGCCACCAGCGTGTAGGCGTACACGTCCCGGACGGTGGCTTCGCTCACGGCCTCGTCCCCCAGTCGGACCGGCCGGACGCTCTGGCGGTGGGCCGAGACGTTCAGGTCCCGCCAGAACGACTTGGTGACGATGAGCCAGCGCAGCGTCTTGACCGAGCAGGTCGTGCTCCCGGCCATCCCGCCGATGAACATCATCACGAAGAGGAGGTTCTTCGCCCCGGCCGACCAGGCGTTGAAGTCCGTCGAGGCGTAGCCGGTCGTCGTGACGATAGCGGCGGTCTGGAAGACGGCGTGACGAATCGACGCCCCGACACCGCCTGGAACGCCCTGGTCGAGGAGGAGCAACGTAGTCACCAGCAGGGAGCCGACCCCGAGAATACCCAGGTAGAAGTGGAACTCCTCGCTGTCCCGGAGCCGGTCGGTATCGCCCCGAATGAGGGCGTACAGCAGGACGAAGTTCGTCGCACCGACAATCATGAACAGCGTCACCGCCCACTGGACGGCCGGCGAGAACGCGCCGATGCTCTCGGCCCGCGGGGAGAACCCCGCCGTCGCGATAGCGGTGAAGGCGTGGGCAATCGCGTCGAAAAGCGTCATCTCCGGTGCGAGACCGCTCGTACCCAGGCCGAAGAGAATCAGCGCCGCCACCGCTGTCAGCGCCAGATACAGCGAGCCGAGGATGCGCGCCGTGTCCTCGATACCGGGAGTGAGCTTCGTGACGTTCTCTGTCCGCGTCTCCGTCTCCATGAGCTGTGCACCAGCGACGGAGAGCCGCGAGAGAACCGCCGTCGCGAGCAAAAGCACCCCAAGTCCGCCGAGCCACTGGAGGACCTGCCGCCACATCAGCAGCGCCTGCGAGTGGACGTCGAAGTCCCGGATGACAGTCGCACCCGTGGTCGTGATGCCGCTCATGCCCTCGAACAGGGCATTGACGGGGCTGGCGAACACGCCGGTTCCCTCGATGTACAGCGGTATTGCCCCGACAACGGCGATGGAAAGCCAGGCCAGCGACACCGTTAGAAACGCCTCGCGGTCGTGTATGCGGTCACGGCGCAGACGGGTGAGCGCCGTGCCGACGCCGAGAGTAATCGCTATCGTGACCAGATACGGGAGCGGCGACTCGCCGTAGATGACAGCGACGACGGTGGGAATCACCAGCGGGACGGCCAGCCACTGCAGTATCGCGCCGAGAACGTTCAGCGACGATCGCACGTCGACGGTGGTCAGCGCCACCGTGACTCACCATCCGTGGCCCGCCGTTTACAGTAGGCTGGTGCCGACAGCACGGCGCTCAGTCCGCGCCGCCGCGGATGTCGTCCATGTGGTCGATCCGCTGCTGGACGAGGTCGGCCCTGCCGATGTCGTGCCGTACCCGCAACCCCTCCGTGCCGGCCCGCTGGAGCGCCTCCTCGGCGATTGCCTCCGCGTCGCTAATCGTCTCCGCAAGTCCTACCACGGCGTAGGACCGCGACGTGGTCGTGTAGATACCGTCCTCGCGGTCGTCGACGCTGGCGTAGAACAGCATCGCCTCCGGGGCCGTCTCCGAGTCGCCACCGGACTGCTCGCGATGGTCCGTGACGACGTCTGCGATGACGTCGTCGTCGATTGTCACCTGCGCCCCGGCGTCGGGGTCGGTCGGATAGCCGTCCGGAACGGCGTACTTACAGACGGTCGCCATCGGGCGAAAGGAGAGCTGTGGCAGGGGGTCCTCGTCGCGGGCGGCGGTCAGCACCTCGAGGAAGTCCGTGTTGAGTACCGGCAGCGTGTTCATCGCCTCGGGGTCGCCAAAGCGCGCGTTGAACTCCACCACGCGGGGCCCGGTCTCGGTGAGCATGAACTGCCCGTAGAGGACGCCCTTGTAGCCGTCCAGCGCCCCGACAGTCGCTCGAAGCACCTCGACGGCGTCCATGTAGTCGTCCTCGTCCATGAACGGGAGGTGGAGGCTGGCGTCGGAGTAGCTCCCCATCCCGCCGGTGTTTGGCCCCTCGTCGCCCTCGTAGGCGCGCTTGTGGTCCTGCACTGCCGGTGTCACGCGCAGTTGGCCGTTGGCGACGAACGCCTGCACGGTGAACTCCTCGCCGACGAGGCGCTCCTCGAGGACGACGCGGTCGTACCCCGAGTTCCGGAGGTACTCCTTGGCCTCCTCGGCGGTGCACTGTTCGCCGATGACCCGGACGCCCTTGCCGCCGGTGAGGCCGGCGGGCTTGACTGCGAGGTCGCCGTCGTACTCGTCGATGTACTCGCAGGCGGCGTCCATGTCCTCGAACGTCTCGAAATCCGGGCAGCCGGGGATGTCGTGTTCCCGCATGAACCGCCGCTGGAACGCCTTGTCGGTCTCGATGCGGGCCTCCGCCTCCTGGGGCCCGAAGGTGTAGACGCCGGCGTCGTCCAGCGCGTCGGCGACCCCGGCGGCGAGTGCCGCCTCGGGGCCGATGACGGCGAGCGTGGCGTCGACCTCCCGGGCGTAGGTCGTCACGGCCGTCGGGTTGGTCGTGTCGAGTGCCTCGAAGCCGTCGGCGAGGGCGACGATGCCCGGGTTCCGGTTGCCGGCACAGGCGTACAGCTCCCCCGGCGAGTCCGAAAGCGAGCGCGCAATCGCGTGTTCCCGGCCGCCGCCACCCACGAGCAGCACTGTCTCTGACATACCCGAAGGCCGGTTTGGCTCTCACGTAAGTATTGTCTTTTCGGGGTTCAGGGACGCCCTCGACGGCCCCGGCGTCCACTCACTCCCGCTCCTGGAGTTCCTCGATGGCCGCTTCCTGCTCGCTCCGTGTGATGCCGCCGGCCTCGGCGAAGCGGCCGTTGTACTGCCACTCGGGGATAGCGTCCCACGCCGACCCGCTGTCGTCGTTGCCGCCCCATCTCCAGACCCACACCGCGGTCAGGGCGAGGCCCCCACCGATTGCCACGCCGAACGACTGCAGGACGGTGAGCCCCATCACGCTGAGTCCGGCGGCGACCACCGGGCCGAAGAAGAAGACCACGACGACGCTGCCGACGAGAAACTGCCGCTTGCGACCCGACAGCGAGAGGGACACCGTCTTGCCCATGAGAGACAGTCGTCACATCTGTCCAAAGTTCTTGTGGGCGTCCGGCCACGGATGACACACCCCTTTTGAGTCCGGCACCCCCAGAGACAGACATGAGCGACGCCACGGACCCGACAGCCCGGAACCGACTCGACGAGGCCGAAAGCCCGTATCTCCGCCAGCACGCGGACAACCCCGTCAACTGGCAGCCCTGGGACGAGACGGCCCTGGCGGCCGCCGAGGAGCGGGACGTGCCCATCTTCCTCTCGATCGGCTACGCGGCGTGTCACTGGTGTCACGTCATGGAGGCGGAGAGCTTCGAGAACGAGGCCATCGCCGAGCAACTCAACGAGAACTTCGTCCCGATAAAGGTCGACCGCGAGGAGCGCCCGGACATAGACTCCGTGTACATGAGCATCTGCCAGCAGGTGACTGGCGGCGGTGGCTGGCCGCTGTCGGCCTGGCTCACACCGGAGGGCAAGCCGTTCTACGTCGGGACGTACTTTCCGCCCGAAGAGAAACGCGGCCAGCCGGGCTTTGGCGACCTGCTCGAGCGCCTCGCGGACTCGTGGTCGGACCCCGAACAGCGCGCGGAGATGGAGAACCGCGCCCGGCAGTGGACCGAGGCAATCGAGAGCGACCTCGAAGCGACGCCGGCCGACCCCGAGGACCCCGCCGAGGACATCATCCGGACCGCGGCGACCATCGCCCACCGCGGAGCGGACCGACAGGACGGCGGCTGGGGCTCCGGCGGGCCGAAGTTCCCCCAGAACGGGCGCTTGCACGCGCTGTTGCGAGCCCATTCTGATGGGGGGCAAGAGGACTACCTGACCGTCGTCGAGGAGACGCTCGACGTGATGGCCGACCGGGGGCTGTACGACCACGTCGGCGGCGGCTTCCACCGCTACGCGACGGACCAGCAGTGGGCCGTCCCGCACTTCGAGAAGATGCTGTACGACAACGCCGAAATCCCGCGGGCCTTCCTCGCCGGCTACCAGGCTATCGGCTCGGAACGGTACGCGTCGGTCGTCCGGGAGACCTTCGAGTTCGTCCAGCGTGAGCTGCAACATCCCGAGGGCGGCTTCTTCAGCACGCTGGACGCCGAGAGCGCGCCCGTGGATACCCCGGACGGCGACAGCGAGGAAGGGCTGTTCTACGTCTGGACGCCCGAGCAGGTCCACGACGCCGTCGACGACGAGACCGACGCCGAGGTCTTCTGTGACTACTTCGGCGTCACGGAGCGGGGCAACTTCGAGGGCGCGACGGTGCTCGCCGTCCGAAAGCCGGTGTCGGTGCTGGCCGAGGAGTACGAGCAAAGTGAGGACGAGATCGCGGCGAGCCTTCAGCGGGGCCTGAACCAGACGTTCGAGGCCCGCAAGGACCGGCCGCGCCCGGCCCGCGACGAGAAGGTGCTGGCCGGCTGGAACGGCCTGATGATACGGGCGCTCGCAGAGGGCGCTATCGTGCTGGATTCGGCCTACGCCGACGTGGCCGCCGACGCCCTCTCGTTCGTCCGGGAGCACCTGTGGGACGCCGAGGCGAACCGGCTCAGCCGCCGGTACAAGGACGGCGACGTGGCCATCGACGGCTACCTGGAGGACTACGCGTTCCTCGGCCGGGGGGCGCTGACGCTGTTCGAGGCCACCGGCGACGTGACCCACCTCGCGTTCGCAATGGACCTCGGACAGGCCATCACGGAGGCGTTCTGGGACGACGAGCAGGGGACGCTGTTTTTCACGCCGACCGACGGCGAGACGCTCGTCGCGCGGCCCCAGGAGCTTACCGACCAGTCGACGCCCTCGAGCACGGGCGTCGCCGTCGAACTCCTCCTGTCGCTGTCCCATTTCAGCGACGACGACCGCTTCGAGACGGTCGCCGAGCGGGTCGTCCGGACCCACGCCGACCGCGTCTCCTCGAACCCGCTCCAGCACGCCTCGCTCACGCTGGCGACGGACACCTACGAACAGGGCGCGCTGGAACTCACGCTCGTCGGCGACCAGTCAGCGTATCCGGAGGAGTGGACGGAGACCCTCGCCGGGCGGTACGTCCCGCGCCGCCTGCTGGCCCACCGACCGGCTGACGAGAACGAGTTCGATCAGTGGCTCGACGCGCTCTCACTCGAGGAGTCGCCGCCCATCTGGGCCGGCCGGGAGCAGGTCGACGAGGAGCCGACGGTGTACGCGTGCCGGAACTTCGCCTGCTCGCCGCCGAAACACGAGCTCGGGACGGCGCTGGACTGGGGCGCGGAAACTGGCGGCACGGAGTAAGGGTCAGGCCATCGCGTCTTCGATCTGGTCGGCGAGGTACACGGCTATCGGGACCGGTTCTTCCTCGACGAAGCGGGCGATCTCCTCGCCGCCGTGTTCGACGACGACGGTCGGGATACGTTCGATGTCGTAGGCCTCGACCTCCGGTCCGGTTTTCGACCCGTCGTCTTCCTTCTCGACGGGGTAGTGGTGAATCCGGTCGTCGGTGACGCCGGCGGCTTTCAGGGCCGCCCCGAAGTCGGGGAGCTGGGCCCGGCAGTCCTTGCACCAGTCGCCGCCCCAGATCTTGTACTCGAACTCGTCGGCGTAGCGTGTGAGAACGTCGACGGTGTCGGCGTAGGCGTCTTCGACCCACACCGGATTCGGCTCCATGGTATCGAGCGTCTGACTCATGACTGGCTATATGTATTCAGGGGGCTTGAAATCCCCGGCCGCGGATTTCCCCATTCAGACGCGTTCCAGCGGCCGAACCGGTGGTTCAGTCGATATCGGTGCGGGCCGGCTATCGCTCGACCGTCACGGTCGTCCGAACGTCCCGCGACGACCGGCCGATTTCGACGGTGTACGTTCCGGTGTCGACCGTCCAGCCGGAAGCCGGGTCGTACCGCGAGAACGCGAGGTCGTCGAGTGACAGTTCCACCGTCCGGCGCTCGCCGGCGTCCAACTGCACAGCCGCGAACCCGGCGAGTTCGCGGTCCGGTCGGTCGACGCCGTCCACCGACGGCGGGCGGACGTAGGCCTGGACGACCTCCCGGCCCGGCCGGTCTGCGACGTTCTCGACGGGGACTGCGACAGTCTGCTCGGCCGTGGCTTCGGCGTCGCCGTACTCGAACGTCGCGTACGAGTGCCCGTGGCCGAACGGGTAGGTCGGGTCCACGTCCGCGTCGTCGAAGTGCCGGTAGCCGACGAACACGCCCTCGTCGTAGTGGGCCTGGTCGTCGACGCCGGGGTAGCGGCGTTCGGCTCCTGCAGTCGGATACTCGCTTTCGGGGGCGAAGGTGACCGGAAGGCGACCGCTCGGGTCGCGGTCGCCGTAGAGGACGGCCGCCGCCGCGTCGCCGTCCGCCTGTCCGGGGTACCACTGTTCGAGGACCGCGGCCACGTCCTCGCGCCAGGGGAGTTCCACGGGGCCGCCGGACCTGACGACGACGACGGTGTTCTCGTTGGCGGCCGCGACGGCCGAAACGAGTTCGTCCTGCCGGCCCGGCAGCGCCAGTGACTCGCGGTCCCGCGCCTCCGTCGTCGCGTCGCGGACGAACACCACGGCGACATCAGCCGCCGCGGCCGCTTCTACGGCGTCATCGATCGACGGCTCCCGGTCGGCGGTCTCCTCGTCGTCAGCGGCCTCGTCCTCGCCGACGAACGGCAGGAGGTCGAACAGCGAGACGGACGCTATCGGCGGGATGCCGAACGCCGAGACGACCGCCCCCTCTGCGCGGGCCTCGATGCCTTCGACCGGCGACACCGAGTGAATCGGCGTCGTCTCCGAGGAGCCGCCGCCGCCCAGTTTCAGCTCGTCGACGTTCGGCCCGATGACGGCCACGTCCGCCCCGTCGTCCAGTGGCAGGACGCCGTCGTTGTCCAGCAGCACGGTCCCGCGGGCCGCCACGTCCGCGGCGATGTCACGGTGGCGCTGGCTGTCGAGTTCGCCCGCGTCCTCGCTTGCTCCCGGGCTCCCGTCGAGCCGCCCGAATCGGTCCATCTGGCCGAGTACCCGCCGGACCATGTCGTCGAGCCGGTCGGCCGGAACCTCGCCGCTCTCGATGGCGTCGGCGAGCGGGGCGCCGAACAGCCCCGCGTGGGTCGCGTCCGGGATGCCGTCGGGCCACTCGTAGCTCTCGGTTCCGTCGTCGGTGGCTTCCGCCACGCCGGGCATCTCCACGTCCAGTCCGGCGTTCGCCGCGCCGACGGTGCTCTCCAGCCCGTACCAGTCCGAGACGACGTAGCCGTCGAACCCCCACTCGCCTTTGAGCACGTCGCCGACGAGGCGCTCGTGGTCGCTCATGTGGGTTCCGTTGACCCGGTTGTACGCCGTCATCACCGACCCGACGCCGGCGTCGACAGCCGCGCGGAACGGTGGGAGATACAACTCCCGGAGCGTCCGCTCGTCCACTTCGGCGCTGACGGTCGTGCGGTGGGTCTCCTGGTTGTTGGCGACGAAGTGTTTCACCGTGGCGGCGACGTCTTCGGACTGGATGCCCTCGATGAGGCCGACCCCAACGGCGCCCGCGTGGACCGGGTCCTCGGAGAGGTACTCGAAGTTCCGGCCACACTGCGGGACCCTGATGATGTTCACGCCGGGTGCCAGCAGCACGTCCTGTCCGAGCGCCGTCGCCTCGCGGCCCATCGCCGCCCCCTGTCTATGGGCCAGGTCAGAGTCGAAGGTCGCTGCGGTCGCAATCGACGCCGGGAAGGCGGTCGCGCGGTGGCCCTCGGCGCGGATTCCCAGCGGCCCGTCAACGAGGCGAAACGGCGGAATCCCGGCCGCCTCGACCCCCGCCAGGTACCCCGTCGCCGTGCCCTCCGGGTCAGTGGCGCCGCGAACGAGGGCGAGTTTCTGTGTGCGGGACAGTCCGGCGAGCAACGCTTCAATGTGGTCGTCGTCGGCCATATCGCAGTTCACAGGCCAACGGGCCTTATACTGTCGACTGAGCTACGCCGACCAGTTCGAGGGATTTACCCACTCGCTCGGCATACCGCCGGGTATGCCTGTCGACAAGCAGGAGTTCGGCGAGATACTGTCGTTCGAACTCCACGAACCCGCCGACATCCTCGACCCCGACAAACTGTACACCATCCCGGAGATGGCCCGCCTCCTGCAGGGCCTCCCGGCGGACGCCGAACTCAGCGAGGCCAACGAGTCGGTGTTCATCGACTGGGCCATCCCGTGGATGATCTTCAACCAGGACGACCTCGTGATAGCCGACCCGCAGGACGACGACGTCGTCGGGCTGTACGGCCTCGCCGAGTCATGAAGCTCCTCGTCGCCGGCAGCGACCGGGTCGACGCGGGCAAGACCACGTTCAGCGTGGGCCTGCTCGAGCGGACCAGCGCCCAGGGGTTCAAACCCAGAGCGGGCAACAACTACTGGTTCGACCACGACGACTACCAGCGAGCGACGAGCGAGGGGCGGCTGTACGGCAAGGACGCCAAACGCCTCGCGGCCGCGTCGCCCGGCGATGTCGCCCCGGAAGAACGCAACCCGATTCACCGCCTGTGGCATCCGTCGCCGGGGGCCGAGACGGGCCTGCTCGGCAAGGAGAACCAGCAGTTCGTCGTCGACCGGGTCGGCCGCCCGAGTTCCGAAACCGGCGTCGAGTACGTCGTCAACGGGACCGTCGACCTGCCGGACTCCGTCGCCGAGCGACTCCCGCTTGCCGACGCGCCGCGGGTCACCTCAGTCGCCGACTTCAACGACCTGATGCGGGTGATGCACGTGGAGGCGCTCGATTCGCTCGCCGCGGACATCGAAGCGACGGACCGGGCGGTCGTCGAGTCCTACGGCGACGTGGCCCGGCCGCTCTCGGGCATCGAACCGAACGCTGTGGCCGTCGTCGAACCGGGCCGAGCCCGCATCTACGACGGCGACCGGTACAGCAAGGCCTGTCAGATCGCCACCGGCGGCCCCGGCGACGGCCAACTGGAGGAACGGGTCCCAAATGTCGTCGACCTCATCGAGCAGGTCGCCGCGGTGCGACTGCCCGCTCTCGACAGCGAACGGCGGGGCGACCCGGCGGCCGTCGCCGATGCCTACGACCACGCCTACGACGCACTGTTGGCCTGTGCGTTCGATTGAAATACTCCCTGCCAGCGCCCTCAGAACTTCGCGGCCTGCAGCGCCAGTTCGATGTCCCGGTAGGGCGCGTCGGTGACGCTCGCCCCGTGGCCGGTGTGCATCTCCTGTAAGTCATCGTCGACGACCGACAGCACCCGCTCGATGCTGTCGACGAGCAGGTCGCGGTCGCCCTCTTCGAGGTCGGTCCGACCGAAGCTCCCGTTGGCGAACACGAGGTCGCCGGCGAACAGGACCCCCGCGGCCTCCGAGTAGAAGCAGAGGTGGTCGTTCTTGTGGCCGGGCGTGTGCAGCGCCCGGTAGTCGTGGTCGCCGAGCCCGACCGTCTCGTCGTCGGCGATGGCGTGCTCGATGCCGTCCTGGTCCGTGTCGAAGCCGTACACCGGGACGTCGAACGCGTCGACGACGCTGTCGAGGTTCGCGACGTGGTCGTAGTGCGTGTGGGTAGCGATAACGGCGTCGAGGTCGTCGACCTGGTCTTCGACGGCCGACACCACGTCGAACTCGTTGCCGGCGTCGACCAGGACGGTTCGGTCCCCGGTGACGAGGAACACGTTGCTCGTGAAGGCCTGTTGCCCACGGGCGAGATTTCGAATCATTACCCGCCTATTGACCGTCGTCCCGGATGTGGGTATCGTTCTGGTATGGGCCCCAATCACGCACCCACAGGGCTATGTATATGGATATGCAAACGAGGCATAGTAGAACATTATGTCAGATTCGGACCTACCTGTGGTACTTATCGTTGAAGACGAACCAGATGTTGCCGAGACGTACAAACTGTGGCTACAGCAGGAGTACGAGGTCCGCATGGCACAGAACGGCGACGAGGGCCTGGAGCAACTTGACGCGGATGTCGACGTGGTGCTGCTCGACCGGATGATGCCCGGGCTGTCCGGCGACGAAGTGCTCGAGCGCATTCGCGAGCGTGACCTCGGCTGTCGGGTGGCGATGGTCACCGCCGTCGAGCCTGACTTCGACATCCTGGAGATGGGCTTTGACGCCTACCTATCGAAGCCGATTCGGAGCGAACAGCTCCACGAGACGGTCGACAACCTCCTGGACCGCTCAGAGTACGACTCCCTCCTGCAGGAGTACTACGCGCTCGTCGAGAAGCAGGCGACGCTCGAGGCGACGAAATCGAGCGCGGAGTTGGCGGAGAGCGGCCAGTACGACGAACTGAGCCAGAAAGTCGCGGAGATGCGAGACGACCTCTCGGAGACACTCGGTGGTATCGAGGACGACTCCGATTTCATCGCAACGCTCCGTGGATTGAGCGACGATGAAGACAACTGAGCGACAAACAATGTATGATCTCACCTCAGTACTAGAGTTCGATGCGCTCAGTGAGGTCCGGCCAGGGTCCAGCATCCTGATTTCCGGCCCAGCAATGAGCGGGAAGGAACGGCTCGCATACGACGTGCTTGCCGACGGCATGCGCAACGGGGACGGTGCGGTGGTCGTGACGACCGGTGACGGGGCTGGCAGCGTCGTCGAGGAGTTCCGGTCGCTCGTTTCCGACCTCGAGGACTCCCAGCTCGGTGTCATCGACTGTCGTGGCGAGAGCGGCACAGACGAGGCCGCAATCGGCAACGCCCACGTCCACCACGTCTCCTCGCCCGGGGACCTCACCGGCATCGGTATCGGCATCACGAAGGCACTGGAGGGACTGCACAACGCCGGCAACGAGCGGGGCCGACTGGCGCTCGTGTCGCTGTCGACGATGCTGACCTACACGGACAAGAAAACCGTGTTCAAGTTCTGTCACGTGCTGTCTTCGCGGCTGGACTCCGCGGGCTACATCGGCGTGTTCACCATCGATTCGGGAGCCCACGACGACCAGACACTGCAGGTCATCAAGCAGGCGTTCGACGGGATGATCGACGTGCGCGACGCGGAGGGTGGCGGCCGGGAGGCCCGCGTGCTCGGCCTCGCTGGCGAACCGACCGACTGGCAGAAAATCTGACAGCGCAGCGGTCCACAGGCAGTCCGGTGAGGAAGTATTTTGCCGCTTCGGTTCACCCACCCGATATGGACGTCAAGCTGCTCGAGGCGACAGACGACCCCGAAGATCTCATCTGCAAGGCAGCACGTAACGACTACAGCGACACCTCCGTCGGGAGCCAGTCGTTCGAGGCGACGATGGCAGAGGTCGAGGGTGATACCCTCGAAGAAAAGAAAGAGACGCTCATCGGGCATCTGCTGGACCACGGCCACTACGGCCCCTTCGAACACGCGCAGGCGACCTTCGCCGTCGAAGGCGTCTCCCGTTCCTGTATGGCCCAGATTACCCGCCACCGACACGTCTCCTTCGACGTGCAGTCGATGCGCTACGTCTCCTTCGACGACGTCGACCCCGAAGCCGTCCGCGAGGGCGCGATGGTCGTGACGCCGCCGTCGGCGACGGACCCGGATTGGGTGGGGCGGAACCAGCAGAAAGCGAGCGTCTCCGACGAGGAGTTCGAAGAGCGCGCGGAGATATTCAGAGACACCATCGAGCAGTCGGTGGAGTCGTACCAGGAACTGCTCGAGCGGGGCATGCCGCCGGAGGACGCCC
The DNA here is from genome assembly GCF_032027985.1 of Haloarcula sp. 1CSR25-25. Taxonomy (NCBI): domain Archaea; kingdom Methanobacteriati; phylum Methanobacteriota; class Halobacteria; order Halobacteriales; family Haloarculaceae; genus Haloarcula; species Haloarcula sp. 1CSR25-25. Next base: position 536,780 of record NZ_JAHYBW010000003.1, read on the forward strand.
GGTTCGTGCTGCCAATCGGCACAAAGGTGAACATCGTGATGTCGATGAACGCCCGGATGCTGATGCACGTCGCGGACATGCGAGCAGCGGCGGACGCGCAGTGGGAGATCCGGGGGATGACCGAGGAGATGCTCGACCTGGCGGCCGACTGGTGTCCCAAGACCTTCGACTACTACGAGCGGGAGATGAAAGGGCGCAAGAACCGGCTCGCGCCCTGACAGGTACAGCCACCGCTGACGACGGGTCAGGGCGGGGGTCGCTGGTCGTTGCTATCGACAATTGTTGAATCGAAATCGATACTCTCAACGGAAATAGCGAGACGTGAGCCCGTTAGTTGCGTACCCGACCGGAAATCAGAGTATCAAAAGACGAAACTAGTACGACACATTCATAACATCACATCCTAAATGAACAATCGTGTCTTACGAGGTTGAACGTCCCACCCGTCAGTCGGGAACTGCGCCTGATGTGATGTGTGCTGTCGACGATGTCGACGGCCAGCAGCGGTTCGTCATCGCCGATATCGCACACGATGACAGCTGGGTCTCGATGGTAGCGGACGAAACCTGTACACTTGCGGCCTGGCGGTAGCGGCCGGCCGCCGCCTGAAAAGTTTTTGTCGCCCGCTCTGTGACGTAGGAGTATGGAATACGACGACATGCTCGACCGGGCGATCGAAGAGACACCCGACATCGAGGGGACCAGCGAGCGGTTCGAAATCCCCGACCCGGAGGTCAGACAGGAAGGCAACGTCACCGTATACGAGAACTTCCAGTCGACGTGTTCCAGACTCGGGCGCGAGGACGACCACGTGATGAAGTTCCTCCAGAACGACCTCGGGACGAGCGGCCATATCGACGAGAGCGGCCGGGCGCGACTGACCGGCGAGTTCGACGCCGGCCGCATCGAGGCGTCTATCGACGAGTACGTCGACAAGTTCGTGCTCTGCTCGGAGTGCGGGCTACCGGACACGCAGCTAGAGCGAGAACAGGGCGCGCTGTTGCTCCGCTGTGTGGCGTGTGGCGCGCGCTCGGCGACGAGCGAGTAGCTACTGCAGCCCTTTCAGCGTCTGCAGGTCGTTTTCCGTGCGGGTGAAAACGGCGAGCCGGTGGCTGGCGTGACAGTTAGGACAGTGGAACGTCGTGTCGTGTCGCGGCAGGGCCGTCGGCGTCGACTCCCAGTCTTTCTTACATTCGGGACAGAGCAATCGCACGTACGCTTCCTCCATGTATGTTACTCACACACATAGCCAATGATAAAAAGCCTTCGCGTCTCCCCATCGGTCTGCCTTCACCCGTGTGTTAGGCCGGAAGGTCCTCGGCTTCGAGGAGTTCCTTGTACCGGTTCCGGATGGTCACTTCGGAGATGTCGGCCACGTCGCTGACCTGGCTCTGGGTGACCTTCTCGTTGGTCAGTAACGCGGCGGCGTAGACGGCCGCGGCGGCGATGCCGACCGGGGACTTGCCGGAGAGCAAGCCCGACTGGCGGGCGCCCTCGACGAGGTCACGGGCCTGTCGCTGGGTCTCCTCGCTGAGTTCGAGGTCGGAGATGAACCGCGGGAGGTAGTGTTCCGGGTCCGCCGGCTGGACTTCGAGGCTGAGTTCCCGGACGATGTATCGGTAGGTCCGTGTGAGCTCCATCTTCTCGACGCGGGAGACGCGGGCCATCTCGTCGAGCGACCGGGGGTTCCCGGCCATGCGGGCTGAAGCGTACAGTGCGGACGTGGCGACGCCCTCGATAGACCGGCCCGGAAGCAGGTCGTCACCGAGCGCGCGGCGATAGATGACGCTTGCCGTCTCGCGGACGTTCTGGGGGAGTCCCAGCGCGGACGCCATGCGGTCGATCTCGCCGAGCGCCTGCTTGAGGTTGCGCTCCTTGGAGTCGCGGGTCCGGAACCGCTCGTTCCACGTGCGGAGCCGTTGCATCTTCTGGCGCTGCTCGCTGGAGAGGGAGCGCCCGTAGGCGTCCTTGTTCTGCCAGCCGATGTTGGTCGAGAGGCCCTTGTCGTGCATCATGTTCGTCGTCGGCGCGCCGACGCGGGACTTGCGGTCCTTCTCGGCGGAGTTGAACGCGCGCCATTCCGGCCCGCGGTCTATCTCGTCCTCTTCGACGACCAGGCCACAGTCCTCACAGACTGTTTCGCCGTGTTCGGTGTCCGTGATGATGTTGCCGCTGCATTCGGGACAGGCCTCTACGGCTTCCTGCTCGGTTAGTTCCTCGTCTCGTTCTCGTGTGCTGGTCCGCGTTGTTGATTCACTCATGATTGGGAGTCCTGTTCTGCCGGGTGCAGAAATTTTAAGACCGGTTGGGGGAACCGTCTTACCCTATAGTTAGTGCGTAAAGTATATAAACCTTTCGCTGGATTTTGGCAATAATCGCCAGACAGCGCAGTGATAAGGGAAGACATGGCTCGAAGCAACGCCATATAACATTGGTGGTCATCATCACCGCTCGTGCGCAACAGATAACCGGGCGGTTGCAACGCCGCGTGGCCCCGTCGATATCCCGACAACATACCAGCCCTCGCCTCGACTCGGCCGCTCCAGGGAGATGGGGAACGCCGGATCGGCCCCGGAATCACCGGATTCCCGGGAGTCACGGTGTGGTTCCGCACATCGTGGGGGAGCGGTGAGTTATAAAAAACGATGTTACCAATTGACACGGTTTGCTTACACTTACTTAGTATTACATACCAATTACTTATAATTAGCGACTAAATATATACCCAGACGGGTATAGCCTCCCTTCGCACGGCCATAGTGACCGGTCAGTCGAGGGTAATCCACGCAAGGAACACGAGGCCGCCGAGTTCCAGTATCGCGACGAAGGTCATCGCCCGACCGGCGACAGGGGCGGCGCTTCGCAACAGTACGGCGACTTCCGGGTCGAGGACGTAGTAGTAGACGGACAGGCAGTTCTCTGCGAGCAACAGGAGCCCGAAGACGGTCAGTCCCAGCGCGTGCTTCGAGTGTCCCGCCAGATAGTTGCGGGCCCAGACTGACAGGAGCACCAGCAGCACCACGACGTTGAGCGCGGAGGCGACACTCGCCGCGGTCATCCAGACTGCCATCTGTGCCCCCCTACGCCCGCTCGTGGTAAGATTTTGGTCTCGGTTTCATCCATTGTCACTCGATCTCCGCGATGATTTCCTCGATGGTTGCCCAGTTCTGTTTGGTCCGCTCAGTCAGCGTGTAGACGGAGCCGTAGTCGCCGCCGGTGTTGTCGACGACGCCGTTGTCCATCAGTACGTCGAGGTGGTGCCGGACGGTCTTGTAGTCGAGGTCGATGTCCTCCGCCAGTTGGTTCGCGTTCCGGGGCCGTCGTTTGAGGGCTTTGAGAATACGGGCTCTGTTTGGCCCCCCACGGGTCCCGGAGAGAACGTACCAGAGGACACCCTCCATCAGGAGACCCAACTCCCCGGGCGTACGTATATCCATTGGCCGATTGCATGATAGCTGCCCACGAGCGTAACCGGGGTAGCGAGGCGTCAGCGGTCGGCGTCGGGGACCCGAACTGACCCACCGCAGTCGAGATAGGCAGTCGTCGCAAGGCGACAGTTCCCGCCGACTGTTACACACGCGCCGAAGATGTGTTAGTGCGCCGGGTTACGGCAGCAACACGCCGTCGATGACGTGGATGATGCCGTTGGAGGGCTCGATGTTCGTGGCGACGATGTCGGCCTGGTCGCCGTTGAGGTCGGTCCCGTCGACATCAATTTTCGCTCCGTTGAGGGTCGGTAGCTCTGATGAAGTGGTGACTGATTCCGCGTCGCGGCGGCCCGGTGTCACGTGGTACGTGAGGATTTCGGTGAGTGAGGCCCCGAATTCCGCCTCAAAATCAAATTCGCCGACGTTGTCAGCCGTAACTCCCAATGCGCCAAACGCATCGTCGGTCGGCGCAAACACCGTCAACTGACGGTTCCCACTGAGCGTATCGACGAGACCGGCTTCCTGCACGGCGGCCACAAGCACGTCGAACCCGTCGGCCGCCACGGCCACGTCCACAATCGTATCCCCCTCGCTCGGCGGCTTGGCGCTGGCGGCCCCGACGCCGCCGACTGCGACCGCTGTTCCAGCACCGATACTCCGAAGCACACCGCGTCTGGTCTGTTTCATGGAAACCCAGGCGATTCGGAGGACTGTTGACAGTTAACCGATTGCCGAACTGGGACCCAAATTCGACCATAGTTTCAGACGGTGAACAGGTGGCCCTCGGTCGGCACGTCGAAGAGTCCGATGCGTGCGCCCGCGTCCAGCCACGCGTGCCCGTAGGAGAACGACGCCAGGGCGTTGACCGGGTCGTCGTCGGCCCTGAAGTGGCGACCGTCCGCCAGATACGACGCCGCCATCTCCTCGCACTCCAGGGCGGCGTCGTGCATCGGCGTCCCCTCAGGCGGTGCGACAGATGCCGCATCGAGTGCCTCCGCGAGCAGTCCCTCGTACCGGTCGGTCTTCTCTTCGAGGTCGGCGGCCATACCCCCGGCAAGCGGCGGCAGCGGCCTAAGCGTGTCGCCCCGGGTCGAGTTCGGCGCAGGACAACACAAGCTAAATACGGGCCGATAGTCTAGCGTAGCCAATGACAGAACCGGTCGAACACCGACGACTCATCGTCGCTGGCACGGGCGCAGCGGGACTGACCGCGGCCATCTACGCCGCCAGAAGCAACAACGACCCGCTCGTTCTGGAGGGCGACGAACCGGGCGGACAGCTCACGCTGACCAGCGAAGTGGAGAACTTCCCTGGCTTCCCCGAGGGGCTCTCCGGACCGGACCTCATCAACAACATGAAAGAGCAGGCCGAGCGGTTCGGCACCGAGGTGAAACACGGCATCGTCGCCGACATCGACGACAGCGAGCGGCCGTTCCGCGTGGAGCTGTCGAACGGCGACGTCTACACCTGCGACGCCTTCATCGCTGCCTCCGGGGCCAGCGCCCGGACGCTGGGCGTCCCCGGCGAGGACGACCTGATGGGCTATGGCGTCTCGACGTGTGCGACCTGCGACGGGGCGTTCTTCCGCGACGAGGACATGCTCGTCGTCGGCGGCGGCGACGCGGCCATGGAGGAGGCCCACTTCCTCACGAAGTTCGCCGACACCGTCTACATCGCACACCGGCGCGAGGAGTTCCGCGCCGAGGACTACTGGATCGACCGCGTCCAGAAGAAGGTCGACGCTGGCGAGATAGAGATCATGCGAAACACCGAGTTGCTGGAGATACACGGCTCCCCGGAGGAGGGCGTCGACCACGTCACGCTCGCACGGAACGACGAGGGGTATCCCAGCGAGAAGCTCGACGACGACGGGACCGAGACCTTCGAGTTCGACGTGGGCGCCGTCTTCATGGCCATCGGCCACACGCCCAACACCGGCTACCTCGACGGGACCGGCGTCGAACTCGACGAGACCGGCTACATCGTCGCGGAGGGCGGCAAAGGCGGCGGGCAGACCGCCACCGACGTCGACGGCATCTTCGGTGCCGGTGACGTCGTCGATTACCACTACCAGCAGGCCGTCACCGCCGCCGGGATGGGCTGTAAGGCCGCCATCGACGCCGACGAGTACCTCGAATCACAGGCCGAGGCCGCCGCCGAAGCGGAGTCCGAAGCCACTGCGGAAGCCGACGACTAGCGCACACGTTTCTCCGGTCGTCCACACATCCACAGACCCTTTAGGACAGCCCCCTGAGTCGGGGACATGGCAACCGACACTGTCACGCTGACTATCGACGACGGCGAAGATTCCGACGAACTCACAGTCCCGAGCGAACTCGTGGACATCCTCCGGGAGTCGCCCGAGGAGACCGACCCGCAGGTCGTCGGCGACATCGCGATGTTCGGCATGACCCAGCGGATTCACAGCGCCGTCCACCACGCCCAGGGCGAGCCGGACGAGCAGATCGTCGCGCTCGAAGAGCAGACCAGCGACCTGTTCGAGGAGCGCTTCGGCCAGTCCTTCGCCGAACTGACCGGCCACGACCACTAGTTTCGACGGCCGAGCCAGTTTCTAGAACTTCCAGTGAAGTACCACGCCGTCGTCGACCCGCTCGACGTCGGCCAGCGCCGGCTCCGGGAAGTCCTCGATGAAGCCGTCGCCGTCGGCCAGCGTCGGCGCGTCCCGGCCGCCGATGACCTTCGGGCCGACAAAGACGAACAGCTCGTCGACCAGTGCCTCTTCGAGCAGGCCGAAGATGAGTTCGCCGCCGCCTTCGACCATGAGCTGGTCGATACCGTCACCTTCTAGTTTCGCCAGTGTCGTCGTGAGGTCGACCCGGTCCTCGCCGGCGGCAATGACGTACGCGCCGGCCTCTTCCATCTCCTCGATGAAATCGGGCGGTGCGGCTTCGCTGACGAGGAGGTAGGTCTGGGCGCTGTCGTCGAGCACTGTGGCGTCCGGCGGCGTCCGGATCCGGGAGTCGGCAACGACGCGCGCGGGGTTCGGCGGGTCGCCGCGGTCGGTCCGGGCAGCGCGGCGGTCGGCGTCGTCGACTGTCAGTGAGGGGTCGTCGGCGAGAACCGTACCGACACCGACCATCACCGCGTCGCTGTCGGCCCGGAGCTGATCGACGCGGTCGAAGTCGTCCGGCCCGGAGATGGCGATCTGTTCGCGGCGGCGGGAGGAGAGCTTCCCGTCGACACTCATGGCGGCGTTGACGACGACGTGCATACTCGTTCGTATCAGCGGCCGGTCAAACGGCTTTTGGGTTACGGTCAGGAAGAGGTCGTCTCGGGGCGCTCCGAGAGCTTCCGAACGTCGAGTTTCTTCACGGTGCCGTCGGCGGTCTTCAGTTTCAGAACCGTCTTTTGCAGGACCAGTTCGTCGGCATCGAGCGTTGTGTCGGTGGTCCAGCCCCGGAGTCGAACCATCCCTTTCTCGTCGATTTCGACGAACGTCCGGGGCTTGCGCTGGGAGCCCATCGTCCACTCCTCGTCACCGATGGAGAGTTCCTGCCCGCCGCTTTCCCCCCAGCGGAACACGCAGGCGACCTGCTCGCGTGGCTCGTCGCCGCGGTCGTGGTCGACGCGGGTCCACTGCTCGTAGTCGACACCGAAGTGGGCGGCCCACAGTTCCAGATACTCGAAATCGAACTTCTTGGTACCGCCGTCGTTCCGACCACTCCGCCAGATGACGTGGGCCTCCGACGGCTTCGATCCGAAGAGACTGCCCATAGTCAGGCCCCCGGTGGACCACTTCCAGTATCACTTTCGATATCTTCATATCCAGCTATCTGAAGAGATCCAGCAGCGAACTCTGTGGCCGTTCGTAGCGCTCCAACACGGTCTGCGCTCATATCCAGAGAGATTACAGTATCATAAATAAGAATTGCGGGCGATATTGACCGGTCGTCTCGCGACGGCTGGCCGAAAACGCTTTTGAGTGTTCCCACCGAACCGTCGGTCGATGTCTCTCGAAGACCATGCCGAGGAGCTCGCCTCCGACCTCGGTGTTGACAAAGAGGAGGTCACACGCGACCTGGAGAACCTCGTGAACTACTCCGTCCCGATGGACGAGGCCAAGCAGAGCCTCAGACGGAAATACGGCGATGGCGGCTCGGGCGGCGACGGGACGCCGTCGAGCAAGTCCATCAGCGAGGTCTCGACCGACGACTCGAACGTGACGGTCACCGCAGTGGTGCTCACGTCGGGTCGCCGGTCCATCCAGTACAACGGGGAACAGCACGTCATCCGCGAGGGCGAACTCGCCGACGAAACGGGGAAGATCTCCTACACCGCGTGGGACGGGTTCTCCGGCGACCTCCAGCCCGGCCAGACCGTTCGGTTGGGCAACGCAGGCGTCCGCGAGTGGGACGGCCAGCCGGAGCTCAATCTCGGCGACAGCACCGACCCCGAAGTCGTCGACGAGACGCTCGACATCGGCTACGAGGTCGGCGGCCGCGCCGCGCTGCAGGACCTCGCACCGGGCGACCGCGGCATCACTGTCGAGGTTCAGGTGCTTGAATGCGAGCAGAAGGTCATCGACGGCCGCGACGGCGAGACGACGATTCTCAGCGGGGTCCTCGGCGACGAGAGCGGCCGGCTTCCCTTCACCGACTGGGAACCCCACGAGGGAATCGAGGAAGGGGCGTCCGTGCGCCTCGAGGAGACGTTCGTCCGGGAGTTCCGGGGCGCACCGTCCGTGAACGTCTCCGAGTTCTCGACGGTGACCGCACTGGACCGTACGGTCGAGGTGGCTGAAGACGCTCCACGGCTGTCGGTCCACGAGGCCGTCGAGAGCGGCGGCCTGTTCGACGTGGAACTGGCCGGCAACGTCATCGAGGTGCGGGACGGCTCCGGTCTCATCGAGCGCTGTCCCGAGTGTGGCCGCGTCGTCCAGAACGGCCAGTGCCGCTCTCACGGCGCCGTCGAGGGCGAGGACGACCTGCGGACGAAGGCCATCCTCGATGACGGGACCGCCACTGTCACCACGGTACTCGACGACGAACTGACCGCCAGGGTGTACGGCGGCGACCTCGACGACGCCCGCGAACACGCCCGCGACGCGATGGACAAGGAAGTCGTCGCCGACCGCATCAGCGACCGCATCGTGGGCCGCGAGTTCGTCGTCCGCGGGTCGCTGTCGGTCGACGAGTACGGCGCGAACCTCACCGCCTCGACCTTCGCCGAGGCCGACGACGACCCGGCGACGCGTGCGCGGACCTTGCTCCAGGAGGTAGACACATGAGCGAATCCGGAGACAGCGGCCCGGGCCGCCGGGAGGTCGCCCATCGGCTGTTCGCCGCGGAGTTCGACGACGCCGACTTCTCGTACTCCGAGTCCGACGAGGAACGGGCCCCCAACTACGTCGTCACGCCGACCGGCGCGCGGGTCAACCGCCTGTTCCTCGTCGGCGTCCTCACCGAACTCGAACAGGTCAACGACGACGTGTTGCGCGCCCGGGTCGTGGACCCGACCGGCCCGTTCGTCGTCTATGCCGGCCAGTACCAGCCCGACGAACTGGCCTTCCTCGAAGCCGCCGACCCGCCGATATTCGTCGCCGTCACGGGCAAGGCCCGAACCTTCCAGCCAGACGACAGCGACCGGGTGTTCACCTCTGTCCGGCCCGAGAGTATCAGCGAGGTCGACGGGGACACGCGGGACCGCTGGGTCGTCCAGGCCGCCGAACAGACCGTCTCGCGCATCGGTCAGATGGCCGGCGCGAAACAGGCCGGCCTGTCCGGTGCGGACCTCCGGAGCGCGCTCGTCGAGCAGGGCGTCGACGAGAGCGCGGCGTCGGGCATCGCTCTTGCGCTGGACCACTACGGCACGACCGGCGACTACCTGGAGGCACTCCGAAAGACGGCGCTCGACGCCGCTCGCGTCGTCGCCGGCGAGACGGACGAGGCAGAGCCGCTGTCGCTGTCACCGGGCGACGGGACCGACGACCCGCTCCCGGTGCTGGCGACGACGGACATCGACGCGGCGGTGACAGCCAGGGAGACGAGCGACGATGGGACAGCCGCCGTCGCGACTGACGACACGGCGACCGACGAGCCGAGCGAAGAGACGTCGGAGTCCGCCGACAGCGACCCGACGACCGGCGAGGACGCCGCCGACGCGGCACAGAGGGGTGCACCCGCGGACGCCGCAGACGCCGAGCCCGCGCCCGAATCGGCGGGCGCACCGGCCGGCGACGAGTCCCCCGAGCCGGGCGCCGACGCGGCCACGAGCGACGCCCCCGCCGAGACCCCCGAGACAGCGACCGACGCCGGAGCCGACGAGACCACTGCCGGCGAGTCCGCCGGCGACGACGTGCCCTCGACGGCCGCAGAGAGCGAGCCCGGAGACGACGCTCCGGGCTCGAACGGGCCGGCGACCGACGCCGACGAGACGGTGCAGGAGGAGCCAGAATCGTCGTCCGAACCCGACGACGGCGACACTCTCGGCGACTTCGACACCGAGTTCGATCTGGACGAGGACGAGCGCGAGGAGATCGAACAGGAGTACGGCACGGACTTCCAGAGCGGGACCGAGGTCGACGAGCCCGGCGAGGCCGACATCGAGACGCCGGACCCCGAAGACCTGGCCGACGCAGCCGAGGAGGGCGCGCCCGCGGACGCCGCCGACGCCGAGCCCGCGCCCGAATCGGCGGGCGCACCGGCCGGCGACGAGTCCCCCGAACCGGGTGCCGACGCGGCCACGAGCGACGCGCCCGCCGAAACGCCTGAGACAGCGACTGCCGCCGGAGCCGACGAGACCACCGCCGGCGAGTCGGCGAGTGCGGACGCGCCCGCCGAGGACGTCGACCTCGAAGACGCCGTCATGGAGGTCATGGCGGACCTCGACGACGGCAGCGGAGCCGACCGCGAGGAGCTCCGTTCGACGGTCGTGAGCCGCTACGGCGCGGACGCCGACGCCGTCGAGGATGCCATCCAGGACGCGCTGATGGGCGGACGCTGCTACGAGCCCGACGACGGCAAGCTCACGTCCATCTGACGGCCGAGCCGCGACCCTTTTCTCCCCTGGAATCCAACCGAGCGCAGATGCGTGTCGAACCGCTTCCCGGCGTTCCAGCGGCCACAGTTGACACTGACGGGGAGCGGCTGCTGGCGGTGGCTGACTATCACGCCGGTATCGAAGCGGGGCTCAGATACGAGGGCGTCGAGCTCCAGTCGGCCGCCGAGGACCGCCGGGAGCGACTGCTGGCGTGTCTTGACCGCGCCCGCGCCGATCGGCTGGTGGTCGTGGGCGACCTGGGCCACGCCATTGGCGACCCGTTCGAGGACGAGCGCGCGGAACTCGAGACCCTGTTCGACGCCCTCGACGTGCCCGTGACGCTGGTGAAGGGGAACCACGACGGCGGCCTGGAGCCGGTCCTGGCGGACCTCGACGCCGATATCGAGGTGACGCCGGGCCACGGGGCCCGCATCGGGACGGTCGGGTTCGCACACGGCCACACCTGGCCTGCGCCGGACGTGCTCGAAGCCGACGTCGTCTGTGTCGGCCACGAACACCCCGTCGTCCGACTGGAGGACAGCGTCGGCGGCGCACGGAAACAGCGGGCCTGGCTCCGCGGCACGCTCGTCGCCGACCCGTTCGCCGAGCAGTTCGACCGACCCGTCGATAACGCGCCGGACGTCGTCGTGTTCCCGGCGTTTAACGACCGCTCCGGAGGGACGTGGGTCAACGTCGACGGCCAGGGCTTTCTGGCCCCGTTCCTGCCCGAGGGCATGACGGGCACCGAGGCGTTCCTGCTCGATGGCACGCGGTTAGGGTCCTATCAGCAGGTCTGAGCCGGGGGCCGCCTACGCCCCCGGGAGCGCCGCTTCGAGCTCCTCGACCAGTTCGGCGTTGCCGAGGAACGTGGGCGTCCGGTCGTGGATGCCGTCCGGTTCGACGTCGAGTAAGGACTGTGACCCGTCGCTGGAGGCCCCGCCCGCCGCCTCGACGAGATACGCGAGCGGCGCTGATTCGAAGTGGACCCGGAGCTTGCCGTCCGGATACCCCGACGTCGCCGGATAGCCGAACAGTCCGCCGTACTCAAGCACCTGGGCCAGGTCGGCGACGGTCGCGCCGCCGTAGCGGAGCTTCAGCTCCCGTTCGAAGGACCGTGCGATGTCGTTGAACGCGTCGCTGCGTTCGCCGGTCTTGCCAGCCAGACCGACCACGGTGGCCTCCGGCGGTAGTTCGAACTGGCCCCAGCGCTCGCTGTGGCCGTCCCGGAGGAGGTGCTCCTGGACGACATCGCGGTCGGAGCGGGCGACGGTCAGCGTCGTGTAGGGGCCGTACAGCACCATCAGCGAGGCGACCATCGAGCGCCCGCTGGCCGGTAACTCGGCGTCGTAGACGCCGATAATCGTCCCCACGGAGTTGTTCGAGGCGAGGTTGGAGGAACCATCGAGCGGGTCGATAGCGACGCTGTAGCCCTCGCCGCAGTCGACCACGTCGCTTCGCTCCTCGCTCGCGTACGCGCCGACGCCGTCGATGTACGCGAGCGCGTCGAAAAACAGGTCGTCGGCCCACACGTCGCCACCGACCTGTTGCTCGCCGCTCGGGTTCTCGCCGGCTGCTCTGTTCGCGTAGTTCGCCAGGTTGCCGCTGACGTAGTGGGCCGTGTCCTTTACCGCCCGCTCGATCTCGTCGAGCGTGTTCACGGGCCATCACCGGCCCAGAGAGCACATGTGTCCGTCATGGTTCCACATATTCCCGGGCAGCGACATAAGGCTGTACCCCGCAGCGCCACAGAGCATCGCCATCCGCCGTCGTACGAGAAGCGGTGACACAACGTGTTTAACCCGGTGTAGCCGCTAGACGGGGCCGATGACTGACGGGGTCGCTCGCGGCGAGGACGCCTTCACTGCACTCGGGCCAGCCGTCCGCAGTGCGCTCTCCGAGCGCGGCTTCACGACGCCGACCGACCCCCAGCGGAAGGCGATTCCGACCCTGGCCGCCGGGCGGGACGCGCTGGTGGTGGCTCCCACCGGCACCGGGAAAACGGAGACGGCGATGTTGCCGGTCTTCGACGCGCTGGCCGAGTCCGAGGACCGCTTTGGCATCGGCGCGCTGTACATCACGCCGCTCCGGGCGCTCAACCGCGACATGCGCCAGCGCCTCGACTGGTGGGGGGAGATGCTGGGCCTCGAAGTCGACGTCCGGCACGGCGACACGACGGACTATCAACGCCAGAAGCAGGCCAACGACCCTCCGGACGTGCTCGTGACCACGCCCGAGACGCTCCAGGCCATGCTCACGGGGTCGAAACTGCGGACAGCGCTCGAAGACGTGAACCACGTCGTCATCGACGAGGTCCACGAACTCGCCGCGGCCAAGCGCGGCGCGCAACTGACGGTCGGCCTCGAACGACTCCAGGAGCTGTCCGGTCGGTTCCAGCGCATCGGGCTCTCGGCGACCGTCGGCGACCCCCAGGAGGTCGGCCGGTTTCTCACCGGGGGTCGCACGTGTGCCATCAGGGAGGTCGACATCGGCAGCCGGCTCGACATCGAGGTGGTCCGGCCGCAGGTCACCGACCGCGACGAGGAGCTTTCGAGCACACTCGTCACCGACGCCAGTACCGCGAGCCACGTCCGGTACATCGCGGACCTCATAGACGACCACGAGTCGGTCCTGCTGTTTGTCAACACCCGCCAGACCGCCGAGGCGCTGGGCTCGCGGTTCAAGGAACTGGGGACCGACCTCGGCGTCCACCACGGCTCGCTGTCGAAAGAAGCGCGAATCGACGTGGAGGACCGCTTCAAGGCCGGTGACCTCGACGCCCTGCTGTGTACGTCCTCGATGGAACTGGGCATCGACGTGGGCCACGTCGACCACGTCGTCCAGTACGGGAGCCCGCGGCAGGTCTCGCGGCTCGTCCAGCGGGTCGGCCGCGCCGGCCACCGTCGGGACCTCGTCTCCTCTGGCACGGTCGTCACCACCGACACCGACGACACGCTGGAGGCGCTGGCGATAGCGAGACAGGCCGAGACCGGTGATGTCGAACCCGCCGAGATACACGACGGGAGCCTCGACACGGTCGCCAACCAGATTGCCGGACTGGTGATGGACACCGGCGAGATACGGGCGATGCGGGCCTTCGAGATACTGACTCGCGCGTACCCGTTCCGGGACCTCGACGAGGCCAAGTTCAAGGGGGTCATCGAGGAACTCGCGGCGAACAACGTCGTCTGGCTGGACGAGGACCGGGACACCTTAGAGAAGCGCCGCGGGACCTGGCAGTACTTCTATCAGAACCTCTCGATGATTCCCGACGAGGCCACCTACGACGTGGAGGACGTGGCCTCGGGCCAGCAGGTCGGAACCTTAGACGAGAAGTTCGTCGTCAACTTCGCGACACCCGGCGAGGTGTTCGTCCAGCGCGGGGAGATGTGGCGCATCACGAACATCGACGAGGAGGAGGAGGTCGTGACCGTCTCGCCCATCGAGGACCCCGCCGGCGAGGTCCCCTCGTGGGTCGGTCAGGAGATTCCGGTCCCGAGAGCCGTCGCCGCGGAGGTCGGCGAACTCCGCCGGGTCGCGGGCCGACAGCTACAGAACGGGGCCGAGACTGATGCCGTCGCCAGGGACGTGGCGACTCGCTATGCCGCGGGGCCGGAGACCGTCGCCGACGGCCTCTCGCAGGTCGAGAAACACGAGGGACCGATTCCCGACGACACGACCGTCGTCGTGGAGTTCCACGGCCGGGAGGTCATCGTCAACGCCTGCTACGGGCACAAAATCAACGAGACGCTGGGACGAGTCCTCTCGGCGCTGCTCGGTCAGCGGGCCGGGTCGTCGGTCGCGATGGAGGTCGACCCTTACCGAATCACGCTGGAGGTCCCGCGCCGGATCACCGCCGGTGACGTCATCGAGGTCATCGAGGACACCGACCCCGACCACCTCCCCGCGCTGATAGAACTCAGCCTGAAAAACGCCGACGCGTTGAAGTTCAAACTCGCGCAGGTGGCGACGAAGTTCGGCTCGCTCAAGCGCTGGCGCGGCCGGGGGTCGACGGACTTCGGCCGCGACCGCCTGCTTGCAGCCCTGGAGGACACGCCGATGTACGACGAGGCCCTGCGCGAGGTGCGCCACGAGGACCTCGCTATAGAGGCGACGGCCGACCTCCTCCGAGACATCCAGAGCGGTACCGTGGCCCTCGAAACCGTCGGCGAGCACACGCCTATCGGGACCGGCGGCAGTTCCTCCGGGCGGGAACTGCTCTCGCCGGAGAACGCCGACGCCAGCGTCATCCAGACCGTCAGGGAGCGCATCCAGAGCGACCGGGTCATTCTCACGTGTCTGCACTGCAAGGAGTGGGACCGCAAACAGCAGGTCAAGCGCGTTCGCGACCAGCCGTCGTGTCCGCAGTGTGGCTCCACCCGCATCGCCGCGCTGAATCCATGGGCCGAGGAGGTCGTGTCTGCGGTTCGGACCGACGACAAGGACGACGAGCAGGAGAAGATGACCGAGCGGGCCTACCGCTCGGCCTCGCTGGTCCAGAGCCACGGGAAGCGGGCGGTGGTCGCGCTGGCCGCCCGCGGCGTCGGGCCGCACAACGCCGCCCGCATCATCAACCGCCTGCGGGAGGACGAAGACGAGTTCTACCGGGACATTCTCCGGCAGGAGCGGGAGTACGCGCGCACGCAGTCGTTCTGGGGCTGACGGCCGGGAGCTGACGGCGAGCTAGCTCAGTTCCCGAATCCGGGCTTCGAGTCGTGGCTCGATCGCCTCGGGGTCGGAATCGTCGATCGGTAATGTAGTGTGTCGCTCGTCGGCGTCAGTCACCTCCGAGAGCAGTCCGGCGCTGCGGTCGACCTCCAGGTACAGGGTGAGTCGGTCGTCGTCGAACACCGGGACGAGTCCGACCTCGTCGACCTGGCCGGTGAACTCGCCGCGCTCGGGCCGGAACTCGAACTCCTGGACGAAGGTCGCCGAGGTCGTGAACAGGCTTCCGGCCGAGGCCTCGCAGGACGAGGAGTGAAGCGAGAAGCCCAGCGAGTCCAGGGCGTCGAACACCGCCTGCGTCCGGTGTGTCGGTTCGACCTCGATGTAGTCCTCGTCGCCGGGGTCGATCGCCATCGAGATGTCGAGGCCGGTCTCGATCTCGACGGCCGTCGAGCGCGTGGTCACCGGCGTCTCCCGGGGGATGTCGATCGTGGTCTCGAAGCGCCGTTTCTCGCCGGCCTCGATGGTGAAGGGCTCGGTGAGTTGCCACTGGTCGACGATAGCGTCCTTGTACCCCTCGTCGGACTTGTACTCGGTTTCCAGGGCGAAATAGACAGCGTCGATCTCCTGGTCCGTCGACCCGCCCTCGACGTGGACTTCGGCCTGGACTGAGTCGCCGGCTCTGACGGTGTCTGTCGGCAGTATCGTGTCTACTGTGGCCGACCCGATGCCGATTCTGGAGAGCACGCCTTTCATACGTAGTGTGCAATTCGCCCAGCATCTGGTATAAACTTCAGGGCGGAACGTAACGAAAGAACCGGCGACCGCCGAGGGACTCAAGCCCCTTCGCGGTCAACGGGTGCTATGACCGAGTGGCGCGAGGCGTCGGACCCCGCCTGCCCGGAGTGTGGCGAGGTGATAGAGCCGACGGCGATGGCCTGTCCGCACTGCGACGCGTCGCTACTCACCGACGAACAGGCCGAGTTGCTGGACGAGCGGCTAACCGAGACGCTGGCGTCGATGGATGCCGGTGCGCCGACGTGGGCCGTCACGCTCACTGGGCTCTCGCTCGGCGTCGCCATCGCGCCCCTCATCCTGTACGCCGTCGTCATCCTCGTCGGCGACCTGTCGCTGACGATGGCCGTCGGCGTTCTGCTTTCGGGGTGGCTCGGCCCGGCGGCCTACCTCTCGCGACTGCGCAACCCCAGCGAGGTGCTGGCTCGCGGGCTCTATCTCGTCGTCGCCGGCGTGGCCGTGGTCGTGCTCGCGGTCGGCTACGAAGTGCTCCTGTCGGATGGGCCGTCAGTCGTCTCCGAGGGGACCGCGCTCGTGTCGGTCGCACTGGCGATTCCGGCCGCGCTGGGGGCGCTCGTCGCGCGTCGCGCGGCCCGCCGGGCAGACAGGCAGGCCCGCGGCGAGCCGGGGCCGCTGCACGAGCGGTTCGGTATCGACGACGACGAGCCCGGGAACTGAAAACGCCTAAGCGGGCCGCCGTTCTCCACCCGTGCATGCGACTGGAGGAGTACTGGGGCATCGGCCCGAAGACGTCCGAGTTGCTGACGGAGGAGCTGGGCGTCGAGCGGGCCATCGAAGCCATCGAGTCGGCGGACACGCGCGCGCTAACCACGGCCGGCCTCTCTCGGGGGCGAGCGACGCGCATTCTCCGGCGAGCCACCGGGGCCGAGTCGATGGACCTGCTCGCCACCAGGGACACCCGCGACGTGTACAAGGAACTGCTCGACCTCGCCGAGGAGTACGCGGTCACGGCTGACGCCGCCGACAGCATCCGGGTGCTGACGCCGCTGCCGACCCGCGAGGCGATGGACGAGCGGCTGGACGACGTGCTCGAAGCGCGGGATACGTGGGCCGAGCTCTCCGAAGGGGACCAGCGGGCCGTCCTCGGCGCGTTCGAGGCCTACGACGCCGACGGGGGCGAACTGGCCGCGGTCGACGTGGCGCTCGCACTTCGTGACACCGGTATCGAACGCGGCGTGTTCGAGCCGCTTGCGGCCCTCGACGGCGAGACACTGGCGGCCGGTCGGGCAGCGCTCGCCGGCCTCGCTGGCGACGGCGAGTCCGTCGGCGAGGGGGCCGACGAGAAGCTCGACCGCCTGCGCGACCAGCTGGGGCAAATCGAGGACCTCGCGGCCGCCTCGATGGAGGTCGTCGAAGCCGTACAGGACGGCGCGCGCCGGCCCGACGAGTTCCAGGACGCGCTCGTCCGACACGTCACGGGCGAGACGGGCATCGACGCCGCCAGAGTCCGCGACGCGATGCCCGGCGGGGCCACCGACGCGCGTGACTTCGTCGACGTGGCGCTCCGGGAACTCCGGAGTACGCTCCGTAGCGACGTCCGGGACCGCGAGCAGGCTGTCGCCGACCGGCTGGAAGACGACCTCGCGGACGCCCGAGAGGACATCGACGCCGCCGTCGAGGCGGTGGACGACATCGCGTTCTCGGTGTCGTTTGCCCGCTTTGCCATCGCGTTCGACCTGACTCGGCCGGCGTTCGTCGAGGGCCGCAAGACCATCGCGGTGAAACGGGCCCGGAACCTCACTATCGCGGACGCAGAGAGCGTCCAGCCGATCACCTACGCGATCGGGGACCACACGCTTGATCTCGACCGGCCGAACAGACCGCCGAGCGGCGACCGCGTGGCCGTCCTGACCGGCGCGAACTCCGGCGGGAAGACGACCCTGCTGGAGACGCTGTGTCAGGTCCAGCTGCTCGCCCAGATGGGGCTCCCGGTCCCAGCAGCGGCCGCCGAGGTGAGTCTCGTCGACACCGTCGTGTTCCACCGCCGGCACGCGTCGTTCAACGCCGGCGTCCTCGAATCGACCCTGCGCTCGGTCGTGCCGCCGCTGACCGAGAGCGACCGGACGCTGATGCTCGTCGACGAGTTCGAGGCCATCACCGAACCCGGCTCCGCCGCCGACCTCCTCCACGGGCTCGTGACGCTGACCGTCGACCGCGACGCCCTGGGCGTGTTCGTCACCCACCTCGCGGACGACCTCGAACCGCTGCCCGCCGAGGCCCGAACCGACGGCATCTTCGCCGAGGGACTGAACCAGGACCTCGAACTGCAGGTCGACTATCAGCCCCGCTTTGGCACTGTCGGGAAGTCCACCCCGGAGTTCATCGTCTCCCGGTTGGTCGCGAACGCGACCGACCCCGTCGAGCGCAACGGGTTCGAGACGCTCGCCACGGCCGTCGGCGAGGAAGCGGTCCAGCGGACGCTCTCGGACGCGCTCTGGACCGACGAGTAGCGTTACGCCGTGCCGGCAACGGCCTGCTTTTTCCCTTCGACTGCCTCGGCGACGTTGTCCAGGAGCTGTCGTACCTCCCGGCGGTTGTACCACCTGATGAGCGGCGCGAGGAGGAACTCCGGGAGCGGCCCCGGGACCTCGTAGTCGGCCGCGTAGGTGAGCCGCGTGCCGCCGCCCTCCGGCTCGAACCGCCAGGTGATACGCCCCGTCAGGTCGCCGGTCATCTCGTAGACGATGCGCTCGGGCGGCTCGTACGTCGATGCGCGGACCTCACCGGCGAAAGTGATTCCGAACATCTCGTACTCGTAGGCGGCGCGGTTCCCGCTGTTTGGCAAGCGTTCGATGCGCTCGGCGCGGGTCAGGCTCGGCGTGACGGCCGCCTGGTTCGACGGCTCGTCCATGAACGCGAACACCGTCTCGACCGGCGCATCGAGCCAGCGGTCGTCGGACGTCTGGACCGTCATACGTGGCGCTTTGCGCTCCAGTATCTTACAGGCTCGGCCACACGGCAGAGCGGTCCGAGGCGGGGACCTACTGCGACCGGTCCCGGCGGCTACAGTCGCCAGGTCCGGCGTGACTGTTCTCGACTCTTCGAGTCGCGTCGCCGTCTGTCGATGACAGTGGCGAGGTAGATGTTGCGCATGGGTTGGGCTTCCCGGCAGGAGTCGAACCTGCGCCGGGTGGGGACCCGGTTCCGGCTGGTATCCTCGGGAAGGCACGAGACGCGGGAGACGGGCTTACGCGTCACCGGCCACGTCGACGCGGTTGACCGCCATGACGCCGAACCCCTGTTGCAGGAGTTCGGTGCGGCCGGCCGCGGTGTCTCGCTCGTCCTCGACCCGCAGGGTCAGCGACACGTCGGCGTCGACCCGGATGTCGGTCCAGGTCGGCCGGACGCTTGTCACACGGTCGACGGCTACCTCTTCGACGCCGTCGACGGCGGCGAGCACGCCGGCGACACCGGCTTCGAGGGTCTCGGACCCGCCACGCGGGACGCGCAGTGATACGTCGGCCGATACCTCGGTCGGGGGGGTCGCCTGCAGCGACATAACGCCGACGGCCGGAGTCGAACCGGGCCGGGAGGGCACTCGCCGGTCGAGTCGCGTCGGACGGGGACTGCGCGAGGCGTGGGGGAGCGGACGTCCGGTCGGGCAGGACCGGTACAGGATTCCCGCATCGAAGCGATGGGGAACCCGAAAGCGGGACGACGATATCGCTACGTGAGACAGTACGGGCTCCGGGCGAGTGGAGACGCGCCGAGGGGCCACACTGGGCGGTGTGGACCGGTCGGAACCGGCAGGCCAAGCCACGGGGAGCGGTTCCGCCGCTTGACAGTGAGCCCCGAACAAATCGCCGCCGCAGTGCGGCGTCCGTGAGTGGGACGCCGGTCCCACGGCGGCGAACCGGTCTACGGTGCCACGAACGGAATCGTCACCGAGCGGGTGTCCGCGGCGGCCCGTCCCCGAATAAGGGGCGCATACTCGACCGTAGCGTCGGGGCTACGTTCGATGGCCGACCGCCCGCTGTACAGCCAGCGAGCGAACGACGTTGGCGCGGGAACGGGAATTGCGTAGGTCATGGGTCACCACGTCGGTGAATGCGACGTACAATTGACCAGAACCGGTGATATATTAAATCTGTTTCAGACATGATACCGAATGACAGATATCTGCGGCATTCGATTGCGTACTGTCAGTCGGCCGCGGCTGGTTGCTGTGGCGTGGCCGGGTTCTCCGAGCCCGGGTCGCCGTGTGCCGCCGTGCCCGCCAGCGTCCGCGTGGAGTTCCCCACGACGAGCAGGCTGCTGGCCGTCATCGCCAGGGCCGCAAACAGCGGGTTCAGGACCCCAAGCAGCGCCAGCGGGAGCGCCACGGCGTTGTAACAGAACGCCCACGCGAGGTTCTGGCGGACCCGTGTGCGGGTTGCGGCCGTCACCGCGAACACGTCAGGGACGGCCCGCAGGTCGTCCGTCGTCACGACCGCGTCGGCCGCATCGGCGGCCAGTGACGTGCCCGACGCCATAGCGATGCCGACGTCGGAAGCGGCCAGCGCCGGGGCGTCGTTGCTCCCGTCGCCGACCATCGCGACGGTCCTGCGTGACTGCAGTCGGTCGACGACTTCGGCCTTCGCCTCGGGCGGGACCCCGGCGAACACCTCGTCGACGCCGTCGTGGTGTTCGAACGGAGTCGCCGCCTCGGGCCGGTCGCCGGTGATGACGACCACCTCGCGGTCACGGGCGAGCGTGGAGACGACCGCTTCCCAGTGCGATCGGAGCCTGTCGCCCGCGACGAGTACGTCCCGCGCCTCGCCGCCCCAGCCGACCAGCGCCGGGACCCGCCCGTTCTCGGTCGCGCGTTCACACCGGCTCCGGAGGGCGGTCGGCACGTCGAGAGCGAGGTCGTCGAACAGGGCCCGGGTCCCGACGACGACCCGTTCCCCGTCGACCGTCGCGCTGACGCCCTGGCCCGGGTGTTGTTCGAACCCGGAGACGGCCGCGTCGGGGACCGGGACGGCGTCCGTCACCGCTTCGGCGACGGGGTGGTCCGCGAACTGCTCGACGGCGGCCGCCCGTGCCATCGCCTGCTCGTCGGCCCGCTCCAGCAGTTCCATCTCGCCGGTCGTCAGCGTCCCGGTCTTGTCGAACGCGACCACGTCGGCGTCGGTCGCCGTCTCGAACACCGCGTCGCCGGTGACGACGGTCCCGCCGTCCAGTGCCCGACGGATGCCGGCCGCGGTCGCCAGCGGCGTCGCCAGCCCCAGCGCGCAGGGACAGGAGACCACGAGCACCGCCAGCCCGGTGAGCATCGCGTCGGTCGGCGTCGCGCCGGCGACGAGGTGCCCGCCGGCGGCGAGAACAGCCAGGACGACCACCAGCGGGACGAAGACGGCGGCGATGCGGTCGACCAGCCGCTGGACGCCGCCCCGCGTGCTCTGGACCTCCCACAGCAGGTTCGTGAGCCGGTCGACGGTGCTCTCGGCGTTCGGTCCGACACGGGCGACGACACCGCCCTGCGTGACCAGCGACCCCCCGATGACCTCGGCGCCGTCCGCCTTCCGGACGGCCAGCGACTCGCCGGTCACGAGCGACTCGTCGACGGCCGCGGTCCCCTCGACGACGGTCCCGTCGACGGGAACCCGCTCGCCGGAGCGGACCACGACTTCGTCGCCGGCCGACAGCGCCGCCACGTCGACCTCCTCGTGGCCCCCATCGGTGCGTCGCCGGGCACTGTCGGCCCGCTGTGTCGTGAACTCCGTGAGGCGGTCTAACGCGGCCCGCCGGACCCGGTCCTGGTAGTAGTCGCCGACCGAGACGGCCATGACGATGACCGTCGCGACGTCGAAGTACACCTCCGTTTGACCCAGAACCACGGCGACGACGCTGTACAGGAAGGCGGTCACAGCGGCCATCGCCACCAGCAAGTCCATGTTCGGGCGGCCGGCACGGAGGCTGACGTACGCCCCGCGAAGCAGCGGCCACCCGGTGTAGCCGACCACGACGCTGGTCATGACGGCCATGTTCCACAGCAGGTAGTCCCCCGCCTGCCCTGCCGGGTCGAACAGCAACAGGGACTGGTCGACGCCGAGGTAGGCGGGATAGAGAAAGAGGATGTACCACAGCATCGTCATCATCCCGAAGAAGCCGCCGACGATGAGCCGCCCCTCGAGTTCGTACTCGTCGTCGGTCTCCGTCGCCTGCAGACTGGCGTCGTAGCCGGTGCCGGCGACCGCGTCCCTGAGGTCCGACTCCGAGAGCGCGTCGTCGTCGTAGGTGAGCTTCATCGTCCCCGTCGGATAGCTTGCGGCCGCGGCGGTGACGCCGTCGTGGTCGGTGGCCCGCGCCTCCAGGAACGTCTCGCAGGTCGCACAGTGCATTCCCTCGACGGAGAGGAAGGCAGTCTCGCCGTCGGCGTCATCGGGGTCGGGTCCGGTGTCGGCTGCGTCGCGGGTCTCCGCCGCCGGGTCGTCGAGCGTCCGCGCGACTTCCAGACAGCCGCGACAGCAGAACGTCCCCTCGACCGCGTCGTCGGTGACCGGCGTCTCGACCGACAGGTCACAGAGCGTGCAGTGGGTCATGTCCAGGGCATCGGCAGGGGTGGTTTCGGGATGGCGATGCCGAACGCCGCCAGCCCGTTCGACAGCGGGACGAGCGCGAGCGCGATGAAGACGACGCCGAGCGCCCGGTGCAGCGTCGCGCGATGGCCCGGCGACAGCGTTCCGAAGGCGGTCCCGTAGGCGAACACCAGCGGGAACGTCCCGAGGCCGAGCGCGGCCAGCGAGAGCCCGCCGGTGAACGCAGAGCCCGTGGCGAAGGCGTACAGGAACGCCGGGTACAGCAGCGGACAGGGGAGCAGCCCGTGCATCGCGCCCAGCCCGACCATCCCCGGACCGTCGACCCACCGGTCGACCCGCTCGACGAGCGACGCGGAGAGGCGCTGGAACAGGGTCCCGACCAGCGGCAGCGACCGGGCCACGTCGACGGCACGGCCACGCGAGAGATACCCGAGGCCGACGGTGATGATAGCGAGGCCGACGAAAACCCCGACGGCTCCCCGGACGGCGGTCCCGAGCCGAGCTAGCCCGGCGACGTCGTACAGAACACCGCCGGCAGCGCCAAGGACTGTCCCGACGAGTGCGTAGCTCAGCGTCCGGCCGGCGTTAAACAGCGCATGCTGGCGTATCTCGTGGCCGGACACCGGCCCGCCGTCGTCGAGTCTGTCGGCGTAGGTAGTGACCAACGGCCCGCACATGCCGAGGCAGTGGACGCTTCCGACGAGCCCCAGCCCGACGAACGCCGCGAGACCGGCCGTCTCACCGGAACTCAGCCCCGCCGTCCCGAAGGGCATATCAGACGGTTTTCGACTCCGTTGGTTTCGTCATCCAGAACAGGCTCGCAGCGATGATGACGACGCTGACGAGCGAGAGCGCAACGATGGAGCGCCCGGTTCCCTGCATGTAGTACGCGACCGGCGCGAGCCCGAGCAACACCAGCAACGTGACGATTCGAGGGCTTGACGCAGACATACCTGGCCGTACGTTAGAGGGGTTATAAAAATAAACGGGTCGTTCCTGCCGACTGAAAACACCATCAGGGGTTTTTTTATGTGATATGCTATTCCTCCAGATATGGTATGGCACGAAGCTAGAGGTAGTCGGGTGCCGGATTCGCACATCGCGATGGGGGTGCGACGATGGCGCTGAGTCGGCGACAGTTCGTCGGTGCCGCAGCCGGGACAGCAGCACTGGCCGCGACCGGCACGGCGACAGCACAGGAGGAACCGGACTACGGCGGCTGGTTCGACGACGTCTCGAACTACGACGGCACTGTCGACCAGCGAGGCCAGGACACCGTTACGATTACTGTCGGCGCACAGGGCAACAACGGCGCGTTCGCCTTCGACCCGGCCGCGGTGATGGTCAGTCCTGGCACGGAAGTCGTCTGGGAGTGGACCGGGGAGGGCGGCGGCCACAACGTCGTCTCGGACGGCGACGGTCCGCTCGACTCCGGGGGGGCGGTCAGCGAAGCCGGAACGACCTACAGCCACACCTTCGAGTCTGAGGGTATCTTCAAGTACGTCTGTGTCCCCCACGAGGCGCTCGGGATGAAAGGCGCGGTCGTCGTCCGGCCCGGCGGCGGTAGCTCCGGCGGCAGTGGCTCCGGCGGCCAACAGCAGCAAGGCCCGCCGGCGAACCCGGACTACGGCGGCTGGTTCGACGACGTCTCGAACTACGACGGAACCACGGTCGACAGAACCGACGCCGACAGCGTCGAGATATCGGTCGGCTCACAGGGCAACAACGGCGCGTTCGCCTTCGACCCACCGGCGGTCCGGGTGACGCCCGGAACCGAGGTGACGTGGTCCTGGACCGGGGAGGGCGGCGGCCACAACGTCGTCTCGGACGGCGACGGGCCGCTTAACTCCGGTGACCCGGTCAGCGAAGCAGGGACCACCTACAGCCACACGTTCGAAGAGATGGGCGTGTACAAGTACGTCTGTACGCCCCACGAGTCACTCGGGATGAAAGGCGCTGTGGTCGTCGGTGGCCCACTTGGTGGCGGCAGTGGCGGCGGCAGCGGACAGGACGGTAGTGGCGGTATCGAACTGTCCGGCCCGCAGTGGCTCCTTTCGGGCTCGGTCCTGCTGGCGTTCTTCTCGCCGCTGCTTTTCGCAGTCGCGATGCGACGCCGCCAGAACGGACGCCCTCCACAGACGAGTGGCGGTGGCGAGCTACAGCGGGCGACCGGACCGGAACCGGTCGAAGAGGCCGCTGAAACGGAACCGGCTGTCGAACTGGGCCACGACGAGTACGACCCGAAGGGAACGGCGGCGCTGGTCGCCTTCTACTTCGTGCTGATCGGCCTGCTGTGGGTGTTCATGTACTTCGTCGAGTTCCTGGGCCGCGTCTCAATAATCGGGTGATATCATGCAGGTTCATAGATTCGAAAAGCTTTGGCTCGGTGCAGCGATACTGCTCATCGTCGGTTTCATCGCCACCATCGCGTACGGGTCGGTCGGCGTTGGCGTCGGGATGGTCGACGATTCGGGCGGACAGATCAGCGCGCAAGCGGTGCAGAACGGCGACACCGGAACCCAGTTCGACGACCCCGGTGTCGTCAAGGAGGGCGACGACCAGTACGTCGTGTACGTCGTCGCCCGGCAGTTCCAGTTCGTTCCCGGAACCGGAGACACCCCTATCCGTGTCCCCGCGGGTGCGAACGTCACGTTCAGAGTGACCAGTGCAGACGTGGTCCACGGTTTCTCCGTGGTCGAGACCAACATCAACACGATGGTGATCCCGGGACAGGTCTCGGAAGTCTCGGCGCGGTTCAACGAACCCGGTAGCTACGGGCTTATCTGTCACGAGTATTGTGGTGCGGCCCATCACACGATGGGTGGCTCCGTCGAAGTCGTCCCACCGGAGGAGTACGATATGCAGCAAGAGAACATCGACCAGTCCGCAGATGACGCACAGGCTCAAGAGGAGGCGGATCAGTAATGGTGTTCGTCGACTCCTATCCGAAAACCTCGAAACTCGTCCGTAGCGAGTTCCTCGTCTCCTTTATCGCGCTTGGAATCGGCGCGCTGTTCGGCGTCGTCCAGGCGCTCCATCGCACGGGCGTGTTCCGGGGCTTCGTCAGTTCAGCTGACTACTACACGATCCTGACAGGGCACGGCGTCCTGCTGGCGCTCGTGTTTACCACGTTCTTCATCGCGGGACTGTTCGCGTGGGCCGTCACGAACAGTCTCGAACGGGAACTGCCACAGCGCATCGCCTGGTCGGCCTTCTGGCTGATGGTCACGGGAACGGTGCTCGCGGCCGTGTCCATCATCGGCGGCATCGTCGGCTCGCCGACGATTCTCGGCCACGACCTCGAAGCGGACGTGCTGTTTACCTTCTACGCCCCGATGAAGGCGCACCCGGCGTTCTACCTCGGTGCGGCGCTCATCATCGTCGGGTCGTGGATAGCCGGCCTGGCGTACTTCAAGACCCTGTGGGACTGGCGCTCGGACAACCCCGATGAGCGTATTCCGCTGCAGACGTTCATGGTCCTGACGACGATGCTAATGTGGTACATTTCAACCATAGGCGTCGCCGTCGAAGTCGTCGTCTTCCTCATCCCGTGGTCGCTGGGTCTCATCCAGAACGTCGACCCGCTGCTGACCCGGACGCTGTTCTGGTACTTCGGCCACCCGGTCGTGTACTTCTGGCTCATGCCGGCGTACCTCGTCTGGTACACTATCCTGCCGAAGCTGGCCGGCGGCCGGCTGTTCAGCGACCCACTGGCCCGCGTCGTGTTCGTCGCGTTCCTGCTGCTGTCGACCCCGGTCGGCTTCCACCACCAGTACACCGACCCCGGCATCCCGTCGGGCTACAAGTTCATCGCGATGACGAACACGATGTTCCTGCTGTTGCCCTCGCTGTTGACCGCGTTCACCGTGGTCGCCTCGGTCGAGCACGGGGCTCGCCAGCGGGGTGCGAGCGGTTACCTCTCCTGGCTCCGGGACCTGCCCTGGGACAAACCGGCCTTCTCCGGCTGTATGCTCGCCGGCCTGATGTTCGCCGCCGGGGGCTTCTCGGGCATGATCAACGCCGGGATGAACATCAACTACCTCATCCACAACACCATCTGGGTCCCCGGCCACTTCCATCTCACCGTCGGGACTGCGTTCGCGCTGACGGCGATGGCGATCAGCTACTGGCTGGTCCCACAGATAACCGGCAAGAAACTCCGACAGCGGAGTATGGCTGTACTCCAGCCCTACGTCTGGTTCGTGGGCATGGCGGTGATGTCGAACGCCATGCACCGTGCCGGACTTGCCGGCATCCCACGACGGACCGCCGAACCCACGTACGACGAGTTCGCGTTCGAGGGCGTCGCGGGAACCGTCGGCGAAATGCGGCTCCAGATCGCCATCGGCGGCTTCCTACTGTTCGTCGGCGCGGCGATGTTCCTCATCGTCATGGCGGACACCCTGCTCGCTCGACGCGGCGGCACGCTATCGGTCAACAGCAACATCCCGGAGCCGCTGTCCGGCGCGGACCACAGCCCGCGCATCCTGGACAACTACAAGCTCTGGACGGCGATTGCTCTGCTGCTCATCGTCATCGCGTACGGTCCGCCACTGGCCAGCATGGTGGCTGACGGACTGTTCGCGCCCGGCAGTCCGCCGATTCCGGTCTAACACCACTTCACTACTCTCTCATCATGTTCGAAGACGTCGACGGTCCGGAGCAGAAAACGCTGCTACGACTACTCATCATCGTCGGAATCGGCCTGCCGATCCTCATCGAAGTCGTTACCTTCGGGAGTATGATGGGGCATCACCTGACGGGAGACCCCGGGGGCGAGGCGGTCCCTGAAACGCCGACGCCGGAGCAGGCCGGTGCTGGCGTCGGGGACCCGATTCTCGAACCCTCGGCAGTCTCGGCCCGTATCGAGTCGGCGTCTGTCGTCACCGCTGACGAGGGGTGGCGGTTCACGATTGCAGTGAACGTGACGAACACCGGGTCGGAGACCGCGTCGGTTCGTCTCGACAGCGTCACCACCCGCAGCGGGGAGACAATCGACGGAGCCGCAAGCACTGGACAGCTCCCAGTGGGACAAACTGGTGACGTGGCCAAGTCGTGGCTGCTTCCCCCCGGCGAACGACCGGACACGGTCTCTGTAACGGTGTCCGTGTATCCGGACGGTGCGGCGACACAATCGACGCAGTACACCGTTGCCCTCGGTGACATCCCCGTTTCGAACCGCTGACCACCTCACTCGTCGACGGGGTCGCCACAGGACGGGCAGGTGTCAGCGTCGGGCGGGAGCGATTCGCCGCACTCGCCGCAGTACGACTGCCCGGCGTCCCGTGCGCCCGGCGTGAAGACGGCTGTATCGTCCATCCACGCCTCGTCAGCCGCCTCCGTTCCGGATGTCTCCGGTTCTGTATCGCTGTCCGCAGTCGCTGTCCCCGAACCGTCACCGTCCGGGGACTGTGCCGATTCGCGGGCCTGTGGGACCTCCTCGGGCGAGAACACTCGCGTCCCGGTGTGTCCCGGTGACTCCGCCTCGCGGTCGGCAGCTTCGGTGTCGGTCCCGGTCTGTTCCGTGGACGCCGGTTCAGCGTCCACATCCCGTTGGGCGACCCCGCTCTCGCCGCCGGTTTGGGGACCGCCGACCGGTGGCATGATAGGGAACCGCTGGTCCGGACGGCGCTGTGGGTTCGCAAGCGGTGCGCGGATTCTGACGACAGTCCCGGCAAGCAGTTGGCAAAGGAGGTACACGCTCGCCAGCACGCCGGGGACGGCGATGAAGAAGGGTGTGGCTTGCGACGGTCGGACGTTCGTCAGTGTGAGTGCCGTCTCGGCCACGGGACCGACGCCGGCCCGCGCCAGCCACGGGGACAGCGTCGACGACGCGCCGGGTGCGGCGGTCAGCCAACCGACGCCGAGGGAAACCGCACTCACAAACGTCAGCACGGACAGGAGTGGCGGGGCCGAGAACGTGTACACGCGGTGCCCGTAAGCGACGGTCCGGACGACCAGATGCGCTGTCCCGAACAGTGCAACCACCGTGAGCGACGGTCGCTGCCCGAACGTGAGGCTGCCCAGCAGGCAACCGCCGAGTACACACCCGGGCAGAGCCAGCAACAGGCTCGGATGGTCCAGCCGATACGCGTCGATGAGGTTGCCGTAGCGGTTCCGAAGCCGTCGGTTGACGAACGCGGCGGTAGCCAGCGACGGGACGACGAGCCAGGTGCCGGCGGCGAGAACGGTCCGCACGGAGACGATGCTCCCGTCGGTGGCCACGAGAACAGTACGTTCGAGCCCCGAAAACTGCTCCAGTAGCATTCCCGTCGCAAGTACCCAGCCGCCGTAGGCGACCCCTGCCAGAGCCACGCCGACGAACAGCCAGGTTTCGGTTCGCAGTAGTGCGGCGGACTCGCGGAGTTCCGACCCCAGTCGACCACGCTCCATCAGCCTGGTGTTTCCCGACCGACCGCTTAACTGTGGGTGGTTACGCCGCCTGAATGGTCACTGTGACGACGCCCGACAGTTCGAGCTCGTCGCCCGGCTCGACCAGTTCCCGGTCGCCCTTCTTCAGCGGGGTCCCGTTCAGCCGCGTCGGGTTATCCCCGAGGTCGACCAGATAATACCCCTCCGGTTGGCGGTCGAACCGGACGTGTTCGCGGTGGATCCGAACCGCTTCGTCTTCCGGCCGTCCGGCGTCCAGTAGCGCCGCCCGGATCTCCCGACCGATGCGGTCCCCGTCTTCGACCGTGATGTCGCGCCCCTCGACCGAGAGGACGAGTCTGTCCGGGACCGTCGCGTCGTCGGTGGACTGTGAGGCGAGCGCGTCAGCGGTCGCCGTCGCGTCGGCAGACGACGATTCCGGCTCCGAGCTGGCTGTCGCCCCAGCGGTTCCGTTGCGGTGGGCGTCCAGGTTCTCCCCGCAGTTGACACAGAAACTGGCCTCGTCATCGACGGCGGTGTCACAGGACGGGCACGCGTCGAGCGCCCCCTCGTCTCCCGGCGTGATGTCCCCCACGTCGGCACCGCAGTCGACACAGAAGTTCGCGTCGGCGTCGAGTGCGCGGTCGCAGTCCGGGCAGGTAATCGTCGCCGCGTCGTCGTCCACGTCCGGGGTTTCGTCGCGCTCGTCGGACGGTTCGTCGCGCTCGTCGGAATCACCGCCGGACTCGTCTCCGTCCTCGACTCCCCCAGTATCCGGGGTTTCGCGCACTGGGGCTTCCTCCAGTGGAGCCTCGTCGTCACCACCGTGGTCACCAGCGTGCCCATCCGGGGTGTCGACTTCGTCGCTTTCCGCCACAGACCCCTCCGCCGTGCCTTCCGCTATCAGGTCGCCGTCGTCCGGAACCGCGTCGTCGGTATCGGAATCAGCGCCAGCGTCGTCGGTGTGTTGCCACTCACCACAGTCCGGGTTCGTGCACCACCCGCCGGCGACTGTCGGGTCGAAAGCCTCGTCGCAGATGGGACAGTTTACCGTGCGGTCGGGTTCGGGCATGTATTTCGTTAGCACGTATAGAGCGAAGAAATAAAACGCTTACCCCGCAAAACTTTCTCCTTATTCGTCTGTCATAATCACCGTCTCACGGTCCGAGATGTCCATATCCGGATCGACGTTTCGAACCGGCATTCCGCCGCTTTCCGGCGTTTCCGGGAGCGCACTGTCGGCGAACAGGAGCACCGAGATATTGTCTTTCCCGCCGCGGTCGTTTGCCAGCGACACGAGCGCCTGACTCGCTGCGTCGAGGGACGGTGCATCGAGGACTGCGTCCCGGATCTCCTCGTCGGTGACGACCCGTTCGCGGATACGCTCGGCCACCGCGTCGGCGTGGTCCGCTTCGACGTACTCCTCGTACAGGTCCGGTGCGTCGGTCTGTGCGTCGACGAGCCCGTCGCTGGTCGCCAGCACCGTGTCTTCCGCGAACAGTCTGACCGTCCGCGTGTCCACCTCGACGGTCGCCTCCTCTGGGTCCTCGTAGCCGGACCCCCCCAGCGCGCGTGTGATTTCGTTCCCGTTCGGATGGACGTGTGCCGCGACGGGGTCGATTTCGTCGCTGTCGACCCACTCCTGGACGACGGCGTGGTCACGGGTCAGCGGCGAAATCGTCTCGCGGGTCCCGTTGACGACGTAGGCCCGGCTGTCACCGACCCAGCCGTAGTGGAGCTTCCCGTCGGCGTAGATCCCCGCGACGACCGTCGTGTAGGACTGGGTTCCGGTCTCGTCGGCGTACCGGATAATCTCGCGGTGGGCCGTCGTAACCGCCTCGGCCACAGCGGCTTCGAGTTCCCGCTCACCGGGCGGGTCGGGGAGGACGCCACGGGCCACATCCACGTCGAATCCGCCGGGGTAGCTCCGGGCCGCTCGTATCGCCACGGGGGCGAGCTGTTCGGCCACGACAGTCGTCGTGATGTACGACGCGATGTCGCCGGCGTCGTGCCCCCCGGCACCGTCTGCGACCACGAACACGCCGGCCGAGCGGTTCATCGGCCGACTGGTGTCGGCGTCGTCCGACGCGTCGGCCTCGTCGTCCCCGGTGCGGGTATCGGATGGCCCGTCTGTCGGGTCCGCCGCTCCGTCATCGGCCGCTGTGGAGTGGGTCGGCGGCTCTGGCCAGTCCTGCCCGCGATAGCCGTCACGGTGGCCCTCTTCGAACACCGTCAGTGAGACGCTGTCCTCGTTGATTCCCTGTCCTCGCTTCCTGTCGCCGATGTCGTAGTGCGTGCTGTATCTCATGACTCCTCCGGATAGAACTCGAACGTGACCCCGTAGGTCGGATGGACCAGCGACACCAGGTCGCCGTCAGTGAGTGTGACCGACTCGGGTGGTATGTTACCGTGTCTGTCGGTCGGGTCCTCGCCTTCGGAGCGCAGGCGCTCGCGTCCGGGCGCTGAGAGGACCCGCTGCCAGCCGGCCCCTTTCTGGACGAACGTGCCGTTTAGGCTCCGGTCGTGGAGGGACCAGTCACCGTCCTCGATGTCGAACTGCACCTGGACCGACGAGATGTACTCCCCCTTCGGGTCGTCGATTGTTATCGACGCCGGGGGGCCACTCGCGCCCTCTCGCCCGATAGTGTCGCCCGGCTCGACGGTGAACTGCCGGTCCGCCTGGATGTACGTCACCGACGCCGTCGCGGGCGGCGTGGGGTCTCGCCGTTCGAGGACCTCCTTGAGGACCGTCGCGTTCCGGTACCGGTCCCGATAATGCGTCTGCGTAGCACGTTCGACGATTTCGGCCAGGTAGTCGTCGCAGTCGGCCCCGAACGCCTGGGGGTTCACGCCGTCTTTCTTCGGGACGCTTCCCTTGAGCAGGAACAGGAGTATCTTTCCGATGGAA
This sequence comes from Haloarcula sp. 1CSR25-25, assembly GCF_032027985.1. Lineage (NCBI taxonomy): Archaea > Methanobacteriati > Methanobacteriota > Halobacteria > Halobacteriales > Haloarculaceae > Haloarcula > Haloarcula sp. 1CSR25-25. The sequence goes on from NZ_JAHYBW010000003.1 coordinate 568,483, forward strand.
TACACGTCCGACCACGGGCCCTGCCGAACGTCTGTCCGGCTGGCCTCGGCGACCTCCCGGGGCTTGAACGGCCCCAGAATCGTCGTCCCGGTGTTCCCGGAGGTGGGGTCACCGGTGGCATCGAAGCCCGTCGCCGTGTTGAAATCGATCAGCGTGGGCGTGATGTCGGGTGTGAGCATCACGTTCTCCGGTTTCAGGTCCCGGTAGACGATCTCGTTCTCGTGGAGAAACCCCATCGCGTCGGAGAGGTCGATGCCGATCTGGCGGACCTGCTCGGTGTCGTCGATCGGGCCGTGCCGGTCGATGACCCCGTCGAGTTCGATTCCGTCGACGACGAGCTGGACGACCAGAAACGGAACGTCACGCTCCGTGACCTGGTCGTAGTAGTCCATCACGTTCTCGTGGCCGCCGGCCCGACGGATGCGCTCCAGTGAGCTGACCTCCTTGTTGAAGTACTCCTCGATGATATCGGGGTCGTTCTGGGATTCGGTGTAGTTGGGGTACTTGACAGCGACTGACTCGCCCGTCTCGAGGTCTGTGGCACGGAACGCCTTGGCGAACCCGCCCTTGCCGAGGAACTCATCGAACTCGTACCGGCCGGCGATGACGTCGCCGCTCTCAGGTTCCCAGGTCATGAATCAATCGTTTCTCCAGGGTACAGCGACTATACCGACACCGGTGGTTGGCGGGGTCACTTCTGGATTCCCTCGTCAGTGACGACCTTCGTCGCCCTGTTTTGCTCCTTGCGGCCGCCTTCCATCACAATCTCTGTCTCCCGCTCGGCTGACTGGACCGCCTCGGCGTCCTCGCCGTGGATGCGCGTCATCCGCTCCAGTTGCGTCTGTGCCTCGGCGACGTTGCCCTTGCCGAGTTCCGTCTTGATGACGGTCTGTCGGTGGTCCACGTCGACCTGCTCGTTGTGCTCGGCCAGTTTCCCCGCGTCGTCGGTGTAGTCGACGGTGATGGACTCACGGGTCGTCTCGCCGCCGGCGGCCAGCGTGACATCCGCAAGAGACACCGAGTCCGCGGAGTCGTGGGCCGGAGCGTGAATCTTCAGCACGACCCGCTGGGTCTCCCGGTCGAGCAGGTCCGGCAACGGCACGACGGCCGCATTTTCCTCCCACGCGGGGGACACGGACTGGGTCTGTGGGAGCGAGCGGTACACCTCGCTGACCTCGACGCCGTCGGCCACGTCGAGTTCGAGTCGGGCGTCGGGGGCGACGACCGTGCCGGCCGCCTCGACTGCGTCGCCGAAGAACGACTCGATGTCACCGGCGGCGTCCAGATGGGTCCACTCGCCGCGAGCGGCGGTGCCGAGCGTCCGGATGGTTTCCTCGCGGTAGTCGCTCCCGATGCCTGCCGCCTTGATTCTGATGCCCTCGCTGTCGATTTCGCGGGCCAGCGTGTCGAACGCGTCCGGGTCGTGGGAGTTGTCCTTCCCGTCAGAGAGGAGCAGGACCCGCCTGGCCGTGGTGTCGTCGCTCGGTAAATCCTGCAGCGATGCCTTCGCCTCCAGCAGGCCGCTGTACATGTCGGTGCCGCCGCCGGCGGAGATGTCAGCAACCGCGTCCACCGCTGTTTCGCGCGAGATGGCCCCCCACCGCGTCGGCTCGAGCACCGTCGTGACCTCGTTGTCGAAGGCGATGATCGAGATGTAGTCCTCCTCGTCGAGCAGGCCGAACACCCACTCGGCGCCGGCGCGTGCCTGTTCGATGTCGTCGCCGGCCATCGACCCGCTGGCGTCGATACAGAGGGCGATCTGTCGCGTGGATTGTTCCTCCAGCCGTCCGGGCTCGACTTCGATTTCAGCGGTCAGTTTCGCTCCGCCCGTCGGCACGTATGGTCGGTTGACCTCGCTCACGACAGTAGCGGTCATACCCGTAGTTGGGTCGTACGGAGTAATTATGTGTTTCCCCGGATGGAGGGGAGAAAGTGTCAGCCACCGCCCGTCCCGGTAGACAGCGACTACCGTCCGACACCCGTCAGTAGGAACTATCTACTTCGCCTGTCACGCCGCCTCGACTCGACTGCCGACCCACAGGAGGGTTGCGAGCAGTGCCACGACAGTGATCGGGAGCAGCCACTGGAACAGCGCCAGGATGCCGGCACTCGCCTGGACGCCGACAACGAGCAGGATTGTTGGACCACAGCAGGCAAACCCGGAGAGCAGTCCCGGCAGTCCCGCCGCGGTCCCAGCGCCCGGACCGAGACGGCAGGCCGACGGGCCGCGCCAGGCGACGACGGAGACAGCGAGATTGAGTCCGACCAACAATGCCAGGACGCCCCCGAGAAGCATGTTCAGCGGCGCGACGAGCAGTTCGACCGGGCCGACGACCACCAGCGCAATCGGTTCCCACTGAAACGGCCCGACCTGCCGGAACGCACGGGTGAGCGGGTTACTGACGACAGACACCTCGTAGCCGGATTGGCCGAAGCCGAGATGTCTGAGGCCGACGAGATACAACAGGAAGTAGGCGAGTCCCGAACCGCCCAGGGTAACTCGTCCGTCGCGGCGAGTGAGCGCTCCCCGGATCGCAACCGCAGTGTTCCGAAGCAAGCGTTCGATGCTGGCAGTCACACCTGCCCTGTCGGCCGCACTGTCAGCTGACATACGCACTCCCCGGATAGAAGCCGGCCCATGCGAACCACATCGCGTCGAAAGACAGCGAGCGCTCAAGCGGAAGGGAATCGGCAGCGTACGTCGTCCCGTCGAGCGTGTAGCCGTCGTCCGACGCCTCGACGGCTGCTGACTCCGGATTCGCGTACACGTAGCCCGTTGCGAGGTCGCTGTCGGCGACGGCGACGTAGGAAGTGTCCTCAATGGGGCCGGTCAGCACGCGCTGATTCAGCAGAGTCTCCTTGTCGAAGGCCACTGCCCCCGACGCCGTCCGGGTCCCGATGACGACGGCCTTCGGGTGTGCGCGGCTGTCTCCCTGCAACGGCTCGAACAGCGTCCGACTGCTCGAATAGTAGCCCCGCTTCTCGTTGTACTGACCGTAGAGGTCGACACCGTAGCGCCGGGAGAAGCCGGTTTCCTCGGTCAAAACCGTTGTTTCCGGATACGTGTCTGCCCAGCGGGCCCACGTGGTCCAGGTGACCCGGAACTCCCGCAGGGACTCGCCCGTCAGTGGGCCCTTAATTGCCGTCGCCAGCATCTGTGGCCACCAGCTGTCGGTGCCCCGGTCGTACATCGTCAGGTTCGAGTTCACCAGTCGACCTGAGACGCCGAACTCCACCGGGCCGCGCTCGAATCCCTGTGCCGTGCCCGTCAGCGGGCAGTATGTAACGGCGACGGGGTCGCCGGCGATGGCGTCGTTGACGATCTCGTGGTGGACGAGGATGTACTGTGGGTACGCTTTCGCTTCCCCGTCACGGACCACACCGAACACCGGGTCGTCCGGAGCCAGCCCGTCCGGGGGCGTGTCCGCGAACGTCGGGTCGTCGATGGCCGGAATCCCGTCCTTGGGAACGCCGCCGCTGACGACGTTCTCTTCGAGCGTCCCGATATCGTAGTCCAGATACAGTCGGCTGTCGGCTGTCGGTGGCTCTGGCCCGTCGCGTCCTTCGGTCGCTGTCGACACCGTGTCGCGTCCAGTACCGGACCCGGCTGCCGAACCAGATCCAGTATTCGAGCTGTCGTCTCCCACGCAGCCTGCACCGCCGAGTGTCATACCGGCGCCGAACGTCGCGAGAAGCTGTCGGCGGGAAAGGTCCATACTACCTGTGAGTTTCCTAACCACTAAGTCTCGCGGTGAGGGCGCGGTAACTCCCTGTTCGTCCACTCAGCGGTGCAATATCGGTAAACGGGCTAGCAGTCGAGCCGCCTAGCTGACGATATCAGCCACCAGCGACGAGACGTACGCCAGTTCGTCCTCGTTCACGCCGTGTCCCATCCCCTCGTAGATACGTTCCTCCACGTCCCCGTTCAGTTGCTCGAAGACCCTGGCGGTGACGTGGACGCGCTCTTCGGGGATGTGGGGGTCGACGTCGCTACAGCCCAGAAACACCGGCGTCTCCTCGATGTCGCCTCCGTACTCGCTTTCGTCGATGGTCTCGCCGATGAGGCCGCCACTGAGAGCCACGAGGCCGCCGTAGCGCTGGGGGGTGCGAGCGACGAACTCGCTCGCGAGACAGGCCCCCTGAGAAAAGCCAAGCACGAGCACGCGGTCGGTCGGAATCCCGGCCTCCTCGGCCTCCATGACGGCGTCCGCGACGGCCTGCAGTCCCGACGTCCGCCCGGGTTCGTTCTGGTCGACCGGCGCGAGGAAGGAGTTGGGGTACCAGGTGTTCCGCGCGGCCTGGGGAGCCAGCAAGGCCAGGCCGTCCTGCTGGAACTCCGCCCCCATCTGGACGATGCTCCGGGCAGTCGCGCCCCGGCCGTGAATCAGCACCGCCGCCGCGTTGGCCTCCGACAGCGTGGTTCCCGCGGTCACGAGCTGTTGGCCCTGATGGGGGCCGCTCATCGCTCTCCTCCCGGGTGTCGGCTGCGTCCGGTCGACGCCGCGCGGTCGGTTTCGGTTCCCATGCGTCCGGCTTCGAAAGCCAGCCACCGTGTCGCGTGCATGCCCCAGATAGCGCGCGAAGACACTTGACTTGGCACATCGGTTAGTAGGCCGAAACGTCCCGTGCTCAGGTCCGCAGTCGGAGTTCGATGTCGTCACCGTCGTGCACTGTGAGACCAGTGTCGGTTTCTGAGACGGCGTAGCCGGACCGACGGAGGCGCTCGCGTGTCGCGTCTAGAGTCGCGTCGTCCGGGAGCCGGACCTCGAACCACGCCAGACCCTGTCCGTGATGGGGCTTGGACCGCCCCTGCCAGACGTTGGCCCCGACGTGGTGGTGGTAGTCTCCGGCCGCCAGAAACACCGCGCCGTCGTACGTGGCCCTGACTCGCAGTCCGAGCGCATCGACGTAGAAGGACCGGGCCGTCTCGACTGACGAGACTTCCAGATGCACGTGTCCGATGTCGGACTCGGCGGGCATCGACTGTTCGCCGCCCGCAGCAGACGCAACCGCCTGGGTATCGAGGGGTTCGGTCACCATCTCGACGTGTCCGGACGGTGTCTCGTTCCACGACGCCCGCGGAAAGTCCCGATAGATCTCAACGCCGTTACCGGCCGGGTCCGACAGGTACAGCGCCTCGCTGACGCCGTGGTCCGACGCACCTGAGAGAGTCCACTCCGAGTCGATTCGGCGGAGTGCATCACCCAGTGCCGCTCGCGAGGGGACGCGAAACGCGACGTGGTACAGCCCGGTCCCCGCGGAGTCCCTCGCTGGTGCATCCGGCCGGTGGTTCAGGACCAGTAGCGCCTGTCCACCCGCACCGAGTATCGTCCGGCCGTCGCCCGAATCCAGGACCGCCAGTCCCACAACATCACGGTAGAAATCGACAACCGGTGGCGGATCAGCAACAGTCAGGGCTACCCGGCCGATTTCAGTTTCCGACGGGAGAGTCGGTTTGTCCATACCGATAGTGGGGGCAGCCAGCCCATAATCATGATTGTCAGCCGCCGTCGTCAGCAATGAGACCGAGTCGGTATTGTGCGACCGTCCGCGACTGGTCACTGGACCGGGGCACCTGATATTGCATGCCAGCCCCACCACAGATATCGTAAAATTCAGTGTAAAATATACACAATGTAGATCGTAGCCCGAAATAATCATAAACTATAACGTAGTAAATGCAGAGTCGTGTGTTAACCTTCATCAGAGTAGTACTATAACCTTCGAGTTATTACCTTGGGTTGACTATGAAAAAGCAGGAGCTCATCCACCTTCACGGCCTGCTTGCACAGGTACAGAACCACTACGAAGCAGAATCCGGGACAGAAGTGGACCACGACGAATACGAGGAACTGGGCGTCAAGCCGACATCGATTCACAAGTCGAAGACGGACCACAAGGCCGCTGTCTTTGCGATTGCTGACGGTATTGCATCCGAGATGGCCAACGAATCCAAAGAGCCTGTTTCTGCCGCCGCGGATTAACGGTTGTCCGTAGTTTCTTCACCGGTTTCCACGAGATTGCTGCTGTTAGTAATCATATAACGGCTGACGAATTCGTATCAGAATCGCCGGATGTCGAGGGTGGAGCATACAGTTCCCGTTGCTCCGCTGCCCACGCTTACTCGTCGATTAGCTCCTCGAACTCGGGTAACACGTCATCCGCTTCGTCCTCGGGCTGGTCGTCGGTTTCGGCTGTCGGCTCAGTCGAGCTCGACTCGGTGTCTGCATCCTCGTCGGATTCCTCCGGTATCTCCTCGATTTCGAGCACGTCAAGCGGTATGTTCTCGAGCCGTTGCCCGATCTCCTTGCGGGCGATTCGGGCGGCGTGTTCGTCCCGTTCGACGTTGAACACGGTCATCTCCAGTTCGAGTGCGACGAGACTCTCGTCGGCAGCGAGAAAAGCGGGTTCCAGTGTCTCACCGCAGTGCGGGCAGTGCCGGTCTCCCATGTTGATCTCGACGTAGTTGAGATCGGGGTTCAGCATCTCCCCAGTCTTCGAGATGGCGATGCGAACTGCCTCGTCCGCAGATGCCACGTCGTACACTGGGACTGCGGCCTCGACGACAACTCGGCAATTCATACTAGCATGTTCGTTTTCCAATATAATGAAGGTTAGCCCTGAAACAGCGTTTGCGTTACTCCCCGTATATCGGAGTATAGAGGGTCTGAGTGTGCAATCGAGTGGTACACAGCCGAGCGCCGCGGAACGTCACGACCACAAAAAACAGTGACAGGTGAGCCAGCTGTGAGTTCTGGCTCCCCGGGATGCATCCCGAGGCGGCGTGGACGGAACTCGTAACGCCATTACCTCCTGGTCCGTATCATACGACAATGGAACAGGGCGTCATCGATGTCGGGTCGCTTGCCGGCGGTATCGACCTCCAGGCAACTGTCGAGAGCGGTCAGTCCTACCTCTGGAACCGGGCGGACGGCGAGATGTACCAGCGCGACGGAGAGACCGGCGGCGACGCGTGGTACTGGACCACAGTCCGACGAGACGGGTCGCCGGCAGTCATCCGCGTCCGCCAGCGAGATGGCGTCCTCGAATGGGAGGCCACAACCGACGCCGAGGCGGACCTCAAACGGCTCCTCCGCCTTGCGGACGACCTCCCCGCAGTCCGGGAGACGGCACCTGACGACGACGTGGTCCAGTCGGCCTACGAGACGTTCTGGGGGATGCGACTCGTTCAGGACCCGCCCTTCGGCGCGCTCGTCTCGTTCATCTGCTCGGCCCAGATGCGGGTGGCCCGGATTCACAGCATGCAGCAGGCGCTCCGTGACGCGTTCGGCGAGACAGTCGAGTTCGACGGCCGGACCTACAGCGCCTATCCGACGCCGTCGGCCCTGGCCGAAACGACGGAGGAGCGGCTCCGGGAGCTCGGACTGGGCTATCGTGCCCCGTACGTCCAGCGCACCGCCGAGATGGTCGCCACCGGCGAGGCCGACCCGGAAGCGGCCGTCGGCCTCGGCTACGAGGACGCCAGGGAGTCGCTCACCCGGTTCGTCGGCGTCGGCGACAAGGTCGCGGACTGCGTGTTGCTGTTCTCGCTTGGCTACCTCGAAGCGGTCCCGCTTGACACCTGGATTCGGACGACCATCGAGGAGTACTACCCGGAGTGTGAACGGGGGAACTACACCGACACCTCGCGGGCCATCCGGGCCGCACTCGGTGGGGAGTACGCGGGCTACACGCAGACCTATCTGTTTCACTACCTCCGGACGGGCAGCGACGAGAACTGAGACGGCGTCGTGGGAGGCGACAGTATAACGGGCTCGGCCGGCAAACCCCCGGCTATGGCTCGCAGGCGAGTGCACGTGTTCGTCTCCGGTCGTGTTCAGGGCGTCTATTACAGAGCGACCACGCGGGAGCGCGCACAAAAACAGGGCGTCGACGGGTGGGTCCGCAACCTCGACGACGGCCGCGTCGAGGCGGTGTTCGAGGGCCCCGAAGCCGACGTGGAAGCGATGGTCGAGTTCTGTCAGGAGGGGAGCGAACGTGCGAACGTGACTGACCTCGAAATCGAGGACGAGGACCCGGAGGGCATCGACGGCTTCGAGGTCCGCTGGTAAGCCGCCGTCCCGTAGAGTTACCTCGCTGGCGGGCGAACCCGCGGGTATGCTCACCGGCTCCGAAATGGGTGTGGTCGATGAGAACGCCGCCGCGCTCGGCGTCCCGCGCAAACAGTTGATGGAGTCGTCCGGGCACGCCGTCGCCCGAGCGGTCCGTTCCCTCGCGGACCCCGGCGACCGGGTCACCGTCGTCGCTGGGCGGGGAAACAACGGCGGGGACGCGCTCGTTACCGCCCGGTTTCTCGACGATTACGACCTCCGAATCCTGCTTCTGGGTCGCCCCGACGCCATCTCGACGACGATCGCCAGGGAGAACTGGGAGGCCCTCCAGAACGCCGAGTACCCGACCGAGGCGGTCAAAGATTCCACAGCGGTCGACCTCGGAACCCCCGACGTGGTCGTCGACGCGATGCTGGGGACCGGTATCGCTGGCGACCTCCGGGAACCGGCGGCGACGGCTGCGGCGGCGATGAACGAGAGCGACGGGACCGTCCTCTCAGTGGACGTTCCCTCGGGCCTCGACGCCGAGACCGGGCAGCTGGCCGACTCCGCCGTCGACGCCGACCACGTCGTCACGTTTCACGACACCAAGCCCGGTCTTCCGGACCTCGACGTGCCAGTCACCGTGGCCGACATCGGCATCCCCGACGCGGCGGAGTTGTTCATCGAACGGGGCGACCTCACCCGCCTCGAACGGGACCCCGCGAGCCACAAGGGCGACAACGGCGAAGTACTGGTCGTCGGCGGCGGCCCGTACACCGGTGCGCCGGCGCTCACGGCCCAGGCCGCCCTCAGAGGCGGGGCCGACCTCGTCCGGGTCGCCTGCCCGGCCGTCGTCGCGCGCGAGATACAGTCCTACAGCGAGAACCTCATCCTCAGGCCGTTCGACGGGGACCACCTCGCGCCACCGCACGTCGACCGCCTCGCCGAACTGGCGGCGGACCACGACACGCTGGTCGTCGGACCGGGGCTCGGGGGCGCAAACGCGACCCTGGAGGCGGTCGCGGACCTGCTGTCAGGGTTCGAGGGGACGGCGGTCGTCGACGCCGACGCCCTGTCTGTGGTTCCGGACATCGAGACAGACGCCGAACTCGTCTGCACGCCCCATCAGGGCGAACTCCGCGGTATGGGCGGAGAGACCGCCGAGGACTGGCGGGAGCGAGCGGACCTCGTCGAGTCCTTCGCCTCGGAGGTCGGCCAGACGCTGCTGGTCAAGGGCCCCTACGACATCGTCTCCGACGGCGAGCGGACCCGCGTCGGCCGGACGGGTAATCCGGGGATGACAGTCGGCGGAACCGGCGACGTGCTCGCGGGCGTGACGGGCGCGCTCGCCTGTGTCCAGGACCCATTCGACGCCGCCGCCATCGCCGCCTACACTGTCGGGACGGTCGGCGACCGCGTCGTCGAGGACCGCGGCTACGGGCTGGTGGCGACAGACCTGCTAGAAGAGATACCGGGCGTGCTGTGGCAGCGAGAAGGGTAGGCCACAGTCAGGCCGACGCACCGACCAGGTCCCCGGCTTTCGCCCGGGACTGCTCGATGACCGCCGGCCGCGCCTCGAACTCGATGACCACCTGGTCGCCGTAATCGACCGTCTCGACGCTGGCGTGGTCGTGGATCCACGAGACGAGGCTCATCGTGTCGTCGGTCATCGGGAGCACGAGCCGTTCGCGCTCGTAGTCCGGCAGTTCGTGGTCGATGCGCTCGGCCAGGTCGTCGATGTTGAGCCCCTGCTTGGCGCTGACGGCGACGGGGTTCGGGGCCAGCGAGGAGAGCGCGTCTTTCTTGCGACGGACCTCCTCGTCGTCGACCGTGTCGGTCTTGTTGAGCACCGTGACGATGGGGGCCTCGTTGCGCTCGTACAGGGTGTCGTGGCTCGTCACCAGTTTCTCCCGGATTGCCTCGACGGATTCGGAGACGTCGACGACGAGCAAGACGAGGTCGGCGTGGTACACCGACCCCAGCGTCGACTTGAACGACTCGACGAGCCAGTGGGGCAGGTCCTGGATGAACCCGACAGTGTCGGTGACCAGCACCTCGCGCTTGCCGACCTTCGCACGCCGCGTGGTCGTGCCAAGCGTCGTGAACAGGCGGTCCTCGCTCTCGGCCGTCGTGTCGAGGTCGGGATGGAGATCGTCGTTCTCGTCGACCTCGAGGTCGTCGGCGAGACGGCGCAGGAGCGTCGACTTCCCGGCGTTGGTGTAGCCGGCCAGCGCGACGAGGTCGAACCCGGACTCCCGGCGCTGGTCCCGACGGTGCCGCTCGGTCTCCTCGATGGAGTCCAGTTCGTCCCGGATGTTGGAGATCTGCTTTTTGATGTCCTCCTCGCGGGACTCGTCGTACTCGCCCAGGCCCATGAACCCCGGTCGCTCGTCGCGTTTGGCCAGGCTCGCCTTGGCCTCGGCCCGCGGGAGTTCGTAGCGCAGTTCCGCGAGTTCGACCTGGAGCTGGGCCTTCCTGGTCTGGGCCCGCTGGCCGAATATCTCCAGAATGAGCCGGAAGCGGTCGATGACACGCACCCGTTCCGGGAGCTTGTTCCCGATGTTGTACGTCTGGTACGGACCGAGCTGGTTGTCGAAGATGACGACGGCGGCCCCTTCACGGGCGACCGCATTGCTCAACCGCGTCACCTTCCCCTCGCCGAGGTGGTACGCCGGGTCCTCCGTCCTGGTCTGTGTCACCTCGTCGACGACATCGTAGCCGGCCGCCCGAGCGAGGTCACGGATCTCCTCCGTGTCGGCCGTGCCACTGTCGACGCGCTTCGCAATGACCGCCCGTTCCGTGGTGTGTGTCGCCGTCACTCGTTAGAAATCTACGGTGTCCGATTATTTAACCTCCCGGGCGGCTCTCATGGTCGTCCGGTAGGGCGAGAAGTGCGCGGTAGAATTTAGATGACTGCGGTCAGTTACCGACGCCCGAGAGTTCGATACCCGCTTGAACGCTACAATACGGCCACCGAAGCCGTGGTCTATTCGAGGTCGAAGCGGTCGAGCCGCATGACCTTGCTCCACGTGTCCACGAAGTCGTGGACGAGCTTCTCCTCGGCGTCGGCCGAGCCGTAGACCTCCGAGATAGCCCGGAGTCGGTCGTTCGAACCGAAGACCAGGTCGATGCGTGTGGCTTCCCACTTGACCGCACCGGTGTCACGGTCGAGACCCTTGTAGACGTGTTCGGAGTCCGACGACGGCTCCCACTCCGTGCCCATGTCGAGCAGGTTCACGAAGAAGTCGTTTGTCAGCGTCCCCGGCTCGTCGGTGAGGACCCCGAGGTCGGTGTCCCCGTAGTTCGCACCGATGGAGCGCATCCCGCCGATCAGGGCCGTCAGCTCCGACGCCGTCAGGTTCAGCAGGTCCGCGTTGTCGACCAGCACCTCTTCTGCCGGTCGCGTGACGTCGTCGTGGATGTAGTTCCGGGCCCCGTCGACCGTCGGCTTGAGCGCGTCGAAGGAGGCTGCGTCGGTGTGTTCCGGCCCGGCGTCCACTCGCCCGGGTTCGAACGGAACCTCGACGTCGTAGCCGGCGTTCGCCGCCGCCTGTTCGATGGCTGCATTGCCGCCCAGCACAATCAGGTCAGCAAGCGAGACCCGCGTGTCGTCAGAGCGCGAATCGTTGAACGCCGCCTGGATGTTCTCGAGCGTCCCCAGAACCGTCTCCAGTTGCTCCGGCTCGTTCACGTCCCAGTTCTTCTGGGGTTCGAGCCGGAGGCGTGCACCGTTGGCGCCGCCGCGCTTGTCGCTGTCGCGGTAGGTCGACGCCGACGCCCACGCGGTCTTGACCAACTGGGAGACCGAGAGGTCCGAATCGAGGATCTCCGCCTTGAGCTCGGCGATTTCCGCGTCTCCGATGCGGTCGTAGTCGGCGTCCGGGAGCGGGTCCTGCCACAGCATCTCCTCGTCGGGAACCTCCGGACCGAGGAACCGCTCGGGCGGCCCCATGTCGCGGTGGGTCAGCTTGTACCAGGCCTTCGCGAAGTTCATCCCGAACTCCATCGGGTTCTCCTGGAAGGTCTCCATGACCTCTCGGTAGTCCGGGTCCCGTTTCAGGGCGATGTCCGTCGTGAGCATCATCGGCGTCTGCGTCTCCGAGGGGTCCTGGGCGTCCGGCACGCTGTTTTGCAGGTCCTCGCTCGTGGGCGCCCACTGCCACGCGCCCCCGGGACCCTTCTCGGGTTCCCATTCGTAATCGAGCAGGTTGTCGATGTAGCCCATGTCCCACTCGGTCGGGGACTGGGTCCACGGCCCCTCGATACCGCTCGTGATCATCTCGCCGCCCTTCCCGTTCCCGTTCTTGTTCTCCCAGCCGAGCCCCTGCTGCTCGATGGGGGCCGCTTCCGGTTCGGGACCGAGGTTCTCCTCGGGGTCGTCGGCGCCGTGGACTTTCCCGAACGTGTGTCCGCCGGCGATGAGCGCGGCCGTCTCCTTGTCGTTCATCGCCATGCGGTCGAACGTCTGCCGGATGTTCTTCGCCGACGCCTCCGGGTCCGGATTGCCGTCCGGCCCTTCCGGGTTCACGTAGATGAGGCCCATCACGGAGGCACCGAGGCCCTCCTGTATTTCTCCCGGCTCGTCGAATCGCTCCTGGCCTTCCATTTCGTCCTCCGGCCCCCAGTTGGCGGCCTTGTCCTCCTCGAAGGCGTCCTCGCGGCCGCCGGCGTAGCCGAACGTCTTGAACCCCATCGACTCGATAGCGACGTTGCCCGCGAGAATCATCAGGTCGGCCCAGGAGATCTTTCGGCCGTACTTCTGCTTGACCGGCAGGAGCAGCCGTCGCGCCTTGTCGAGGTTCGCGTTGTCCGGCCAGCTGTTGATGGGTGCAAAGCGCTGTCGTCCGCCAGCCGCGCCGCCGCGCCCGTCGGCAGTCCGGTACGTGCCGGCGCTGTGCCACGCCATCCGGATGAAAAGCGGCCCGTAGTGGCCGTAGTCGGCCGGCCACCAGTCCTGCGAGGAGGTCATCAGCTCCTCGAGGTCCGACTTCACCGCTTCGAGGTCGAGCGACTGGAACGCCTCCGCGTAATCGAAGTCGTCCTCCATCGGGCCGACGTCCCGGGCGTTCTGGTCGAGAATCTCCAGGTTGAGCTTGTTGGGCCACCAGTCCCGGTTGGACTTCGGTGTCTTCGAACGTACGTCAGCCGTGTCAGCCGTACTGGTATCCGGTGTATCTGCCATCTGAACAGTAACTAAGATTCGTCCGTCGCATACAAATCTTTGGTTATGAGTAAAGAAATAGTACCGTCTGAAAAATATTTCCCTGAATTCTTCGGGTCGTCCCGACTGGGAGCACCGTTCTGTCACCCGGGCGGCACCTGAGTATAAAAGGGGCGCTTCGAGGGAGCACAAAGGATTTAAAAACAGACAGTCAGGTACGCGGTATGGGTGAGTTCGTACTACAACTAGACGGGCTGGGACTCCGGCAGATGGGCCTCGAGTTCGGTGGCGGCGGCCTTATCGGCGGCATCATCGGGTTCGCCGCAAAGAAAGTCGCCAAGCTCATCGCCGTCATCGTCGGCATCGAGCTGGCGCTTTTCAAGTTCCTGGAGACGCGGGGCATCCTCGAAGTGAACTGGTCGGCGATAGGCGGGGCCGCACAGAACGCGACCGGTACCGCCGGGGACGCGGCGGCGGCCCAGCCGCCGTCCTGGATCATGTCGCTGCTGTCGGCCTTGCCGGTCAGCGCCGGGTTCACCGCCGGCTTTCTGGTCGGGTTCAAGAAGGGATAACGCGACGCCGCGGCCTCAGCCGCGCGTACTGATGTCGTCTTCGTCTTTGATGATTCGGGTCTCCGCCTCGCCGCTGGTGTGCTCGTTGACCACGTCGTAGAAGTCGTTCTGCAGGCCGGCGGGGAACGTCAGCACGCCGACCCACGAGCCGTCTGACTGCCACTCCTCGCGTTCGAGGTCGCCGAACTGCCGTATCTGTGCCTGCGCGCTCCCGGCGTAGTCCGCGGGGACCTGCACGGCCACCGTGACCTCGTCGAACCGGATCGGGATGACCGGCCGGAGCGCATCGAGGGCGTCGTCGACCTGCGCCTCGACGGGTTCCATCGGGTCGACCCTGAAATCCGTCTCTTCGAGGGCGGACCTGATGCGCTCCGGCGGGTGTGGCGCGTCGTCCATCTGGGGATTGACCGCGTTGCGCGTGATCCGCTGGATGAGCTGTTTGTGCTTTTGCTCCTGCATCTCGCGGCGCTGGTCGGCCGTGATCTGGATCTCCCCGCGCTTTATCACCTCGGGGATGATGGCCATCGGATCGGTGGTGTCAAACACTTCTTCGAGCATGTTCTCGGGCGGTCGGTCCCCCCGCGAGGCGTCCTCGAACACGTCCTCCGCCGCGATAACGTCCTCGAGGTCGCCGTCGAAGTCATCGCGCTTTATCGCTAGCGCAGCGTCCGGTTCCACCAGTACCTCGAACCGCTGGCCGTGGGATTCGAGGCGCGCCGTCACTGCCTCGTCAAGCGATATCATACCCGTCGGTAGCAGTGGGCCAGTTAAAGGCCTTACTGCGTGGTCGGAAAAGGGGGGTCCAGCCGCCCGCGAGGGCGCGTCGGACGCGTTACTCCTCGTCGGTCTCTTCGTCGTCCGCGTCCTCGTCGGTGTCGAGCAGGTCGGCCTCCGCGAGGTGGGTCCGCTTTTCCTCGTCGGAAAGCTGGCCGAACGTCTCGGTCTCCACGTCGACCGTCGCGACGCCGATACCTTCCGGCGTGACTCCGTCGTCGTTGACCGACGCGAGGGCGGCCAGCGCGAGGTCGACGCCGTCGTCGAGGTCCATGCCCTCGTCGTAGTGCTCTTCGAGGTAGTCCCGGATGTCGCCGCGGTCGGCCCCGACAGCGAGGGCCTTCCACTCGTAGGGCGTCCCGGAGGGGTCGGTCTCGAACAGTCGCGGCTGGCCGTTGACGATGCCGCCGATGATGAGCGCGACACCGAACGGGCGCGCGCCGCCGACCTGGGTGTACTGCTGGATGTAGTCCGTGATTTCCTTGGTGAGGGTCTCGACGCCGACCGGCTCGCCGTAGCGCAGCTGGTTCACCTGCGCCTGTCGGCGGGCGAAGTCGATGAGCTGTCGGGCGTCGGCGACGTGGCCGGCCGAGGCGATGCCGATGTGGTCGTCGGCCTTGTGGATCTTCTCGACCGAGGAGCGCTCCATCAGCGGCGACCGGATGCGCTTGTCCACGGCGAGAACGACGCCGTCGCTCGTTCTGACGCCGATGCTTGCTGTGCCGCGTTTGACCGCTTCGCGGGCGTACTCGACCTGGTAGAGGCGTCCGTCCGGGGAGAAGATAGTAATCCCGCGGTCGTAGGCCTGCTGTTGGTTTTGTCCCTGCATAGTTATCGGAAATCGAGTGCTGTCGCGCCGACGAACGCACCGTCGGAGGCCGTTTCGACATCGTAGCGCGGAGGCCGAACAGTAGCGCTCCGGTCTGCGTTCTCGAACACGACGTGTCTCTGTTCAGTTGGTTCCGGCGGCCCGCGTATATACTTTTCTTCACAGGCACGCACGGTGCCGCTAATCCCCCGGACGCGGACCCGTACCTCGTCACCGTCGACGCTGTCCAGACAGGTCAGCGCGGCCCGCGCCGCGTCCGTCTGACCGCGTCTGGTCCGGACAATGGCCTCTGCCGTGCCGTCGTAGTCGTGTAACTGGAGGACGGTCATATCCGTCTCGGCGCTGCCGGTGTCGCCCAGCAGGTTCTGCGCGGCGTACCACACCTCGCGCTGGAACGCCCGGCGGTCGAAGGAGGCGTTGGGCCACGCTTCGAGTTCGACGGCGAGGTAGCGCCACCGGGGCCGGAGATGCTTGGGGAGGTGTTTCATACGCCAGTGTTGGGACGGAGGACAATGAGCGGTGTGGTGTGAGATGGGGGTAGACCGCACTGGCCGCCCGGAGCAGTGTCCTGTGGAACGAGCCTGTCCCAGCGTCGCGCTAGAACAGGCTGTCGGTCGTCACCGCACCGACGACGCTGAACACGGCACCGACGCTGATTGCGCGGAACGTGACGACCACCCGGTCGTAAAGGGGGAGGCCACCGATGAACTGGTCGGGGGCGGTGACCGCGATTGCGAGCGTTCCGACGGAGCCAAAGGCGACGGCGAGGACAGAGATGAACCGGACCGGGACACCGGCGACCGCGGCCTCGCGTCTTGGGTCCCGGTCGTTGTCAGCGCCGTACAGCCCGCCGTATCCGATGGCGGTGACGATACAGACGAGGAACACGTTGTGGAAGACGGTCATGTTCAGCGCGAGCGCCCACACCTCCTGGGTCACGACGAACGGACCGGACAGCAGGAACCCGCCGACGATTTGCTGGGCCGTGTCCGCAAGCTTGTGCTTCTGTCGCTGCTTCATACGTCCCGGTACTCCGGTCGGATGCAAACGCGTTCGGGTCAGTCGGCTGACGTACCGGGGGGTCGAAAAACCGGGCCAGGGTCTGCACTACAGTGGTCGATGTCGAAAAGTGGGGATTCCGGCGGCCGCAGTTACTCGGTGTCGCCCCCGCCCTCCAGCCGGACCCCCGGCTCGATGACGGCGTCGGACTGGCGCTCGCGGTTGCGCTCCACGACTCGACCCCACTCTGCCAGCCCCTCGCGGACGGTGTCGGGGTCGAAGCCGATGGTCTCCCCGACGGCGACGACGTCTCGTGGCGCCCGGAGCTGGAGATGGGTGCTCGGCGACGCCGAGACGACGAAGGGGGCGCCGGCGTCCTCGACTAGTTCCCGGAGCTTCCGGAGTTCCTTGATGGCGCGGACGCGACTGCCGCCTGCGGCCCGGAGCACCGGACCGAAGTCGAACTCGACGCGGACGCCGTTGTCGGCCGCCGCGTTCGCCAGCACGTGGTTGAAGTCGCCGTCATCGCGCATCGGGTGGGCGAGCACGTCGACGGTCGCTTGCTCGACGGCGAACCGGTTGATGCGGCGGTCGCCCCCGTGGACGACGACGACTGTCCTGTCGCTCCGGTAGTTCCCGACGAAGCCGCTCGCCCGCGACGGGTCCTCCGCCCGGACCTCGACGCCGGCCGCGACGTCGACGCCATAGGCGTCGGTGATGGCGTCGGCGTCGTACTCGACCGGCTCGTCGCCGTGGTTCCTGACGACGATGCCGTCGTAGTCCGAGTCGGCGGCCGTCAGCGCGTGTCGGGCGACGGTGCTGTCGCCGTCGGGGTGGGCGTAGACGGCCTCGTACATCACAGCTCCTCTAGGAGGTCGCGGGCGTTTTCGACGGCCTTCTCCCGCTTTGCGGGATAGGCCTCGACTTTCGCCCGGAGCGTGATGCCGTCGCCACGTTCCACGCTCCCCCCGAACGCGGCCTGTTTGTCGAAGGTGAGGAAAAACGAGCAGTTGTCGTCGACCCGGTCGTCCAGTTCCGCACGCACCGCGTCGATGTCCGGCGCCGAGGCCACCTGCGTGAGCACGTGCCGGATGTCGTCGGCGTTCTCGACGCGAGCCGAGAGCACGACGATACGGTCGCCGTAATGGCCCTCGCTCTTGGCGCGCTCGATGGGATAGTCCTCCGGGAGAAACGTCCGGAGCGCCTCCTCGACGCGCTTGTCGTCCTCTGTCGCGTAGCAGAAGGTCCGGAGGTCGACGTAGTGGAACGGAACCGACGACATCGAGGCCCTACTCGTCCTCGGCGGCTTCGAGGTTGTCCTCGGGGACGCCCTGCTCCTGTCCGTCCTCGAAGGAAACCGTGTAGTTGGCGTCGCCGAACATCGTCTCGACGACCTGCGTGACGGTGCCTTCCTCGCCGTCGTAGTCGCTGTGCTCGTCGTGGAGAATAACGCTGTCGTCCTCTTCGAATGCCATACCCGGCGGTACTCGGTGGCTCGTCAAAAAGGGACTGATTCAGTGTCGAAGGCTTATAGGCTCCTCGCGCCAACTGCTTGCCATGAGCAGCACGGCAGGGGTCCCCGGGTACTCGTCGCCGCCACGGCGGGCGCTCCGACGGCGTTCGGACAGATGACGAGCGTCGACGACCTGTGGTTTCTCGCCGACGGCGCGTGTCAGACCGCCGAACAGACGTATCACCATCTCCGGGAGCAACACAGTGGCTACGTCGAATTCACGCGTCACCGGAACGTTCCGCGGGGTCGATTCCGGGACGTGGCCGCCGCCGCCCGGGACCACGGCGCACCGTACGGCGCGCACACGCTCGCGTACCAGGCCACCGGTGAACTCCTGCTGGTGCGCCACGAGGGCGTCGATATGTGGGTCCTGCCCGGCGGCGAACTCGACGGCGACGAATCCTTCCGGGGGGCCGCACTCCGGGAACTGGGGGAGGAAAGCGGCGTCGACGCGACCATCGAGGGACTGGGGATGCTCGGGCGGGTGGAGTTCTACTGCGACGGCAACATGGCCTGGGGCGTCCTGCCGGTGTTCGAGGCACGGGCAGAGACGACCGACATCGCCGTGGACGACCCGGACCACGAGATCAGCGAGGCCCGGTGGTTCGACGAGCTCCCGGACGACACGCGCGACCGCGAGGAGGTTCTGGAGTGGCGCAAGCGGCGGTTCGGCGGCGGGGCGTAGGTCGACGAAACTGCGTTACTCGGGTCCGAACGACTGGCCCTCGCGAGCGTCGGCGTTCATCCGCCGGATGGTCGCGCGGGCGTTACTGGCGTCGTAGCCAAACAGCACGGTCTCGGCGTATTCTTCTGCTACCTCCAGGGCCTTCGAGAGGTCGTCGACGTCCACGTCGACGGCGTACAGTTCGATGCTGAACGGGGTCGCGAGCCGGTCCTGCCACCCCTTTGCGAGAATCTCTAGCCAGTAGGTCGTCGAGTACGCCATGTCGTAGATGGGGACGACGAACTCGTCGACGTACTCGGCGATGTCGTCGACGGCGACGCCGGACCGGGCTTCGAGGTGGCCCGGGTAGGGGTCCGGATACAGCGTGAGATACAGCTTACCGGGTACGGCCTCGCGGGCCTCGGCGACGAACTCCGTGATGACGTTCCTGCGCCAGGCCGACCAGTCCTCGAACTCGCTGTCGGCGAAGCGCTGCTCGCAGCGGTCACAGTGGCAGTACTCGTCGCGGGGAAAGCCCACGTCGTCGAGGCGAACGTCCTCGTTGACCGCGGCCGCCTCCGCGATGATATCGAGCAGCCCCTCGCGGTAGCGGTCGTGGGTCGGACAGACGTACGTCCAGTCGAAGTACGGCTGGTTCCGGGTCGCCGGCGTGCCCTCCTCGTCGAACGCGAGCAGGTCCTCCTCGCTCTCGACCGCGTTGTCGCCGAAACAGGACACCATGTTGACCGCGCCCTCGATCGGTTCGACAGCGCGGCCGGTCACGTCCTTGACCTCGTAGAACGCCAGGTCGAACTCGGACCACTCCGCCTCCTTTTCGTTACGGGTGACGACGCCGTACATACACGCTGCTACGGGTGTTCGCCGGGTAAGGGTTCGGAAACCCACCGGCGCTGTCGCCGGCAAGTGAGTCCGAAGGAATACTGCCGGCCAGCGAGGAGGCGGCCCACCCGACACGATACCGCTGAGGACCAGTGGGCAGGGCGGCCGACAGCACGATTCAGGGGACGGTGCAGCTCTGGAATTCAGGCTTACCGCTTGACGTAGTACGCGAGGGCAAGCGCCATGACCGCAACCAGGGCGATGACTTTCTTTTGCATCATTTCAACGTTCGAACACCGATTATAAAGAACTATCGCCGTGCTACTCTTCGACACAGCCCCCAGAGTCAGTAGACGGCTGGGCGTCGAGGCCGGGAAGGTCGGCCCCGGAAATACTGGGACTGACCCCAACACCGATGTGCGAGAGCGAGAAATGAACGACCAATGGCCCGACAGACCCGCCGGTCGGTACTCGCGGCGCTGGGGAGCGGTCTCTTCCTGACGGCGGGATGCGGGGCGTTCGGTCGGGAGCGGGTAGACGTGCTTGTCGCGGGCAGCCTCCAGAAGGCGGCCAGCGAGACGCTCCAGACCCGGACAGACGTCGAACTCGCTGTCGAAGCCCGCGGGTCCGTCGGGGCCGCACGCCTGGTCGCCGACGGGAAGCGCGACCCGGCTATCGTCGCCCTGGCGGACCCGACCCTGTTCGACCGGGTCATGGACACCGCCTGGTACGCTGTGGTCGCCAGCAACGAGATGGTGCTGGCGTACAACCCGCAGACGGACGGCGGGACGAGCGTCGCGGCCGCGGAGCCGTGGTACGACCCGCTCCAGAGTGACGACGTCTCGCTCGGCCGGACCGACCCGGCGCTGGACCCGCTCGGCTACCGGACGCTGTTCGTGCTGGCCCTCGCGGCCGACTACTACGACGAACCGGGCCTTTCCGACGCGGTCCTCGCCTCGGACCAGACCTATCCGGAGACACAACTGCTCGCGCAGTTCGAGACCGGGGCCGTCGACGCGGCCTTCGTCTACCGGAGCATGGCGATCGAGCGGGACTACCCGTTCCGGGAGTTCCCGCCGGAGATACATCTGGGCGACCCCGCTCACACAGCCCAGTATCGGGAGACCAGCTACGAACTCCCGAACGGCACGACAATCGGAGCCAGCCCCATCGAGTACGGGGCCGTCCGCCGTGACGAACAGGAAGCGACGCGTACAGCCTTCGAGGCAGTCCTGTCCGGGGACTGGCTCGCACCACACGGATTTACCGTCCGCGAAGAGTATCCACGAGTTGTGGGAGATGTCCCGAGTACTGTCACGCGGTGAGACTCGGCCCGGCCACACGGTCGGCGTGCGCGAACTCGTTCCCGTCCTGGGAGCGGTGCTGCTGCTGTATTTCGTCGTCCCGGTGCTGGTGCTCGTGCTCACGTACTCACCGGCGGCGCTGTTTTCGAGTCTGACGGAGACGTACGTCATCAACGCCGCGATTACCTCCCTCGTCGCCGCGCTCGGCAGTACCACCATCGCCGTCGTGTTCGGCCTGCCACTGGCCTACTGGCTCTCGAGGAACACCGGCGTGCTGACGACCGCCGCGATGGGGGCCGTCGTCCTGCCGCTCGTCCTCCCGCCGGTCGTCAGCGGGATGTTGCTGCTGACCGTCGTCGGCCCGAACGGCCTCGGCGGGTTCACAGGCCTGGCGCTGACGCGGTCGCTGCTGGGCGTGGTCGCCGCCCAGACGTTCGTCGCGTCGCCGTTCTTCGTCGTCACCGCCAAGGCCGCCTTCGACGGCATCGACGACCACCTCGAAGAGGCCTCGCGGTCGCTGGGCCGTGACTGGGTCGGGACGATGCGCGCGGTGACGGTGCCACTCGCAAAGCCCGGCCTGCTCGCCGGGATGGTGTTGACCTTCGCCCGCGCGATGGGCGAGTTCGGCGCGACGATGATGCTGGCGTACTACCCCCGGACGCTGCCGGTCCAGATCTGGGCCTCGTTCATCTCGGACGGGCTGGACGCGGCGCTGCCCGTGGCGGTGGTCCTGCTCGGCGTCGCGCTGGGGACGTTGCTTCTGGTCCACGCACTTCGGGCGACACCGTGGCGATAGCGGTCGCCGTCGCGGAAACGGCGCTTCTGACTACCGCGTGTGCGCCCAGAACTCCTCGTCGACGGTGACCTCTTTCTTGAACAGCGGCACTTCCTCTTTCAGGCGATTGATGCCGTCTTCGACCGCGCGGAACGCCTCGCCCCGGTGGCCGGCCAGGATGACGACGAAGACGATGTCCTCGCCAGCATCGACTACCCCGGTCTTGTGGTGCAGGCGGACCGCGTGAACGCCGTCCCGCGCTTCGAGGTCCCGCCGGAGCGCGGCCATCTTTTCGGCGGCGACCTCGTCGTAGCGCTCGAACTCCAGCAGTTCCGTCGGCGGGTCGTCCGGCCCTTCCTGTGCGCGGACGCGCCCGGTGAAGGTCGCAATCGCGCCGGAGTAGACCTCGTCCGGGTCCCGCTTTACGTCCGCGACGAGCGTCTCCAGCGTGATGTAGGGGTCCCGGTCCTCCATCGCCGCGACGATCTCGTCGAGGTCAGCGTCCGCGCCGTGGGGCGCGCGGTGGACGACGGGGTCGGCGACCTCACGGTCACCGAGGACGACCTTCGGGATGGTCGCGTCCGAATACCCCTCCACGAGGGCGTAGTCGTAGTCGGGCGCAAGGGCGTCCAGCGTCTCCTCAAGCGTCCGTGACTCCCCAGTCGCGTACCACTCGCCGTCGTCGGTGAGCGCGACCGTCTCGGCCGCGCCGGCGTCGCGGTGGCGGGCCGTGTCCTTCCCGTCCGTGTCGATATCCGGCGCGTGCGTGCAGTGCTTGACCGTCGCGACACGTCCGGTTCCGGAAAGCCGCTGGGTCAGCCGCTCGACCAGCGTGGTCTTCCCCGTCTCGGAGTGCCCGACGATACCGAGGACTTGCATGCAACCCAGTAACAGGGCAACGTAGATAGACCTTTTTCATGGCAGCGACGCAACTGCTGTCAGTTGCCCGCGCTCAGCGGTCGACTGTCTTCTCGACCACGCGGATGTCCTCGATGGCCGTCGTGGGATACTCGCCGTCGTCGTCTTTCTCGTTTGCCTTCACCATGTCCCAGACGACGTTGAGGCCGGTCGTCACGCCCTCCAGTGCCTCCATCTCGCAGCCGGTCTTGCCGACCGTCTCGACGGCGACCGTGGTCTCGACGGCCTCGTCGCCGACGGTGAACTCGACTTCGACGTTCGTGATTGGTATCTGGTGGCACATCGGCACGGTCTCCCAGGTGTGTTTCACCGCCTGAATCGCCCCGATGCGGGCCGTCGTCAACACGTCGCCTTTCTCCACCTCGTCGGCCTCGATGGCCGCCAGCGTGGACTCGGTGAGCCGAATCCGTCCCCGCGCGACCGCGCGGCGCTGGCTCTCGGCCTTGTCGCCGACATCGACCATCTGTGCGTCCCCCGCCTCGTCGACGTGCGTGAACTCCTCGGGCATGCCTACCCGTAGCCGACGCCGGCCCAAAACCGTGCGGGTCCGGACTATCGGCGGACGAGCCCCAGCAGGTGGCCCACCGCCGGCGCGACAAGTTTCTCCGCGCCCGTCCGGGCGGCGTTCTCGCTCCCGGGCAGACAGAATACCAGGCGGTCGTCGACGACGCCGGCGGTCGCCCGCGACGCCATCGCCATCGGCCCGACCTCCTCGTAGGAGAGCCAGCGGAACAGTTCGCCGAAGCCGGGAACCGGCCGGTCGAACAGCGGTTCGATGGCGTCGACGGTGACGTCGTCCGGCGTGAGTCCGGTCCCGCCGGTCGTCAGAACCACCTCGACGCCGTCGTCCAGCAGGGCGGCGACGGCGTCCTCGATAGCGTCCATCTCGTCCGCGACGAGGCGGCGCTCGACGATTTCGTGGCCTGCGTCTTCACAGGCTGCAGCGATGATATCGCCGGCCGGGTCGTCGGCAAGCGTGCGGGAGGTCGAGACCGTGAGAACCCCGATTCCGACCCCTTCGGCGTCGTGGGCGTGATGGTCGTCGTGGCCGTGCTCTCCGTGACTGTCATCGTGGCCGTGGTCCGCATGGCCGTGACCCGCCTCGCTGTCGCTAGCCGCCTCGTCGTGTTCGTGTCCCATACCGGGAATGACAGTCGGCAGTGAAATATACCCTCGGCTGTCTGGCCGGCACTCGGACGATACTCCCGGCAGAGCGCGGAGGGAGACCGACTCGACAGAGGCGGCGGCTTACTCGTAGTACGGGAGCCGTTCGACGACCTCCGCGAAGGCGACGTTCTCGCGGACCTGGTCCATCCTGACGCGGAGGCGTTCGCCGACGTCCGCGTCGGAGACGATGACGACGTACCCGCCGTCGATACGCGCGACGCCGTCGCCTTTGTCGCCGATGTTGTCGATCTCGACCACGCGCGTCTCACCCTCGGCGACAGGCGGGGACGACGGTGCGAACTCCGGTTCCCTGCTGGGTTCGTCGGACCGAGATTCGGACGTTGACTCGGGCTCTCCCTGCTGCCGGGACGGCCCACCAGTCGACTGGAGCAGTGCAATCCGGTACAGCGTCTCTGGGGCCAGAGTCCCCAGTTCGACCTCCTGTTTCGGAATCTCGATAACGTACGAGTCGTCCTGCTCCTCGATGGGGGCGGTAAAGAGACAGTGAAGATCTGAATCGGTCGCCATTAGTATAATTGGTCAATCTAGCATCGGCACTGCATTGATTCTGGTGTTTTCGATCCGCCATTCCGACCGGTGACGGAAGCGCCTGGGAGACGGTGGCTACTCGAACTCGAACAGCCGACGGAGTTCGCGTTCGATGGCGTCAGTGAACGCCGACAGAACCGTGTTGAACGTCTCTTCGTCGCCCGGCAGGGACTGCGCACGCGCCGCAGTGTCCTCGGGGAGCCGGACGCTGAACGTCCCGTCGCCCTCGTATACCGGCTCGCTCTCGCTGAGAATCTGCCGGTCGATTCCGCGGAGCACTTCGGAGTCGTACTGCCCGTGCAGCTCCTGGTAGGCGTTCGAGTACGCCGTTTCGAGCTCCTCGAAGTAGTGGACGTACTTCTCGTCGAACTTGTCGGCGTCGAACTCGGTCATGGCTGCAGTGTCGCCGGGGCGAGGGTAAAGGGTTCTGTGACAGCGGACCGGTCGAGCCGTCGCAGTGTCCCTCCGTGACGGAGTTCGCCGCCGGGGAAGGCAAATATCCGGCAGTGGGGACAGTCAACAGGAGTCGAGCAGGTCGTCGAGGAGTTTCCGCTGGGCGGCGGCGAGGTGCTCGGTGAACGTCGACGTGGAGATATCCAGCGCATCGGCCACGTCGCCGGCGGTCGCCCCGCGCGGGTGCTGGAAGTACCCCATCTCGTGGGCCCGGCTCAGAACCTCGCGCTGGCGGCTGGTCAGTTTCGCGCGGTCGAACACCACTGGGCGGTCCGTCTCCGAGGCCGTGTCTTCGAGCAGTCGCCGGAGTTTGACGGTTTCGCCCTCCGACTTGAGGTCCTCGACGATCTCTCGCAGGGTCGGTACGTCGTCGACGAGGAACGTGACGACGAGGGACTCGGTGTCCGCCGAGAAGTCCTGGACGACGCAGCCGGCCGCTTCGATGC
This sequence comes from Haloarcula sp. 1CSR25-25, assembly GCF_032027985.1. NCBI lineage: Archaea > Methanobacteriati > Methanobacteriota > Halobacteria > Halobacteriales > Haloarculaceae > Haloarcula > Haloarcula sp. 1CSR25-25. The sequence continues at coordinate 593,501 of NZ_JAHYBW010000003.1, forward strand.
GTTCACAGACACAGCCCTGGTCGGCCGCCCGGGACAGTTGGAAGATGTGTCGCTTGTCGTGTTCGAACACGTGTTCCACAGTCGAGTGGTCGTCCCGCAGCGCTGACGGCGGCTCGTCACCGCCACTGAGCGTGAACTCCTCGATGACTCGGTCGGCATCGCTACTCGCTTTGCTCCGGGAGACTGTCGACACCGACCACTCGTCGTCAGCGTGTGGCTGTACCTTGCACGACCGAGGACCGAATACTTCGACCTCGGCAAGCATCCGGCCCGACATGCGCGGTAGTTGACTCGGCTGGCATAAGAAGGTCCATGCGAACATGTTCGTATAAAAAACCGCCATATAATGGGCCTAAGATGTCGGGCTGGCCGTTCATCCGGGTCCTGGGACAAACCCCGAACACAGCGTAGCCGTTCGACTCGCTGACGAACCGAGACAACCCAAGATTATGAGACGCAACACGATACTCATCGGTCTGTTGATAACAGCGGTGTTGCTGCCGATGTGGTACGTCGCCATGCACGGCGAGCCACCGTCGGAGGAGATCGCTATCGACGAGAGCGTCAGCGACATCCGGCCGCTCGAAGGCCCGGTCGAGACGCCGAACAAGCTGTCGCCGAGCCAGGTCGGCGTCGTCGTCTGGGTCGCCCTGTTCGGCCTCGTGGGCGTGCTGACGGCCGCCCACCAGTTCATGAACAGAGCGGTTCGACCGCCCGACGACGCCGAGCCGGTCACCGACGGCGGGACCGTCTCGCTGCCGTGGCTGGATACGGAGCACCGCTGGGTCGTCGAGTACCACGACGCCTCGGACGCTATCGAAGGACTGGTCGCCATGAGCGGGCTGACAGTCCTCTCTATCGTCTTCGCGGCGCTGTTCACGGGCGAGTACCTCACGCTCGCTCGCACCCAGTACTTCGGGCTGTACGCGACCGGGATGTTCCTCTCGCTCGCGCTCTCGACGGTCGCGTACTACGCCTGGTTCATGCCACACGTCGAAGTCGCAGAACACAGGGGGCACGAATGAGAGAGTATCCGAAGCCCGACGACGAGGCACAGGACGACGACTGCTCGTGTGACGCCACCGGCACGCCAACCCTGTACGGGGACGCCCGCGCGGAGCTCCGCCGCAGGGACTTCGCGAAGTTCCTCGCGACCGTCGGCGGCCTGACCGCCGTCGCCAGCCTCACCGCACCGCTTGCCAGCACCACGCAGGTGTTCGAGCGCGGGTACGAGGGGCCGGTGTACTCCGACGGCATCCACCTCGTCGACAGCGAGGGCGAGCGCATCACGGAGGGGCGCCTCTCCGAGGGCGAGCACATGACCGTGTTCCCGGAGCCCCGGCCCGGCATCGAGGACGCCCCGACGCTGCTGGTGCGCTATCCCGAATCGGAGTACGGCGGCGACATCAAGACCGGGTTCACCGTCAACGGGTACGCCGCGTTCTCGAAGGTGTGCACCCACGCTGGCTGTATGGTCTCGGACAGGGAGGAGGACCTGGTGGTCTGTCCCTGCCACTTCGGGAAGTTCAACGTTCTGGACGGGGCGGCGGTCAGCGGCGGCCCGCCGGGGCGCCCGCTCCCGCAACTGCCAATCACGGTGACCAGCGACGGCCAGCTCGTCGCCACCGGTGACTTCGAGGGGCCAGTCGGCCCCGGAGGTGGATGATGTCCCGCGCCAAAGCCGTCTACGACTGGTTCGACACCCGCCTCGACCTGGAGAACGGCCAGAAGTTCCTCGGCAAGGCGTTCCCGGCCGAGGACTCGTTCCTGCTGGGGGAAGTTGCGCTGTTCTGTTTCCTCCTGCTGATTCTGTCGGGTGTCTTCCTCGGGTTCTTCTTCGAGCCCTCGACCTCCGACGTGGAGTACGAGGGCAGCGTCCAGAAGTTCCAGGGCCAGGAGATGCCCGAGGCGTTCGTCTCGGTGTTGCACATCACCTACGACGTGCCCTTCGGGATGTTCATCCGCCGGCTCCACCACTGGGCGGCCCACCTCTTCGTCGCCTCCATCGGGTTGCACATGTTACGGGTGTTCTTCACGGGCGCGTACCGGAACCCGCGGGAGCCGAACTGGCTCGTCGGGACCGGGCTGGCGGCGCTGGCGATGGGCGCGGCCTACACCGGTTACGCCCTGCCGTTCGACGAGTTCGCCGCCACGGCCACGAGCATCGGTTACAACCTCACGATATCCATCCCCCTGTTAGGTGATTTCCTCGGCCAGGTGGTGTTCGGGGGTGAGTTCCCCTCCAGTGCCACCATCCCGCGGCTGTACTTCCTGCACGTCCTCGTGATACCGGCGGCCATCGCCGTGGGGCTGGCCGTCCACATGGCCATCCTCATCCGGCAGAAACACACCGAGGCCCCGCGGGACGGCGACGTGACGGGCGGCCGTCAGCCCGTCGACGAGGACGACGACAACATCATCATCGGTCTGCCGGCGTTCCCGAACCAGGCCGCCGTCTCCGCGGTGGTGTTTTTCGTCACTGCGGCGACACTCTCGGCGCTGTCCGGCCTGCTCCCGGTCCACAACGTTGCCGAGTACGGCCCGAACGACCCCGCGTCCACGCCGGAACTCATCATGCCGGACTGGTTCCTGATGTGGGTGTACGGCTTCCTGAAGCTCCTGCCACAGATCAGCTTCGACGTCGGCCCGGCCCACATCAACGGGGAGTTCGTCGGCGGCATCGTCCTCCCGGGGCTGGTGTTTGCCGCGGTCGCCGCCTGGCCCTTTATCGACCGGACGGAGCCGACCCACTTCACCGCGGACCCGCTGGACCGGGCCTGGCAGACCGGCGTCGGCGTGGGCGCCGTCGCGTTCATCATGATCGCCTCCATCGCGGGGATGAACAACATCCTCGCGGACCAGGTGCTGGGAACGACGACCGGCGTCGTCAACCCCATCCTGACGGCGGCGTTGCTCGTCGTCCCGCCGGTCTTCGGCGGTATCACGTACCTGCTGTTGCGCGACGGCGAGCCCGCACCATCGCGTGAGGGAGACGTGGCCGCCGACGGCGGCTCCGTCGGCGACGAACCGGACAGCATCGAATCGGAGGGAGACGGATGACTGCGAGCATCGACCTGACCGAGCGCCAGTATCGCCTGCTGGATACGACGAGCAAGCTGGTCGGCCTCGGGCTGGTCGCCGCCGGCCTCGAAGTCGGCGGCGGCACGCTCACCGGCATCGCGCTGGCCGTGGTCGGCGCTGCCTGCGCGACTGCGACAGTGTTCATCACCAATGAGTAGACACGACCTGACCGACGACGAGGCGGACAGTGCGGGAATCAGTCGCCGCGACTTCGTGCGCGGTCTCGGCGCCGCGTCGCTGCTGGGCGCGACGGGGCTGTCCTTCGCGGACGACGGCATGGACGGCCTCGAAGCGGTCGAGGACCCCATCGGCTCGTATCCGTACCGGGACTGGGAGGACCTCTACCGCGACGAGTGGGACTGGGACTCCGTCGCCCGCTCGACCCACAGCGTCAACTGCACGGGCTCCTGTTCCTGGAACGTCTACGTCAAGGACGGCCAGGTCTGGCGCGAGGAGCAGGCCGGCGACTACCCGACCTTCGACGAGAGCCTCCCGGACCCCAATCCGCGGGGCTGTCAGAAGGGGGCCTGTTACACGGACTACGTCAACGCCGACCAGCGCGTCCTCCACCCGCTCCGCCGCACCGGCGAACGCGGCGAGGGCCAGTGGGAGCGCATCTCCTGGGACGAGGCGCTGACCGAGATTGCCGACCACGTCATCGACGAGGTGCAGGCGGGCCGGTACGACGCTATATCGGGCTTTACACCCATTCCGGCGATGTCGCCGGTGAGCTTCGCCAGCGGGAGCCGGCTCGTCAATCTGCTCGGCGGCGTCTCGCATAGCTTCTATGACTGGTACTCGGACCTGCCGCCGGGCCAGCCCATCACCTGGGGCACCCAGACGGACAACGCCGAATCCGCCGACTGGCACAACTCGGATTACATCATCGCCTGGGGGTCGAACATCAACGTCACGCGCATCCCCGACGCCAAGTACTTCCTCGATGCGGGCTACGAGGGCGCGAAACGGGTCGGGGTCTTCACCGACTACTCCCAGACGGCCATCCACACCGACGAGTGGCTCTCGCCCCACGGCGGCAGCGACACCGCGCTCGCACTGGGCATGGCCCAGACCATCGTCGACGAGGGGCTGTACGACGAAGCCCACCTCAAAGAGCAGACCGACATGCCGCTGCTCGTCCGGGAGGACACCGGCAAGTTCCTCCGGGCCAGCGAGGTCGGCCTCGCCGGGGACGCCGACGACCCCGAGAAGGTGTTCGTCATGGTCGACGCCGACGGCACCCTCCGTCGTGCGCCCGGTTCGCTGGGTGAACGGGACGGACAGCACGACCACTCGGCGAGCATCGAACTGGACTTCGACCCGCAGTTGAGCGTCGAGCGCAGCGTCGACACCGACGAGGGCAGCGTCGCGGTCCGGTCGGTCTGGGAGAACCTCACCGACGAACTCGGCCAGTACACGCCGGCGGTCGTCCACGAGGAGACCGGCGTCGGCGAGAACACCTACCAGCGAGTCGCCCGCGAGTTCGCCGAGGCCGACGCCGCCAAGATAATCCACGGGAAGGGGGTCAACGACTGGTATCACAACGACCTGGGCAACCGCGCTATCCAGTTGCTCGTGACGCTGACGGGGAACCTGGGCGACCCAGGCACCGGACTGGACCACTACGTCGGCCAGGAGAAAATCTGGTCGTTCCACGGCTGGAAGGTGCTCTCGTTCCCGACCGGCAGCGTCCGGGGCGTGCCCACGACGCTGTGGACGTACTTCCACGCGGGCATCCTCGATAACACGGATCCGGACACGGCCGAGAAGATACGCGAGTCCATCGACGAGGGATGGATGCCGGTCTACCCCGAGGAACGCGAGGACGGGAGCCGGCCGAATCCGTCCACGATGTTCGTCTGGCGCGGGAACTACTTCAACCAGGCCAAGGGCAACGTCGCCCTCGAAGAACAGCTCTGGCCCAAACTCGACCTCGTCGTCGACATCAACTTCCGGATGGACTCGACGGCGATGTACTCCGATATCGTCCTGCCGGCGGCCAGCCACTACGAGAAGTACGACCTCTCGGAGACGGACATGCACACCTACGTGCACCCGTTCACGCCGGCCGTCGAACCGCTCGGCGAGGCCAAGACCGACTGGGAGATATTCCGCCTGCTCGCCGAGAAGATACAGGAGCGCGCCCGGGAACGCGGCGTCGAGCCGGTCGAGGACCGCAAGTTCGACCGGACCATCGACCTCACGACAATCCACGACGACTACGTCCGCGACTGGGAGACCGGTGAGGAAGGGGGGCTCGTCGAAGACAGGGCCGCCGCAGAGTTCATCCTCGAACACTCAGAGGAGACCAACCCCGCGGACAGCGACGAGCAGATAACCTTCGACGACATCGACGAGCAGCCACAGCGGTTCCTCACTGCCGGCGACCACTGGAGTTCCGATATCAAAGACGGGGAGGCCTACGTCCCGTGGCAAGATTACGTCCACGACAAGAACCCCTGGCCGACCTTCACCGGCCGCCAGCAGTACTACATCGACCACGACTGGTATCTCGAACTCGGCGAGGAACTGCCGACCCACAAGGAGGGGCCGGAAGACACCGGCGGCGACTACCCGCTGTCGTACAACACGCCCCACGGCCGGTGGTCCATCCACTCGACGTGGCGCGACGACCCCAAGATGCTCAGGCTCCAGCGCGGCGAGCCCGTGGTGTACCTGAACCCCGAGGACGCCGCCGAACGGGGCATCGAGGACGGCGACAGCGTGGAGGTGTACAACGACCTCGGAAGCGTCGAGGTCCAGGCGAAGATCTACCCCTCCGGCGAACCGGGGACCGTCCGGCAGTTCTTCGCCTGGGAGAAGTTCCAGTACCCCGACCGGGACAATTTCAACACGCTCGTCCCGATGTACATGAAACCGACCCAGCTGGTCCAGTATCCGGAAGACACCGGGGAACACCTGTACTTCTTCCCGAACTACTGGGGACCGACCGGGGTCAACAGCGACGTACGCGTAGACGTGCGACCGACCGGAGGTGACACCGAATGAGCACCGACCGACAGGACGAACAGGAGGAGGACACCCTGGTCAACGTCGCAGACGGCGTCGACCACCAGGTCGCGATGGTGATGGACCTGAACAAGTGCATCGGCTGCCAGACGTGTACGATCGCCTGCAAGAACCTCTGGACGGAGGACGGCGGCAGCGAGTACATGTACTGGAACAACGTCGAGACCAAGCCCGGCGAAGGGTACCCGCGTGGCTGGGAGGACTCCGGCGGCGGCTGGGAGTCGGGCGAGCACTCCGACCGCTCGCCCGGCGAGATTCCAGACCAGGAGGACTACGGCCGCGCCTGGGAGTTCAACCACGAAGAGATCATGTACGAGGGCAGCGACGAGCCGCTGCGGCCCCGCGACGGCGCGGAGTGGGGGCCCAACTGGGACGAGGACCAGGGGGCCGGCGAGTACCCCAACAGCTACTACTTCTACCTCCCGCGCATCTGCAACCACTGCACCCACCCCTCCTGTGTCGAGGCCTGCCCGCGCTCGGCGCTGTACAAGCGCCAGGAGGACGGCATCGTCCTCGTCGACCAGGAGCGCTGTCGGGGCTACCGCTACTGCGTCGAGGGGTGTCCCTACAAGAAGGTGTACTACAACACCGTCTCGAAGAAATCCGAGAAGTGCATCTTCTGTTACCCCCGCATCGAGGGCGAGGGCCCCGAAGGGGAGACGTTCGCCCCGGCCTGTGCCGAGGAGTGTCCCCCCCAGCTCCGGCTGGTCGGCTTCCTCGACGACGAGGACGGCCCCATCTACAAGCTCATCGAGGAGTACGAGGTAGCCCTGCCGCTCCATCCGGAGTTCCGCACACAGCCCAACGTCTACTACATCCCGCCCTTTGCACCGGGCCAGCACACGGAAGACGGCGAGACCGTCGACATCGACCGGATTCCCCGGCAGTACCTGCGGGAGCTGTTCGGCGACGGCGTCGACCAGGCGCTCGACACCATCGACGCCCACCGGCAGCGCGTTCGACAGGGCGGTGACAGCGAGCTGATGGAGCTGCTCCAGGACAAGAACCCCGCCAAACAGTACCGACTGGAGGTCTTCGACGATGAGTGAGCACCGCGAACGAACGTCGAGCTCGGAAGACTGGCGGTCTTCCGGCGTTCGAACGAGCGAGCGTAGTGAGCGAGTTCGAATCCGCTGGCGAATACGCCAGCGGTGTTCGACGATGAGTAGCGAGCCGCGTAGCGGCTCGGAAACGCGAGCGGGCGATGCCCGCGAGCGGCCCCAGTCGGCCGCGCCGGAGGTCGCTCCGGGGGTGGTCGACGATGGCTGACCACCGGCGCACGCTCGTACTCACGGCGGTACTTTCGGCGCTCGTCCTCGTCTCGACTGTGGCCGCGCCGATGGCCAGCGCCCGGCCGGCACACGAGATTCCGGTCTCGGAGGTGTCGTCGGTCGACCTCGCCGAACCGACAGCGGACGGCTGGGCGGAGGTCCCGGCCTCGGACGTGCCGCTTGCGAGCGCCCCGAGTAGCGTTCCGAACGCCGACGACACGTCCGTCGAGACGGTCGACGTCCAGGCCGCCCGGACCGACGAGCGGCTGTACGTCCGCCTGGAGTGGCACGACGCGACCCGGGACGTCGACGCGAACGGGACGCGGCGGTTCGCCGACGCGGTCGCGGTCCAGTTCCCGGCGAACACGAGCTCCCGGCCGCCGATAGCGATGGGCGGCCCGGACAACCGGGTCAACGTCTGGTACTGGAGCGGGTCGACCGGGACCCAGGAGCTGCTGGCCGGCGGCGCGGGCTCGACCACGCCGTTCCAGAACCCGACCGTGCAGGCGAACGCGAGCTACAGCGGCACTGGCGGCAACGCCACCTGGGCGGTGGTCTACTCGCGCCAGCTGGACGCGCCAAGCGAGAACCGGACTGACCTGCGGACCGACGGCGACCTCGACGTGGCCTTCGCCGTCTGGAACGGCTCCAACGGCGAGCGGTCCGGCCAGAAAGCGGTCAGCGAGTGGCACTACTATCCCTTCAGCGGCGGCCCGCAGGGCCCGCCATACGAGACGCTGCTGTGGACCGTCGCCGGCATCGCCATCGTGGCCGTGGTCGGCGTCACCGGCTTCGGCATCTACCGCACGCGGGGGGCCGAGTGATGGCGACCACACCGACCGACCCGATGGACGACATCGACGAGGACGCGGCCGCCCGGGGCGCGGTGTACGCGACGCTCGCGAAGGCGTTCGAGTACCCTGAGGAGTCATTCCACAGCGTGGCGGCCGACGGGACGCTAGAAGCCGATTTGCGAGCGTGTCTCGACCGGTCGGGCCTTGACGTGGCCGTCCCGTCGCTTTCGACCGACGACGCCTACGAGACGCTCGCGGCCCGCTACAACGACATCTTCGAACTCGGCTACAGCGAGTACACGGACCGCACCGACGGCTCGCTCGAAGCGGAGGGACCGCCGGTCCCGCTGTACGAGTCCAAGTACCGGCCGGACCACTCCTGGAACGACGTGAACCTGGACCTCTCGCGGGTCTACAGCCACTACGGCCTGGAAATCGACCAGGACCAGCGGGACAACCACGACGCCGTGACCTACGAACTGGAGTTCGCGGGCTATCTGGCCCGCCGGGAGGCCGCCGTCGGGGACGACGCCGCGGCCGCTCGGCTGGACTTCCACGACCGACACCTCGGCCACGCGGCGGCCGGCGTCGCGGACCGACTGGCCGACGAGCCCGGAACCGACATCTACGGCGCCTTCGGCGAACTGCTGGACGCGTTCGTCCGCGCCGACCGCAACGACCTCGCGGCACGTCTGGAGGGGAAGCGATGACAGCGGCGCTGCAGCGGCGAGTCAGACCACTGCTCCCCGACTGGAACCGCTCGCTCGCGGGCCTCGCGGTCGGCGCTGCGGCCATCGCGGTCGCCGCACGCTACGTCGCCGTTTTGCTGGTCAACGCGCCGGGATACGGCGGCGTCCCGGTCGCGCCCGGCCTGGCGACGGCCGCGTCTACGGCACTCGTCGCCGCCGCAGCGCTCGTCGTCGCCGTCACCGACGCCGACCCGCTCACCGGTATCGGGCTGCTGTTCGTCGGCGTGTTCGGCCTGCTGTCGCTCGTCAGCGGCGCGGCGGCGCTCCCAGCGGCCGCCGCAACCGTCCTCGGGACGGCGACCGTCGCCGCCGTCGCGGGCCGGCGGCTGGACCGCGTCGCAGTCGTCGCAGTCGCCCTGCTCGTCGCGGCGCTGAGCGTCGGGCTTGCCAGCGGCGTCGGCGGCTGGACGGGCCTCCGTCCGGTCGCCTCGACCGTTGCACTGCTCGCTATTGCATCGACGCCGGCCTTCGCGGCGACGGACTGGGGCTCGCTGTCGACGGCGGACTGGGGCGCAGTGATCGGTGGCTTCGCCGCCTTCGCCGTCGTCGTCGCCGTCGGTCGCGCCGTCCCCTTCGTCACCGGCGCGGTCACGCTCACCGGCACGGGCGTCGTCGGAACGAGCCTACCGGTCGTGGCACTGGCCGCCGCCGGTGCGGTGACGACGGCCAGCGCGGCCAGCCGAACCCGTCGCTGGGTGCTCCTCGCTGGGGTCGCACTGGTCGCGTTCGCCGGCGTCCCGGCGTCGCTCCCGCGGGCGCTTCCGTTCGCGCTCGGTATCGCCGCGCTCGTACGGGAGGGCGGGCGATGACTGGCTGTCACGACGACGACGAGTTCGAGAAGCACCTCGAAGAGGACCCGGACCCGCAACTCGACCCCGAACGCAGTCCGGGATTACACACCGACATCGAGGCGCTCGAAGATATCGAGGTGAGCCGCGAGGACGTGACCATCGGCGAGGCCACACCCGAAGAACTGGCCGCCAGCGACACGGAACCCGTCGAAGACGACGCGGTGGCGTCGTTGCTCTCGGATATCGAACACGGCGGGAAGACCGACCGCCGGCGCGCCGTCCTCGCGCTGAAAGACCGGGACACCACGGACGCCGTCGTGAGCGGACTCGCGCGGGCCGCGACGACCGACGACGACAGCGACGTGCGCCAGTTCGCCGTCGAGGCGCTGACGGCCCACGGCGGCGAGCGGGCCGCGGCGGTGGCGGTGGAACTCCTCGACGACCCCGACCCGTGGGTCCGGGCCGAGGCCGTCGTCACGCTGGACAACGTCGACCGCGAGGCCCACGAGGACGACATCGAAGACGCCATCACGGACGACCACCACGCAGTCCGTCGCAACGCGGCCATCTCGCTTTTCAAGCTCCGGGGCGAGGCCATGGCCGACCTGCTGTTAGAACAGAGCCGCGACGACAGCGAACGGGTCCGCGAGTGGGCCGCCCACATGCTCGGCGGCGTCGACGAGGACCGCGCCCGCGAACGACTGCGGGAACTCACCGACGACCCCGCCACCGTCGTCAGACAGACCGCCGAGCGGTCCCTCGAAGCGGACCCCGGAACCTTCCGGCGGCAGTTCGGCGGCGCACTGGAGAACGACGCCCGGCTGTTGCCCGGCGAGGACAGACTCAACCGGATGCCCGACCTCTGAGACGATGACCGACGGAACGCCCACCACACTGACCGACCGTATCGAAGCCGCACTGCGAGACGTGCGCGACCCGAACGCCGACCTCTCCGTGTTCGACGCGGGCTTCGTGGAGAACATCGACGCGGCCGACGGCGAGGTAACCATCGAGGCCGACCTGACCGCGCTGGACGGGCAGACGAGCACCCAGGTCGTCCAGGCGATGCTCCACGCGGTCGACGACGTGGACGGCGTCGAGAGCGTCCACGTCGAACGGACGACGCCCACGAGCGAGGGCCAGGCCGGCGTCGCGTCCTTCGACCACGTCGTGGCTGTCGCCAGCGCGAAAGGCGGCGTCGGCAAGTCGACGGTCGCCACGCAGCTGGCCTGTGCGCTGGCCGCCGACAGCGACGTAGCGCTTTTCGACGCCGACATCCACGGCCCGAACGTCCCCGAACTGCTGGACGTGACCGGTCCCGTCCATTCGAGCGAAGCGGGCGACCCGCTGCCGGTCCGCGTGGGCGGGATGGACGTGATGAGCGTCGGCCTGATGGAAAGCGGCGCGCCGCTGGCCTGGCGCGGCGCGATGGCCCACGACGCGCTCGAGGACCTCTTCGAGAACACCGCCTGGCGCAACGACGACGTACTGGTGCTCGACCTGCCGCCGGGGACGGGCGACGTGGTGCTGACGACGCTCCAGGAGGTGCCCGTCGACGGTGTGGTCGTCGTGACGACGCCGTTTCACGCAAGCGTCAGCGACACCAGCCGAACCGTCGAACTGTTCCGGGACAACGACGTGCCGGTCCTGGGGACCGTCGTCAACATGGCCGAGTACGTCTGTGACTGCTGTGGGGAACCGAACGACCTGTTCGCCGGGGACGCGCTGGCCGACCTCGATGCCGACGTCCTCGCGGAACTGCCCTTCTCCCACGACCTCCAGGGGACGCCGGCGCCCGGAGCGGTCCCCGACGCGGTCAGCGGGTTGGGCGACGCAGTCGGGGACGCCCTCGACACCGCCGGCGAGGTCGGCGTCGAGGACCCAGCTGCCGATATCCGGGGGCTGCCGCCACAGGAACGCAAGGAACTGGTTCGCGACCGGTTCACCGCGCTGGAGGGGGGCGAGTCGTTCGTCCTCGTCAGCGACCGCGACCCGACGCCGGTCGGGCAGTTCCTCGGTCGACTGGCCGACGCACCGCGGGAGGCCTTCGACCCGTTCGAGGTCCGGCGGGAAACGCCCGAGGCGTGGGTGCTGGAGACGGTGAAACCGTGACTCGGAGAGCGCCGATTACTCCTCGGCGGGCCACCATCTGAGCGTGAGCGCGACGGACTGGTCCAGCCCGAACACGTCAGAGGAACGGTCGACGACAGCGGTCTCGGGGCAGTCGATATCCGTGCGCTGGTCGGCGACCTCGACAGTGACCGTCCCCTGCCCGTGCCCGAAGCGGTCTGCGAGCGTATCGAGTTCCGCAAGCAGCGCCTCGCGGGACATCGTCGTCGTCCGGGCCGTGTTCTGCTGGACGTGCTCGCCGACGACGGGGTCGATATCCACGTCCTCGGAGCGGTTCGAGAGGACGGCGTTGACCGCCGCCCCGAGCAGGACAATCAGGCCGATGACGTACAGCCAGCTCAGCAAGACGAGGATGCTGGCGATGAGGTTCCCGCCCGTCGAGCCGGATTTGAAGGCCGTGAACAGGACCTGTGCGACGGTGAGTCCAATCGCGGCGAACGCGACGCCGGGAACGACCTCAAGCGGTGAGACGTCGGTGTCCGGAAAAACGTAGTACATGGGGTAGAAGACGACGAACAGGCCGGCGGCCCGGACCAGCCCGCCGGCGATCGCCCACGGCAGGCCGCTTCCGGCCTCGGGCAGGACGCTGCCGAGCGCGCTGGCGCTGAGTATCGCCACGGCGACGGTCACGAGCAGGAGCAGCCCGTCTCTGAGCTGGTCGAGAAAGGTGTTGGCCGCCCCCGTCTCGTAGATGTCCGAGAAGGCCGTGTCCAGTCCGCGGAAGATGCGCAGCGACCCCCAGAGCAGAAACCCAACGCCCAGAAGCGACACGGACGCGTCGGCCTCGGTCAGCCCCTGCTGGATGACGCCGCTTGCCTGTGCAGTCAGGACGGCTTCCATGATGTCGACAATCGAGGCCCGCAGCGTGACGTTCTCCGTCCGCTGGACGAAGGTCAACACCAGCAACAACAGCGGCAGAATCGACAGGAACGCGTGGTAGGCTATCGAGCCGGCCATGAACGTGAGCCGTTCCGCCCTGATTTCGTGAACGAGAGCCCGCAGGACCTCCTCCGTGCGGGCGCGACTGAGACGCATACGTCCGGTTCGACGCCGGGACGCAAGTAGACGGCGTCGGATTCGGACGGTTGCGCAGTGGTGTCATTAGAGTCACAAAATAAATGCCGCCCCCGCCTGATACACAGGTAATGGTCCTCTCGGACGTTTTGCTCGCCCCTCTGGGACTGGCAGCCCTCCTCTTGACTGTGCCGATAGTGGTGCTGTATCTCATCCGACCCGACCCACAGGAGGTCACACTGCCGACGTTCCAGTTTCTCGTCGCCGGAGAACGCCAGCAGTCGGCGACGCCGTTTCTCGAACGGATATCGCGGAGCCTCCTCCTGCTGTTGCAGGTGCTTGTCGTGCTGGTGCTCGCGGTCGGGCTGGCGACGCCGTATATCACTGTCTCCGAGCGCGCGACGGTCGAGGAGACGGTCATCGTCGTGGACACGAGCGCGTCCATGGGGACCGACGCGGACGGGCAGACACGCTTCCAGCGGGCCGTCGCAACCGCCCGTGAGGAGGTGACGGGGACGACGTCCGTCGTCACCACGACCAACGGTGGCGAGGTGGTGCTCCAGCGTGGCACGCCGACAGCGGCCCAGGGGGCGCTGGACGGGCTGGGCCCGACGGACGCGCCGGGGGAGCTCGGCGGCGCTATCTCGCAGGCGGCCTCGCTCGCCGGCGAGAACGCCAGGGTCGTCGTCCTGAGCGACTTCGCGGGCGAGGAGTGGACCACTGCGGTTACGACGGCGCGGGGACGGGACCTCTCCGTCGACCTCCGGCAGTTCAACGGCGGCGGCGACGCGAACGTCGGGTTCATCGACCGCCGGTTCTCCGGCTCGGAGGTGACGCTGTCGGTGAAAAACTACGGCGACTCGACCGTCACCCGGACCGTCCGGCTCGGCAACACGCAACAAGAGCTCCAGCTCGGCCCCGACGACGTGGGGTCAGTGAGGCTCCCGGTTCCAGCCGGCGGAAGCGAGGCCCGGCTCAGCCCGGGCGACAGTTTCGCGACCGACGACAGCGTCTACGTCGCCGCGCCGGCGGACGCGGCTGTCGACGTACTGGTGCTGACAAACGACCGGAACCGGTATCTGACCACCGCCCTGTCGGTCGTCGACCGGGTGAACGTGACGGTCAGGCAGCCGCCGACGACGATTCAGGACGACTACGACGTCATCCTGTACAGCAACGTCGACCCGAGTTCGCTGCTGCCCGGCAACGTCGAAAGCGGGCGCGAACTGGTCGAAGACGGTGGCGGCGTGGCGGTGCTGGCACAGGACAACCTCCCACAGCGGTACCGGGACCTTCTCCTCATCGAACCCGGCGAGACCCGGGCGGGCGCGACAGTGGGCCAGACAGCCCAGACACAGCTCACCCGCGGCATCGACTTCCAGGCTCCGGACGAGTACATTTCCGGGTCGCTGCGCTCCGGGTCGGCCCAGGTGCAACTGGCCGACGGGACGCCGCTCATCGCGACCGAGGAGCGAACCGGCGGGCGAATCATGTACTACGGCTACATCGAGGACCGGTCCAGCTTCAAGTTCAACTACCAGTACCCGGTGTTCTGGAAGCGGGCGGTGTACTACCTCGCGGACAGGGAACAGCTCCCGGCCCTGAACCACGAGACCGGCGAGACAGTCCGGTTCGGCAACACCACTGTCGAGGGGCCGGCCGGCTCCGTCTCCGGAACCAGGGTCCCGCTCCAGCGGGCCGGCTTCTATCGGAGCGAGAGCCGGCAGGTGAGCGCGTCGCTGCTGGACGAGAGCGAGTCAAACACCGACGTCGGAGCGCTCGGTCAGCGCTCCGGGACGGCCGGGAACCTGACCCGGACCGAACAGCGGTCAGTGCCACAGCCGCTGACCGAGTACTTCGCGCTGGGCGGGCTGGTGCTCGCACTGGCCGAAGTCGGCTACCTGCGCCGGCGGGGTGACCTCTGATGGCGGTCTCCTACACCCTCGCGGAGGGACTCACCGTGGGCGTCGAGCACCTCTGGCCGCTGGTCGCCCTGCCGGTTGCCGTCGGGATTCTCGCGTATCTCATCCGGCGGGGCGACGGCGGGCCGCGGTCGGCTTCGAACCGGAGCCGTCGGCTCCTGCTTGCCAGCCGCGTGCTCATCGTCTGCCTGCTCGTGCTGGGCGCGATGGAACCGTACACCGTCCAGACCCGCGAGACGCCGGGCGAACCGGGGGTGACACTGCTGACGGACGACTCTGCGAGCATGGGGGTCTATCCGAACACGACCGACGAGCTGGTACGGGACATCGAAGACGAGGGCGTCCCGGTGACGCGAGCGACAATCGGCAGCGGGTCGAACTCGCGGCTCGGCGACGGCGTGGCGGCGAACCTCCAGGAGAACGGGACGGTCGTCGTCGTCTCCGACGGCCGCGTCACGGCGGGGCGGAGCCTGGCGACGGCCGCCGAGGATGCCGCCGCGCTCAACGCCACCGTCCACAGCGTCTCCCCGCAGTCGCCACGCACCGAGCGAGCCGTGGCGATCACGGGGCCGTCGACGGTGAGTCGGGGCGTCCAGTCGCAGTACACCGTCTCGATGGAGGGAGTGAGCGTCCTCGAGCCCGTGCCCGTCGAGGTGACCATCGACGGCGAGACGGTCACCGAGGGCGAGCTCCTGCCGGACGGCACGCTCACCGTCGACCACACGTTCGAGGAGCTCGGGGCCCATCGCGTGACCGCGACGCTGTCCGGCGACGACGAGTACGCGCGAAACGACGTGTTCTACAAGAGCGTCCGCGTCGTCGAACAGCCCGACGTGCTGTACGTCTCACAGGGCGAGTACCCGCTCCGGAACTACCTCGACTCGCTGTACAACGTCACGACGGCCTCGTCGGTCCCGGCGGACCTCGACGACTACGCCGCCGTCGTCATGCAGGACACGCCGGCAGGCAGTATCGGGAACGCCACCGCCTTGCAGGACTTCGTCATCAACGGCGGCGGGCTGGTCGTCGCGGGCGGGGACAACGCCTACGAGAACGGGGGCTATGAGACGTCGCCGGTGGCCTCGATGCTCCCGGTCCGGGTGGGGAACGCGACCGGCGGCGAGTCAAACATCGTCATCCTCGTCGACGTCTCCGGTAGCGCCGAGGGCGGCCTCTCGATACAGAAAGCCGTCGCGCTGGACGTGCTCGACCAGCTCGGCGACGAGAACCAGGTCGGCGTCGTCGCGTTCGATTACAGGGCGTTTCGCGTCTCGGAGCTGCAACCGCTCGGTCGGAACCGAGCGGAAACAGAAGACAGAATCCGACGGCTCGAAACCGGCGGCGCGACGGACATCGCCGTCGGACTCCAGGGCGCCGACGAACTGCTTGGCGACCGCGAGGGGACGATAATCCTCCTCAGTGACGGCCAGGACCGGCTCGGCCCGCCAGCGGCCGTCGCCAACCAGCTCGGCCGCGAAGGGACACGCGTCGTCTCAGTCGGCGTCGGCAAGCGGATCGGCGTCGCGACGATGCGCCAGATCGCAAGCGAGTCCGGCGGCTCGTACTTCGCGGCCGACGAGACCGAGCGGCTGCGGCTCCTCTTTGGCGGCTCCTCGCGGCGCTACCAGGGGGAGAATCTCACCATCGTCACGGAAGACACGTTCATCACCGCCGGCGTCGAGCTGACGGCCAACCCCGGGCAGGCGAACAACGTCCAGGTCAAGCCCGGTGCCGACTACCAGGTCGCCACTGCGGACGGGAAGCCGGCCATCGCCTCCTGGCGGTTCGGGCTGGGACGGGTGGTCTCTCTTACCGCCTACGATTCGGACAACACGATGGGCGGCCTGCTCGACCGGCCGGACTCGCTGGTCGTCACGAAATCGGTGAACTACGCCGTCGGAGACCCGATGCGCACCCAGACCGGCGTCACGGCGGTCGGCGATGCCAGGGTGGGGAGTCCGACGATGCTGACCTACCAGGGCGATAGCCGCCCGGAGGCGACGGACATCTCCTTCCGCCAGGTCGGCGACGGCCGGTACCGCGGTGAGTTCACGCCCCGTGAGGCCGGGTACCAGACCGCACTCGACACCGAGTACGCGGCGAACTACCCCGTCGAGTACAGCGCGTTCGGCCCGAGTGACAGCCTCGATGCGCTCGTCGAAGCGACGGGCGGGCAGACTTTCAGTCCGAGCCAGGGCGAGCAGATAGCCAGACAGGCACGCCAGAAGTCCACCCGCGTCCGCACCGTTCGGGACACCTGGGACTGGGTCGCCCTCCTTGGCGCGCTCCTGCTTTTCACCGGCGAGGTGGTCGCCCGCCGTGTTCAAGTGTACCGCGGCCGCACCTCCCTGGAGAGTGGTCTCCCGTGAGCGCAATCGGCCGGCGTATCAACCTCGGACTCGTGGTGCTCGTCGTCCTCTCGATTGTCGGAGCCGCCGGCACGACGATGCTGTACCAGGAATCCGCGAGCGAGCTCCGCTCGGAGAACGAGGACCTCCGACAGCGAAACGCCGAGCTCCGTCAGGACCTCACCGAGACCCGGAGTAATCTCGAATCCACGCAGACTCGAGTCGACGAACTCGAAGAGCGGGTGGAGACGCGGTCGAGAGACGTCAACCAGGTCGCGACCAACCTGAACCAGACGGAGGCGCAACTGAACGCCACGGAGAGCCAGTTGGCAGAGACACGGCAGTCGCTCCGCGACAGTCGGAACAGAGCCGAGGAGTTGGAGGGGACAGTCGACGACCTCCGGGACGAGCGCAATGAGCTTCAGAACGAAGTCGACGACCTCGAATCGACAATCGGCGACCTGGAGAGCGAAAACGAGGAGCTAGAGGACGAGCGCGCCGAGCTGGAAGACCAGGTGTCAGACCTGCAAGACGATATCGACAGGCTGGAATCACGGATCTCCTCTCTCGAAAGCGACATCGAGGACCTCGAAGACGAGAACGAGGAGCTGAGAGACGATATCGAGACTATCTGTAACCGGATGGACACACCGGACCCGACCTGTGGGGACTACTGATGGACGGACCAGACACAGACAACGGCGAACCCGACGACGAGGACCGCTCCCGGAACGAACGGGCCCAGGCACGCGAGCGGATGGCCGCCGCCATCGCCGAGGTCAGGCGCGAGGGCAAGAAGGCGGCGTTCGTCTATGCCGTGGTGGACGCAGTGCTGATTTTTCTCCTGATGAACCTCCTGCTGACTGTTCTCTCACCGGCCGAACTCCCGACGCAAGTGTCGGTTCCCGCGGCGGTGACAGAGCCCGTCGGCGCGGCCGTCGGCCGCTCGATACCTGCGCTGTCCTTCCCCACAGGTGCAGTCGTCGGCATCGTCGTCGGGCTACTCTGGTTCCTCGGCGAGTATCTGTACCGGGTCCGCCAGCCGCTCGTCGAGCAGTTCGAGGCGGCGAACGCGAACGTCACCGACGCGCTCCGGACGGCGCGGGACGCGGTCGCGGACGGCGCCGAGACGCGGATGGCGGCCCGGCTCTACGAGGACGTTCTCGAGGGCCTGAAACAGAGTTCGAGCGTCGCACTCGTCGACAGCCGGCGGCTGCTCGGGACGCTGGTCCTCGTCATCCTGCTGAGCCTGGCGACGGTGCAGGTGGCCGTCGTGGACATCGGCCTGCTCGACCGCGACCCGGTGGAGACGGAGTCGCCGGACGACCGGCCCAGCAGGTACCAGGGGCTCGAAGACGGCGACGCGATACTCGGTGACAGCGAGGACGTGCAGGCCGGCGACGAGAATCTCACCGCCGAAATCGATTCGACGGGCGGCGACGAGGAGATCGACCGGAGCCAGTCGTTCCCGTCGTCGCCGGACACCGGGGAGCCGGGGAGCGCCAGCGGGACAGTCGACAGCCAGCAGGCCGGGTTCGCCGGCCAGGAGGAAGTCGAGGACGCGGACCTCATCCGCGAGTACAATCTCAGGATCCGAGAGCAAGACGCAGACGACGAGGACACCGACCCATGAGCCCAGAGCAAGACATCGACGCGCTACAGCAGAAGATCGCGAACGCACGTGAACAGATCGCCACGCGGATCGTCGGCCAGGAGGAGGTACTGGAGCAGCTGCTCATCTGTATCCTGGCCGACGGCAACGCCCTGCTCGAATCGAACCCGGGGCTGGGGAAGACAACGATGGTCCGGACAGTCGCGGAGGTGACTGACCTCCAGTTCTCCCGCATCCAGAACACCCCCGACCTGATGCCGTCCGACATCACGGGGACCGAGATCATCCGCGAGACCGACAGCGGCCGGGAGTTCGTCTTCGAGAAGGGGCCGGTGTTCGCAAACGTCGTGCTGGCCGACGAGATCAACCGCGCGACGCCGAAGACACAGGCCGCCCTGCTGGAAGCGATGCAGGAGAAACAGGTGACCGCCGCGGGTGAGACCTACAAGCTGCCACGCCCCTTCTTCATTCTGGCGACACAGAACCCCATCGACCAGTCGGGGACCTACGCGCTCCCGGAGGCCCAGACAGACCGCTTCATGCTGAAGCTGCTGGTCGACTACCCCGACTACGACGAGGAGCGGACCATCGTCGACATGTACACCGCCGGCGCGGAGCAGGTCCCCGTCAAGCGCTCCCTGACCCGCTCGGAGATCCAGGAGATACAGCAGCTGGTCCGCGAGATGCCCATCGCCGACGACCTGCGGGACCGCGCGGTCCAGCTCGTCCGCCGGACCCGCGAGGCCGACGACATCGAGTTCGGGGCCAGCCCGCGAGCGAGCATGGCGCTGGTCCAGACGGCGAAGGCGCGGGCGTTCCTCCATGGCCGCTCGCACGTCACGGGCGAGGACATCGACGCGCTCGCCGCTCCTGTCCTCCGTCACCGGATTATCGTTGACTTCCGGGCCGAGCGGGCGGGCCGGACGGCGGACGACCTCATCGCGGCCCTGATGGAATGAGCCAGCCAGTGACCGCGGTCCGGCGGGCAGGCCCGTGGGAGGGACAGCCGTGACCATCGAACCGGACTTCCTGGACGAGCTCGGCCGGTTCACCGCCGCCTTGAACCGCCAGACGACGTCGATTCGACAGGGCGACCAGCAGTCCCCGCGGGTCGGCGAGGGCCTCACGTTCAGCGACTACCGTCGCTACTCGCCGGGGGACGACACGCGGCGTATCGACTGGAAGCTGTTCGCCCGCACAGAGGAGTACTTCATCAAGCAGTACGAGGAAGAGCGGAGCCTGACCGTCCACCTGCTCGTCGACACGAGCGGGTCGATGGACTACGGCGAGGGGGCGAGCCACAAGTTCGAGTACGCCGCCAAGCTCGGGCTCGGCTTCGCCTATCTCACCGCGGAGGAGAACAACGACTTCCAGTTCTGTACCTTCCGTGACCGGGTCGAGCGCATCGACACCGGCCAGTCGAACCGCGGCGAGCTTCTCTCGCTCATCGACCAGTTGAACGAGGTGGCACCCGAGGGACAGGCGGACTTCGAATCGGCGCTCGAGAGCTACGCCGACCGCATCCGCTCGCGGTCGCTCGTCGTCGTGTTCAGCGACTGCCTGGCCGAGCCGGAGCACCTCGAATCGGGCATCGCCGCGCTCACGCGCAACGACGCCGACGTGTTGCTGGTCCGCGTAGTCGCGCCGTCGGAACGGGACCCCGGCGTCGTCGGCGACGTGCTGTTTGCCGACCCCGAAAGCGACGAGAAACGCCGGTCGTATTTCAGCGGGTCGCTGGCCGAGACGTACCAGTCGCGGCTCGACGCCCACATCGATTCGGTTTCGAATCGCGTCACGGCACTGGGTGCAGACCACGTGCTCGTCGATACCGGTGAAGACTACTTCGACTCGTTTGCGAGCATCTGGCTGCAGTAGGTCACACCGGTCCGTGCGAACAGAAAGGATTTATCAACGAGCGCGGAACCACCGACGAGCCACAGTATGCGTCTGCCCTCCCATCGTCGCGTCCGGGTCGCCGGGTTCGTCGTCGCGGCACTGTTGCTCGTACTCGCCGCCTACCCCGGCACGTTCGGTGCGCCCTACGTGACCGCCAGTGACGGCCCGCAGTACGCCCACACGATAGTGCCAGCTGACTCGCCGTTGTACGACGAGTACACTTCGGGGTACGACCACGAGGTCTACCAGTACGAGGAGCTGTCCCCGGTTGCACGAGAGCTGTTCGACCGAACACGCGCCGCTGAGCCCCGTGAACAGTACAACGGTGAGCGTCGGTACATCCCAGAGGTGTGCCGGGATTTCATGCTCGTCTGTGACACGTATTACGAGGACGACCTCCCCGAGGAGTTCACCTACGGGACCGAACTGGACTACGAGGAGGCGTTCGTGTTCGTCGAGGACGGGTCGGACCGATACCTTCTTCGGACAGGCTGGACCGGCCAGGGCGGGCTGTTCGCGTTCCCGGTCCGTGTTGTCCTGTCGTGGTTGACGCTGGTACCGCTCGCCGGGTTCATCGGGCTCCTCGCTGCGAAGTCGGCCGACACCGGGCTGCTTACCGGCGCTGTCGGCGGCGGGATACTGGTCGCTGTCGGCAGCCTGCTCAGCCCCTACGTCGAAATGATGGGGGTAGCTTCGGGACTTGCTATCGGGTTAGTGTGCCTGGTGGTCGTCTGGCTCAGTATCACCGTGACCGGTGGCCGTGCCCTCTATCAGCGTGTAACAAACAGGCGGTGAAGCGGTTTCGCGAGCGAGCCGCCGGCAATCACAAGCACAGCAGTCACAGCATCTACTCTGCGAGGATGTGCGCCGGCAGGTCGTCGCGGATGATCGTATCGCAGTACTCACAGCGGACGCCGTCGTCGCCGACGGCAAAGCGCGAATCCACGGGTTCGTTCTCGGTGGTGATGCAGTTGTGGTTCGGGCATTCGAGGACGCCCTCGACGACCGACGGGCGCTCGACGCGGCGCTTCTCGACGACCTCGTAGTCGCGGATGATGTTTATCGTCGCCGCGGGGGCGATGAGCGAGAGCACGTCGACCTCGTTCTGGGAGAGCTCGCGGCCCTCGACTTTGACCACGTCCTTGTGGCCCAGGCGGTCCGAGGGCATGTTCATGGCGACGGAGACGGAGTCGCCGCTGGTCCCGTCGATGCCGAGAATCGCCAGGACGTTCAGGGCCTGTCCGCCCGCGATATGGTCGATGACGGTGCCGTTGCGGATCTTCGAGACGCGGAGTTGCTGGTCGTCGTCGCTCATTGGTCGCCTCCGAGCATCAGGTCGAGCAGGGCCATCCGCACCGGGACGCCGTTGTGGGCCTGCTGGAAGTACTGCGCGTGGGTGGTCTCGTCGACGTCGTGGGCGATCTCGTCGACGCGCGGGAGCGGGTGCATCACGGTCATGTCGTCCTTGGCCGCCTCCAGCGTAGCGGCGTCGATCTGGTACTGGCCGGCGACTTCGCGGTACTCGCTCTCGTCGGGGAACCGCTCGGCCTGGATGCGTGTCACGTAGAGCACGTCCAGTTCCGGGAGAATCTCGTCGAGTTCGGTGTGCTCGCGGATGCCCGCGCCGGCCTCGTGGAGGTCGTAGCGGACCGAGCGCGGGAGCTGAAGCGATTCGGGGCTGATGAAGTGCTGCCTGGCGTCGACGGTCGTGAGCGCGTGGGCCAGCGAGTGGACCGTCCGTCCGTACTTCAGGTCGCCCATGATGCCGATAGTCAGGTCCTCGAAGCCCGCGTTCTCACGGATGGTGTAGAGGTCGAGCAGCGTCTGTGTCGGGTGCTGGCCGGCCCCGTCGCCGGCGTTGACGAGCGGCACGTCGACGAACTCGCTCGCCATCTTCGCGGACCCCTCCATCGGGTGTCGGAGAACGAGCGCGTCGGTGTAGCCCTCGACGACGCGGACGGTGTCGGCCAGCGACTCGCCTTTCTTCACGCTGGAGGACTCGACGGAGCCCATGTCGACGATGTCGCCGCCGAGGCGCTTCATCGCCGTGGTGAAGCTCATCTTCGTCCGGGTGCTCGGCTCGAAAAAGAGCATGCCGAGCAAGGTGTCGCTGTGCCGGTCCGCGAACGCCCCCGGGTCAGCCGCGATGTCGGCCGCGTGGTCGAGCACCGTCTCGATGTCGCCCCGCGAGAGTTGTTTCGCGCTGATGATGTGGTCGTGCCGCATTTCACTCGATACCGCGCTCCGGACGGTCTTGAATCCCCCGACACGGGAACACGACTGTCGTCCTCAGCGTCACGTTCGGTTCGAAGCGTACGGGCTCAGAGGTTCGAAACCAGCGTCACGAATCCCGCAGCGGCGGAAACAGCCACAGGACAGGACGCCCTGTCAGGGGTTGCTCTGCCAGACGTCGACGCGCGGTTCGGTGTATGCCTTGCCGACGATGTCGGGGACGCCGTCGCCGTCGAGGTCGACGACCTTCGCCTCGTGGGTGGGGATGCCGGTACCCAGCTGCTTCCGCTCGAAGTTCCCCGCCCCGTCGTTGTGGAACACGAACTGTCGCGGTTCGTGTCCCGCCTCGAGCCCCATCTCCGCGACGAAGATGTCGGGGTTACCGTCGCCGTCGAAGTCGGCCACGTCGAGGCTGTGCGGGTTCGAGAGGTCGTCGTGCAGCAGGGTCAGGTCCCACTCGGGCGGGTCGAACACGCCCAGCCTGGCCGGCCGGTCGTCGAGGTACGGCTCGTCGCCCTCGACCAGGATGACCTCCGGGTCACCGTCGCCGTCGACGTCCTCGATGGCGATGCGAGTACATTTCCAGTCCTCGGCGATGGGCTCCCGGTCCCACCCGTCGGCCGTCCGGTGGAAGACGTTGGGGCCGGCGACGATCTCGACCTCGCCGTCGCCGTCGACGTCCTCCACAGCGACGCCCTCGACGTCGAGGTCCTCGGCGACGATGTGGCGGTTCGCCACCGGCCACGGCTCCCGTCTCGGGTCCTCAGGAATATCGTAGTAGAACACGGTTCGGGACTCCTGAGACAGCCCGACGACCTCGTTTTCCCCGTCGCCGTCCACGTCCGCCACGGCGGTGTCGTGGTACTTCTCGAAGTCGTCGGTGATGAGCCGGCGCGTCCACTGCTCCCGCGGGTCGTCCGGGATCTCGAACCACCACAGTTTGTGCTGGTGAATGTTCTGGCCGGCGACCATGTCCGGGCGGCCGTTCCCCGTTATGTCACCGAGCGAGCCCCCGACGGAGAGTTCCGGTGCGCTGGCAACGTCGTGGCGTTCCCAGCCCGGGTTCTCGTACCAGAACACGTTCGTCTGTAGCCAGCGAGCAACCGGCCCCATACCGAACACGGAGAGCAAGTCGACCGACTTGTCGACGAACGGGAGATGGACCTCGTGTTCGTCGCCGAGCGCGCCGACGATGACGTCCGGCCGACCGTTCCCCGTGAGGTCGGTCGTGAGACAGAAGCTCATCGTGCTCGCCGGCGGCGACCCCTCGATGCGCTCGTGGTGTAGATTCATGTCCCAGCCCTTCGGGTGCATCGATATTGTTAATGCCGGGCTAACACCGGTCACGAACTCGTGGCAGGAACCCGTGTTGGACTCCGCGACGGCCGGCTCCCGTCGAGAAGCCGCTCCAGCGTGGCGACCCCGTGATCGACCTTCGCTGCCGGGTCACTGTCGACCTCGTTCTCGTATATCACCCAGTCGACGCCGGCGTCGGTTGCGGCGTCCAGAACCGCGTCCATATCTACGAGCCCCTCCCCGTGCGGGACGTCCTCGTAGCCACGGAACGGTCCCGCGGAGTCCACATCGCGGAGATGTACCATATCGATACGGTCACCACAGAGCGAGAAGAGCGCGGTCGGGTCGTAGCCGGCCTCGCGGATTTCCGCCACCTCCGGTTCGAACGTGACCGCCGCCGGAGCGGTCCGGGCGATGAGGTTCCACATCGGAGTCTCGCTCGGCACCGTCGTCGGCTCGGTCGCCCGAAGTCCGGTCAACAGCCGGTGTGTGTACCGCTCGGCAGCTTCGGGTAACGGCGCCTCCTCGATGATTTTGCCAGCCCATTCCGGGAGGAAGGGGCGAAACGCCCGGCGGCCGGTGTGATAGCCGAGTTGCATGTCCCAGTCTTCGAGGCCGGCCGCCGCGTCGCGGAACCGACGGGAGAGCGAGCGGATATCGCAGCGGGTTCGAAGCTCAGAGGCCGGGAGATGTGGAACGACGACCGTGTCACACCCCACCGTTCGACAGCGGACAAGCAGGTCCGATTCGCCGTTCAGCGCAGCCTCGATTTCAGTGAGGTCCGCGTGGACGGCGACCGGTTCGAGGGCGGTGTCATCGAGTGCCGCCGCGACAGCGTCGGGCGCTGCATCGTGGAACCGGTGGGCGAATTCGACGCCATCGTAGCCAGCAGCGCCAACGCGGCGGACGATTTCGGGGAGCGACTCCGGTAGGGTATGGATACTATACAGTTGGAGAGCTTTGTTGGGTCCACTACCCATATTTCCCAGTGTTGTTGTGATTATTATAATTACACGCGAGCTATCCGATCATAGTCGGAGTATAATCGAACGGCACGGCCATCGGACCGTTTGCCGCCGGAATCCTGCTGCAGGCAGTGGAGCGTAGCTCGCATCGCATTACAAGGAGAACAGCCAACCTCGACAGGTCGGTTCTTCTTGCCCGGTTTCGATGGTCACTGTCCCACGACTCCCGGCACAAGGATTCAAAACCGATAGCCAGACAACCCACAGTATGCTCGCAATCGCTGGCGGCAAGGGTGGCTGCGGGAAGACGACGGTGGCCCTCGGGGTCGGAGAGGCACTGGGGGCGACGCCCGGTCGGTCGCTGGTCGTCGACACCGACCGCGACATGCCGAATCTCCATCGCCGCGCTGGCGTCGACCCGGCGCCCGGACTCGCCGACGTCACGGCCACGACCGAGCCGGCCACGGTCGCCCAGCGCGCCACGACAGTCGAGACCGTCGACGTACTCCCCTGTCAGAATGCATCTAAAGGCGCTGTCGGCAACGCCATTGATAGGCTGGCCCAGTGTGATCGCCCCGTGGTACTCGACTGTCCTGCCGGCGCTGGCCCGGATGCCGCCCGGCCGCTGCGGGTGGCTGACAGGACAGTGCTCGTGAGTGCGCCGACCTGCCAGAGCCTCACCGACACGGCCAAAACCGCCGCGATGGCCCGTGCGCTCGACGCGCCACCCGCCCTCACTGTACTCGTCGGCAGTGACGGGTCGGTAGACCCGTCTGACCTGCTGTCCTGTCCGGTAACGGTCCACGTTCCGTCGGTGTCCGAGCCGCTGAACTCGGCCCGGGCAACGGCCAAGTACGCCGAGATAGCGAACAATCTCACCAAGCGGAATACTTAATCTCGTGGCTAAATAACTTCTCAGTGGTATGGCCAACCGGTTGCGAACGGGCATCGACGTCCTCGACAGAAAGCTCGACGGTGGCATCCCCGCCGGGAGCATCGTCGTGCTCTCTGCACAGCCGGCTAGCCAGGCGGAGCTGTTCCTCTACGAACTCACCGCCACGCGCGGGACCCTGTGGCTCTCGCTGGACCGGACCGCCGAGTCGGTCGTCGCGAGCATCGAGCAGACGCCGGCCAACACAGGGGACCCGACGGTGCGACACATCTCCGGCGAAGCACCGCTCGACAACGCCGGCAAGCTCGTCTCGGCGCTCCCGGAGACCTCGAACCTCATCGTCGACCCACTCGACGTGCTGGAAGCCCAGGAGCCACACTCGCGTTTTCGCGCGTTCATGAACGACCTGCAGAACCACATCGTCAACACCGGGAGCCTCGCTATCGTCCACTGTCTGGACGGCCGTGAGGTGCCGCCGCTTCGGGACACGACCGAGCACTTCGCGGACGTGGTGTTCCAGCTCGACACCACGACGAACGGCGACGAGGTGGAGAACCGCCTCGCGATTCCGAAATTCCGCGGCGGTCGCGCCCCCACCGACATCATCAAGCTCAACCTCGTCGAAGAGGTCAGTATCGACACCAGCCGCGACATCGCCTGATACGGATTTTATTCGCGGCCGGGCTGGGGCTCTCGGTCCGTCGAGCCAAACTCCGTTCCCACGAGTATCAACAGGAACAGTCCGAGACCGACGCCGACGCCCGCGGCCAGTCCGAGTCCGGTGCGTCCGGTCAGCACGAACGTGCCGACGCCGAACGCGATTCCGGGCGGGAGCGCGAGCAGTGATGGATACACCAGCGACACTCGCATGGGTAGTGATGACGTGTCGTGCGTATAACCGTTGCTCCCGTATAGGGCCTCAAAAAGTGGCAGCCGCTATCGCTCGGTGCCACAGAACAGCTCGACGCGCTCGCGAGGCAGTTACTCTTCGGCGCCTTCGATCTCCTCGACGATCTCCTCGGCGTCCACGTCGGCGTCTTCCAGCGCCTCTTCGATGTCGGCGCCGCCGGCACCGCCCATGCCGCCCATCATGCCGGGCATGCCCATGCCGCCGCCGCCGATCTCCTCCTGTACGATGATGCGGTCGATGTCGAGCAGCTGGGTGAGCTGCTGGGCGATCTGCTGTTTGCCCATCATCCACTGCTGGTTCATCGTCAGCTGCGGCGTCGCCTCGATGTAGAGCGTCTCCTTCTCGACTTCGACGGTTTCGTACTCGGGCTCGGACTCCTCGTCTTCCTCTTCGTCGTCTTCGCTCTCGACGAGTTGCTCTTCTTCGACGGTGTCGGTCTCGAACCACACGTCGAGCTCCATGTCGAGCATCATCTGGATGATGCCCTGTGCCTTCTCCTCGCGGTCCGTGACCTCTTCGAGGATTTCGTAGTCGTACTCGACGTCCTCGCCGGCCAGCGGGTGGTTGAAGTCCACTCGCGCGCGGCCGCCGATGATGGTCTCGACGTGGCCGTGCTCGCCCTCGATGTCGACGTGTGCGCCGGGGTAGCGGTCGTCCTCGGGAATCTTGTCTTTCGAAACTGTCCGGACCTCTTCCTCGTCGTACTCGCCGAAGGCGTCGGCGGCGGCGACGGTTACGGTCCCCTCGTCGCCGACCTCCTTCCCGTAGACGTCCTGCTCGACGTCCGGGAAGATGTGGTTCTCGCCCAGCACGATGGTGCGCGGGCCGAACTCCTGCTGTTCGGTGTCGATACCGTCGTCTTCGGCGACTTCCTCGTCAGTCGTGTCGACGAGCTGTCCGCCGTCGACGGTGCGTGCGGTGTAGGCGAGCTTGACGACGTCGCCCTTCTGTAGTCCCTCCGCGTGCTCTTCTTCGTCTGCGGTTTCCGCATCGGCTTCAGTCTCAGACTCGTTGCTCATACCCTGTTCGTCAGTCGTGGCACTCTTAAGGACAACGTTTCCCGGTCAGCAGCGGTCGAGTAACTCCGGACGTGGCCGATTAGCACTCGCGTTCGGCCAGCAACCGGGCGAACTTCTCGCGGTCGATGTTCCGCCCCGAAACGGGGAGGACAACCGTCTCGCCCCGTAGCTCGTCGCCGGCCTGTATCGCTGCGGCGACAGCCGTCGCGCAGGCCCCCTCCATAACGATGCGGTCCGTCTCGAACAGGCGGGCCACGGCGTCAGCGATGGCGTCTTCGGATACGAGCCGGAAATCGGCGAGCCCATCCTGCAGTATTCCGGTCGGGAGTGCGAACGGCACCCGGGTTGCGACGCCCTCGGCGATCGTGTCGACGCTGTCGAGGGCGTCCAGTGTCTCCTCGTGCCAGGCGCGGTACACCGCGGGCGCGCCCGCGGCCTGCACGCCGACGACAGCGGCGTCGGTCATCGCCCCCAGCGTGATACAGTACCCAGCCGCGCCGGTACCGCCGCCGACGGGACAGAACACGCGGTCGACGTCGGGGCGCTCGTCGAGGATTTCAAGCCCCGCCGTGCCGACGCCAGCGAGCAACTCCGGTTCGTTGCCCGAGTGGACGTAGCGCGCCTCGCGCTGGGTCGCCAGGTCCTCGATGTGCTCGCGGGCCTCGTCGTAGTCCTCGCCGTGGAGGATGACCTCCGCGCCGAGTTGCTCCAGCGCGTCGACCTTTCCGGCGTTTGCTTCCTCCGGGACACCGATAGTGACGGGGACGTCGAACTCGCGGCCGGCCCAGGCGATAGATTGGCCGTGGTTCCCCGTACTCGCAGCGAGCAGCCCGGCGTCGTGGAACTCCTCGTCGAGGGACGCGACGAGGTTCACGCCGCCACGGACTTTGAACGCGCCGGTCGGGAGGGTGTCCTCACGCTTGAGCAGGACGTCCGCGTCGAGGGCGGCAGAGAGGGCTTCGCTGCGGACCAGCGGCGTCTCTGGGAGGTGCTGTCGGATACGTTGCCGGGCGCGCGCGACCGTGGCAACTGTCGGCGGTGTCAGGTCGTGATACGGAAAGAGGGTCGTCTCGTCCGGGGAGTCGATCGGTTCGTAGCGACCGGCCATACTACTACCCGGGAGAGCAGACACAGTAAATGGCGTGGTCGACGGGAGCGTTTTTCAGCGGCCCGGCCCAGCCACACAGTATGTACGAGGTTGAGGTCAAAGTGCCGGCCGACATCGAGGCCGTCGCGGAGCGACTCGACGAGCTCGGGGCCGAGCAGGTCGATACGGTGATACAGACGGATACGTACTACGACGCCCCTCACCGGGATTTCGCCGAGACCGACGAGGCGTTCCGGGTCCGCCGCGAGACCAGGAAGGGGGAGACGAACGCGAAAGTCACCTACAAGGGGCCGCTCCTCGATTCGGAGTCGAAGAGCCGCGAGGAGTTCGAAACCGGCGTCGAGGACGGCGACGACATCGACGCTATCGTCCGGAACCTCGGTTTCGAGCCGGCAGCGACTGTCCGGAAGAACCGGCGGGTCTACGAGGTCCGAGAGTACGCCGTCACGCTCGACGCCGTCGACGACGTCGGGGAGTACGTCGAAGTCGAGCGAGAGACCGACGGCGATATCGAGCCCGTGCGGGAGGGCGCCTACGAAGTGCTCCGGGACCTCGACCTCGACCCGAACGACCAGCAGCGGACCTCCTATCTCGGCATGCTGCTCGGTGATGCGAGCGAGTAATCATTTCTCCTCTATCTGTTCCCGTAAGTTATAGAACCCGGCCAACCGAAGTCGAGGTAATGACCGAGCGGAACATCCACGTCCAACCCGCGAGCGGGCTCGCCGTCGAAGACCAGGACATCGAAATCGTAGAACGCAAGGGCATCGGCCATCCGGACTCTATCTGTGACGGTGTCGCGGAGACGGTGTCGCGGGCGCTGGCCCAGACGTACATCGACCGGTTCGGCACAGTCCTTCATTACAACACCGACGAGACACAGCTCGTCGCCGGGACAGCCGCACCCGCGTACGGCGGCGGCGAAGTGCTGGAGCCGATCTATATGCTGGTCGTCGGCCGGGCGACGAAAGCGTTCGACGGCGAGCGCATCCCCGCCGAGAGCATCGCCCTCCGGGCCGCACGTGACTACCTCGACGAGCAGTTCCCCCACCTCGATCTCGGCTCCGACGTCATCGTCGACGTTCAGTTCGGCGAGGGGTCGGGCGACCTCCAGACCGTGTTCGGCGAGGAGGCGACGGTCCCGATGGCAAACGACACCAGCTACGGCGTCGGGCACGCCCCCCTGACCGAAACCGAACAGATCGTCCTGCACACCGAGCAGGAACTGACCGGCGACTACGCCGCGTCTAACCCGGTCGTCGGCCAGGACGTGAAGGTGATGGGCAAACGCGAGGGCGACCACATCGACGTGACCGTTGCCGTCGCGATGGTCGACGAACACGTCCCGGACCTCGATGCGTACAAGGCCGCCGTCTCGGACGTTCGAGCGTTCGTCACCGACCTCGCACGGGAGTACACCGACCGGGACGTGACGGTCCACGTCAACACGGCCGACGACTACGACGCCGAGTCCATCTACCTCACGACCACCGGGACCAGCGCCGAGCAGGGCGACGACGGCTCCGTCGGGCGCGGCAACCGCGCGAACGGCCTTATCACACCGAACCGCCCGATGAGCATGGAGGCGACGTCCGGGAAGAACCCCGTCAACCACATCGGGAAGATATACAATCTCCTCTCGACTGAGATCGCACAGTCAGTCGCGAGCGAAGTCGACGGTATCCGGCAGGTCCAGATGCGGCTGCTCTCACAGATCGGGTCGCCGATCGACGAACCCCACGTCGCCGACGCGACGGTCGTCACCGAAGACGGTGTCGCGGTCGGCGACGTCGAATCGGAGATCCAGGCCACAATCGACGACGAACTGGCCGACGTTACCGACATCACGCGGCAGGTCATCGAGGGCAACCTCTCGACGTTCTGAGCGGGCGAGGCGACACCCCTTTACTCGCCGGTAGGCAATTCGCGGGTATGCACCCGCCAGACGCCGACAGCGTGCTCGTCCGCCACGGCGAGCTCGGCGTCAAGAGCGACCAGGTCCGACGGAAGATGGAGGGGCAACTGGCGGACAACCTCCGTGCGATGCTCGACACCCGCGACCTGTCGGGAGACATCGAACAGCGCCGGAACCGGCTGTTCGTCCACACCGACCACCCCGAGGGCGTGACCGCGGCCGCGGCCGACACGTTCGGTGTCACCTCCGCATCGGCGGTCACGTCCGTCGACCCGACGCTGTCCGCAATCGAGGACGCACTGGCCGCGACCGCTCGGGAGCAGTACGGCGGCGGCACGTTCGCCGTCGACGCCAGCCGGGCCGGTCTGGCGGACGCCCACCCCTTTTCGAGCACGGACATCGAGGCCGAGGGCGGGACCGCCGTCTGGGAAGCAATCGAGGAGGGCGGCGGCGAGCCCGCTGTCGACCTCGATGACCCCGATTTCGAACTGTTCGTCGAGTGTCGCGCCGACGAGGCGTACGTCTTCTGTGAGAAACGCCCGGGCCCTGGCGGACTCCCGCTCGGGACCCAGCGGCCCGTCGTCGCCCTCGTCAGCGGCGGTATCGACTCGCCCGTCGCCGCCTGGAAGCTGATGAAACGCGGCTCGCCCGTGGTTCCCGTCTACGTCGACCTCGGCGACTACGGCGGCCCCGACCACCGGGCGCGAGCCGTGTCGACTGTCGAAACGCTCGCCTCGTATGCGCCCGGACACGACCTGTCGCTTTCGGTAATCGACGCCGGTGACGTCGTCACCGACCTCTCTCGGGACCTCGGGGCGCTCCGGATGCTCGTCCTCCGCCGGTTCATGCTCGCGGTCGCCGACGCTATCGCGCGCGACCGCGACGCCGTCGGCATCGTCACCGGCGAGGCTATCGGGCAGAAGTCCAGCCAGACGAGCGCGAACATCGCGGTCACGGACGCCGCGACGGCGCTCCCGGTACACCGACCGAACCTCACCGTCGACAAGTCCGAGATAACCAACCACGCGCGGACCATCGGGACCTTCGAGGACTCGACAATCGACACCGGTTGTAACCGCGTCGCGCCGTCACATCCCGAAACCAACGCCTCGCTGGAAGCGGTTCGGGCGGCCGAACCCGACGACCTGTTCGAACGCGCCGAGGCCTGTGCCCGGGACCGGGTCGTCGTCCCCATCGAAAGCTAAATTTCCGGGGCGGGCCAGGGTTGAGCCATGACGCAGGTCTGTCTCGTCGGGAGCGAGGACGTGAATCTCCGGTACGAACTCCTCTCGCGCGAGACCGCGCGGAACGCACTCGCCACCTACGACCTGCGGGAACCGTTCGGGAACACCGTCGCCGTCGACACCGTGAGCCTTGGGGCGGCGGTGGCGCTTCTCAACGACCTGAACTGGTATCTCGTCCGCTTTGCCGACGCCGCGTTCGTCCGTGACCCATCGATCAGTGAGACGGAGTGGCTCTCTCGGGACCTCGCCGCAGCGATCCGGGACGACGACATCGCCCCCGAAGACACCGGACGCTTCCTCAACGTGTACGGTGTCGTCGAGCCAGACACTGCCGACGACGACGCGCCGGAAGCGGCCGCGGAACCCGGTTCTGAGCCCGGGCCTGCCGGCACGACGGAAGCCGACGGCCCACCGGAACTGGTCGAGCCGATGCTCCTGACACGGACTGGAGAGACAATCCCCGAGTACGACCTCCGGGACGTGGACGACACGCTCGTCGTCAGAGTGACCGAATCGGAGTTCGGCGCCTGATTCCGGATTACGACCGCCCAGAACAGACCGTTCTCAGTCGAACATGCCCGTCGACATGTACCGCTCGCCGCTGTCCCAGTAGACTGTAACGACGAGCGGGTCGTCGACGCCGTCCGCGACCAGTTGCTCGGCGACCTCCCGCGCGGCGAGGTTCGACGCGCCCGAAGACTGGCCGACGAGGATGCCCTCCTCGTGGGCGAGGCGACGACACTCGTCTTCCGCGTCCGGAAGTTCGACCGTCAGCACGTCGTCTAGCAGGTCGGTGTCCAGGTTGTCGCTGACGAACCCCGGTCCCATCCCCTGGAAGCTGTCCTCGCCAGTGCCCGGTTCCATCCCGGAAAGGACGGCGTTGTCCGCCGGTTCGACCGCGACGATGTCCATCTCCGGGAACGCCTCGCGAAGTCGACGGCCGGTCCCGGTGAGTGTGCCGCCGGTGCCTACGCCCGCCACCAGCGCGTCGACGGTCCGGTCGCCCACCTGTTCGAGTATCTCCCCGCCCGTCGTCTCGTAGTGTGCCCTCGGGTTCGACGGGTTCTCGAACTGTCGTAACTGGACGTAGTCGTCGCGCTCGCACAGTTCGTCCGCGCGCTCTTTCGCGTCTGAGATGTCGCCCTCGACCAGTTCTATCTCCGCGCCGTAGGCCTTCATTATCTGGCGGCGTTCCGGCGACTTCGAGGACGGCATCACCAGGACCACGTCGTACCCCTTCGTCGCCCCGACCATCGCCATCCCGATGCCGGTGTTGCCACTCGTCGGTTCGACGAGCGTATCGCCCGGTTCGAGCGCGCTGTTTCGCTCGGCATCGTCGATCATGTACTTCGCCGGCCGGTCCTTGGCGGACCCGCCGGGGTTGAACGACTCGACTTTCGCTGCGACCGTTGCGCCCTCCGGTGCACGAACCGAGACCAGCGGGGACCCGATTGTATCGAGAATAGAGTCTTTCATCGCCGCCGGCTACGCGGCCCCGACTTAAACGCCTACTGAAGGTCTCAAACGGTTCGTGGACTCCCGGGACGCGGCGACTTTTTCCGGCGCCGACACCTGCTCACGTGAACATGTTTATGTCGTCGACCGGCAACACCGAGTAGTCGACCGACAGCGTGTCCTTTGTGGCCCGTACTTTGCCGACAAAGGCGGAGATGTCCTCTAGCTGGCCCTCCAGCACGAACAGCTCCATACAGTACCGGTCGCCGACGTGGCTGTGGAAGTTCGACGCGACGATGGACTCGTGGTCGTGGCGGAGATGCATCATCTTCTCCTCGACGGTCGTCGTCTCGTAGTCGAACAGCACTGTGACGATCGCCATCAGTTCGCGGTCCTCCAGTCGCTTGTCCTCGAACTCGCCCATCAGATTCCGGACCGCTTCCCGCACAACTTCGCTCCGGCCGGTGTACCCGTGCTCGTCTGCGAACGTGTCGATTCGCTCCTCCAGTTCGTCCGGCATCGAGATGCTGACTACGCCCATGTATTAACTCGGCGCCGTTAGGGTATTAATATTTCATATCCACCCACACACGCGAGAGCTGCTGCTCGCGTGACTCGTCCGTCGGTAGCTGTCGCTCTGTACAAATAGAGAAAGCCCACCGCAGAGATGACTCTCTGTGGTGGGCTGAGATATGAATGGTGGCGGCGAACCGGATTTCCCAGAGGCTCGCGCACTCCAGTACTCCCCGGAACGCTGGTGGGCTTATCTTCCGTGTTCGGGATGGGTACGGGAGGCAACCCCACCGCTGTGGCCGCCTAACGTCGAGTCGCGGAATCGAACCGCGAGAGTGCCAGTCTCGATTAACGTTCCACCGTGTGTCCGTGCGATCCAGTTTGCGCCTGGACTCGTTCAGCGACGAGTAAATCGTCGGTGAATGAGTCACAGTGCGTATGAATGATGGCTTTGGTCTGTTAGTGCTCGTGGGCTCAACGTCTCGTTACCTCGACGCGCACACCCCGAGTCTATCGACCGCGTCTTATACGCGGGACCTCAGCGGTGTCTCTTTTCCAAGTGGGTTTCGAGCTTAGATGCGTTCAGCTCTTACCCCGTGTGGC